>CAZBWQ010000006.1:0-78860 GCA_964495565.1 uncultured Sandaracinaceae bacterium | reverse complement strand
GAGGACGGAAACGAAGTGCTGGTCGAGCACGACGGCACCGGGAGCGGGCCTACGGGAAGCCTGGCCGTGCATCTCGGCCCCCCGCTGCCGGGCAGCGGACAGCAACCCACGCTTCCACGCGTGCGTGACGGAGAGCCCGCGACTCCTCCGGAGCTCGACGATGGGTGGCTTCATGCCGTGGCGGTGGAGTCTGCCCGGTACGAAGGGGAGTCGTACGTCGCGACGATCTCCACGACGGCGGCCGGCCGAACGCTCGAGCTCGTCGCGAGGCCCCAAGCCGATGGGATCATCGAGATCGTGGTGAGGGTGATCGACGCCGCCGACGTGCAGGCGTTCGGGATCGGTTTCCGGACGGTGCAAGACGAGCGCTTCATCGGGTTCGGTGAGCGAAGCAACGCGGTCAATCAAGCGGGATGGACGTTGGAGCACTACGTGGCCGACGGTCCCTACTACAACGAAGCGGAGTACACGATCATGGAGGCGCTTCTGCCACCGTGGGGCACCCGCTGGCGACCCGAAAGCACTTACTTTCCGATTCCATGGCTGCTTTCCTCACGCGGCTACGGAGTGTCGATAGACAACGACGAGATGAGCTACCACCGTTTGGGCTCCGAAGATCCCGAAGCCTGGAGCCTTCAAGTGGAAACCGACGAGCTCCGGTTTCGGGTCTTCGGCGGTCCGACGCCTGCCGAAGCCCTCGGGCGGTACACCGAAGCAGTTGGGCGACAACCGCGTGACTATGCCCCTTGGTTCTTCGGCCCGTGGTTGCAGACACAGTCCGATGCGCAGATCGAAGAAGCGAGGCTTGCCGACGTGCCGACCTCCCTCAATGCCACCTATCTGCACTATCTCCCCTGCGGAAGCCACGAGGGCGCCGAAGACGCACAGGCGATCCGGACGGCGGAAAACCACGCCAGAGGGGTCGCGATCCACACCTATTTCAATCCGATGATCTGCCGGTCGTACGAGCCGGTCTTCAGCGATTCCGAGGCGCAGGGCGCACTCCTGACGCATGCGAACGGCGAGACCTACATCTACGATTATTGCAGCAACATCGATAGCTGCTTCGAGGTGAGTCAGTTCGACTTCGCAGCCCCGAACGGGGTTTCCGCGTATCGAGCGCTCACGGACGAAGCCCTTTCCCATGGCTACGACGGGTGGATGGAGGACTTCGGCGAGTACACACCGCTCGACGCGGTGTCCGCCGACGGGGTCACCGGCACTGGTTTTCACAACCGGTACGTTCGCGACTACCACTGCGGCGTCTACGAAGCCACCGAAGACGCAGGCAAGCCCTTGGCGCGCTTTGCACGCTCTGGTTGGACGGGGTCTCCCGCGTGCACACCCATCGTGTGGGGCGGTGATCCCACTTCGGAATGGGACTACGACGGCCTCCAATCGTCGATTTACCAGGCGCTCTCGATCGGCGCCTCGGGTGTGGCGATCTGGGGCTCCGACATCGGTGGCTTCTTCCAGATTGGACGCACGCTCAGCGACGAGCTCTTCGACCGCTGGATTGCGTTCGGCGGCCTTTCGGTGGTCATGCGAAGTCAAAAGAACGGGGTGAGGGTTCCCGACTACGACCGTCCACAGCCGTGGGACGAAGCGCACCTCCCGGTGTGGCGCATGTACGCCAAGCTTCACACGCAGCTCTATCCGTACATCCAGGCTGCAGCCGAGACGTACTACGAGACGGGGCGGCCCATCATGCAGCATCACGTCCTCACGCATCCGAACGATGCCGAGGCCACGGGCCGCGATGATCAATACATGTTCGGCCCCCACGTTCTCGTAGCTCCGGTCTACGTGGAGGGCGCAGTCGATCGCGAGCTCTACCTACCCGAGGGGGTCTGGGTCGATTGGTGGCGATCGGTGGCATACGACGAAGAGACCGGGTCGTTCCACCTTTCCGCACCGGCCCTACTCGAAGGCGGCACCGAGGTCACGGTCGCAGCTCCACTTCCGGAGATTCCCATGCTGGTTGCCGCCGGCGCCGTCCTTCCCATGCTGTCGCCCGACGTGTTCACGCTGGCAGAATACGGGGACGATCCTGCCATCATCCACGCTTCGGACCGCGACGATGTGCTCCACGTGCTCGCTTTCCCACGCGGAGAGACCACCGGTTCTTTCTACGACGACGGGTCCTGGACGAGCGCGGAAGGGGACGGTGTCTGGCAGCTCACCTTGGAAGGCAGCCGCTCGCGAACGATCGAGCTCGAGGCGTTCATGGGGACCTTGCAGGAGGCATTCGACGTCTGCACAGTTTCGCTCGATGGCACCGCCCTGCCCGAGACCGATTGGTCGTACGATGCGTCGACCGGCAAGCTAGAGGCGACTTACGAAACCGTTTCCGGGGCTCTCGAGGTGACCGGCTGCCGCTGACTCGACGCTTCGCGTCACGTGGCGAGCGGCTCGCAGCGCCGAGTAGACACAATCGGCGATCGAGAGGCCGCTGACGTACTGTCGCGAGCACACCCCGACGGCGTTTCTCCCGGCGGCGTACAAACCCGGTACGACACCACCCTGCTCACTCAAGACCTGACCGGTTCTTTCGTCGATCGCGAGGCCACCCAGCGTCATCACGGCGCACAAATGACGCTTGGACCCGAGTGAGCAGTCGATTGCGTAAAACGGTCCCTCTTGCATGACGTGCATGTCGTCGCGGTCTTTTCCGAAGCGATCGGCCTGGCGTCCCTCGGCGGCTGCATTGTACTCGTCGAACGTCTCGTGCAGCGTCTCGGCCGGCACCCCGAGCATCGAGGCCAGCGCGTCGCGATCCCGAGCCTTCCGGCAGTTGAAACGGAGATTCATCAACGCGACTGCCCGCTGAAACCATTGAATGCGGCCCGGCTTCGACTGTTCGAGAGCGAGCTTGCGGAGATGCTCGTCGATGATCAGCGTGGCGACGCCGCGATTCTTTTCGACCATGGCTTCGCCGATCTTCGCGCCATACCAGAGCTCGTTGGCGAACCGCTCTCCGTCGGCGTTGATCAGCATCCCCTGTGCAAACGCGTGAGGGGGATACAGAAATCGCCAAGCCGAAGCGCGGTGCATCTGATCGACGCGGCCTCCCACGCTTTGCCCGAGCCGAATTCCGAGTCCGTCGTCTCCGGCCGTCCCGAGGGCGAGACCGGGCAGGAACTCGGGCAGGTGCTGGGCGACCATCTCACGATTGAACACGAAACCGCCTGCGCAAAGAACGAGCCCTCGGCGACACCGAATGCGCTTCGGCACCGAACGATTTTGCTCGATTTCGTCACATTGGCGCCGCAGCGTGCCCGCCAGCCCCGGAGCAACTTTCGCAATCGCGGTTTCCAGACGATGCAGCCTTCGATGAAGACGCCGCCAAAACGCGCTCGGAATCACGTGATACTCGACGCCGACGACCGCGCCGCTACGGTCGACCGCGAGCCGTGTCACCCGAGCTTGCAGCTCGATGCGAGCGCCGCGCTCGATCGCCCACCTGCGTAGCGGCTCGATGATGTTCGAGCCCGGAAAGGCGCCGCCATCGGTTCGATGCCCCCGAGGGGCCGGGGTCGCGCAATCACGATACGGAGTGAACGTTTCGTTGCCGGAGTAGTAGAGGTGGTAGTCGTTCGTCGGATAGGAAGTCTTGACTGGGCAGAGGTTGCCGTAGAAGGGCACTCCACGGTCGGTCAGCCACTTCACGTTGGCCGCGCTGGTCTCGCAAAAATCCCGGAGGGTCTCCTCGGAAACGGCATCCTGCACCTCCATCGAGAGGTAGCGAACCATGTTGTCGACCGAGTCCTCGACGCCTGCTTCGTGCTGAATGTGGGTGCCGCCCCCCGCGTAAAAGACGCCGCCGCTGATCGCCGTGGCGCCACCCCCTTCGAAACGCTCCAGAACGACGACCTCGGCGCCGCGTTCGCGTGCCTCGATGGCCGTGGTGATGCCCGCCGCTCCGAGCCCCACCACGATCACGTCGGTCTCGGCGTCCCATTTCGCGCCTTCCACATCCTCGATCACGAGTGGCGTCAGCGGGTCCATCCGGATTGCGCACGCTAGCATGTCGTTTCAAGGTCCGCAGCGACTGATGCAGCTCCCCGTCGATCCCAGTGGCGTCGGTCCCGTATGTCTGGTGACCGGCGGAAACGGCTATGTCGGCAAGCACTTGGTGCGTCGCTTGCTCGAGCTCGGTTGCGAGGTGCGGGCGCTCGATCTGGCTCCATTCCGTGGTGATTCGCGCGTCAGGAGCATCGTCGGCGACGTGCGTCGCATGAGCGACCTCCGGCCGGCGTGCTCGGGGGTGCACACGGTGTTTCATACCGCGGCGATCATCAACACCCTGACTCTCGCGAAACCGAGCGTACGGCGACAGGTCTACGGAGTGAACGTGCTCGGCACGGAAAACGTGATCCGCGCTTGCCGGGAGCAAGGCGTCGAGAAGCTCGTCTTCACCAGCTCGATCACGGTGGCCGTCGACGGGCCGATTCGGGGAGGAGACGAGTCGGCGCCTTACGTCGGGGCCGAAGGCCTGCCGGACCTGTATTCGCAAACCAAGAGCCTTGCGGAGCGCTTGGTCCTGCAAGCCGACGATCCGAGTGGCCTGCGTACCGCGGCCGTTCGGCCGGGAGGTGTGTGGGGGCCGGGGGAGGGCGCCATCGTCGTTCAGGACTTCTTGGAGGCACTCGCCACCGGGCAGTTCAAAGCGATGATCGGCGACGGCCGTTCGGTGACGGACAACGTTCACGTCGACTCGGTGGTCGATGCTCATTTTCTCGTGGCTCAGAAGCTGACGGACGACCCCGACCTCGTCGGAGGGCAGGCGTATTTCGTGAGCGACGACGAGCCGATGAATCCCGTCATCTGGTACCGACCCATCGTCGAAGGGCTCGGATACTCTTGGCCCAAGATGCACGTTCCGGGCCCCGTTGCTTACGCGGTCGCCTACGTCGGCGAGCTTTTGCACTACCTCGGCGGCCCCACGCCGATGCTCACCCGACGCGACGTGCTCGCGGTCACGCGCGATGCGTCGTTTCGCATCGACAAGGCTCGCGCGCACCTGGGTTACGCACCCCGGACGACCTCGATACGTGGCATTCCCGAGCTGATGGACGAGCTCCGCGCCACACACGACCGTTTCAAGGGAAAACGATGATCAAGCTGATTTATCTGCTCTGGCCCCGTCAGCCCATGGAGCCCGAAGAGCGCCGCGTCGTGCTGTTGCAGCAGTGCGCGCCGCAGCTTCTCGAGGCGGGCGCAGCGTACCTGACGATGAACATCGACGACGACCTCGCCGACGTCCCGTCGCCCACTCCCACGACGAAGCTGACGGATCCATTCGTGGCGGAGGTGAGCATGTGGGTGCAGGGCATGGGAGCACGTGGCGCCCTGGAAGCGATTTTGCTCGATGCCGACTTCGACGTCGCGGGCTATCGGGTCACCGAGCACCTCTACACCGACTATGGCGGCAATCGACACTCCGGGCCGCGGACTTGGCCCGATGGCGAGCGTTCTCCCGGCATCGTCTCGGTGACGCCCTTGGAGCGTCCTAGACGAATCGCCAAAGACCGGTGGATGCGGCATTGGTTCAACCGACAAGGGCCGATGTCGGAGGCGATGCAGCCCCGAAGCCGGTACGTTCGCAACGTGGTCGACGAGGTTTTGACGCCCGGCGCCGTTCCGTACGAAGGAATCGTGGAGGAATCGTGGCCGTCTGCTCGTCACGTCACCAACCCCTACTTGTTTTATGGGGCGAGCAATCGCTTCGAGCTGATCAAGAACATGGCGATCATGGCGCAAAGCGTGGCTGCCTTTCTTCCAATCTGGAAGATCACGAGCGTCACGATGAGCGAATATTTCGTCCGCAGCGGCAGCAGCCTTTGAGCATGTTTCCGCTGGACGCACCTGCCGTTTTTCGCGATGCTCCAGCTCTGCATGCGCAACGATCGACGTGACTTCCTGAAAATCTCGGTGGCTGGCGCGGCGGCGCTTTCGACGATGAGCGCGGGTGCTGCAATGTCGGGCTGCACCTCGAGCGGGCCTGCGACCGGCATGAAGCGCCTTCGTCCCGAGGACGTGGAGCTCCTTCGTGCGCTCACACCCGCAGTGATGAAGGGCAAGATCGAAGCTTCCGATTCCGAAGCCATCGATCAGACGCTCGTCTCCTTCGATACGCTGATGGATGATCTATCCGAGCCCGTCGTCCGAGGCGTTCAGCAAGCTTTTGACGTGGTGAGCTTCGGTCCGACACGGGCCTTGACGACCGGACAGTGGTCGGCTTGGTCGAAGGCTTCGGTGCAAGATGCGGAGAGCGCGCTGGCACGCTTGCGAGACAGCAACATCGGATTGCTCAACGCGATTTACGCCGCCTTGATCCGGTTGATCATCAGCGCGTGGTATCTGATTCCCGAGAACGCAGCCACGGCGAGGTATCCCGGTCCACCCAAGAGAGTCGTGAGCCCGGCGCCGAAATCCCCTGCCGCCGAGGGGGCCTCCCCATGAAAGATCTGTCGACCCTCACCCTCAGCAACGCCTCCGACCCGTACAACGACGCCGCAGCGCGGGGCTGGCGCATCACCGACGCCAGCGCGCTGAGCTCCACTCTCGAGCTCGAGGCCGACGTCGTCATCGTCGGTACGGGTGCGGGCGGAGGGACGGCCGCGGAGACGTTGAGCCAGGCCGGTCTGAACGTGGTGTTGATTGAAGCCGGACCCCTCAAGACTTCGACTGCCTTCGACATGCAGGAGCGCGCGGCGTATCGCGATCTCTATCAAGAGGGCACGGGGCGGGGCACCAAGGACGGCAGCATGGTCATCCTCCAGGGCCGCGCCGTCGGCGGCTCGACCACGGTGAACTGGACCACGAGCTTCCGCACGCCGCCGGAAACGCTTCGGTTCTGGGCCGAGCACATGGGCGTGACCGGATGCTCGGTGGATGAGATGGCGCCGTTTTTCGCGCACATGGAGCGTCGCCTCAACATTCACGAGTGGCCGGAGCCGCCAAACCCCAACAACGGGATGCTCCAACGGGCCTGCGAGGAGCTCGGGTATTCGTGGGCCAAGATTCGACGTAACGTCCGCGGTTGCTTGAACTTGGGCTACTGCGGTCTCGGTTGTCCCGTCGATGCGAAGCAATCGATGCTCACCACGACCATTCCGGTTGCGTTGGATCAGGGGGCGCGGCTCGTGCATCACGCTCGAGTCGTTCGCATCCTGCGCGATGGTGACGTCGTCCGGGGAATCGAGGCAGAAGCCCTCACGCCAAACGTTCGTGGCAAAACCGGCCAGCGAATCATCGTTCGGGCCACGAAGACGGTGTTGGCTGGCGGCGCGATCAACACGCCCGCCATTTTGCTGCGCTCCGAGGTTCCTGATCCGCACGGACGCATCGGCAAGAGAACCTTCCTGCACCCGACTACGTTGTCGATGGCGGTCTACGGCGAATCGATCGATCCGTTCTACGGCGCGCCGCAATCGATCTACTCCGATCATTTTCAGTGGCAGAGCGTCCACAGCGGGCCGGTCAACTTCAAGCTCGAGGTGCCACCGCTTCAACCTGCATTCGCGGCTGGGTTTTACGGCGCTGCCGGCGAAGAGCTGACTCGGAGCATGGCTCGGCTCGACCAGACCCAGTGCATGATCGCCCTTTTGCGCGATGGCTTTCACGAAGAGAGCCAGGGTGGCGTCGTGGAGCTCGATGCGGAGGGACGGCCGGTGCTCGACTATTCCCTCAACGACTACCTCCTCGAAGGCGTTCGTCGGGCTTGGAACGTCATGACCGAGATGCAGTTCGCGACGGGTGCCGAGTCTGCCCGCCCGGCCCATAAGCAAGCCAGGCACTATCGCTCATGGAAAGAAGCGAAGGCCGCGATCGCCGAGCTAGCGGTCGTCCCGCACAAGGCGACGGTCGGCAGCGCGCACGTCATGGGTGGCTGCCCGATGGGAAACGACGAAACGCGAAGCGTGACCGACTGCGACGGCAAGTTTCACCATCTGGAAGACCTCTACGTCATGGACGGATCGTTGTTTCCGACTAGCATCGGAGCGAACCCACAGCTCTCGATTTACGGCCTCGTGTACAAGCTCGCGACCCAGCTCGCGGGTCAGTTTCAGGCCTGACATTCGGGCCGCGCGAGGAAAGCGAGAAGCGCCTCGTTCACGGCCTCTGGTTTCTCTTGCTGCAGGAAGTGGCCGGCATCGGGAACGATCTCGACCTTCCACAGCTTGGGTACTCGGTCCGGCATGGTCTCCAACGACTTCGCGGTGATGATCTGCAGCACTGGATCTTTTTCTCCGCAGAGAAAGAGCGCGGGTCGTTCGATCGGCGCGCGCCCGTAGTCCGGATCTCGCTCCCAGTTGACGTCCATGGCTCGGTACGAGCTCAGCCCGCCGATGAAAGCGGTTTCGGGGCCGCCTTGCATGTACTCCTCCACGAGATAATCGAGGTCCGCTTCGTTCAGCCAGGGCCAGGGCAGGGGTTCGTCCGGTGGCGCGAGCACGTCGAGGTAGCCCGTGCCTTCCGACGGAAAGCGCCGAAAGTCGAGAAGGTTCCCGCGCGCGCTCAGCGCCCAGTAGATTCGCTCGAAGAACAGCCGCGGATCGCTGGCAAGCTCGGCTTCGGCTCGTCCCACCTCTTGAAAGTAGTGGAGGTGCAGAAAATGACGCTTGGCGATCGACGCATAGACTTCGCTCGGTTTGGGACCGCGCTGCGCACTGCGCTCTTCGGATCTCGGCTTGTCGTCGCGGGCGAAGCCTACGCCGTACGGGACGGCGATCGAGACGACCCCACGAACTCGGCTGGGCGCGTGCAGGGCGGCGGCCCACGCCGCTTGTGCCCCGAAGTCATGCCCCACGACGACCGCATCCTTCTCCCCCAGCGCATCGAGAGCTCCCATCAGGTCCGCCACGATGGTCTGGTTTCCGTACTGCGCGGCATCCGTCGGGCGGTCCGAGCGGCCGTAGCCACGCATGTCGACCGCGATTGCGCGAAAGCCTGCTTCCGCCAGAACGGGGAGTTGGTGCCGCCAGGAGTACCAGAGCCCCGGAAAGCCGTGGCACAACAGCACGGCCGGCCCCTCGCCCTGCACCACGGCGTGCATGCGGATGCCGTTCGTTTCGAGCTGAACGTGTTCGAGCTCGAAGGTCAGGGCTTGGCAGCCTCGGCGACTGCCTCGACGAGGCTCTTCGAGAACATGCGGCCGGTGAGGTTGTCCATGATCTTCTTGTCGACCGCATCCCACTCGGGCTTTGCATCGCCCTCCTCGACGGCCACGATGCCTTTCTTGAGGACGACTTCGTAGGCTTTTTGGTCGTCTTTGCGAATCGTCTTGTTCAAGAGCTCGTGGGCTCGGTCGGCCGTGCTTTGGAAGATCTCACGGAGGTCCGGAGGCAGCTCTTCGTACTTGTCTTTTCGCATCATGGTGCCACCGGCGATGATCGCGAGGTTTCGAGCGGTCATGTAATTGACGCGGGTGTACCACTGCAATGCGACCGCCGTGAGCGCCGACGAGGAGATCACGTCCACCATGCGGGTTTGAAGGGCTGGGTAGACTTCCGGGACGCCCAATCGCACCGCGCTCGCGCCGATGACTTGGTAGAACTCGATGAAAATCGGATCGTCTTTCCAAACCCATGGCCGCATCGACTTGATGTCGTTGGGCGACTTGATCGGCTGCACCGAGAAGAGCCTCGTCTTGCCGGCGTCGCCCCAACCCACCAACTTGAAGCCCTCCTGCTCGAACATGCTTTCGAACTTGTCGGCCATCCGCTCCCGAACCCGGTCGAGCTTTTCGTAGGTGTCGAGGAAGCCGTGCAGGACCAGGACGTTCATCGCAGGGACCAGCAAGCTCATGCCGGTCATGGTCACGACGCCGCCGTCGAGCTGGCCGACACGCATCTTGCGGACGAAATCCCGTTCGTCGCCCTGCGAGCCACCCGGGTAGAAGCGCATCTTCACCTTGCCGTCGGTCTTCTCCTGAAGGGTGGTGTTCCAAGCGTTGAGAATTTTCATCCACGAGGAGCCGGCCGGAGCGAGCGAGGCAATTCGAAACGTATAGGCAGCTTCCGCTTGGGTTTTGGTGGGCGTGCCGGGGAGCGCAATGGCAGCAACCGCAAGTAGCAAAATTGGTACGAACCGACGATACATTCTCTACACCTTTCCGTCGTGGGAGCCGAGATTCACAGGGAACTTCGTCCCCGTCAATACGGAGGATTCGGTTTTTGCAGCATGGAGGAGGCCTCCAATTCGAATAGCTCGACGATGCGTCCGGGGTTTTTAGTCACCGCCTCGTCGGTCCGAACGCCGACGATCACCTTTCCGGCGTAGCTGAGGATGCTCAAACCCACTCCGAGACGTGCCGGATGGGGCACCCAGAACATCACGTCGCGCAGTCGCTTTCCGTCGATGTAGAGCGGCTCGCGCGGGCCCGGCACGTTGGTGACCACCAGGCTCGCCTTGCGCCCGAAGACCTCGTTGACGATGTGCTCGATGGTCGCAGATGTATGGCCGAGCGCGGTCAGGATTCCAAACGACACGAAGGCCTCCGGTGAGCCTTTGAGGGCGTTCATGCGCTCTTTGAGCGCCTGGAACCTCGAGTCGGGGGTGGTCTCGTTGACCGGCAAGTCGAGAAAGACCAGGCCGAAGCGATTGCCCATCGAGTCGTCCATTTCTTCGATCCAGCGGATGGGTCTGAGGTTGACTGGGACGATCGCGCGAACCGTGAGCTCGTCCACCGGCTCTTCAGCCTCCGCCAGGAAGCGTCTCAGGGCGCCCGTCATCGCGGTCAGCAAGACGTCGTTCACCGTTGCGCCACGGGAACGGCCAATCGCCTTGACCTGCTCGAGGTCCAGGCCGGACGACCATGCCATGTGCCGCCGTCCGGAGAGCTTTCTTTTCAAGATCGTCTGCGGGTCGAATGGCACGAAGAGCAGATGCCCCAGGCTCTTTGCCAATGCGGCCCCTTGCTTCGCCAAGTCGAGCGCGTGACTCGGATGACGGACGAGCTCGCTGGCTT
The DNA here is from genome assembly GCA_964495565.1 of uncultured Sandaracinaceae bacterium. Taxonomy (GTDB): domain Bacteria; phylum Myxococcota_A; class Polyangia; order Polyangiales; family Houyiibacteriaceae; genus SG8-38. Next base: position 67,885 of record CAZBWQ010000006.1, on the reverse strand, counting down.
CGTGCATCAACACGTCCAGAAGAGGCTCGTGGTCCTCGGAAGCGGCGGGCGTCATCATCTCGGACATCGGAGTGCCGTCGGCATGATCGGCGAGATTGATCATCGCGTGGGCCAACGCGAAGCCGTCCGCGATGCAATGGTGCAAGCGCGCGATGATGACCGAGCCGCCATCTGGTCCGTCGATGAGATGCACGGCCCACAGCGGTCGGTCCATCGGCAGCGGTTGGTTACCGAGCTCTGCCACGAGCTGCTGCAGGACACCATCGCTCAGCGGATCGTCGGACACCCGATGGGTCACGTGCCGCTCGAGCTCGAACGCCTCGTCGTCTTGCCAGGTGGGCTCTCCGTCGCAGTCGGTGACCCGCTGCTTGAACCGCTCGTACTTCAAGAGACGCCCTGCGATCGTGTCTTTGAGAGCCTCGTAAGACAGCCTCTCGTCGAGCGTCATGAGCGTCACGATGTCCGCCGGGTTGCCGGGTTCGTCCATGTGGAGCCAGGCGGTGTCGACCGGGCTCATGCGTTCCGAGGCCATCCTTCGTTTCCTCCACGCCGAGCATACTCCTACGCCCTGAACGACGCGAGGTGTGCTATCAGCTCTGGCGATGGCTGGCGACATCGTCGAGAATCGCGACAGCACGGCGCGCGATCATCTGGCAAACGAGCGCACGTTCCTCGCCTGGGTGCGCACGGCTCTCGGTCTCGTCGGGCTGGGGGTGCTGCTGGAGCGTCTGGGCGCGGGAAGCAGCCAAACCATCACCGTCGTGGCGGGCATCGGCTTCATCAGCTTCGGGGGCCTTTCCCTCCTCTATGCGGTCAGCCGTTACTTGCGGGTTGCGAGGCATCTGGAGCGAGGGACCTTTCCCGTCGCCCGGCGAGGACCGATGATCATCGCGATCGGAGCGTTGCTCGTGGTTGCGGGCGCGATGCTGTACGTCTTGCTTCTGAATTAGCTCTGCGCTTCAGAACTGCGCTTCGGTGCCGCACTTGGGCATGCCGCGACCCATGTACGGGTTGGAAATGCCAGGCTCGTGCTGCACCCATCTCTTGTAGCCCTTTGCCATCGGGCACTCGTAGACGTGCACGCCCTTCTGCAAGCTCGGGGCTTTCGAAAGCAACGAGACCATCGCTCGACTGACCTCGCCGAACAAGGCCCGGGCCTCGGCGATATTTGCGCTCTCGACAGCGCCGAGCTGTTGAGACGCCTCCGCAAGCTTTCGAAGAGGCTCGCGCAGCGTCTGAGGAGCCGTGTCCGAAGCGGTTTGCGCTGCAGCGGCGAGCTCGAGCGCGTCGGCCTTCACGTTCCCTTCGTCGTTGGCGAGCGCCGCTCGAACGTCGTCATACGCGGTCATCGCCTTCTCGATGCTGCCCAGAGCGACCGATGGGATCGCGGGCTGCGCCGCTTCGGGCGCTGGCGGCTCATTCTTCGAGCAGCCCCCCGAAACGCCCGCAGCAGCGATCAACGCGCCTACGAGCCACGAGATGGTGCGTGTGTGAGTCATGTTCAATCTCCCTTTTATCTTGCTTCGCTCGTTGCTTTCAATGGAAGGTCGCGACTCTTCCAAATGAAGAAAATCGCTGGGTATACGGTCAGCTCGAGCAGAAACGAGGTCACCAGGCCGCCCACCATGGGCGCGGCGATCCGCTTCATCACGTCGGCTCCGGTTCCGGTGCTCCACAGGATCGGAAGCAGCGCAATCGTGGTCGTCATGACCGTCATCAACTTGGGGCGAATGCGGCGAGCCGCACCGTCGACGACGGCTTCGGTCAGGTCGGATGGATCTCGCAAGCTACCCTCTTCTCGCCGTTTGCGGTGAGCCAGCGTCAAGTAGAGCAGCATGACGACCCCGGTTTCTGCATCGAGGCCCGCCAGCGCGATGAGCCCGACCCAGACGGCGACGCTCATGTGGTAGTCGAGGAGGTACAGCAACCACACCGCGCCGATGAGAGAGAAGGGGACGGCCAACATGACGATGGCCGTTTCGGTCCAGGACTTGGTGTTCCAGTAGAGGAGCATCATCACCAGGAACAACGTGACTGGAACGACCAGCGTGAGCTTTTCCTTGGCGCGTTCGAGGTACTTGAATTGCCCTGCCCAGCCGAGCCAAACCCCCGCGGGCAGGTCGACCTGTTCGGCGACGACCTGCTTTGCTTCGTCGACGTAGTCGGCGATGGGGCGGTCCGTGTCGACGAACACGAAGCTCACCAGCTTCCCGTCTTCACTTCGGATCATGGGCGGGCCCGTGACGAACTCGATGTCCGCGACTTGCGTGATCGGGATCTGAGCGCCGGTTCTGCTTTGGACCAAGATGTCGTCCAGAAGTGAGGGGTCGTCCCGGTATTCGCGCGCGTACCGCACGCTGATCGGGTAGCGCTCGCGCCCCTCCACCGTCTCGGAAGCTGGCAAGCCTCCCACGGCGGTCATGATCACCTCATTGACGTCCGCCACCCGGATTCCGTGACGCGCAGCTCGATCGCGATCGATCTCGAAATCCACGAAGAACCCGCCCGTAGCTCGTTCCGCAAACGCGCTGCGAGTGCCGGGGATCTTCGACACGGCGTCTTCGATCTGAAGTGCGGTGCGTTCGATGGTGCCGAGGTCGTTTCCAAACACTTGAATGCCGAGTGGGCTTCGGATCCCGGTCGCGAGCATCTCCGTTCGGGTCTGAACCGGCATCCAAAAGATGTTCGGCATGCCCGGGTAACGAAGCTTCTCGTCCATCTCTTCGACGAGCTCGTCCCAGGTCAGCCCCTCCCTCCATTCCGATCGGGGCTTCAGCACGATGGTGGTTTCCAGCATTCCGATGGGTGCGGGATCGGTCGCGGTTTCGGCTCTCCCGGCCTTTCCAAACACCGAAACCACCTCGGGAAACTCCTTCAGCTCCCGATCCATGGCTTGCAGGACGTTTGCAGCCTCCGTGATCGACATGCCCGGCGGGGCGGTCGGCATGTAGAGGATGGTGCCCTCGTTGAGCGGTGGCATGAACTCGCTTTGGAGCCTCGTGAAGACGGGCACCGTGATCGCCATGGCGAGCACCGCGAACGCAACGACCCACCACCGACGAGCCACCACGAATCGAACCACCGGCACGTAACTGCGAACCAACCACCGGTTGAGCGGGTTCTCTTCTTCGTGCCGAATCTTTCCTCGAACCATCAAGACCGCCAATGCCGGAATGAGTGTCACCGACAGGATGGCTGCAAAGCCCATCGAGTACGTCTTGGTGAAGGCGAGCGGCTTGAAGAGGCGACCCTCGGCGCCCTCCAGCGTGAAGACGGGCAAGAACGATATCGTGATCACGAGCAGGGAAAAGAAGATCGAGGGTCCCACCTCCTGCATGGCTGCCACGATGGTGTCGAAGCGGGTGCCTGGGCGCCCTTCCGAATCCCAGCTTTCGAGCTTCTTGTGGATGTTCTCGATGACGATGATGGACGCATCCACCATGGCTCCGATCGCCACCGCAATGCCGCCGAGCGACATGATGTTCGCCGTGAGATGCTGGTAGTACATCGGAATGAAGGACAGAATGACCGCGAGTGGTAGCGTGATGATCGGCACGAGCGCGCTGCGTGCATGCATCAAGAACAGGAAGATGATCACGCTCACGACGATCATTTCTTCGATCAGCGTGCGTTGAAGCGTTTCGATTGCGCGCTTGATCAGGTCCGAGCGGTCGTACGTGATCACCAATTCGACGCCTTCGGGAAGGCTGCTCTTCAGCTCTTCGAGCTTCGCCTTGACCCCATCGATGACCGAGAGGGCGTTTTCGCCGTACCGCATGACGACGATCCCGCCGACCACCTCGCCTCGTCCGTCGAGCTCGGCAATGCCCCGGCGCAGCGCGGGACCGATACTGACCACTGCCACGTCCTCGACCAAGACTGGCGTGCCTGCTTCCCCCAGCTTGAGTGGGATCTTCCGGAGGTCCTCCTCGCTTTGGACGTAGCCGCGACCGCGAATGATCTGCTCGTGTCCTGCGATTTCGATGGTGCGGCCTCCGGCGTCCTCGTTGGACTCGCGAACCGCGCGGACGACTTCCCCGATGCCAACGTCGTATGCGCGAAGCCGAATCGGGTCGACTTGCACTTGGTACTCCTTGACGAACCCGCCGACCGAGGCGACCTCTGCGACCCCAGGCACGCTCTCGAGGGCATATCGAAGATTCCAGTCCTGAAAAGACCGCAGCTCCTGCAGGTCGTGCCCACCGGTCCGATCGACCAGGGCGTATTGAAATACCCAGCCCACGCCGGTCGCATCAGGCCCGAGGGTAGGGCGGACGCCTTCGGGAAGCTCGGCCATGGCGGAGCTCAAGTACTCGAGCACGCGGCTTCGCGCCCAGTACATATCGGTCCCGTCTTCGAAGATCACCGAAACGAAGGACAGACCGAAAAACGACTGTCCTCGGACGAATTTCACTTCAGGCGCAGCGAGGAGGAAGGTCGAGATCGGGTAGGTGATCTGATCTTCCACCAAGTCGGGGCTCCTGCCTTGCCACTCGGTGAAAATGATGACTTGCGTGTCCGACAGATCGGGAATCGCATCCAGCGGTGCGTTGCGTAGCGAGTAGAAACCCCACACGCCCGCCGCGAGCACGAACAACACCGTGATCAACGGCTGGCGGGCGCTCGTTTCGATGAGTCGCGCGACGAGCGTCGGCTGGGGGCGCTCGCCTTCAGTGGGCGTCATGACCCCCTCCCCAATACTTGGTTGCCGAGCGAATTCGGCTTTCAGCCGCGATCAGGAAATTACCCGAGGTCACCACCACGTCACCGGGCTCCAAGCCCTTCGTCACTTCCACGTACCGGTCGGCTTGTACGCCGACCTCGATTTCTTGAGGCCGTAGTCGGCCCTGTCCGAGATCGACGAAGACCAAGCGCCGCGGGCCGGTGTAGATGACGGCGGATTCGGGAATTGCCAGCCTTTCGCCCAAGTCGACTTCGAGCTCGACGTTGGCATACATGTCGGGCTTGAGCTTCAGATCGGGGTTCTCGAGCACGACGCGCAGCCGGCCGGTCCGAGTCGCTCCGGCCAGGGTCGGATAGACGTAGTCGACACGGCCTTCGAACGTCTCGTCCGGAACGTATGGGAGCTCGACCCTCGCTCGCTGGCCGACCTCGATGTGAGGCAGATCCGACTCGAATACGTCTGCGTCGATCCAAACCCGATTCAATTCGGCAATTCGATAGACGCGAGTGCCCGCTTCGATGCGCCCACCCTCGACGATGTTCTTCTCGATCACGTAGCCCGTGGCCGGAGACGGGATGGGCATGTACTCCCAAGCCCGGCCTCGTCTTTCGAGTCGACGGATCTGCGAAGAGCTCATTCCGAGCAGGCGCAGCCGCTGCTCCGAGGCTCGGGCGAGCTCGTCGAGCGCTCCCGAGCTTTGCTCTCGAACCCTGCTGACAGCGGTCAGGTACTCGCGCTGTGCCGCGTAGAGCTCGGGGCTGTACAAGGTGAACAGTGTTTGACCTCTCTCGACGCGCTGACCCGTCTCGTCGACGTAGAGATCCTGCACCCAGCCGCTCATCCGGAGGTTGACGTCGGTGAGCAGAGTTTCGTCGACCGCGACCTGTCCTACGGCGCGGATGTGGCGTGCGAGCTCACGGCGCCCCGCGGGAGCGGTCGTCACGCCGATCTGCTGACGCCGGACTTCGTCGACCACCACCGTTCCCGTGCGGAGATCTTCCTGGGTGACTGGGGTGAGATCCATGCCGCAAATCGGACACTTGCCAGGTGTGGACTGACGGACCGACGGGTGCATCGGGCAGGTGTAGTAGGCCACCTCGCCGTCGTGCGCGTGCGTGGCGGCCGGCTCTTCCTCGGTGGTCTTCGGACTGCCATCGCGGAGTATGAACATGGCACCGGCGCCGACGGCAGCGAGCAGCAGCAGTGCGACGAGGATCCAAACGCCGCGTCGCTTCTTGGTCTCAGCGGTCGTCATGCCGTCCTCCTTCGAGCGAAATGCCCGGCACGATTCCTCGTACCCGATCGAGCTCTGCGGCTCGTTGCCCGAGGCTCGCCAAGGCATCTTCGTATTGAATCTCCAGGGTTCGTAGCGAACGCTCGGCATCGATCAGCGCTTGGAAGCTGTTGCGGCCCGTCTCGTATCCAAACTCGGCCGCGTCGATTTGCGCTCGAGCTGCCGGGATCAAACGTGTTTGGTAGAGCTCGACCACGTGGTGCGCCTCGAGCAGACGCCGCATCGCTTGATCGACTTCGACCCGGACGTCGTCCTTCATCGAGGCGAGCTCTGCTGCCTCGCGCGCTACGCGCGCTTCGGCTTCCTCTACCGCTCCTTTGCGGCCCCGAATCTGCAGAGGAAGATTGAGCGAGACTCCGGTCATCCATTGATGCTCCGTCTGTGCCCACATCGAGTTGTACTCGCCCATGAGCCCGATTTCGGGCGAATAGTTTCGTTTGGCCAGGCTCACCTCCGAGCCGGCTGCGCGGAGCTCGGCCTGTGCCGCTTCGAGCTCGGGCCGCTCTTGCAGAGCCTGGTTCTGAAGGTTCTCGGTGTTGCCTACCTCGACCTCGAGCGGCTCCATCTGTCGTGGGGGTGGCGGAAGGGAAAGCTCCGGGTGTCGATGCAGGAGGCCGTTGATCTGAGCGACGATCACGTCGTGGTCCGATTGCAACATCACGCGCTCGTGAATGATGTGGGCAAGCTCGACTTCGGCTTGCAGCGGATCTTGTTGGGAAACGCGGCCTGCCTCGTACTGAACCATGGCGCTCGCCCGAATGTCTTCGATGAGCTGTCGATGCTCCTCGTTGAGGTCGAGGAGGCGCTCGATCCGGTAGTACTCGTCGAATAGAGACGAAGCCATCAGCGCCAGAGTGAGACGAACCGCCTCGTAGTTGGCTGCTTGGGCTTCCGCTTCCGCCAACGCCACCTCTCCGGCGAAGCGAAACTTGCCTGGGGTGGGGAAACGCTGCTCCAACCGGACGACTTGGCCGAAACGGACGTCGTCAGAGCGGATGCTCAAAGGAGCTAGCGAGTAGCTCGCCATGGTGTCCTCGAGCGATCTCGCTTGAGGATGACGGGCGAGGGCCGCTCTCCACGCCTGGCGTGCCGCTTCGATGTCGGGGTTTCGCGCGAGAACCGACCTCACCAGGGTTTCGCGCCGGAGCGGCTCTCGCGGCGAGAGCACGAGCGGCTCTTCGGTGCGAGGATGCGCGACTCTCTCTTTGGACGACTCTTCAAGAGCGCTCTCGAGCTCCTCGTAGCGGTTGCGCTGCCCATGCGCGCAACCGCCCGACGCCACTACGCCGATCCACGGCGCCACTGCCGCGATCATCACCAACCGTTTCATTGCTTCGTACTCCCATTGCTACGCGACCAAGGCCCGCAAAAAGACGCAGACCTGCCTCGAACGGCGAACGACGCCGTTCCACCCACGAGCATTGGGAGATCAATTCAGGTAGGCGCAGTGCCGGATGAAAATCGGGACGCGATGAGGCGGCGGAGATCCCCGTGCCAACCCGGGCTCGCAGCTCTCGTCGGGGCCCGTGGGAAAGGCCGCCACCGAAGCCATGCCTCCGAGCGAAGAGATGGGTGCTTCGGGATTGAGCTGATCGGCGCCACTGGTTACGCTGGGATGTGCCCTTTGGGTGATGAGCGCGCCGCAGCAATCGTCCGGGCTTTGGAGCTGTACGGGAGGCTGATCTTCGCCTTCGTGGCAGCAGCAGGTCGAGCGAACCAAGCCTTCCATGCCGCACAAATGGAAGGCGGCGCCGGCCAGCCCCGAGCTGACCAGGAACACGAACGCTACGAAACCGGTCGCACTCCGCTGCATTTCTCCTTGCATCCTACCACAAACTCCGGGTGTCAACCCGACTCGGGAAGGGCTTCCCGGCCAGCACTGGGCTTTTCTGGGGTGCTTGGCTCCTCACGGAGAAGCGACCAGATCGAACATCGCGATCAGATTCATGGTCAGGAAATCCCGCTCCGACTCGCCCGCCTCGTAGTGGCCGTCGACGGCGTCGGTCACTGGATACAGATAGAAAAACATCTGCGTGAGACCGATCCGGAGGCTCAGCTCCGTGGATTCGTCGATGGAACGAGCTCCCTCCGGGAACTGACCGATTCCGGTCATGACGAGCTCGGAGGTCACCCGCACCGTGGCAGAGCCGTCCGGCGTCTCCAAGGTCGCATCGAGCGTGTGACCGTCCTCGTCAGCGGGTCCCAGCTCGATCGCGAGGCCGGTGTAAGACCCCGCGGGCACCGGCGAGCCCACCGACAGCTCCTGCGTCGGTGCGGCCAGGTCGACCGTGACCGCACGCAACCAGGGTACCTGGCCGTCGGGGCCGACGAGCGAGATCGCTCGGACCGAAAGCATCCCAGATCTCAAAACGAGCTCGCCGTTCTCGCTGACCACCCGATCCTGGGAGAAAACCGACACCTCGAGCCCCTGTGAGCCGTCAGTCGAATCGCCGCACCCGACGACCGTCAAAAATGCCCAGAGCAGCAGCGCATTCGAGCACGGTCTCGAAGTCATGGGGTCGTCGGCCGGCCGTGGGGATCGAACAGTCGGTGCATTTCGTCATCGTACACCGTGCGGGCGAAGCTGCCCATGGCCGCTAGCGAATCACGACGCTGCTCGGCTCGGGGGGGGCGCCCAGCATCTGGCGGTTCGAGGCGGGCTGCCGGCCGTCTGCCTCCCGAATGCCGAGCTCTTCGGCGAGCTCGGAGACGATGAGGACGCGACCCGATCGGGCCATGCGTCGTGAGTCTCGATGCAGAGCTTCGATGACGCGGCCGACCAGCTCGGGGCTCTCGGCGTTCGCGAGAAATTTTCCGTACGGCCCCTTCATGGCGTCGGGGTGTCGGAAGAGAGGCTCGTTTCGCTCGGTCCGCACGAAGCCGAGCCACAGACTGATCGCGGCCACGTCGTGATCGCGGAAGTCGACCGCCATGTCCATGGCCATCTTGTCGACACCGGCTTTGCCGGCGCCGTACGCGGGACCGTGCATGTAGCACCGGGCTCCGAAGCTCGAAGTGAACGCGACCAGGGCACCGCCCGCTTGCACGAGCAAAGGCGCAGCGAAGTACGTGGCCACGTAGTGCGACCGCAAACCGATCTCCAAGAGGCGGACTAGGTCCAGCGACTTCTCCCAAAACGGGCCCGGCCTCGCCAGATCCTTGGGGATGGAGGTCGCGTTGTTCACCAAGATGTCGAGGTGACCGTGCTCCTGGGCGACTTGCTCGAAGAGCTGACGCACGTCCTCGTCCTTCGAGTGATCGCAAGCGAGCGCGATCCCGCGTCCACCCGCTTGCGTCACGGCTCGGGCAGTCTCCTGAACGGATCCGCCCAGCGGATGGGCTCGTCCACGCTCCTCGGTGCGGCCCGTCACGTACACGGTCGCACCCGACGCGCCGAGCGCCGTGGCAATTCCCTTTCCTACGCCTCGGCTCGCGCCAGTGACGACGGCGATGGTCTTCGCAGCGTTCGACATCGCCTTGCTTCTAGCACGGTTGGGCCCATCTCCTTATACTCTCCGACCATGGGCGGGAAGGAAAAGGCCGAGGGTGCGCCTCAGTACCAGATCCAGGGGCGCACCGTCACCCTGCCGTGCGTCGTGCGCGACGCGTGCGCTGCGACGGCCGCTTGGGTGGTGCCTTCCTCCGCCGCACGAGCGCTACTTCCGGGAGCCGAGCTCGAGGTCGCCGAGATTGCACCGGGCCGCGGGATTTTGAGCATCGCGTGCATCGAATATCGCGACAACGACCTCGGAGACTACAACGAGGTATCCGTCGCCCTCTTCGTGAGAAAGCGCGGGGGGACGAGGTCCTTGCCGTACGTCGGCACGCTCTACGACCTCATGCGGGGCCGGTTACCCACCCACATTCTCCACTTGCCCGTCGATCAAGCGTTCACCTGTGAAGCGGGGCGAGTGATTTGGGGCTTTCCCAAGACTCTCGACGAGATCGAGCTGGACACTGCGGGCGGTCGGGCCCGTTGCCTTTGGAATCGCGACGGTCAGACCGTGCTGAGAATCAGCCTGCCTCAGGGCGGAAACCGGAAGCTCCCCGAGCAAACGTTGCGCACGTTCAGTTACATCGACGGCGCGCTGCACGTCACGAGATTCGCTTCGGGGGCCACCGGATTCGGAGTTCGCTTGGGTGGGGTCGAGATCGAGCTCGGAGCGCATCCCATTGCGGATGAGCTCCGATCGCTGGGTCTTCCGAAGCCCGCGCTCATGACCACCTGGATGGGTAAGATGTGGGGTCGATTCGAAGCACCGGAGCGGTGCTGAGCCCGTCTTTCGTGGACTAAGCGCCCCTTTTCGTGTCGCGCAAGGCTGCGACGCCCAAGGAGACGTACTGAAGAACGCTGATTGCGATCGTGAAGAGCACGGCTGCTCCGAGGCCGTTCAGCCATGCCGAAGGGGGCCAGCCCCGCCATGCGTGTGTGATGACCAAGAGGGCGAACGCGATTTGTAGGACCGTGTTGAGCTTGCTGGTCATCGTCGGATCCCCATGAACCGGGGCCACCAGATTTTGGTAAGCGACGATGCCTCCCACGATTACCAGGTCGCGTCCCACGACGACCGCGGTGAACCACACGGGGACCCATCCCAGCCAGCTCAGCGTCACGAAGACACTCACCATCAACAGCTTGTCGGCCGCGGGATCGAGCAAGCCGCCGAGGCGCGTGCGCCAATCGAAGCGGCGCGCCAGGTATCCGTCGAGCGCATCGGAGAGGCCCGCCACGAGGATCAGCAGCAGCGACAGGCCGTAGCGCCCGTCGAACAAGCTCCAGATGATGGGTGCCACCAAAAGGATGCGAACGACGCAAATCAGATTGGGAATGTGTTTGAGCTTCACGGAGTCCCGCTGATAGCTATTTCGCCGTGAGTTTCGCGTAGCCTTTCGTGATGTCTTGGTAGCTCGACGGCAGCAAACGCACGGCCCAGTCGAACACGCGTGCATCCGGGCCCACCAGAACGCGCCGTCGATTCGCCCGAACTGCCTCCAGGATGATGTTCGCGGCTTTTCCGGGGCTCGTGATGAACGCTTTTTCGAACTTCTCACCCGCTTTCAATTCGTCGATTCCGAGATCTCGAATGCTCGGGTCCACGCGGGCCGATCTCGCAATCGCCGTCTTGATGCCTCCCGGGTGAACGCTCGTCGCGCTCACGTTGGAACCCATGATCTCGAGCTCTTGGCGAAGGGACTCGGTGAAGCCGCGCACGGCGAACTTGGCAGCATTGTAAGCAGACTGACTGGGAATGCCCGCGAGCCCAAAGACGCTCGAGACGTTGATGATGTGACCTTCCCCCGAGGCCTCGAGATGGGGCAAAAACGCCTTGGTCCCGTACACGACGCCCCAGAAGTTGATGTTCATCAACCACTCGAAATCTTCGTAGCGCATCTTCTCGACGGTGCTGCTCAAGGCGACGCCCGCGTTGTTGAAGACGAGGTTGACCTTCCCGTGGTCGCTTGCCACTCGGTCGGCCCAGGCATGGACGGCCTGGCGATTGGCCACGTCCACGATCTGCGAGGTGATACGCACCCCCGAGCTCCTCGCTTCCTCGATCGTTTCGTCCAGCCCGAGCGCGTTGATGTCGGAGAGCGCGAGATGGCAACCTCTGCGACCGAGCTCCAGCGCAAGCGCGCGTCCGATTCCCGATGCCGCACCCGTGATTGCGGCTACCTTGCCTTCGAAGCTCTTCATTCCTCGGCTCCCGTTCGATTGGTAGCCGATCCAATCGCTGCGGCAAAGCCGATTCGCGTCGAATGTGATATGCACTTGGCCGTGCAGGCAGAAACGGTCATGCCATCGGAGCGCGCGAGCGCGTTTTGCGACGACGTTCTCGGGACGGCCGATGGCGTCGAAATCGCGAGGAGGATCAAAGCAGGCGACATCCATCCGCGCGAGGCCGTCGAGGCCGCAATTCGGCGGGCGGAGATGGTCAATCCCAGGCTCAATGCCATCGCCACGGCTCTTTTCGATTCGGCGCGCGAGCGGGCCACGTCTCCGCCGCCCGGTCCTTTCGGGGGGGTGCCGTCGTTCATCAAGGACACGGACGAAGTGGCCGGCTCCCCGCTGCTCTTCGGGTCCCGAGGCCTGCCCCGAAAGCCTGCCGAAAAGACCTCTCCCTTCGCGAAGCAGTTCCTGTCCATGGGCTTCATCAACCTCGGAAAGACCACCACGCCGGAGTTCGGACTCACGGGAACCACCGAGGCGCTGTTGTACGGTCCGACGCACAACCCATGGCGGCTCGGTTTTTCGCCGGGCGGGTCGTCCGGGGGATCGGCGGCATTGGTAGCCGCGGGCGTCGTGCCGATCGCGCACGCCAACGACGGGGGCGGATCGATTCGCATTCCAGCATCCTGTTGCGGCTTGGTGGGCCTCAAACCGTCCCGCGGCCGCCTGGCCGAGATCGAGGGCTCGGAGCTATTGCCGGTGAAGATCTTGCATCAAGGAATGCTGAGCCGAACCGTGCGGGATACGGCGTACTTCTTCCATGCCGCCGAGAGGTACCGACGCAATCCGAGGCTTCCCCAAATCGGCCTGGTGACTCGCCCTGGGCGTCGTCTTCGCATCGGATTCTTCACGGAGATCGGCGAGCGAGCACCAGCGCACCCGGAATGCGTGGATGCCGTGCATCGCGTGGCGGCGATGTGCGAAACGCTCGGCCATGCCGTCGACGTAGTACCCCGCCCGTTCGACGAGGGTTTTCACGAAGACTTCTTCTTGCTGTGGTCCACGATGGCGTCGGTCATCACACGGTTTGGAAAGCAACTCGTTCATCCCGAGTTCGACCGGACGCAGATCGAGCCGTTCACGCGAGGATTGGTCGAGCACTTCAAGCGCAACGTCCGCTCGGTGCCGGCAGCCATCTGGCGACTCCGCAGGTTTGCGAGCCGATATGACGAGGGCTTCGAACGGTACGACGTTCTGCTCAATCCCACCTTGGCCATGCCGCCGCCGGCGCTCGGCTTCATCGGTCCGGAGGTGCCATTCGAGACGGCTCTCGAGCGTTTGAAGTGGTTCATCCCGTTCACGCCTGTCCAGAACGTCTCGGGGGGGCCCGCCATCTCGTTACCGATGGCAAAAAGCACTGAAGGCCTCCCGATCGGTGTGCAGTTTGCCGCACGTTTGGGACAAGAGCGAACGCTTCTCGAGCTGGCCTTGGAGATCGAAGCGGCTTCGCCTTGGCCCACGCTGGCAGGCTAGAGACCTCGGACCTACGAGGTCATGCCCATGCAAGCTTCCCGTGCGGTCCACTCGGCATCACACGTCGTCGTCTCGCAGTCGGCATCCGTCAAGCACTGGTAGTAGTCGCGCGTCTGTTCCGGGCAGGCGGCGCCGAGGGCTTCGTCGACGACCCTCTCGCAGGTCGCGAGCTCCGAGCACGCTGCGCAATACTCGCTTGCCAAGGGATCGACCGGCTCGCCGCTCGAAGAGCCGCAGCCGAGCACTGCGAGAGTCAAGCACGCCACCGTGAGAATGCGCCATGTCATCGTCGAGCGTCCGCGGCCGGTCGGAGGATACCTCAGGACTTCGGAATCGTATCGTGCGATTCCAAGTCCGAAGCCGGCACGTACCACGGGGCGCGGGACCCGAAAAAGACGTTGAGCTGCGGCCGCACACCTGGATCTTCGAGCAACGTTCCGGCCCCGACGACCATGTTCTTTCCATTCTTGGTGAGCCAGGGCATCGCCGACCCGCACTCGGTGCAAAAAGCCGTGCTCCAGTACTTCGCCGTCGGGAGCTCGTAACGCTTGACCTTCTCCTGGCCTTCTTTCCAACGGAACTGGTCCACCGGAACGAAGATGTTCGCAGCGTGTGCCGAGCCCGTTTTCATGCGGCAGCGACTGCAGTGACAGTACTGAAAACCGCGAAACGGGCCCTCGATCTCGAACGTAACCGCACCACACACACACGCGCCTCGGCTCTTCATGAGCCTACGACTACCGAAGGCAGGGTTTCAGCGCAAGCGGTCACGAGCCATGGCGCTCGGTTCGCGGCCGGTCTGAGGACCCGAGCCAGCCTCGGCGCCGGAAAAATAGGAGCATGCTCCCGGCGATCACGGCCATCATGCCGAGCACGAGAAGGTAGCCGTACCTCCAACCGAGCTCGGGCATGTTGTAAGGGGATGCACCGGGGTCGAAGTTCATTCCGTAGACGCCCGCGATGAAGCTCAAGGGCATGAACAACGCCGCGAAAATGGTCAGGACTTTCATCACCTCGTTGAGTCGCTGGCTCGCGACGCTCAGGTGAATCGACAGCAGCGCCGAGACGGTGTCGCCGTAACTTTCCGTCACTTCGTTGAGCTGGACGATGTGGTCTTGGCAGTCTCGAAGGTAGACCTTCGTGTCCTCCGAAACGAGTGAGCCAGCGAGTGAAGCCATCGCCGCGACCGCGTCTCGAGCTGGTGACAGGTTGCGGCGCAGCTGGTTCAAATCGCCCCGGAGATCGAGAAGTCGTTGCACGACACCCGCATCCGTCCGTGAGAGGATGTGCTTCTCCATCTGGTCGATGCGGTCGCCGAGCCCGTCAGCCAGAGGCAAGTACTGATCGATGGCTGCATCGAGAAGCGCGTAGGCCAAATAGTCCGCTCCCCCATTCCGGACGCGGCCTTGCTTGCGGCGGATGCGTTCACGAACCGTGTCGAAGCAATCGGCTTCTTCCTCTTGGAAGGTCAGCACGAAGTCCGATCCGAGGAAAATGCTGACTTGCTCGAAGGTCGTCACACCGTCGCGGACGTGGGGGATTCGGACCACGATGAAAAGCGTGTCCTCGTACACCTCGGCCTTAGGCCGCTGCCGCTGGTGAAGGACGTCTTCGACGGCGAGAGGATGAAGATCGAAGGTCGTCACGATGTGTCGCAGGACGTCGAGACTCCCGAGTCCGACGACGTCGAGCCAGAGAACGCGGCTCGGCTCGCGGCTGAGCTTGTGTTTGGGAATGGCTTTCTCGAATCGCTCCTCCGTGTGGCTGGTGGCATCGTACACCGTTCGGCGAATGATCGTCGGAGCGGCTTCTGGATGTATTTCCAACACGCCCGGAGGGGAACCGACTCGATACCGGCTTCCCAGATCCAGTTGATGGCGCGAACGCCGGCGATTCCTTCGGCGAGCTTTCGTCATGAGGGCAGTGGCGCGAGTATATGCAGATCGGCTCGCGGTTCCCAAGATTGGGCTTGCCGCGCTACGGAGGCTCCGCTTCGGCTTGGTCCGCAATGTGCGCGATCGCTTCGCCCCTGTGAACGAGCGCCGAGGTGACCTGCCCGACTACGATGCCTGCACGATTCGCCCGGACGACCGTGCGGTCGCGTCCCAGGGCATCGAACAGCGTGGCGATGCCTTCCCCGGCAGCGACTTCGTCGCCGAGTCGCACCATCATTTCACAGAATCCAGTGCGCCTCGCACGCACCCAAGAGCTTTGCCTGAACAGCCGAGGAGCCCGCTCCGGGGCCTCGACGCCATACTCGACCATGCCGAGCGCTTTCATGACCCGCATCACACCACCCACCCCGAGGTCGATCGCCTCCGCATTGAAACGCTTTGCTTCCCCCGCCTCGTAGAGGAGCACGCGCTTGCCCGACTGGGTGGCCGCGGCACGAAGGGAGCCGTCCCGCAATCGTGCGTGAAGCAAGACGGGGGCTCCAAACTCGCGCGCCAACCTTCTGGTTTCCGGATCGTCCAAGTCGCACCGGATCTGGGGAAGGTTGGTGCGTCCGTCCGAGGCGGTGTGGAGATCGATTCCCACCTCGCAGCGCGCCACGATCTCCGTCATGAACAAGCGAGCCAGCTGTGACGCGGTCGAGCCTCGTCGCGAGCCCGGGAAGCTCCGGTTCAGATCGCGCCGGTCGGGGAGGTAACGGGACTCGCGGAGCAGGCCCCACACGTTGATCACCGGCACTGCCAAGACGGTGCCCGAAACGTCGTTCGGATCGATGCGATTCAGAACGTGACGGACGATCGGAACCCCGATGAGCTCGTCCCCGTGAATCGCTCCACTGATCCAGATTACCGGCCCCGCGTGGCGGCCGTGCAAGACTCCGACCGGCAACGAAAGCCCCATGCCGGTCGGCAATCGAGCGATTTCCAGCTCGACGCGAGTGAGCTTGCCTGGCGGCGCCGAGACGCCGTCGATCTCGAAGGGCGGTCGCAGATCAGCCTTGGATCCGGTCTTTGGTTTTGCCTGGTTTGGCATGCTTCTCCAGATACTCGATGATCGCGCCGGCCACGTCCTTCCCGCTGGTCGTTTCGATTCCCTCCAAACCGGGTGAGGAGTTCACTTCCATCACGACTGGACCGTGATTGGATCGAAGCATGTCGACACCGGCCACGCGCAGCCCCAATTTCTTCGCAGAGCGAACGGCGGTGCTTCGCTCCTCGGGTGTGAGGCGCACTCGTGTCGCGGTGCCGCCCCTGTGCAAGTTCGATCGAAACTCCCCGCGGGGTCCTTGACGCATCATGGAGGCGACGACTTTGTCGCCGATGACGAAAGCTCGAATGTCGGCGCCCCGCGCCTCTCTGATGAATTCCTGCACCAAGATGTTCGCATCGAGCTGACTGAATGCCGCCATGACCGACTCGGCGGCCTTGTCGGTTTCGGCGAGCACCACGCCGATTCCCTGCGTTCCCTCGAGAAGCTTGATGATCAGGGGTGCGCCGCCAACCAACTTGATCAGACCCTGAATGTCCTTGGTCGAGCGCGCGAAGCCCGTCACGGGCAATCCGATTCCCTCTCGCGCGAGCAACTGGAGGGCGCGCAGCTTGTCCCGTGCTCGAGAGATGGCTTGCGACGTATTGAGGGAATAGGTGCCCATCATCTCGAACTGCCGGACCACCGCCGTTCCGTAGAACGTATGAGAAGCGCCAATTCTCGGGATGATCGCATCGAACTGAAGAGCGGTGCCCGCGAGTAAGACTTGGGGGCGGTGTGAGGTGATGTTCATGTAACATCGCGTGAAGTCGACCACCCTCACCGTATGGCCGCGCTCGGCCGCCGCCTCTTTGAGCCTCTTGGTCGAGTACAAGCGCGCATTCCTGGAGAGGATTCCGATCTTCATGCCTTCTTCTTCGCCTTCTTGCGTTTGGGCACCAGCTCTCGATATTTGTACGAGCCACCCGGATCGACCAAGAATCGCTCCCGAATCGCTTCGCGTCCGAGGAGCATGCGAAATCCCATCGCGTCACGGGTGGTGAGGGTCAGATCGATGGGCCAGCGCTCGCCGCCGAGCTCCAGCGAGGTTCGCACGATGGGCCGATACTCCCGGTGGCCGCTGGAGCTCTTGACGTGACGGTGCTCGTGGAGCTCCGCGACGCAGTGGATCGTCGTCGTCGTTTCTCGTTGGACCGGATGCACCACGAAGCGAACGAAATCGCGACGGCCCTTCGAGAAGACCTCGATGTCGTACGCATGCAGAGAAGAGCTTCGAGCTCCGGTATCTACTTTTGCTTTGATTCTTGAGATGCCTAGGTCAGGCAATGCTACCCACTCGCGCCAGCCGATGATAGCCAGGTCTCTCACGCGCGGGAACGTGGCCCTCGAAATTGCCAAAGTCAACGCGCCCTTTCATTGTACCCTCGCGTTTTCATGTCCCTTCGCGAGAATCTCACACCGCTCGATTTCGGCGCCGTGGTCGGCCAGCTCGCAGGCTTGCTTCGGGTCATGGGCGGGTTGCTCTTGTTGCCTGCCGCCATCGGGTGGATCAGCGCAGAGCTCGTCGTCGCGGGGTTGTTGACGGGCGTGGCCGCCGTCGCGCTCGGCGTCGGTCATTGGGGCCGCACGCTTCTCACGAAAGACTTGGGAATGCGCGAAGCCTTTTTGGTCACGGCGCTCGCGTATCCTTTGTTCTCCGTTGCGGGCGCGGTCGCATTCGTGCCCGTCGCTCCGTTCGTGGATGGGTTCTTCGAAAGCATGTCGGGTTTCACGACCACGGGGCTCACCGTCTTTCGGCCCGAGGATCTGCCGAGGACGCTGCGGTTTCTCCGAGCCTACATGCAGTGGATCGGCGGCGCAGGGATCGTGATTCTTACCGTGGCACTCCTGAACGCCACCCGTCCCGCGGGTTTTCGCTTTCGTCTGTACAGCTCCGGGTCCGAGGACGAGCGCGTGGCGGGGAGCGTGCGAGCTACGGCACGTGATCTGCTCAAAGTCTACGGTGCTTTGACCGCCGGGGTCTGCATTGCTTTGGTCGCCGTGGGGATGCCCATCGAGGACGCAGTGCTTCATGGGCTGGCGACGATCTCCACGGGCGGCTTTTCGCCCCATGCGGACAGCATCGGGCGCTACGTCGACCAGCCTCTGATCCTGATCGTGAGCATGCTGGGCATGCTGCTCGGCGCGACGAGCTTCGCGAATTACCAGCGCATCATGCGGCGCGAGAGCAACGAGAGCACGGAGCGCGATCCTCAGCTGGTGGCGCTCGTTCTCATCGTCGCCTCCGGCTCCGTCCTGCTTCTGCTGCTCGAGGGAGCACCATGGCACGCGGTTTTCGACACCATCAGCTCCATCACGACCACGGGCTTTTCCCTCGATGATCCTGCAACCTGGTCGCCCACGCGTCGCTTCTTCGCGACGCTCTGGATGCTGGTGGGCGGCTCCACGGGATCGACCGCGGGCGGCTTGAAGCTGATGCGACTCTTGGTTCTGTTGCTGCTGGCCCGATGGACCATCCACCGATTGTTGCTCCCGGCGGAAGCCAAAATCCCACTGAAGTACGCAGACCTTCCCATCGAGGTCGAGCCTCTGCGTCATCTGCTCGGTTTCATGGTTGCTTATCTCTGCTTGTTCGCAGGTGGTGCCGCGCTCTTGGTTCTTGCCGGGTTCGAGCCCGGAAACGCGCTCTTCGAGAGCGCCTCGGCGATCGGCACCGTCGGGTTGTCGTCTGGCATCACCGACCCCTCGTTGCCAGGCTGGGTGAAGCTGGTCCTCAGCTTTCTCATGTGGGCAGGCCGACTGGAGGTCGTGCCCGTGCTAGTGGTTCTTCATCCAGCAACCTGGAAGATGCGCAGGAGGTCGCGATGAGAGTCATCATCGTGGGCATAGGAAGTATCGGTTACGAGCTCACGCGGGATCTCACGCGAGGAGGGGACCACCAAGTCGTCCTCATCGACAACGAACCGGAGCGATGCGAGGAGCTGAGCAAGCAGTTCGACGCATTCGTCTTGGAAGGCGACGGCACCAACCCCGAGCTGTTGCAGAAGGCGCTCGTCGAGGAGGCAGACGCGCTGATTGCAAGCACCAGCTCGGATGCGCTCAACACCGTCATCGCCATGTTGGCAAAGCGTTTCGACGTGCCCACGGTCATGGTGAAGTTGAAGGATCTCGGGCTACGCGCCGCGTGCAAAGAGATCGGAGTCGCGCGGATCGTCACGCCCTCCATATCGGCAGCTGCGGAGATGCTTGCTGCTCTGCATGGGTTCGGGCGCCCCGACCTCTCCCTCGTGACCCGTGGCGGTCTTCGGTTCGAAGAGCTCGAGGTGGATGACATCGATTCCACGTCGATTCGCGATCTGAAGGTACCAGACGGAGTGTTGATTCTCACGGTCATGCGAGGCGAAAAGGTCATGCTCGCGAGGGGCGACACACACATCCAGCGCGGCGATCTTCTGTTGCTCTTGGTCGAGCACGAGAGCGCGGTCGAGCGAATGAAAAGCCTGGTTGGGCAGGGTTGAACGACTTCCGTCGGAAGAGCATCAGTCCACGCCGGCAAGCATGGCGGAGAACCACGTCGCGAGGCCGAGGAAGGTGAAGAAGCCGACGATGTCGGTGATGGTCGTCAGAATGATGGACGAAGCGGTGGCAGGATCTCGTTTCAGCTTGACCAGGCCGACCGGGATCATCGCCCCCGCGGCAGAAGCCGCGATCATGGACACGACCATCGCAAGAAACATCACCAAGGCCAGGCCGATGTTGCGGCTCCACACGTAGACACCGACGGAAGTCACGGCCGCGATCGCGAGACCGTTCACGAAACCGATCACGAGCTCTTTGACCAGCACTCGCATCGCCTGCGAAACGCGAAACTCGCGAAGCGCCAGCCCGCGCATGGTGACCGCCAATGCCTGCGCGCCCGTGTTCCCCGATTGACCGGCCACAACGGGCAGCAAGACCGCTACTGCGGTGCAACGTGCGATCGTCCCTTCGAACAAACCAACGACTGATGCTGCGAGGAACGCCGTCAGCAAATTGATGTTCAGCCAAGGAAGGCGGCTTCGCACGCCGACCCACGGCCGGGAGAGGGCACGCTCTTCTTCGGACCCGCCGACCATCTGCTGCAAGTCGCTCAAGGCATCTTCTTGGGCGGCTTCTACGAGACCCAAGTGTCGGATGATTCCCACTACGTGGTTTTGGAGATCGACGACGGGAAGGCTCGACAGTCGATGCTCGTTCAAGAGCTCGACCACTTCTTCGCGGGGTGTCATCGGGTGCACGTGAGCAGCCCAGGGCCTTTGCAGCTCGGCGAGCTGCCGTTCCGGCGACGCGCCCACCAAGTCTTGCAAGCGGACGACGCCTTCGAATCGTCCGTGCTCGTCGGTCACGACCAGATCGGCGATCCGTCGATCACCGAGCTGTCGCACCTGGTCCAGCGCTTCGCGCACCGACGTGTCCCGTCGGAAGAGGGTGACCCTGGCATCCATCAGATTGCCCGCCGTGCCGACCGGAAACTGCAGGATCGCTCGAATTTCCTCGGCCGATCGTTCCGAAACCGCGCGCAGCAGCTCCTCCCGCGTCTCTTCGTCCAGCCTCGCGACGAGACCCGCAGCGCGAGCCGGGTCGAGCGCTGGGATCAGCCGTCCGGCACCAGCCGGACCTGCCGCGGCGAGCGACTTCGCTGCGCGATCGGGTTGCATGTAAAAGAGCACGCGGGCGGCGTCGCCTGGCGCCTCGGACGCGAGCACCCGTGCGACCTCCTCGGGGGCCGCGTGGTCCATTTCGCGGGCAGCCTCCGCCGGATGCAGCGTGAGAAAGCGGCGTATGATTTCGCTCGATCCTCGGCTCATGAGGGGCCTCCTTCGGAGTCCGATGGTCCCAGCAGACCCGACGCCACCCATCCGACGAGACCTCGCAAGCCGATGCCGTACAGCTCGCCCAGGGCGGCGGCGGTTTCCTCGCCCCGGCTCTCGAGCCGGGTTTCGATCAGCCTCCGTTCCAAGCGGCGGGCGACTTCGTATCGGATGACCCCCAAAAAGCGCCGGTCCGACGCGAGCACTGGCAATGCGTGGACCCGGCTCCAGGCTGGGTGCGCGACGATCGTCTGCCAGCTCGCGGTCGCAGGGACGAAAGCCACGTCTCGCGTGGCGAGGAGCGACAAAGGTTGTCCCGGTCGGGCGGCCATCAGCTCGCGGAGGTTCGTGACTCCGACGAGCTCTTGATCGTCGTTGACGACGTAGACGTAGTAGAGAGCGTGCTCGGGCTCTTTGCGCACCCGTTCGATCGCATCTTCTGCCGTGATGCTCTCGTGCACCGCGAGAACCCCCGGATCGAGCAAAGCACCCGCCGTATCGGACGCATAGTGGATCAACGGCTTGACCTGAAGGGCGGCTTCGGGTCGGAGGGCTTCCACGATGGGGGAACGTTTGGGACGTTCCATCGCGCGGAGGATGGCAGCCGCGACGTCGGGTCTCGATGCGGACAAGATCTCGGCAGCCGACGTCGTCGGGAGCGCTTGAAGAGCGTTGGCGGCCGAGACGGACGCGACGGCCGTGAGGAGAGCACCCGCGGCGTCTGCCGAGAGCTCCTCGAGGACCGCGGCGGCGTCCGCCCTGGGCATCGACTCGAGAGCACGCGCGGCTTGGGCGGGGTGCATGTCGGCGAACGCTTCGAGCAGTCGAGCCTCAAGCATCGCGGCCCTCCTCGCGCGTCAGGAGCATGCAGCGCTCTCCGGCCACCAGGCGCCCCGGTATGGACAGCTCCCCCTCCGGACTCTCGAGGAACACCGCGGTCCGCGTGGTTCGAACGATCCGTCCCTGATCGGCGCCGATGCGAATGACCTGACCGATCCGGTAGTGCTTGCCCACGTAGTGCATCGCCAGGATGTCCGACATCAGCTCGCGTGCACCCAGGCCGAAAGCCAACGCGGCCCCACCGAGCGCGGCTGCCAACACGATGAGCAAAACGGACACCAGGGAGGAGACGTCCAGCCCGAGCTGATCCGAGGCAACGAGGATGGCAGCTACGATGACGACCGTCTGCGTCAGCTGTGCCAGGGCCCGCGCCTGGGCTGCCGGCATTCGAGCAGCCGCCTTGGCCACCGCGTTTCGCGAGAGCCGTCCCGCCACGATGCCCAGCAAGATCACCGCCGTGGCGATCACGAGGTGGGGGAGATAACTGGCAAATGCGGCGATCCACTTGCCGAAGACAGGCAGCCCCAACGCATCCACGGCCATCATCAGCGCGGTCAGCAAAGTGACCCAGTACGCCGTGTTGGCCGCCACTTCCCCGAGGCCGGGAGAGCCCGACGCGTCACGCCACTCGGCAGCCGCGGCCTCGGATGGTTCCTGCATGCCCAAGCCTCGAAAGGCTCGGCGCAATACTTTCCGGAGCACCCACGCCAGCGCGAGGCCGACGGCGAAGACTGCGGCTGCGGTCACGAGTCTCGGCCAAGCGCTCTCGAAGTACCCTCTCGCTTCCGAGATCGAAGACCAGAATTGATTTGCGCTGACGTCTAGGTTCATGCGTGACTCCTGCCAGAGCCTAGACGCCACGCCGAAATTTCGAAAGTGCCAGCTCAGGCCGAGCGGAGCTCAATCCTTGCGGCGCTGTTTCGTCCGACGGCGCACGGGGCCCCATCCGTCGTGATCTTCGTCGTCGTCCTCGTCTTCGTCCTGCACGGAGGCATCTTCTTCGGCTTCGTCCCAGTCACTCAGATCTTCGTCGACCGTGCCCCAGAGATCAGGCTCCCAGTCGTCGTCGAACGAGGCTAGCTCTCGGTCGGACCACGGGTCCTCTGAAAACCAGTCCATATCGCCCTCCCGGCGATGATCGTGGTCCCGCTTGGTTCTGTTCCCTCGCATCGGCATGGCGTTCCTCACTTTGGTGTCGGGAAGATCCCGCGCCAGGAAGGAGCACGTTCCGTGCCATGCCTCGGCCGGCTCCCCCGGCGTGGGCTCCGCCACCGACTTTTCATCCCCGACTCGTGTTTCGACGGAGGAAAGTGCAGAAGCTGCACCAAGCTCGTCACCCGATCCATGCAGGACTTGCACTCGACGGCGCCCGCTCGCGACCCGACGTGTGTTTTGCGCATGCTTCGCGGATCAGCGCGGCGGCACGCCCCTTGCTTCTGCCAAACCCGATGACTCCATCTCGGACTGATCTGGTGACTCCCGAAGTCGTGGAGAAGATCCGTGCCGAGAATCAAGCTCTGCTGGAAAAGACCCAGAGCATCCAGGCCAGCATCGAGACCGGACGGTATGACGAGGCCGCGCCCATTGCCGCGGAGCTCGATCGAGCGCTGCGCCGGCAGGTGCTTCTGATCGACGGTGTGCTCGACGTGCTCAGCCCCGACGACGCAGCCCCTGCTCGTCGTCGAAAATGGCCTTGATCATGGATGCTCGCTGCTCGGCGTTCGCTTGGTGATGCCCCACTCTTGGAGGCGGTACTGAATCGTGCGCTTGCTGATCCCCAAGATGGCCGCCGCTTTGGTGGGAGAGCCGCCCACGGCCTCCAGCGTCTTGAGGATCGTGTAGCGTTCCACCTCGGCGAGCGTCACCCCAGGAATCAACAAGCTGAGTGGCTCGAGCTCCCGATCTGGAGGCTGAATCGGGAGATCTTCGAGGCCAAGCACCTCTTTGTCGCACAGAACGACGGCTTGCTCGATCGCATGTTGTAGCTCGCGGACGTTTCCTGGCCACGGATAGGCGAGCAATGCCTCGTGTGCCTGGGTCGTGAAACCATGCACGCGCTTGCCGTTTTCGTCCGCGTACCTACGAAGGAAGTGGTCTGCCAACAGTGGAATGTCGCTTGGACGCGTGCGCAGCGGCGGGACGTCGAGCACGACCACCTTGAGACGGAAGTACAGATCTTCGCGGAACTTGCCGTCATCGACGAGAGTCCGGAGATCTCGGTTGGTGGCAGCCACCACGCGGACGTTCACCTTGATGGTTTCGTTTCCGCCGACTCGTTCGAACTCCCGTTCCTGCAAGAAACGCAGAAGCTTCACCTGAACCGAAAGCGGCATCTCGCTCAGCTCGTCGAGGAACAGCGTACCGCCGTCGGCCTGCTCGAAGCGGCCGCTGCGCCGGGTGACGGCGCCGGTGAAGGCCCCTTTCTCGTGGCCGAACAGCTCCGATTCCAACACGCTCTCCGAGAGCGCTGCGCAGTTCAGGCGCACGAGAGGACCTTCGTTTCGCAGGGAATGCTCGTGGACGGCCCTGGCGATCAGCTCCTTCCCGGTTCCGGTTTCTCCTTGGATCAGCACGGTCGATCGACTCTTTGCCGCTTGCACCATGCGCTTGAAAAGTCGCTGCATCGACGGGTGGGCTCCGACGATGTGATCGAAGCGCTTGGCCGATGCTCCCGACATCTCCGCGCGTGCCTCGATGGTGGTGCGCGCGTGACGCGACTTGTCCAGGGAGCGTTCGACGACCAGGGCCAGCGCATCCGGCCGGATCGGCCGGGTCAGGCATCGGTCCGCGCCGCAGCGCAAGGCTTCCACCGCGGTGTCCGTGGAGCCCGACTCGGCGATGGCGATGAAGGAGGCAGTGGAGAGAAGGGCCCTGGCCCGCTGCAGAAACTCGAGCCCGGTCATGCCGGCGAGGTCGAGCTCGACCAGCACCACTTCGGGCATCGACCGTTCCAGCAGCTCCAACGCTTCGCCGCCGTCGGGTGCGGTTTCCACGATGTGCCCGAGCGCCGTGAGCTGGCTTTCGAGCTGTGACTGCAGCTCGGGATCGTTTTCCACGACGAGAATCCGACCGGCCTGCTGCTCCCCCATGGCGGCAAGGATGGCCCGCGCCCGAAGGCACGTCCATGGTGAGCTCACAAAGACCGTGCGAAAAACCCGAGCAGATGTCAGATTTGCGCCCGGTTGCCATGCGCTGGGACGTTCTTCGAGACACTGCCAACAGGCCTGCACCGCCAGCCCTGAAGGCTCGGCAGATGCTCGGCAAGTACCGCATTCGGCGTCGCATCGGTGCCGGCGCCTTTGCGACGGTCTACGAGGCATACGACACGATCGAGGGTGTGCCGGTTGCCTTGAAGATCCCCCACGTCGATCGGCTCGATCAGGAGTCGCTCAATTTGATCCGGCGCGAGGTACGGCTGACCGCGAGGCTCGAGCACGAGAACATTCTTCCTCTCCGAAACGCGATGATGATCGATGGGTTCTTCGTGATCGCCACACCGCTCGGAGTGGAGACGCTGACCGATCGCCTCCATCGCCGCCTCGGCGCCAAGACGGCGCTTTCGTACAGCGAGCAGCTACTCTCAGCCTTGGCGTACGCGCACGAGCAGCGAATCATTCACTGCGACATCAAGCCGGACAACGTGATCTTGTTTCCCGACGGGGTGGTCCGGCTGGCCGACTTCGGCATCGCCAAGGTTGCTCTCAGAACGCGGACGATCATGGGGTCGGGTCAAGGGACCGTCGGGTACATGGCTCCGGAACAGGCCATGGGAAAGCCGTCGTTTCGCTCCGACGTCTTTTCCATGGGTCTCGTCATCTACCGCATGTTTGCCGGTGAGCTGCCCGAATGGCCATTCGATTGGCCGCTGCCGGGGGCAGAACGTCTCCGCCGGGCCGTCAGCCGCGACTTCATCCAGTTTCTTCGACGATCGATCGAGGTTCGCGAGCGGAGGAGATACCGGGATGGGGTGCAGATGGAGCGGGCTTTCCAAGACGTCCAGCCCCGAGCTCTCCGTCAGTCCACTCGTGGCGGGAGGTCTGGGCCGTGAGCGCGACCCACATCTTCACGGATGTGGACATGAAGGATGGGGAGCGCCTCGAGCTCGGGGCGATCGAGGCCGTCGTGCTCAGCATTCCCAAGCCCGGGCGCCAAGGGCCGAACGAAGATGCCGCGGCTTTGGTCGCGCTGGGCGAGGATTCGGCGGTTGCCGTGGTCTCCGACGGCGCGGGAGGTCACCCGGGAGGCGCCGAAGCGGCCGCGCTGGCGGTGAGGGCGGTCTGTGACGCCGTTTCCGGATTGGGAAGCGATTTGAGCAACCTGCGCGACGCGATCATCAATGGATTCGAGTCGGCGGACCAGGCCATCGCGGCCCTCGGTACGGGCGCTGCGGCCACGTTGGCAGTGGTCGAGATCCAAGGTCAGTCGATGCGGGCGTATCACGCCGGTGACTCGATGGTTCTCGTGACCGGACAACGTGGGCGGATCAAATGGCTCACGATCCCCCACTCGCCCGTGGGCTACGCGGTCGAGGCGGGTCTGTTGGACCGCGGAGAGGCGCTGCACCACGAAGATCTGCATCTCGTGTCGAATCTGCTGGGAACCCAAGGGATGCGGATCGAGCTCGGGGCGTCCTTGGAGCTGTCCCCGCGTGACACCGTCGTTCTCGCGAGCGACGGCCTGAGCGACAACATTCATCTCGACGAGATCGTCGAGCGGGTTCGGAAGGGACGGCTTCCCCAGGCGGTGTCGGAGCTTGCCGCGCTCGGCCGAGCGCGGATGGCGGCGCCGTCGGAAGGTACGCCCTCCAAGCCCGACGACCTCACCTTCATTGCGATACGGCGGCGCCTTTCCCCTGCACGCAATCGGAGCTGAAAGCCTCGAGCTCCCGAACCGAGCGATAGCCCTTGCCCCACCGCGCGAATTGCTCCACGGCCGTCGCCGTCGCCGCGTCGACGAGCGGCCACAAGGGCTGATCCACCTCTTCGACCACCGCGAGGGCGGCTCGGATCTGGGCGTCCCAGCGCTCGTGATAGAGGCTCAGATCGCCGGCCTGGACCCGCTGGCGGCAAGAGGTGTTTCCGCACCGAAGCTCCATCGGCTCCGGAAGGTTGAACATCCCGTACTCGTCGGTGATCTGTTCCCCGGCTTCGATGTCCCGAACTGCAATCTCGAATCCGTAGGCGGTGCTCATCGTGTTCGCGTTGCAGCAATGATTGACGAACTTCGCATGGTCCCAGCTCACGATGCGAACACCGTGCGGATCGATGTAAGAGTACCGCTCGATGATCGGCGCGAGCGTGGCGTCTCGAAGCCGGTCGTCTTCCGGGGTGATCTCGATTTCGAGAGGATCCCAGACGTAGGTGATGGTCCCTTTGGGAATCTTGGCGGTGGCGAACACGCCCACTCCCACCACGGCGTCGACGTATCGGACCTCGGTCGAGGGATGGATCATCTGGATCGCCTCCCGCGAAGGGGTTTGCATTTCATGACGTCGCCCGCTTTGCACGATCAATGCCAAGCGACGCCGAGGGGAAGTCGCCTCGCACGGAAGCGAAAGACGCCCTGACACCCCGGAAGAGTGCAAAACTTGCTCTCGAGACCCGTGCAAGGCTTGCACCAGAGGCTCGCGCCCGTCTTCGTCCGGCCGCGTGCGCTTCACGCGAGGCGGTGTCAGAGTTGGCCGGTTCCACATGAAAGGCGACCTCCGCAACGGTTCGAACGGCCGCATATTTCGCAATCGCGAGCTCGCGATCGAGGAGTTCCCCCGCGGCGAGGTGTCACGCCTGTACGTCGACCTGGTCGCCAATGGGCTCGCCCAAGACATCTTGATTCCCGTCTTGGTTGCACGCGGCAAGCGTGATGGACCCGTCTTCGGGCTGACGGCGGCCGTCCACGGGAACGAGCTCAACGGGATTCGGGTCATCCACGACCTGATGCATCACATCGATCCGCGCCAGCTTCAGGGCACCCTCGTCGCGGTCGTCGTGGTCAACGTCCCCGGGCTCCATCGACACCAACGCGAGTTCGTGGATGGCGGCGATTTGAATCACATTTTCCCGGGTCGCGACAATGGAAACGTCGCGGAGGTCTATTCGTACCGCATTCTCGACAGAATCGTGAACCGCTTCGACTATTTGGTCGACTTGCACACGGCTAGCTTCGGTCGCGTCAACTCCCTCTACGTGCGCGCGGACATGACGCAGCTTTCCACTGCGACCATGGCGTACCTCCAGCGCCCGCAGATCATCGTTCACAATCCACCTTCCGATTACACGTTGCGTGGCGCCGCCATGGATCTCGGCATCCCAGCCATCACGCTCGAAGTCGGAGATCCACAACGCTTCCAACCGAGCTTCGTGAAGTCGTCCCGAATCGGGCTTCGTACCGTGCTGGCTGCCGCGGGAATGCTTCCTCGCCGGCCGGTCGCGGAGGGTACCGAGCCGGTGTTGTGTGAACGATCGTACTGGATGTACACGGACCGGGGAGGGCTCTTGGAAGTCTTGCCACGTCCCACCGAGCTGGTGAGCGCCGGCGAACGGGTCGCGATTCTGCGTAACGCATTTGGCGACGTGATCCGCGAGTACCATGCGCCCCAGGACGGGATCGTGATCGGAAAGAGCGTCAATCCGGTCGGGCAGACCGGTGCACGCATTCTTCACCTGGGCGTCTTGGCATCGCCCGAGCACGGCTTCCAACGACGCGAGGCCACTCCGTCCTTGCTGAAAGAGTCCCGCTGATGCGCACGTGTTTCGTCGTCAACGACCGGACGGAGCCATCGTCCGAGCAGACGACGACTTTGCTGATCGCGGCGGCGGTGCGTCGCGGTCACGACGTGATCGTGTGTGGCGTCGACGACTTCGAGGTCGAGCCCGACGGGACAGTCCACGTGCGGGCCTCCCGGGCGCAAGGCACGACCACAGACGAGGTCGCGCGGCATCTCGGCACGGCCGCTGCATCGAGCCATTCCCTGCACGAGCAGGATCTCTGCATCATTCGAACGAATCCAGGTAGGGACGAAGCGCGTCGCGCCCAGCACGTGGCCTCGCTTCGTCTCCTGGAGAGCCTGCAGGGTCAGGGGCTGCGGATCATCAATCGGCCCAGTGGGCTCTCTCGGGCGATCACCAAGCTGTCGCTCTTGGAAGTGCCCGAGCGCCTGAGACCCCGCACCCTCGTCACCCGGGATGGCAGGGCGATCGAGACCTTTCTCGACGAGGGCTTCGAGCGAATCGTCGTCAAACCGTTGGATGCAACCCGAGGCCATGACGTATTCGTCCTCGATCGGGAAGGCTCCCGCGCCAACACGAAGCAGATCCTCGAGGTCGTGTTGCGGCGGGGCTACGCGATGGCGCAGGAGTTCGTGCCGGGCGCGGAGCGAGGGGACGTCCGAGTGACCGTCGTCCAAGGTCGAATCTTGGAAGTGAACGGGCGCGCGGCGGCCGTCGCCCGCGTTCCAGCCGGTGCCGACTTCCGCAGCAACTTGCACGCGGGGGGCCAAGCGCGGGAAGCAGAGGTCACGGACGCCATCCGCGACGCGGTCTCCCAGATCGCCCCGATGCTCGCACGGGAAGGTCTGACCCACGTCGGGGTGGACTTCATCGGAGGGCTCGTCTTGGAGCTCAACGTGTTCAGCCCAGGTGGGCTGGTTCCTTGCGAACGTCTTTATGGGGTCGATTTCGGAGGCGCAGTCATCGAGGCGCTCGAACGCGACCGCTGAGCCCCCGATCAGGCGCGAGGGGGGGCGTCGGCCGCGATGGACTTTGCGCCTCGGGCTCCCTCGCGGATCTCTTCGAAGAGCGCTGCGTCGTCGTCGAGTGAGCGGAAGAGCCCACGACGAAGACCCCCTTTTTGCGTCAGCAGCATGGAGGTCATCCTGTCGATGGCGGAGGCAGCAAGCACCGTCTGGATGTACGCTTCGATCAAGTCGTCGGTGCCGATGCCGATCGTGTTGAAGTCGCGGCGGTCCATGAGGAGCAAACGCTCGGTCGACGCGGCCCAGCTCCCATCGGATTGCCGCTCCGACAGATTCGTCCCCAACACCTCCCATGACGAGTCTCCTTCGTCGAGGTTTGCGGGCAGGGGTTTCCTCGAGCGCCGTGCATAGACGGCGAGAGGCCGAAACCCGTTTGCCCCGCCACAGACCATCATTCGAAGATCGGCGACGTAGATGTGGCCGTGACGGTCCGGAATGGTTCCCACGTGATAAAAGCGCCCGGCGCGCTCGACCGAGCTCCAGACGTAGTTTCCAATCAGGCTTTGCACCACGAAGCGGTCGTAGGGGTGATCGATCGCCATGAAGCGATCGAGCTCTCTGTCGCTGACGATCGTGAAGACTCCCTGCCCAGCGTTGCTGTAGGGCACCTTGACCACGGCATGACCACCGAATCGGCGAACCCACAGAGGCACTTCTTGCTTGGCGACGTCGCCGATGGTTTGTGGAGTGCGGATGTGAAGGCCCGATGCCTCGAGCTCGGCGTTGAATATCTCATACGCCTTCATCGCCACGAGCTTGTTGCGGCCCCCGGAGAGGCACGTGACGACCGGGTTCAAAATTCGAGTGCGCGTTCTGATGGGAATCCTGTTCCAAGGCTTCTGTGTCACGTACCGAAACGCTGCACGAATCGGTCTCCAGCGACCCTCGGAGTCCCTCACTTCCAGCAGGCCGTCGACGAATCGAGCCGGCGGATCCTCGATCTCGTCCGGGAAGGGCGTCAACAAGACGTCCTCGCCCGTCAGGTCGGCGATGACGGCAGCGTAGCCCGAGGCCTCCATGTAGTTCTTGTCGAACAGCACCGCGAGGTCTCCGGACGTCGCTTTCCGCTTCGAAATCAACGGAAGAAACGCCGTCTCGATCAGCTTCCGATAGCCTGCCTGCTCATCGTCGTCCGATGGAATCGGCATCGATTTGTTGCCGGAAGGACAAGAGTTGGTTTCGATGACCACCAGCCTTCGGTTCCCCGCGGCGGTCGTGGTACAAAACAGATCGGCGCCGGCCCACTGAAAGTGTTTGGGCGAGTACGCGAGCACCTCCTGCAGAGCTTCGGGATCGACCCGTGGGTTCAGGTGGCAGTACCGGTTGACGATCCGCTTGTTCGACATTCTCAAGAAGAACGAGACGAGTGGATGGATCTGTGCGTTCAGCACGCGAGAATAGAAGTGATTGCGAGGCTCGAAAGAGCCAGGCGGCACGACGGTCGCGTGTGGGCGATGCAGCGCGGCCCTGGAAGCGGTGACATCCATGAGACTCGTCACGATGCTGCGCCTCGGTTGGCACGCTGGCAAGCAAAAGTGGAGAAACACCAGTGGTGCACACTGGTCACCCTGCGTTCTCGTCGTATATTCGAAAACTGATGAGCGAAGAAAACGAAGAGATTCAGCTCCGTGTCGAGCTCCAAGAAGACGACCCTCCACGCAGCCGGCTCGTCTTGCTCGACCAATCCAATCGCGAGCTCGGAGAGATGCGGCTTCGCCGCGACGCCGATGACCTCGTCGTCATCGAGCACACCGAGGTCGACTCCTCACTTCGCGGAAAGAACGGCGGTCGCAGGTTCTTCGAAGGCATGGTGCAGTGGGCGCGGGACACCGGTACCCGCGTGCGCTCCGAATGTCCCTTCACGACGCGGATGTTCGAACGAGAGCCATCGAGCCACGACGTGCTGGAATCCTAGCGCGCGCTTCGATTTTCATCGACGAGCCAACCGCGTGCGCTTGGTGGTATGGTCCGCGCCATGCTGTCTCGTCTGGGAGAGGTATTCAGTCGGTGGGCAGAGCGATGGGTTCCCGACCCCTTCGTGTTGGCGCTCGCCCTCACCTTGCTCACACTGCTGGGCGGTTTCGCGCTTTCTGGTTCGATCGGCGTGATCTTGCAGGGCTGGTACGAAGGCTTTTCCAGCACGCCGCTCCTCGCATTCGCTCTGCAGATGTGCCTCATTCTCGTGACGGGGCAGGCTCTGGCGTCGAGCTCGCCGGTTCAGGCTGCCGTTCGGGTCGTGGCCCGTTGGCCGAAGCGAACCTCTTCGGCGGCGGGAATGGTGGCGGTCATCGCATGCGTCACGGGCCTGGTTCAATGGGGGCTCGGCGCGGTCGTCGCGGCCTTCGTCGTCAGAGAAATTGCGCGAAGCGCAGCCGAAGAGCGTAGACCGATGGACGTTCCGGTGCTCGGGGCTGCGGCCTACACCGGATTGGCCGTCTGGCATGGCGGACTCAGCGGCTCGGCGCCTCTCAAGGCAGCCGAGTCGGTGCGATTCACGCAGGGTGCGACGGAAGCGGTTCCCGTCGGTGAAACCCTGTTCTCGATGCTCAACCTGTGGGTGAGTGGCGGCCTGCTCGTCTTGCTTCCTCTGATGTGTATCGCGCTTGCGCCCAAGAATGCCTCCGTTCCCGAGGCCCCCGCCAACGAGCTGGCGACGACCGATCGCGAGCGCTCCGTGATGGGCTCGTCGATCGGAGCGGCGGCCGCCGTGCTCGTCCTGGTGAGCTGGTTTCGTGGAGGCTTGTCGTTCGATCTCAACTCGGTGAATTTGTTCTTCTTGGCGCTGGCCTTGGCAGCGCACGGATCCATTCGAAGCTTTCTCGAGTCCGTGTCGGAGGGTGCTCGCGGAGCGGGGGCGATCATCGTGCAGTTCCCGCTCTACTTCGGAATTTTGGGTGTCATGCAAGCGAGCGGCATGATCGAACGGCTTTCGGAGATCATGTCGTCGGTCGCGTCTGCGGCCACGTTTCCCTTCCTGACGTTCCTCAGCGCCGGCATCGTCAATTTCTTCGTCCCATCGGGTGGTGGCCAGTGGGCACTGCAAAGCGACGTACTGCTCACCACGGCGGACTCGCTCGGTTTGCCGACCGGAAACGCGATCATGGCGTTCGCGTACGGCGACGAATGGACGAATCTGTTGCAGCCGTTTTGGGCCCTTCCGCTTCTCGCGATCACGGGCCTAAAGGCCCGCCAGATCGCGGGCTACACGGCCATCTTGGCGATCGGAATGGGCCTCTACGTCGGAATCGTGCTGTCGCTGTACGGTTAGAGCCCGGGCGCTACCGAATAGGACGCTTCCGTCTTCTCCGCGATCTCCTCGAGCGTGACGTCGTCCGCCAGCTCGATGAGCGTCATGCCATCATCGCCCTTCTTGTCGATCTCGAAGACACCCAGATCAGTGATGACGAGGTCCACCACGCGCGTACCGGTGAGCGGCAGGTTGCAAGCTTTCAAGAGCTTCGGCTTTCCCTTGGCGGTGTGCTCCATGACGACCACGACGCGCTTGACCCCTGCGACCAAGTCCATGGCGCCGCCCATGCCCTTGACCATCTTGCCGGGAATCATCCAGTTCGCCAGGTCTCCGTTCTCGGCCACCTGCATCGCGCCGAGGATCGACAAGTCGACGTGTCCGCCACGGATCATCGCAAACGACTCCGCGCTCGAAAAGAAGCTCGTCGAGGGAAGCTCCGTGACGGTCTGCTTGCCGGCGTTGATCAAGTCGGCATCTTCGTCCCCCTCGTAGGGAAAAGGTCCCATTCCGAGCATCCCATTCTCACTTTGGAGCACGACCCGCACGCCTTCGGGGATGTGATTCGAAACCAGAGTGGGGATGCCGATGCCCAGGTTCACGTAGAAGCCGTCTCGTAGCTCTCGAGCGGCGCGCGCTGCCATTTGTTCACGGGTCCAAGCCATCGTTTCCTCCTCAAGGGCGCGGACGCGTGGTCCGTTTCTCGATGTGCTTCGAGGGATTGGGGAAATGCACGATGCGATCCACGTAGATCCCCGGTGTCATGATGTGATCGGGATCGAGCTCACCGGGCTCGACCAAGTGTTCGACCTCCGCGACCGTGACCTTCGCCGCGGTGGCCATCATCGGATTGAAGTTCCGGGCAGTCTTTCGGTAGATGAGATTGCCTTCCGTGTCGCCTTTCCACGCATGGACGATCGCCACGTCCGCGAAGAGCGCTCGCTCCATGACGTAACGCTCGCCGTCGAATTCGCGCGTTTCCTTGCCCTCCGCGACGATCGTCCCGACGCCCGTCTTCGTGTAAAACGCTGGGACGCCCGCGCCACCCGCTCGAATACGCTCCGCGAGCGTGCCCTGAGGGTTGAACTCCACGGTGAGGTCTCCGTCGAGATATTGCTTGGCGAAGAGCTTGTTCTCACCGACGTACGACGACACCATCTTGCTGATCTGGCGCGTCTCCAGCATGACTCCGAGGCCGATTCCATCGACACCCGCGTTGTTGGAGATCACGGTCAAGTCTTTGACGCCAGACTGGGCGACGGCTTCGATCAATGCTTCGGGAATGCCGCAAAGCCCGAAACCACCGGACATCAGCGTCATGCCGTCCCGCAAGAGCCCATCGAGCGCTGCGGACGCGTCGGGATATACCTTGTTGACCATGGCTCGTGTTTAACTCCCGCCTTGCCGTGTGACAATCAAGTAGTTCAGTCGAGACCGAGCATCTGCCGCGCCTCGGCCGGCGAAGCCACCTCGCGTCCCGCATTGCGTGCGCATTGGACCAGGGCCTCGATCAACGGACCGTTGCCGCTGGTCTTCTCGCCATTCGGCAAATAGAAGGTGTCTTCCACGCCACTCCTCAGCATTCCTCCCAGATCGGCCGCGCGTTGGTGTGTTTCCCAGATCTCTTCGCGCCCAATCAGCGTGGCTTGCCAGTGTGCGTCGCCATGTTTGTACTTCATCAAGAGCTCGAGTAGCTCCGGATCACAGGGCATGCCCGAGGCTACACCCATCACGAAGTTGTAATGCATCTCCTTCGCCATGCCTGCTCGAAGGTACAGCCCGACCGATCGAACGATGCCGACGTCGAAACATTCCATCTCCGGTATGGTGTTCGTCTCCGCCATCGCATCGAGCATCCGCTGAATCTTTTCGACGCTATTGAGGAAGACCAAGGGGGGCCACGCCCACGTGTTGTCCTTCTTCAGCTTCAGATAGTTCAGGCTTCCCGCATTGCAGGCCGCAATCTCGGGCTTGATGCGTCGGAGGCATGCGACGGGCCCGGAGATGTCGTCGTCCATGACGCCAGTAGTCTGATTGATGATGACCCCCGGACACGCGTCGCGAATCGCGTCGGTGGATGCCGCCGCGATGTCGGGATCCCAGCTCGGGAAATGCCCCATGCCGGGCTCCTGACGACGAAAGTGGACGTGCATGATCGAGGCGCCGGCGTTGTAGGCATCGCGTGCCGCCGAGGCCATCTCTTCGGGCGTGACGGGAACCGGATGTTGCTTGGGATTGGTCAAAACCCCGGTGAGCGCGCAGGTGATGATTGCTTTGTCCATGTCCTTCTCGTTGCTGTGAGATTGGCGTGCCTTACGTATACGTAAAGCAAGTGCTTTGCAAGTAAATCTTCTGTTGTCAGGTCAAGCTCGGTGGGTTACAAACCCTCGAAATGGCTGCGTCCACGAAGACTACGGTTCGTACCGATGCGGCAAAAGCGTTCGTAGACGCCCACGGTCGCGTGGAGTCTCCGGATTTCTTTTCGATTTCGGACCTGTCGGAGGAGTTCGCCATCACCCACCGGGCGATTCGGTTCTACGAGTCCAAGGGTCTCTTGTCCCCAAGGCGCCTCAACGGGGCTCGCATCTATTCGCGGCGCGACCGCGCACGCTTGCACATCATCGTTCGCGCCAAATCGCTCGGTTACAGCCTCGACGAAACCAAAGAGTATCTCGATCTCTATGGTCAACAGGGGGAAGGACGCATCAAACAACTCGAGCTCTCCGTGGCCAAGAGTGAAGAGCTGATCGCGGAGCTCGAGGCCAAGAAGCGGCAGATCGACGAGAAGATCGAAGAGCTCAAGCTGATCAACCGCGTCTGCCGTCAGAAGATCGCGGAGAAACGAGCCAAGAAGCTCGGGTGATGGCGAGCAGACGAAGGTTGCTCGTTTTGCGGGCCGCCGCTCAGAACCACGCTGCCTCGGCGTCGATGTACGAACGCTCGTTGGAGCGGCAGAGCTCGGCCAAAATCGCGATACGAGGGATCTCCGTACGAAGCCAATAGTGACTTGCGGCCTCGATCCCACTTCTGCGTGCCTCCGACACGGCGGACGTTCGCGCGACAGCCGCCATGTGGAGCCACTGCCAACCGATGACCAGCGTGCAAAACATGTCCATGTAGTCCCAGCTGTGCCCCAGCATGCTCTCCGCATCTCCGGACATGCCGCGCTTGGCGAGCTCCATCGTGATCGCTCCGACGGTTTGGACGGCCTGCTCGAGCGCCTGGCAACCGTCCGCGTCGCAACCGGCCTCGCGCGCTCGCGCAATCGTGGCCTCGATCTCTTCGGCGAGGGCTCGCAATGGGGCGCCCCCTTTGGACATCACTTTGCGGCCGAGGAGATCCAAGCTCTGGATGCCGGTGGTACCTTCATGGAGCGTGTTCAACTTCTGATCGCGCATGAAGGCCTCCGGGAGGTACTCGCTGGTGTACCCGTATCCCCCGAGGACTTGGATCGCGAGCGCGTTGGCCTCGAACCCGCGCTCGGCGGGAAACGTCTTGGCGACCGGCGTCAACAAGTCGAGCAGCAACTGTGCGCGCTCCCGCTGATCCGGTGTCGCGCCATGCTCCGCGAGATCGGCCCACTTGGCTACGCTGGCGAGAAGCGCGAGGCTCCCTTCCACGATGGCTTTTTGGCGTAGGAGCATTCGCCGTACGTCGGCATGCTCGACGATCGGTACGGGCTCTCCTTCTCGCGTACCGAGCTTTCGACCCTGCTTTCGATCGAGCGCGTACAACCTGGACTCGTGATAGGCCGCCGATGCCGTGGCCGTCGCGTTCACGCCGACCATGATCCGCGCTTCGTTCATCATCTGGAACATGTAGCGAAGCCCCTGGTGTGGCTCTCCCACCAGCCAACCCCTGCAATCCCCTTCGTCCCCGAGCTCGAGAACCAAGCTCGGCAGGCCTTTCCAGCCGATTTTGTGGATGAGACCCGCGACCGTGACGTCGTTGGAAACGAGGCGTCCGTTTTCCTCACGAAGCCTGGGCACTGCAAACAAGGAAATCCCTTTGGTTCCCGGAGGAGCTCCTTCGATGCGGGCCAGGGCCAAATTGACGATGTTGTCCGTGATGGTGTGGTCGGCCCCGGAGATGAAGATTTTGCTGCCCTTGATCAGATGGTAACCGTGCTCGGTAGGCGTCGCCGTCGTGGTGATGTCCGCGAGGCTGCTGCCGGCATGGGGCTCGGTGAGCGCCATCGTGCCCGTCCACTCCCCCGAGTACATCCGAGCCATGAACCGTTCCTTGAGCTCGTCGCTTCCGAATGCCTCGATGAGGTGCGCTGCCCCGTGCGTCAGCCCGACGAAACCGTACGCACCGAGGTTTGCGGCCATGAGATACGCGCTCGCCAAGGTGTGAACCAACATGGGCATCTGCTGCCCACCAACCGATTCGGGCCGCGTCGCACTGAGCGCTCCCAGCTCCACCATCTGCTTGAAG
Organism: uncultured Sandaracinaceae bacterium; assembly: GCA_964495565.1. Taxonomy (GTDB): domain Bacteria; phylum Myxococcota_A; class Polyangia; order Polyangiales; family Houyiibacteriaceae; genus SG8-38. The sequence continues at coordinate 30,642 of CAZBWQ010000006.1, read as the reverse complement.
AGGCCGGGCAACGCGGCGTGCGTGTGGATTCTTCCGTCCCGAAAGACGGGCGGGTTCTCGTCCATCGGCTTGTAGGTCGGCAGAAGGTCCTGGCGGGCAAAGCGCCGCACGCTGTCGATGTAGAGGTCGAAAGTCTCTTTGGAATGTTGCCGATAAGCCTCGAGCTCGCACAACGATTCGGCGTCGAGAACGGAGTAGAGGAGAAATTCGACGAGGCTGTCGTCGATCAACGGGTTGTTCTGTGCAGGCATCTTCGCGAGCGAACCCTAGCACCAGATAGGCATAGTTCCCGCGTGATTTCCGAAGGTGCTTGGAGTATGACACGGGGCATGGATTTCGATCATTCGGAGCGCGCGAAAAACCTCATTCCACAGGTGGAGCGTTTCGTCCGGGAGCGGATCGTGCCCAGCGAGCAGACATACCTGGACCAGCTCGTCGGAACGGACGATTGGCGGCAGTGGAAGATTCCTCCGGTGCTCGAGCAGCTCAAAGCGGAAGCGCGGGAGCTCGGGCTGTGGAATCTGTTTTTGCCGGACGATGAATACGGCGCGGGCCTCGACAATCGCGACTACGCTCCCATTGCCGAGATCACGGGGCGCAGCTTTCTCGCGCCGGAGGTTTTCAATTGCAGTGCGCCCGACACGGGCAACGCCGAAGTATTGGTCAAGTACGGCTCGGACGAACAGAAGAAACGATGGTTGGAGCCACTGCTCGCGGGCGAAATCCGGTCCGCATTCGCCATGACGGAGCCGGCGGTGGCGTCGAGCGACGCCACGAACATGCAGGCCACGTGTGAGGTCGTGGGCGACGAGGTGGTGCTCAACGGTCAGAAGTGGTGGACCAGTGGCGCGGGAGATCCCCGATGTGGCTTCTACATCTTCATGGGCGTCACGGATCCGCAAGCGAGCCGCCACGAGCGGCACTCGATGGTGTTGGTGCCTGCCGATGCACCCGGCGTGAAGATTTTGCGAATGGTGCCGGTCTTCGGTCATTTGGACGAGCCGCACGGCCACGGCGAGGTTCTCTTCGACGACGTCCGGCTTCCGGTCAGCAGCATCATCGCCGGGCCGGGTCGCGGCTTCGAGATCGCGCAAGGAAGGCTGGGTCCCGGACGCATTCACCATTGCATGCGTGCAATCGGCGCGGCCGAACGCGCGTTGCAGCGCTTGTGTGAGCGGGCCGTCCACCGGGTTGCCTTCGGCAAGCCACTCGCCAATTTGGGCGGCAATCGGGACATAATCGCGAATTCGCGGATGGCGATCGATCAGGCTCGGCTCTTGACGCTCAAAGCCGCGTGGGCCCTCGATACGTACGGCACCTTTGGCGCTCTCGTGGACATTTCCGCGATCAAGGTCGTGGCGCCCAACGTCCTGCAGACGGTCGTCGATGCCGCCATTCAGATCCACGGGGGGGAGGGGATGGCCGACCCGGAGCTCACGCGACTCCTCGCCATGGCGCGCGCGCTGCGAATCGCCGACGGGCCAGACGAGGTGCACCGCGGCATGGTCGCCCGGCTCGAGCTCAAGAAATACAAGTGAGCCCCGATCACCCGCTTTGATTCAGCCAGCGAGCGATCTTTCGGATCCACGATCTCGGTGAGAAACGAACGCTGAATGCCCCGAGCCAGTTCACGAAGCCTTGAATCGCGACCACCTTGCCCTTCATCATCGCTCGGTACGCGTGTCGTGCGACCTGGTCGGCCGGCGCGGCTCCCAGCTTGAAGAGAAAGCTCTCGTCGTTTCCGGCCGTCTGAGAGAAGTTAGTCGCAGTGGCGCCCGGGCAATGCGCAGTGACGGAGACTCCGCGCCGTCTCACTTCCTCGGCGATCCCTTCGGAAAACATGATTACGAACGACTTCGTCGCGTAGTACACCGACATGTCGGGACCGGGTTGAAAACCTGCGGTCGATGCGATGTTCAAAATTCGACCGTACCCGCGCGAAAGCATTCCCTTCAGGGCGTGATGCGTGAGGGCGACGAGCGCGTTGATGTTGACCTGGAGCATGTCCATCTGGAGGCCGAGCGGCAGCTCGGCGAATGCACCGTTGGCCCCGAATCCCGCGTTGTTGACCAGGTAGTCCACCTCGATCCCACGCTCCGAAAGCAACGCGAAGATCTCGTCGGGTGACGTCGGCCGTGACAGATCCGAAGGTACCACGTGGACGCCGACCCCATGCGCCGTCTCGAGCTCCTGGGCCAAGGCCCGTAGCCTGTCCTCGCTCCTGGCGACCAAGACCAGGTCGTGACCGTCTGCTGCGAATAGCTTGGCAAGCTCGGCGCCGATCCCCATCGATGCGCCCGTGATCAAGGCGACTCGTCTTTCCGTCATCGTTCGCTCCTCGCGCTCGAGCCGTCCGAGGGGGACGGTCCGCCGCAACATGGTATCTTCCACTCCGTCATGGCGAGCAAGGATTCTTTTCTACCCGATTGGTTCGAGGGCCCGCTTCCCGAACGCTCTTATCGTTCGTTGTTCAAGTGGGGGGCGCCGCAGGCATACAAGCACCCCAACCCGCGGCTATACGACTTGATGAAAGAGAAATTCGGCCTCGACGACGATTACTTTCGCACCCCACAGAAGCTCGGGCTGGAAGAAGTGCGCGTCGAGGCCCCCATCTCGCTTTCTGTCGAGCAGGTTGCGTTCTTTCGCAGCTTGCTCGGAGAGGAAAACGTGAGCGAGGACGTTTACGATCGAATTCGCGTCTCGTACGGGAAGACGATGCTGGATGCACTGCGACTTCGCGACCACCGTGTCGAGAATCTTCCCGACCTCGTGCTGCATCCGCGGAGTCGCGAGGACGTCCAAGAGATCGTTCGCTACTGCCACGAGCAGCGAATCCCTCTTTACACGTTCGGCGCCGGGTCCAGCGTGACGCGGGGTACGGAATGTTATTGCGCTGGCGTCTCGATCCACTTGGGGACGCACATGAACAAGATCTTGTCTCTCAATGCGGTCAATCAGACCGTCACGGTGGAGCCGGGCATCCTCGGGCCCGCACTCGAAGAGGCGCTCAACGACGCACCGGCGAGGTTTCATGCACCGCATCCCTACACGTGCGGACACTTCCCTCAGTCATTCGAGTACTCGTCGGTCGGAGGTTGGGTGGTGACTCGCGGAGCCGGGCAAAACTCCACGTACTATGGCAAAGCCGAGGATCTGGTTCTCAGCCAGGAGTACGTCACGCCTGCCGGGACCATTCGGACCGTCGACGTGCCTGCTTATGCGACCGGCCCAAACCTCGACCAAATCATGATCGGCAGCGAGGGTGCTTACGGAATTTTGGTCTCGGTGACGCTCAAGATCTTCCGTCATCAGCCGGAAAACACGCGTCGCTTCAGCTTCATTTTTCCCGACTGGCCCCGTGCCGTCGCGGCTGCTCGCGAGATCATGCAGGGGGAGTTCGGGATGCCTTCCGTGTTTCGACTCTCGGATCCGGAGGAAACCGACGTCGCGTTCAAGCTGTACGGTGTCGAAGGGACTCCCATCGATACCTTGGTCAGCCTCCGGGGCTTCAAGAAAGGTCAGCGGTGCCTCTTGTTGGGCACGGCTGATGGAGACGCGGACCACACCGCGACGGTCAAGCGCCGAGTGCGGCAAGTGTGCCGGGAGCACGGAGGCATGTACACGACCGGCTTCATCACGAAGAAGTGGGAGCATGGCCGCTTCACCGACCCTTACATGCGGGAAGATCTTCAAGACTTCGGCATTCTGATCGACACGTTGGAATGCGCGACCAATTGGGAGCGACTTCCAAAGGTGCACGAGCACGTTCGCGCGTACGTCAAGGCACGCCCGCAAACCGTTTGCATGACACACATGTCGCACTGCTATCCACAGGGCGCGAACCTCTATTTCATCTTCATCGCCAAGATGGGACACGACGAGTTCATCGAATTTCACCGCGGCATGCTCGATGCCATTCAGTCCTCGGGCGCCACGATGAGCCACCATCACGGCATCGGAAAGATGACGGCGCCCTGGCTCGAAGGGCAACTCGGGAAGAACGAGCTCGAGGTTTTTCGCGCGCTGAAGCGTCATTTCGATCCACGCGACGTCCTCAATCCGGGCGGAACGCTCGCCCTCGACCTGCCGGACGAGGAACGCAGGCTGCCATGACTTCGGAGGACGAGAAGCTTCGCGCGCGCGTGTCATCCAGCCGCGTCGTGATCACCGGCGCTTCGAGCGGGATTGGAGAAGCGCTCGCTCATCGGCTCGCAGATGCGGGCGCAACCGTCATCTTGGTGGCTCGCTCCGTCGACAAGCTCGACGAAACGAGGCGGGCCATCGAGGGTAGGGGCGGCGCCGCGTTCACGTATCCCGGCGATTTGTCGGACGCCGGAGACACGCAGCGCATCATCGACGCGATTCTCGCCGAACATCGTGGCGTCGACATCCTCGTGAACAATGCGGGCATCTCCATCCGACGAAGCGTCGCGAGATCCTACGATCGAATTCACGATTTCGAGCGAACCATTGCCCTGAATTTCTTGGGGGCCGTTCGACTCATCATGGGGTTCCTGCCGGGCATGCGAGAGCGTCGGCGAGGCCAGATTCTCAACGTCTCGACGATCGGCGTCCAGGTCAACGTACCGCGCTACGGAGCATACCTCGCGAGCAAGGCGGCTCTGGATGCGTTCAGCCGCGTGGTCGCGGTGGAGGCGCTCAAAGAAGGTGTGAAGGTGACGACCATTTACATGCCGCTCGTGAAGACTCCGATGATGGAGTCGACGACCATCTACGATTCCTTCCCCATGCGATCCGCGGAACAAGCCGCCGAGTTGATCGTGGAAGGCATCGTCGAGCGTCCGAAGCGCGTCGCGACACCCGTTGGAAATCTGTTCGAGTTAGCTTACGGCATCGCTCCGCGAGCCATCGAACGGATCTTGAATGCGGCGTACGAGCTCTATCCCGAGTCGGGCCACAAGAAGGATCAGAAAGAGCCGGCGTCGTCCGACGCTGCTTTGTTCGGACGGGTCTTCGATGCGGTCACACGTCGGGCGCGTCGTCGTAGCTCCGAGCCGTCGTGAGTCAGGGGGCGGGCGCCGGACTCCATGCGAAGCCCGAGACGTTTTGGCCGGAGCCGAGGGGCGGATTTGCCTTTTGGTTTCGAGCGCCGTCCGGGGCGCTCGAGTAAATCTCGAACACCTCGGGGGTGTCCTGAGCTGCCCGATAGGCGATGCGCGCGCCATCCGGGCTCCATTCGAATGCGCCCACGTCTCCGTCCGGCTGCAGCAGCCCATTGACTCTGGCGTTGTTCGAGCCGTCGGCCGCGCTCGTGTAGAGCTCGAGAAGCGCTGTGATGTCTTGGTTGGCGCGATAGGCAAGGCGCGTCCCATCGGGGCTCCAGCCGAAGTTGGCGACTTCGCCACCTTGCGCGAGATCGCCGTTCACCCGGAGATTTTGGGAGCCGTCGAAACCCGCCACGTAGAGCTCGAAAACGAGAGGAACGTCTTGGTCGGCCTGATAGGCGATCCGCGATGCGTCCGGGCTCCACTGAAACCCGACGACCGCGCCAAACCCCGACGGGGGCAGCGGACCGTTGATCTTTCTGTTGTCCGAGCCGTCGTCTGCGCTCGTGTAGAGCTCTCGCAGGCTCGGGTCGTCCTGGTTGGCGAGATAGGCGATACGTGCCCCATCGGGGCTCCATGCGAACCCGCCGACGCTGCGACCGTCGCCCAAGTCGGGGTTTATCTTCCGATTGTTGGCGCCATCGGGGGCGCTGACGTACAGCTCTTGCACACCGGCGCTGTCCTGATCGGCTTGGTAGGCGAGCAGCGAGCCATCGGGCTTCCACGCATAGAGCGAAGAGCCGAGGCCGCGGGAGCCCGCCACCAACGGACCGTTGATCTTTCGAGTGTCCGAGCCATCGGGGACGCCGGCATAGAGCTCGAACACGTTGTCGGTGTCTTGATCGGCCACGTAGGCGACGTGCCCGGCGGTCGAGCTCCATCGAAAGCTTTGCACGTGCCGACCCGTATCGAAGGGAGGGTGCAATCGACGAAGATCGGTTCCATCGGGGAGGTTGCCGTACAGCTCCCGCGTGTTTTGCTCCGAACGCTGAACGACGAACGCCACTAGGCTGCTGTCGGGGCTCCACGCATAGTCCGTGACCTCGTCCCCCATGATCGAAGCGCCGCTGATCTTTCGATTGTCCATGCCCTCCGGGTCACTCACGTAGAGCTCGGGAATCTCCGCGAAATCTTGCCGTGCGACGTAGGCGATGTACGTTGCGTCCGGACTCCAGCGGAAGCTTTCGACGCGTCCTCCTTCGACCAGCTCGTCGTTGACTCGACGCGTGTCCGTTCCGTCGGGGCGGCTCGTGAACAACTCTCGGCGGCATTCCACGCACCCGGGGAAGAGATCCGAATCGTCGTCGACGAGATAGGCGATTCGGCTCCCGTCCGGGCTCCACCGGAAGCTCACCACGCGACCGACTTCCAGCTCAGGGTTGACGCGATGGTTCTCCTCCCCGTTCGTCCGACTGGTAAAGAGGTCGTCGAAGCCTGGGCGTTGCTGATCGGCCAGATAGGCGAGGGCAAATGCGCCTGGGATGCCCGCAAAGCCGGCGCCTCCATTTCCGGCCGACCCCACTTCGCCGGCGAAGCCGCCGGCTCCCCCCTGACCTCCGGCGCCATTGCTCGACCCATCGCCGCAACCGACGAGAACGCCGCAACAGATCCACAGGACGGCAAAGCGCGGTCGGCTCATGGAGACTCGGGTGGCGCAGGGACCGGCGTCACTCGAAGCACCTTACCATCGTTTCGGCCGCCGTCCGTCGTGACGTAGAGCAGGTCGTCCGGCCCTTGCCGAGGGGTTCGAAGCCGCCCGAAATCGCCGAGCGCCCTTTCTTCGCCCGTGACCGAGCCTTTCTCGTCGACGAAAAAGACGTGCAGATGCTGCGCTTTCAAGGTTGCGACCGCGAGCGCCCCACTCCAATCGCCCCAAGACTCGCCTTCGATGAAGTCGGCTCCCGACAGGGCCAAGGTGGGGGATCCACTCGACCAGACCGCTTCGACTGCATTCGGAAATTTCTCGAGGTCGGTCATGGGCACCGACTCGTTGTAGCCGGGTACGGGATCCCAACCGAAGTTTCCCGGTACGAGCAAGTTGACCTCGTCGTCGACGTCCGGACCATGCTCGGCCGACATGCCGAGCCCGTCGGATCGAAACGCCATTCCCTGGATGTTGCGATGACCTTTGGAGTACCACCGGCGACCATTCGGGTTGTCGGGCGCTGCGTTTCCGTCGCGGTCGACACGAAGAACCTTGCCGCCCAGGGAGTCGTCGTCTTGAGGGGTGGTCCCGATGGCCGCATCGCCGGTGCCGACCCAGAGAAATCCGTCCGGACCGAATCGGGGGCGGCAACCGCTGTGACGGCCCGTGCTGTAGGGCATTCCCGTCACGATGTCGTCTCGATCGAGGACTTCCCCGCCATCGGGCCGGCGCATCTCGAGCCGGACCACACGCACGTCGGTTTCGGCGCCCGCGCTCGACGTGGTGCAGACGTAGACGTAACCGTTGTCGGAGAACCGCGGATCGACTTCGAGACCCATCAAGCCCCCTTCGCCGCGCGCGACGACGTCCGTCAGCGGAATGACGACCGGATCGGATTCTGGGCCCCGGACGTACACGTTGAGCCGTCCGGGTCGCTCGGTCACCAAGATGGTGCCGTTCGGAAGCCACGCGATGTCCCACGGCTTGTCGAGACCCGTGATCCATTCGTCGATCTCGAGGGTGATTCGAGTCGGGGTATCGGAAGCGTTGCAGCCGCCGGCTCCGCAACCGTCATCGCCGCACCCCGTGCTCACCGCGCAAAGCACGAGCACCCACGCAAACGGCCTTCTCACTGAAAAATCCAAGCGTCTCTCCTCTCGTCTCAAATTGGCCCGGGATGCCGAGAACGGAAACTTTAGCATCCCGTTCGACGGTCAAAGGGTGTTATACGTGGGCCGTTTTTGGGAGGACAGATGGCCGGATCGACTGATGGACTGCCCCTGAGCGAGCGCAAGAAGGACATTTTCTTCGTCGTCGCATTTTCTTTTTTCGCGTTCTCTTCGTTTTTTTCGGACTCTTGGCATGCACTCGGGCTGCTCGAGGGCGACGCGTTCTGGTCGCGCGCCAACCGGTGGTACGCCGAGGTCGCGCAAGACTACTTTTTCATGGCCGACCACAAGTACGTGCGTGTCAACACCGGAATCTCGGGTCTGATTTACGGGCCGTTCTATCTCGTGCTCGTGTACGCCTTCGTGAAGGGCAAGAATTGGATCCGGCCCTTCGCGCTCGTCTACGTGGGCGCGATGCTCCACGGATGCACGGAGTTCCTCATCTACGAGTACTGGATCGGTCCGCCTCCCGGAAACCCACTCGTCTTCTGGGCATTCAATGGCCCCTATTGGGTCATTCCCTTCCTCCTCGGCGTGCGCATGTGGAAACCAGATCCCTTCAACTAGGGGACACGCAGGGGGAAGACTACGGGGCCGCGGTGAAGAAGACGCCCTTGAGGTCTTCGGTGCGCGAGAGCGGGCGGTCGTTCACGTCGAACGAGGTCACCCGAAACTGGTAGAACATGCCCGTTTCGAGGGCTGGCCCTGCGTACGGAACCTCGGGGTTGCTCCCGCTGGATCCAGGGATTGCCGGATCGCTCCAGACCAACTCTCCGAACGCGTCGTAGACTTCGATCTCGTAGCGGTCTTCGCCACTGTCATCGACCCACGAGAAGACCGGCGTGCCCGTGACTTCTTCCGCGCCTTCCGATCCTGGTGCGATCACGTCGAGCGCGCCGGTGATCTTGAAGCTCGGCGCCTCCGCCGATTGGCCCGATTCGACCTGCACGCGAACGATCTCCGTGTTGCCTTGTCCGATGTCCGGGTCTCGCACCAGTCGATCGTTCTCGAAGGCACCGAGCACCTTGTAGCTTCCAGGGGGGACCCCTTCGATCACCCAGCTCCCGCTCTCGACGAGACCGGTGCCCTCGGGAGCGCGAAGCCCAGGTGGGGTCTCACCACGCGCGAGATCGGCATCGAAGGTGGACTCGACGACCAGGATGTACGAGGTGCCATCCCCAGCGCCGGGGTTGACGATCTGTACGCTACCCGTGACGCTTCCGGGCGACTGTTGGGCAAGCGACAGGTTCACCTCGGCTGCGATCCCGCCGGTTACCGACGCCGTTTCGGGCGAGTACGTCGAGCCCTTCGCATATCCGACGACGGAGAAGTCTCCATCGGGGACGTTGAAGATTCGGTAGGCGCCCGCCCGGTCTGCGATGGCCGTAAAGCCGCGCGGGGTCGATCCCGTGGTCTCTGCGACCACCAAGACCCCCGTGACGGTGGTCGGGATTTCCACGGTGCCGAAGATTTCATTGCGGCCCCGCTCGGGTGGAAGCGCGATCAGCCCGAGATCGGTCGCCGGGGTCTCCACGACGAGCAGACCGTCCGTCTCGACCGGGTTGGATGCGTCGATCGGAAGCGCCTGGCGGATTCCGGACGGAAATGTCTGAAACCCGTCTGCATCCGAGCGAAGGGTGACCTCTTCCCCGAGAGGGTTTCCTTCGCCGTCGCGCCGGCGGGCGACCTGGATCTCGTACGTGCCATCGACGTCCGAAAGGCCCACCGTGCTCACCGGAGCCCGGTTGGCGTCCAATGCGACGACGGTCGCTCCTTCGATCGCGCTGCCATCGCTCAAGTCGAACACGATGCCGCGGATCACCACCGGCGAAAAACAGCCGGGCTCGCCGTCGATGACCTCTTCACAGACGAGGCCTTCCTCGCATCCCGTTTGGGCAACCGGGTCACACGCACTTTCGTCGCCCGAGCAGCCCGTCCACCAAAGCACCAACGGTGCCAATACCGCGATCCATCGAATCATGAGCCCCCCAAAAGCGCTGGCCCCTTGCCCCATGGACCAGCCCATAAAGCCTATCCATGACTCCGCATGCGCGGAAACCGCACATGGGCGCACATCGGCTCCGACGAGGCTCTTGCGACCGGTGTCGAGAGCTGGGCGTCAGAGCCCGTTGAGCCTATCGACCACCTCGAACAGATCGCCGATGTCGTAGAAGTCCACGGCGACGAAGTTGATCCTCGCGTCCGCCTCGAGCTCGCATTGATTGGCGCGATCGATGAACAGGGGATCGTAGTTGATCATCTCGGCGAATTCCGCGCTTCCGCCGAACGGCCCGGTCAAGAAATGATTGAGCAAGAACAGCGGATTGGCCGGATCGCCTCGATTGGGGTCGCACCTCAACTCTTCGGGAGAAGCGAACGAGAAGGGGGTTTCCCATGCGTGGTCCCAAACGTTCATCAACCACGGAATCGCCGGATCGAGTGGCAGCTTTTCCTGAAACACCACGAGCCTCGTATCTGCTTCGATGAGTGAGCCCAGAGTGGGCCACTGGTCTCCGATGCGATGCGCATAGACATAGTCGATCAACCCGCTTTGCTCGAAAGCCCCGGCGGTTTGCTCGTGTGTGATGTAGTTCTCGAAAATGATCGAGACGACTTCGTTCGGATTGTCGAGGAGGAAGGTCGCGATCTCCTGGAGCCCATCCACCAACGGCTGACTCCCGAGAGAGCAGTACACGTGACAAAGCAAGAGCTCGCCCTCTTCCTCGTAGGTGTCGAGCATCAGTCCGCGGACCCCATCCGCGAGCTGTCTGCTGATGCCGAAGCGCTGATTCGGCAACAGCCACTCCGCCTCGGCGTTCGACATCGCGTTGTGGGTCATCGGGAAGGTCACTTCGTCGAATCTTCTGTCGCAGAGCTCTGCGTGGCCGTTGCACGCGATGGCAGGCTCTCCGGCATCGGGCTCGAGACCTCCATCCATGCCCGCGTCGACGATCTCCATTCCATCGTTGCTACACGACACGCACCACGATGCCAGCAAGATGATCAGATGCACGGTTGCAGCTTTGCTCATTCGACTTCCCTCGTTGCGGCATCAGGTGCCACGTTGGTGACCCCGACGATCTCGTAGCTCACCTCACCACGCGGACGGCGAATCGTCAGCTCGTCTCCCACCTCCCGAGAAAGAAGAGCTCTCCCGACCGGTGATTCCATGCTGATCCAACCCTTCTTCGCGTCGATCTCGTCGGGCCCCACCACGCGATAGGTTTGTGTTTCCCCGTCTTCGTCCTCGATGGTGACCCAGCTTCCGAAGTAGACCCTGCCATTCTCGGGTGGCTCCTCGCTCACTATCGTCAAGACCTTCAGGCGCTGTCCAAGAAAACGAAGGCGTCGATCGATCGCCGCGAGCCGCTGCTTGCTGTACTGATATTCGGCGTTTTCGGAGCGGTCGCCTTCGGCAGCCGCTATCTGCACCGCCTTGGCCATCTGTGGCCGTTCCACGTTCCAAAGACGATCCGCTTCCTCTTGAAAGCGGCGGTATCCCTCCGGCGTGATGTAGCCGGGCTTTCCGGACGTATCGGGTCGGGTACGGCGTCGGCTCATGCTCGGTCGAGATCTATCATCGTCGCCAACGAAGCGCACGAGGGTCACGAGTTGCGTCGGTCCGGGCAGCGGTCCACATTGACGCGCCGTCATGCCCGAAGTGATCCCCACTCGAGTCGTGTCCAGCGTCGAGCTCGAGGATTCGACGCCACGACAGGTCGCTCGCGAGCTCGAGAATTTGATCGATTCGGGAGCTCGGATTCGTGCTGCCGGAGAGGCGAAGGACGACCCATCGCAGCTTTTCTCCTCGGGCTACACGCCGAAATACGCACTCTCGTTGTTCGACACCCGTTTCTACCTCACCGCGGTTCGAAAGAACCCCGCCATCCGCTTCATGGTCGCGTACGTCGTGCAACGACCGTCGCGGGCCGGCCGGATCGAAGTCTTTCCCCGCATCTTTTACAAGGATCTTTCGCTCGTCTGGCGTGCCGCCTCCCACATGATTGCCACAGAAGGTGATTTTTGGATTGGAAAGGGCGACGTCCAGACCGTCCTGCGAGGCGGTTTCGAGATCACGGAGTGCGTCGAATCCACCACGGATCTTCCCTACGAGATGCAAAATGCGCTCGACGCGGTCAACGAAAAGACCCGCCACGCCCGCGTCGACCACCAGGCCCTCTTCATGATGCTCCGCAATGCTCCGTCCACTCGAGTCGCTCCGTACCGAGATTTTTACGGCCCTCGACGACGAGCGGCCGCGTGCGCCGGCAATCTCATTCATGGAGGGCGTTCGATCGCCCGGTTCACCCGCAAAAACGACCCTACCTCGCTTCGAATCGCGAGCGGATTCGAACCGGACTTTGCCAAAGGCATTTTGGAGGTGACGCGCCTCAGGAGCGTGCTCTATCACGGTCGCGTCGAGAGGTATCGGATTCTGTCTCGCAATCGAAAGATCCAATACATGTTCATGGCAGGGCCCAAGCAGACCTGGATCATTCCGCCCCAAACCCTGACCACCGAGCTGACGACGTACGGCGTTCGCACCGTCGACGTAGTCGCGGACGAAGACCTGTTCGTTCCTGGCTACGAGTATCATTACTTTGCGGAAACGGCGGATGAATCCGAGCACTTCAGCCAGATTCCACCGGGTTTTGCCGGACCGCAGAGCGAGCACCAGGACGACCGGGCGGACGCCTCGGCATGGCTCGACCGCATTCCAATCATTCGAGAGTTCAATCGAAAGGTCTTGGGACGGCGTCGTTGAACGCAACGGGACCTGCTACCACGCGCAAGCCTGCGTCGTGTGCCGAGCGCTTCATGCATGACGCGGGAATCGCCACCTGCTAGCGTGCCGTATGGCATCCAAGCGTGAGTCTTCCGCAAAGCGTCGAGTCGTCGTTCGGCAACTGGCTAGGGGCGATTATCGCGAAGTCCAACGCGTTCATCGTGGCGCCTACCCGCAGCTCGAGTCTTGGACCCGCGAGCAGTTCAACAGCCAGCTCGACACCTTTCCCGAAGGACAGATCTGCGTCGAGGTGGACGGCCGGGTCGTCGCGACTTCGAGCTCTCTGATCATCAATCTGGAGGATCTTCCGGAGAGCCACACCTACCACGACGTGTGTGAGGGAGGTCTCATTCGAGGCCACGATCCGGAAGGGGACACGCTGTACGGCATCGACATCGCAGTCGACCCCGAGTTTCGCGGCCAGCGTTTCGCTCGACGAATCTACGACGAGCGCAAGGAGCTCGCGCGGCGCCTCAACTTGCGTGGGATCGTGTTTGGTGGGCGCATGCCGCGGTACAGCCGCCACGCAAACGAGATGTCACCGCAGGAGTATCTCGCCAAGGTTCTGCGCAAGGAGATCCGTGACCCGGTCATCCTCGCGCAGGTGGCCAATGGTTTCATCGCCCGCGAGGTGATCGAGAATTACCTTCCGAGCGACAAGGCATCCAGCGGTCATGCCGTGCTGATGGAGTGGCGCAATCCTGGCTTCGTGCCTCCCGATCCGAGGCGTCGGATCGCTGGGACGATGCGCGTCGCCGCCGTGCAATACCAGATGCGCCCAATCGCGAGCTTCGAGGAATTTGCGACGCAGTGCGAGTTCTTCATCGATTCGGCAGCCGACTACAGAGTGGATTTCTTGTTGTTTCCCGAGCTTCTGACGACCCAGTTACTCAACCTGGTCCCTGCTGCGAGCCCGGCACAGTCCGCACGAGCGCTCGACAAGTTCACGGAGCCTTACGTCTCCTTCTTTCACGACATGGCGATCCAGTACAACGTGAACATCATTGCCGGGACACATCTCGCCGTCGAAAAGAAGCGGTTGCACAACATCGCGTACTTGTTTCATCGAGACGGCCGAATCGACAAGCAATACAAGATGCACGTGACGCCCGCCGAGGCTCGATGGTGGGGTATCACCGCCGGGCGCGACATCCACGTATTCGAAACCGATCGCGGGAAGATTGCGATCGCCATCTGTTACGACGTCGAGTTTCCGGAGTTCGTCCGGATCACGAAGGCGAAGGGCGCAGAGGTCTTGTTCCTCCCCTACAACACGGACATTCGATCCGGCCACATTCGCGTTCGGTCCTGTGCGCAGGCGAGGGCCATCGAAAACCACATGTACGTGGTCACGGCGGGTGCGGTGGGTAATCTCCCGCAAGTGGAAGGAGCAGACATCCACTACGGACAAGCCGCCATTCTCACGCCTTCCGACATTCACTTCGCCCGCGATGGGATCGCTTCGGAGGGAACTGTGAACGTGGAGACGATGATCGTGCACGACCTCGATTTGGGGCTTCTCCGCCGTACCGAGAGCACGGGAACGGTGCGAACCTGGCCCGACCGTCGCAAAGACGTCTATGCGGTGGTGCACAAAGAGGGTCGCCGGTCCGAACGCCTGTAGCCGATCATCCGTGCGGGATTCATTCGAAATTACGAGCATTCTCGAGGCGGATGCCGAGTCGGTCTGGCAGCATTGCAGCTCCATGAAAGGAGTGTCGCGTGAGCTTTGGCCTCTGTTGCGGATGACGTATCCCGAGAGCAAGAGCTCGCTCGTCGAGGAGCCGTTCGTCGCGGGAAAGCCGCTCTTTCGGAGCACGCTGTTGTTGTTCGGCGTGCTTCCCATCGATCGAACCGAGTTGACGTTGATCGAGCTCGAGCCGGGGCGACGTTTCCTCGAGCGCTCACCGATGAAGACGCAACGCGTCTGGGAGCACGAGCGAAGTGTCGAGCCGGTCGAGGAAGGAACCCGCGTCACGGATCGACTGCAGTGGCGCGGGCGCTATCCGGGAACGGGAGTCGTGTTCGCCATGGTGGTGCCCCTCTTGTTCGAGTGGCGACACCACCGACTCGAGCGAATCTTCGGAAAGGGATCGACGAAGACAGCCTGAGGGCGCTTCAGAACGAGGACCCGGGCTCTTCGAGAAAGCGCGACTCCTCGGGAGTGGATTCGCGGCCGAGAATCGCATTTCGATGGGGGAACCGGCCGAAGCGCTCGATGATCGAGCGATGTCGGGCTGCGAAGTCCAGGTAGTACTCGGCATCCTCTTTCAGAGGCGCGGGCGCCTGGTCGACCATGGCCTCGAAGAGTCGAAGACACCAATCTTGGTCGTCGAGGCTCTCGCTGTGCTCGAGCGGCAGATAGAAGAAGACCCGCTCGTCGAAAGCAAGCTCTCGGTCGAACTGCCGTGACAGGCCCTCGACGCAGGCCTCTCGCGCGAGGGGATCGGCGGCGAACATTTTCGCCGTTCCCCGAAACATGTTTCGAGAGAGCTGATCGATCACGATGATGTACGCCAGGGCTCCACGGGCTGAGCGCCGCCACGATTCTCGTTCGCCGGCTATCACGGCATCGTAGTCGCCCGAAAATCGCGTCCGAATCTCCTGGTCGAAGTCTTCAGACTTGGTCCACCAACGCTTGCGCTGCTCCGCGCTTGCGCGTCCTAGCGCGTCGAGCTCCCCGAACCAGAACTGCAGGATCTCGTCGATTCGCTCGTCCATCGGTCGAATCCTGCAACAGAGATTGTCTTCTGGTCTAGTTCGACGTTCGCGGGTCGACCGGAACGACTTTGAGAATGCGTCCTCCGCCCGCGCCTGCGTCGGTCGCGATGTAGAGGTTGCCGTCGGGGCCTTGCCGTGGAGCCCGCAATCGTCCTTGGTTCCTGATCTGCAGCAAGTCATCGACGAACTGGGCCTCGTTGTCGAACAGCATGATGCGAAGGTGCTGCGCTTTCAGCGTTGCGACAGCCAAGCGATTCTCGTAGGCGAGCCACTGAGGTCCGGTCAAAAACGTCGCGCCGGATGGTGCGATGGTGGGCGATCCGCTCGACCAAAGGGCTTCGACGGCGTCAGGATATTTCTGGAGGTCCGTCATCGGCACGGTCTCGTTGTAGAAGCCCGGAACGGGATCCCATCCAAAGTTTCCTGGCAAGAGCGGGTTCACCTCGTCATCGACCTCGGGGCCGTGCTCCACCGAGACACCCGGGATGCCATTGGCGAACGGGAAAAATGCGATCCCCTGGATGTTTCGATGGCCCTTGCTGTACCAGAGGCGACCGCCAGGATTGCCGGGTGCAGGAGCACCATCGCGCGTCACGCGCAAGACTTTTCCGCCGAGGGCCTCATCGTCTTGTGGAACGGTTCCGATCGAGGCGTCACCGGTGCCCACCCACAAATAATCGTCGGGACCGAAGCGCGGCCGACACCCCGAATGACGGCCCGTGCTGTAGTCGATTCCGGTGACGATGTCGGTGCGACCGAGGACCGCGTCCCCATCGTCGGTCAACGTGAGCCGGACCACGCGCACGTCCGTCGCGCCATCGAGATCGGACGCCATGCAGACGTAGACGTACCCGTTCAACGAAAAACGTGGGTCGACCTCCAGTCCGAGCATGCCGCCTTCTCCCTCGGCGACCAGGTCGATCGGCGTAATCACGACCGGGGGGCCATCCGGACCGTTCACGTACACGTTCAGGCGACCAGGCCGTTCGGTCACCAGCATGGTGCCGTTGGGAAGCCACGCAATGTCCCAAGGGTTCGTGAGCCCGGTCAGCAACACCGAAACGTCGAGGACGGGATCGGGGCGGCAGGACAGCAAAAGCGAAGCGAGAGATACGACTAGAAATGCACGTTTCATGAGACGCTTAACGTGCTCGATCTTCGAAAAATCGAAAGGCTCAACCGGTGACTCATTTGTAAAAGAAAGTCGACAAATCACGAACCATGTAGCTCGATGACTGCCATCCACCCGAAATCATTTTGGCACGGTCCCCGGGCTAGGACTGAGGACGGTTTCGCGACTCGTCAGACCATCTTTCCGAGCCAGCCTTTGCGCTCGAACCACTTTGCAATCTCGAGCACCGGCAAGATCGTCGATGCGGCGCCGATCGAAACGAGCCAGTCGAGCTGTGTCAACGTGAAGGTGCCAAAGGGCTCATGAAGCGGCTCGTACGCCACGACGAGCAGAAGCAAACCGAGCTCGACGACGATCGACAGGTTGAGCCAATTGTTGGCAAAAGGCTTGTGGAGGATCGAACGACGGTCCGACCGAAAGTTGTAAGCCTTCAAGAACTGAATCAGTACTAGTGACACGAACGTGAGCGTCATCGCGTGCTCGGCGCTGTAGCCGACCTGCAGGGCCCAAATGAAAATGCTCAGATTCACCACCGCCGACCAGAGGCCACCGAGCGTCATGAGGACGACGACGGGCCGCGTGAAGATTCCCGTATTCGAATTGCGCGGAGGTCGCTCCATCAAGTCGTCCTCGGGTGGATCGACTGCCAAGGCGAGCGCAGGCAACCCATCGGTGAGCAAGTTGACGTAGAGAATCTGGACGGCGGTGAGCGGAAGAGGTAAGCCGCCCAGGGTCGCTCCGGCCATGAGGCCGATTTCGCCGATATTCGAGGACAGTAGATACATCAAGTACTTCTTGATGTTCTCGAAGATGCCGCGTCCCTCTTCCACGGCGGCCACGATCGACGCGAAGTTGTCGTCGGTGAGTGTCATGGCCGCGGCTTCCTTGCTGACGTCGGTGCCGGTGATGCCCATCGCGATGCCGATGTCCGCCCGTTTGAGGGCGGGCGCGTCGTTGACGCCGTCTCCCGTCATCGCAGCGATGTGGCCCTGCTTTTGCAACGCCGTGACCACCCGAAGCTTGTGGGCAGGGGATACACGCGAATAGACCTCGATGGTCTCGACGTCGCGCTCGAGCTCTTCGTCGCTCATGTCCTCGAGCTCGGTTCCCGTGACGCTGCGACCGTGCTCGAACACGCCGAGCTCGCGGGCGACGGCTTGTGCCGTCAGCGGATGATCCCCCGTGATCATCACCACACGGACTCCCGCCTTGGCGCACTTCTCCACGGCGTCTTTTGCTTCGGGACGCGGGGGATCGATCATGCCGACCAACCCGAGAAAGGTCATGTCGCGCTCTGCATCTTGCAGCGTGGCATCCGGCTTTTTGGCGACCGCCAAGACGCGAAGCGCTTCGTCGGCCATCTGGCGAACGCTCTGCAAGATCATCTCGCGATCCTCGTCTTGCAGCGACCTGACGCCTTCGAGAGTCGACATGTGGGAGCAAGAGGCGAGGATGGTTTCCGGGGCACCTTTGGCATACGCGACGCGCTGCTCGCCAGCCGAGTGGAGCGTCGTCATCCTCTTCGCCTCGGACGTGAATGGGATCTCGCCGACGCGCGGAAACTCGGTGTCGAGGTCCTCTTTCAAGAGACCCGCTTTGGCCGCTGCGACGACGAGCGCGCCTTCGGTCGGATCTCCTTTCAGGTTCCAACCCCCATGCTCTTCGTCGGGCTCGAGCTGTGCATCCGACACCAGCGCGGCCGCACGCAACAGCTCTGCCTCCTCCGACGAAAGCTCGACCGGCGAATCGTCGACCCTGAACTCGCCTTCCGGCTCGTAGCCACTGCCCGAGATTCGAACGGCCCTCATCGGGGTGACCAAGCTGCGAGCCGTCATCTCGTCCTTGGTCAGCGTGCCAGTCTTGTCCGAGCAGATCACCGAGGTGCTTCCCAGGGTTTCGACGGCCGGCAAACGCCGCACCAGCGCATTTCGTTTGGCCATGCGCTGCACGCCGATGGCCAACGAGATCGTCACCACGGCTGGCAGTGCCTCGGGCACGACAGCCACCGCCAGCGCAATGCCGAAGATCAGCATTTCCAGCCAGGGCTGCCCTCGCACCAAACCCGCGATCACGATCGCGCTGACGACCACCAGCGCCGCCACGGCGAGGATGCGCCCGACCTTGTCGAGGTTCTTCTGGAGCGGCGTCCTCGCGGTCTCGACCGTTTGGAGCATCTTGGCGATCTGGCCGAACTCGGTGTTCATGCCGGTGCCGACGACGACGGCACGGCCTCGCCCGTAGGTGACGATGGTCCCTCCGAAGACCATGTTGTTGCGGTCGCCTACCGCGAGCTCCTCGCTTGGCAGCGGATCGGTCCGCTTCTCGACGGGGACGGATTCGCCGGTGAGCGCGGCTTCGTCGGCCTTCAGATTCACGGATTGGGTGATGCGAGCGTCCGCAGCCACCTTGTCGCCTGCGTGCAGCAGCATCACATCGCCCGGCACGAGATCTCGGGCTTCGATCTTCACTTCGCGTCCGTTTCGAATCACCGCCACCGTCGGCGCGGCCATTCGGCGAAGGGCCTCGATCGCGCGCTCCGCCCGGTACTCCTGAATGAACCCGAGCAGCACCGCGAAAAGCACGATGACGGCGATGGCGATGGCCTCGACCCCGTGTCCGAGAAAGGCCGAGATCCCGATCGCGATGAGCAAGATCACGATGAGGACGTTCTTGAACTGCGCGAACAGGATGGCCCAGGGGGAGGTGCGGTGTGCGGCTTGGAGCTCGTTCGGGCCATATTCAGCCAACCGGCGTTCGGCCTCGTCGCGGGACAGCCCCTCACGATCGACCTGCAGCCGGGATGCGACCTCGTCTATGGAGAGCGCATGCCAGGCGCTCGCGGTGGCATTGGGTTGTGCGTCCATGACCGGAATCGATTGCCGCGAAGCTTAGCGTGCGGCGGGGGCTCCACAAGCCCCAATGACGAGCTCAGTTTTCGACCTTGACGTTCAGCTTGTCGGAGAACCACGAACGGATGTTGATTGCGGCCGCGGCGAGCCTGGCCCCGGAGCCGACTTCGGGCCGAAGGGTCAACTCGGCGGGGCTCTCTTCCCGTTTGTAGTAGTCGAATGACGCGTCGATCCCGCCATTGCCGATGCGTGTCTTTAGCTTCAGCGACGCCACGTGATGCTCCTGTGCCCACACTTGCCCCTCGAGGTTCAAGACTTCGATCTGGTCGCCGGTGATTTCCGGTTTCTCGAAAACGCCCCGAACTCGACCGAAGTCCACGCGCACGCCCGGAGTCCCTTCACGCCACACCGTGATGAAGCCTTGGATTTCGCGCACCACGAAGCGGGTTTGGCCTGACATCCGCAACAGAACCGTCATGTTCTCGAAGTGCATGCTGTTCAGCTGCAGGTCCACTTTGTCTTCGCGCTCGATCTTGAAAGCATCCTCGAGGTTCGTGCGTCCGTTTTCATCGATGGCGATGAGGATCTCGCCTCCGTCCGCCCGTGCTTTGTGAAAGCCGATCTTTCCTTGCAACAGTTGCTGCAGGTTCCAGTGCACCGAGGCCCTTTCGACTTGGAGCACCCGTTCTCCACGTGGGTCGAAGAACTCGACGTTCGTCGCCACTGGACGAAGGAATCCCACCGACTCGAGCATGCCGATCTTCATCGACCCCGGGATCTTGCGGGAGGTGAGCTCTTCGGCCCAGCTCGCCAACACGTCGCGACCGGGCTGCGTCCAGACGAGGACGGCCCCACCCAAGCCGGCGACCAGGGCGACCGAGGCGATGAGCCAAGCGAGCCAAAGGAATCCACGCCGCATTTGTCTGCTCCAATCCACGCGATCTCGTCGATCGCCGAGTGAGCGTTTTCGAATCCATGCTCGTCGCATTCTCTGCGCGCGGCAAGATGAAATTCGGTTCGCCTTGGAACATCGTGCTTGGCCCGGCATGAGTCGTGCCGGTACGTCCGACTGTCGTCAGTCTTCGAGCTGGTTGATCACCACGCTCATGAGATCGCGCACCGCCGTGTAGAGCATGATCACGACCGCCACCAACATGCCAGCGAGAACCCCTGCCGCGATGGACACCACGTAATAGATCACCGTGTACCACCGGATCGGGATGTCGATGTTCTCTCCGAACGGCACGATCAGCGTGACCAACAAAATGGTCGCCCCGACGAATGCGATCACGTCCATCAGCGCGATCTGTCGAATGCGCTGATAGTGAGACGACTCGAGCTCTCCCTCGACCCCGGTGCTCAGGCTCAGCAATGTGAGCATGAGAGCCAGCGTCGTGGCGGACGCGGTCATGACGGCCGAGCACAGGAACCGAGTGGTCGGCAGGGTGGCTTCGAGGAGTGCTCTGGCTTTCCCTGCGCCGATCTCGCCGACGAAGACGACGACCGCCACGGTCACCAGGGCGGTAACCAGCCCTCCCGCGATGGCCGAGGTCAGGTCGAGATAGACCGGGTACTTGCTCTTTGGGAATTTGCTCATGGTCTCGAGTGCCGAGTCTAGCGTAGCGCCAGGCGACCTCCGGTCCCCTGTCGTATAGTGGCCCCATGACTCATGTGGGACCGCTCAGGGAACGTGTCGCGCTCGTCACGGGGGCGTCGAGCGGAATCGGCCGAGCTGTCGCGGAGGCGCTTCTCCATCGCGATGTCCGGGTGGCGCTCTTGTCGCGCCGGAGGGATCGTCTCGAGGACGTCGCGAGGCGGTTCGGGCCCGACCGGGCGCTCGTCTGTCCGGCCGACGTACGCGACGAGGACCAGCTCCTCGAGGCCTTCGAGACGATCCGACAAACCTGGGGTGGCGTCGACATCCTGGTCAACTGTGCGGGGCTCGGCCGCAAAGCGCCGCTCGTCGACGGGAGCACCGAAGCCTGGCGCGAAATGCTGGAGGTCAACGTCCTCGGGCTCTGCATCTGCACGCGCGAGGCGCTAACCGACATGCGGGCGCGCGGCGACCGAGGACACGTCGTGCACCTCTCGTCGATGTCCGGGCACCGCGTTCCGGGCGGAAGCGGGGTGTACGCAGCCACCAAGCACGCGGTTCGCGCGTTGACCGAGGGATTACGCAAGGAGCTTCGCGCGCTCGGAAGCGGGATTCGGGTGACGGCCGTGAGCCCAGGCTTCGTCGAAACCGAGTTCGCCGAAATCTACCACGGATCGGCCGAGGCGGCCGAAAGGACGTACGGTCGCTTCAAGGTCCTGAAGGCCGAAGACGTCGCGGCCACGGTGCTGCACGTGCTCGAGGCTCCGCCCCACGTGGAGGTTCACGACGTCTTGATGCGACCGACCGAACAGCCGACGTGAGCAGTCGGCCCGGCGGCTCGATCAAAGCGGAGCGCTCGGTGTCGGAGCCCGACGAGACCTCCACCGCCCGACGGTTGAAAACACCGGCGGCACGATCGCCGGGAGAATGACGAGGGTCAGTAGGGTGCTCGTCACCAGCCCGCCGACCACGACCGTGGCCAGTGGGCGTTGGACTTCGGCGCCCACGCCGGTCGCCAGGGTCATGGGGACGAAGCCCAACGCGGCGACGAGCGCAGTCATCAGCACCGGCCGCAACCTCGATTGGGCGGCGCGCCGCACGGCTTCCGCGACGTCCGCACCTTCTTCGAGCTCCGTCATGAGCGACGACATCAGTACCACGCCGTTCAGCACCGCGATCCCGCTCAACGCGATGAATCCGACCACCGCCGAGACCGAAATCGGGAGACCTCGCGCAGAGAGCGCCATGATGCCTCCAACCGCCGCGAACGGTACGTTGAGCAAGATCATCAGTGCCGGAGTCAGTCTCCTGAAAAGCGCCAGCAAGAGCGCGAGCATCAAGAACAGAACGACCGGAATGATGATGTTCAAGCGCTTCTTCGCGCGCTCCAAGCTCTCGTATTGGCCGCCCCAAGCCAATAGTGCGCCCTCGGGAGGTTCGAGCTTCGGATCGGCGAGCCGTGACCGAGCGTCTTCCACCACCGAGCCGAGGTCGCGACCTCGGACGTTGAAGCCCACGATCACTCGTCGCTGTGCCATCTCGTGGTTGACGACGGCAGGGCCACGATCGTGACTCACGCCGGCTACTTGCGACAACGCGATCAGGGAGCCGCTTGGGGCCGGCAATACGAAACGCTCGAACGACAGAGCATCCGGGTCCCTTCCCAATCGGACACGAACCGGAATCTGTACGGGACCGTCGTAGGTCGTTCCAAGAACGATGCCTGCCCGTGCCGCTTTCACGTGATCGAGAACGTCCTCGGGGTGAAACCCCACCCGGCTCGCCTCGAGTGGGCGGGGCACGACCTCGAGCAGCCCGACCGAGGGGGGAGCCAAGATGCGAACGTCCTCCGCGCCATCCACGTTCGCCAGCGTGGCGACCACGTCTTCGGCGAATCCGTGCAGGATTGGCAAGTTCTCTCCGTAGATGCTGAGCGATACGTCGGTCACGCTTCCGCCGACCAGCTCGTTGAATCTCATCTGAATCGGCTGCGTGAAGGCGACCTCTTGTGCTGGTGCCGATCGCGCGATCGCACGCTCGATCTCGGCAATGATCACCTCGCGGGTGACACCTTCACGCCATTTGCTTCGAGGCGCGAGGTCGACGAATACGTCTGCCTGCTCGCGACCCATCACGTCGGTTGCGACCTCGGGGCTGCCGATCCGTGACGCGATGTGTTGCACCTCGGGAACCGATGCGAGGATGGCAGCCTCCATCCTGGTGTTGTCGGAAACCGCCGTGTCGATCTGAATGTCGGCGTCACGAACCGTCTGCACGACCAGGTCTCCCTCGTCGAGCTGCGGTACGAACGCGGATCCTGCAACCAGGGCGAGTGACGCACCAATCGTCAACAGAGCTGCGGCTGCGGCGACGGTTCGTCGCGGGTGGTCCATGGACCATCTCAGGATTGGGGTATATTTCTCGGAGACCCAGCGAACGATCCAGGGCGGTCGTTCGGGCACGTCCTGGTCGCGCAAGATCAACCGAGACATCGCCGGTACGTAGGTGAGCGACAGGATTAGCGCGCTCAGCAACGCCAGAAGAACCGTCAGTGCCATAGGCCGATACATCTTCCCTTCGACGCCGGTCAGGGTGAGTATCGGGACGTAGACGAGGATGATAATCAGGACTGCAAAGAACACCGGCCTCGCCATGCGGGTCGCGGTGTCCTCGACTTGGTCCGCAAGACGACCCGCGCGCTCGTGAGCGGAATGGAAGATCGCCTCCACCATCACGACGGCGCCGTCGACGAGCAGTCCGAAATCGAGGGCGCCCAAGCTCATCAGGTTGCCCGGAACGCCGAGCAAGACCATGCCTGCGACCGCCCCGAGCATCGACAGCGGAATGACCGATGCGACCAGAGCGCCTGCGCGAAAGCTGCCGAGCAAGAGGAACAGGACGGCCACGACCAGAAGCCCCCCTTCGAGCAAATTGGAGAACACCGTTCGGAGGGTTGCGTCGACGAGCTCACTGCGGTCGTAGACCACTTGGATGCGGACGTCTCGTGGCATTGCACGCTCCACCTCGGGCATCTTCGAGTGAACCCTGTTCACTACTTCGAGCGCATTGGCCTCCAACTCCATCTGGACCATCACGTAGACGGTTTCCCCGCGACCGTCCGCGGTCGCAGCACCGATTCGCACGGTGGAGCTCTCCAACACTTCGGCCACGTCCGCGATTCGGATGGGCATGCCATCTAGAGGCGTTTTCACGACGGCGGCCGCCAGCTCGCTCGGCTGCTTCGGCCACGCGATACCGCGGAGGAGCACGCCGGACTCTCCGGCATCCAGGGTTGCGCCGGCAGCGTAGCCGGTGGCCCTCCGCGTCGCCTCAGCCAGCTCCGCGAGTGTCACGCCGTAGTGAGCCATGCGCGCCGGATCGCCTACGACGTCCATCGTGCGCCGCTCGCCGCCCCATGAATTGACCTCCACGACTCCGGGCACCGCCCGCAAGATGGGGGCGACGCGAAAGCGCACCAATTCCAGCAGCTCCGCCGGTGAGCGCTCCGGCGAGCTGATCGTGAACTGGTAGATCTCGCCGAGCCCTCCGGTCAGTGGCCCAAGCTCGGGTGCTTCGACGCCCGGGGGCATGCTTCCCTGCACTGTGAAGAGCCGCTCTTGAACCAGCTGACGTGCGCGCAAGAGGTCGACCTGTTCGTCGAAGACCACCGTCACCGAAGACAAGCCATACCTGGAGATGCTTCGCTGTGTTTGCGAGCCAGGAAGGCCACCGAGCACCATCTCGACCGGGCGTGTGACTAGGAGCTCGACTTCCTCGGGGGTGAGCCCCGGCGCTCGGGTCAACACGATGACCTGCTTGCCGGTCACGTCCGGAAGCGCATCGAACCGAAGATACGACCCCGCGACGATCCCACCGATGGCGAGGATGACCACGGCGCCCGCGACGATACCCCGGTTGCGCACCGACCATCGGACGAGTGATTCGATCACGGAGCGCTCCCGGTGCCTTGCTCGGGAAACGAGCTTGCTACCAAGTCTTCCGCGTCGAACGGACCCCGAACCAAGGCTGATGCGCCCGATGCTGCGACGACCTCGATCTCGACCGTTTCGGAACGCTCCGCCCGACGTCGCATCACGACGCTTCGCTCGCCCCTTTGCCGAATTGCGGCCGCCGGCACCTCCCACACGTCTTGTGCTGCAAAGACTTCCGCGATCCCGACCAGGCCGTCGGGCAGCTCGATGGGTGTCTTCGGATCGAACCAATAACGTGTCGTGCCGTCGGAAGGCATCACCACGGAAGCCACGGGTGACGGTTCGAGCTCGATGCGGCGACCGTCGCTCGAAGTAAAGACGACGGAGGTCGCGTCGGGCCATCCCTTCGCCGTTTGTATCTCGATGCGAGCCGGGGCTTTGCCCGTGAGTCGAGCAATGGGCATCGCGCCCGGTTCAAAGCTGCGGCCCGGGCGAGCGGAAAGCTCGGTCACGATGCCGCTGACCGGGGCCCGGAGTGTCACGAAGCCACTTTGCATCAATGCAGAGGCTCGGTCGGGATCGATGCCTGCCGAGCGCAGCAGGGCGATGGCCTGCAGACGTCTCGCGCGCAACTCCGCAGCGATCGTCCGCTGCTCGAAGACTTGGGCCCGGAGCGCCAGCCCTTCGCCGAGGAGCGCTTCCAGTTGCGCCGCGCGTTCCTCGTGAGCGTGGGCACGGGCCGCGGCGGTCAGAATCACGGCGGCTGCGTCGAGCAAGTCGGGGGCGAGCACGTCGACGATCGGATCCCCCGCTTCGACAGCTTGGCCGACATTCACGTGAACGCGCGCGATGCGAAGGGAGGCCGGCGCCGTGACCTCTCCCGAGGCCGCGGCCGACGCGCGAACCGTGGCGGGTGCTTGCACGATCGACCGATCTTCGGGTTTGCGGAGGGGGACGAAACGCGACGGCGCGCTTTCTGCCGTTTCGGACGCCTCCGTGGGAGGCACCGGCGGTTGCTCGCGCGTGCATCCCCAAAGGGCCGACACGAGGGCAGCGATCCAAATGAGCCTCACGGGGCACTCCCGGCACTCGCCAGCTCTGCCAGGAGCAGCCACATGTGAACCCGGGCCCAGCTGTTGGCGCCCGCCGCCCGATGTGTGGCTTCCAACGCAGCGAGCTCCTGACCGCGCGCTTCGGCCAGCGCAAAGGCGGTCTCTTCGCCGACCTCCACCGCTCGTTGGCGACTGGCGACGAGCGCGCGCAAGGCGGGGAGTGTCTTTTTTTCGAGGAGCGCAGCCACGGCGGCCGTGTGCTCGAGCTCATGAAGGGCTTCCTCGAGCTCCGCGCGTACCTCCAAGCGGGCGTTGGTGGTGCTTGCGGCCGCAGTTGCGACCTGTTCGTCGGCGAGCGACACGGAGCGCTGTTTTTGGGCCAGACCAGGGAACGACACCCCCGCGATGCCGAAGACGATCCAGGCGCCGCGGTCCCCGACCGCAGCGCGCTCCACCTGCGTACCCAGGTTGAGGATGGGTGCGTAGAGGGCCGAGGCTTCGGCCGCGCGTGCGCGGGCTGCGGTTTCGCGCAGCTGCTCCACGACCACGTCGGGCGCTCCGTCGATGTCCGCGATGCGGTTCCGGATTTCCGCCTCGACCGGCATGGGCGGACGCGGCAGCTCCCCCACCGCTTGCAGCCGCTCAGCCCGCGGCGCCTGGCCCATCGCCACCGCGAGCTGAGTCGAGGCGTTGAACTCGTCGCCTTCGAGAGCCAGTCGCTTCTCTTCGAGCGCCGCGAGCGCCGCTCGCGCTTCGGCCAAGCCGTGGACTGTTCCGACCTCCGCGGCCAACGCCCGCTCGCGCTGCGAGACGAGCTCCTCCGCGTTCCGAATGCGCTCCTCGACCGTTTGCTGAATGAGGGTGAGGGTCGCCAGATCGATCCACCGGCGAGCCGCCTCGAGCCGCGCGCGCAGAGCCCGCGCTCGAACGGACGCGGCCACCGCTTGGCGCTCCCAGGAGGCTGCTTCCCGGCGGGCGTCGCCGAGACCGCCCAGGCTCCAACCCTGGGTGAGAGTCATCTGAAGCTCGAAGGCATCTGCTTGTTTGGGGGAGACCAGGGCGCCGGGCATCAAGGTCAGGGCGGTCGGTCCCACGGCTCCCCTCATCCCTTCGTCGGCGGACTCCCTTGCTTCGAGGGCGTTTTCCAGTCCTTGGACGCCCGGGCTGCGAGCCCCGAGTGCGAGCGCCTCGTCGAAGGTGACCTCCTCGGCGCGAGCGTGCATCGCCGGCCCCGTACAAATGACGATGCACGCCACATGCAGAGCACACGCCCCACCAATCTCCTTCCCTTTCATCATGTGACCTCTCCCGCGTCGCGGCGACCGTCTACCGTCATCGGTGGCTCGTGTCGATGCTTCGAACGTGAGATCCACCGAAATCACGAATCTTGCCGGGGTGTTAGGGAGTCATGCGAGCCGTGTGTCTCACACTCGGCGGATGGGCCGTCGGGTGACAGCTCGGTCGAGCGCGCTATCGTAGGCGCCTGATGTCCACGGCTGCGCCAACCTCGAGAGTCACGAGCACGGCGCGCCGCGTGCTCCGCGAGACTCCGGTTGCAGACGCGGTATCGCTTCCCGCGTTGCCGCTACGTCGGGTCGAGGGGCTGCCTGGGGACGGCGGCAAGCACCAGCTTCGGGACACCGTCTCGCAACTCTACGACATGCATGGTTTCCTGCAGTCCAGGCGCGCGCGCTTCGGGCCGAATTTCACCCACGGCTACTTTGGCTTCGTGGAATTTTCCGTCGGGGAGCCGGAGCTCGTGCGCGAGCTGCTGCTCGATCGGGGGGCCAATTTTTCGAGCCGCATGGGCTGGGATTTCTCGATCGGTCATCTGTTCGAAGGGGGGCTCATGCTCCGCGACTTCGACGATCATCGAGCGCAGCGAAACATCATGCAGGCAGCGTTCCGGCCGGTCGCAATGCGGGGCTATCTCGACATCATCAACCCGATCGTCGAGCGAACCTTGACCCGTTGGGGCGATCGCCCACGGTTTCGCTTTTTTCCCGCGATCAAAGCTCTCGGCCTCGAGGTGGCTTCGGAGCTGCTCCTCGGCGAGTCGCTCGAGGCCGAGGTAGGTCGGCGCGTCAACCGTTCTTTCATCGACGTCGTGAATGCCGCGGTCGCCATCGTCCGCAAGCCGATCCCACCGGGCCGCCTTTGGAAAGGAATGCGCGGGCGAGCCTTTTTGAATGCGTACTTTGCCTCCCAGATCGAGCAGCGTCGCAGGAGCGAACGCTCCGACCTGCTTTCCCAGCTCTGTCGCGCGCAAGACGAAGCGGGCGAGGGGCTCACCGACGAAGAGATCGCCCAGCACATCATCTTTCTGCTCTTTGCCGCCCACGACACGACTTCGAGCGCGCTCACCACTGCGGTCTGGGCGCTGGCGGAGCACCCGCATTGGCAGCAACGCTTGAGGCGAGAGATCGATGCGCTCGACGGTCCCGTCGTCGCCTACGAGCAGCTCGACCGGCTGACCCAGATGGATTGGGTGTTCAAAGAGGCGGTGCGCATGGAGCCGCCCGGAGCCTTCATGATGCGCCGAACGGTGCGCGAGGTGCAGCTCGGACCGTACGCGCTCCCCAAAAATCTCTCGATCAGCCCAGTTTCGCGAATCACGCACTACCTGCCGGACTGGTGGACCGAGCCGACTCGCTTCGACCCGATGCGGTTCGGCCCCGAGCGCGCCGAGCACAAGCGCCATCCTGGGCTGTACTTCCCCTTTGGGGGCGGAGCGCACGCTTGCCTCGGCGTCCACCTCGCAACCATGCAGGCGAAGGCATTCTTGTATCAGCTCTTGCGCCGTTTCACCGTCACGCTGGACACCCGAAGGCCGATACGCTTTCAGACGGTGCCGATCCCTCACCCGACGAACGGGCTTCCGGTGCGGCTCGATCCGGTTTCGGCGTAGCGAACGCGTATTGCTCGTTCGTTTGCCGCCGAGACCGCTGCAGGCGAGTTTGACCTGCAGGATCTCCTGTCGCATCCTCGCGTCGTGTATCGAGTCATTCTGCTCGGCCTGATGATCGCGGCCTGCTCGTCGACGGACCCCGAGACGGTGTCGGGCAATCCGAGTGGTCCGCCGCCCTCGGGATCGATTCCCGGCGGTGGGTCGGGTGAGCTGGATGGCGGTGTCGATGGCGGTGTCGATGGTGGCGAGCCGACCGGCGCCTGTGACAACGAAAGCGATCTCGCCGTCATCGAGGATGGTTCGGCGCTGCGCAACTGGACGCGGTATTGCAGCTTCGTCGAGTGCGCATCGCTTGCCGGCGGCTCGCTTCCCGGGGGCGGCGATGCGTTCTCCCGATGCGTCGCGACCTGCATCACCATCAGGCTTCCCGATCTGTCTTCGGAGTGTGCCGCCTGCTACGGGCGTCTCGAGCAGTGTGGGGATGCGGCATTCTGCCGCGGGCGATGCCAAAACAATCTTTGTGTGCCCCTTTGCCTCGATTGCCTGACCGAGGCCGAGTGCATCAGCGCCTTCGAAGAGTGCCGCGGCCTGCCCGGCAGCGGCTGCGAGCCCTGAGCGGGGTTCGACCGGTCATCGTTGGCGCATGCGGCGCGCGGCCAGCGCCTGCGCCACGGAGGTCCCTGCGATCGCGATGAAGAGCCCGATCGACAGTGGCGTCCAGAAGGCTTCTCCATCCACCACCAAGAACCAGGCGTGAAGAATCACCGTCAAGCCGCCAATCGACGCGCACAGCAATGCCCACGTTCGTGCCCGAGGGCGCCGGGCCGCGACGGAGCCGAGCCCCACGGCCAAGAGAGCCACCGCCACCAGATTGAACACGAGGAAGAACGGAAGCCCTCCAGGCACGCCGAACACGTCCCATTCGTGCCAATACGCCGCGTCGACCTGATGCGTCGCCAACAACGAAAAGTTCAAAACGTAGAGGCTCTCCTGCTTGTTCATCTCTCGATCGGCCAGACGATAGCCGCGATCCTGCCAGCCGAACAAGCCGATCGCCGACGGAATCTGCATGGGCGGGCGGTGCTCAAACACGGCATGGCCGTCAGGAGCCCTTGCCTGTTTTCGGGCAACGCCGGTAGGATCGGCTGCCAACCATGAACCGGGTCTTGCTTTGCTTGCTCACCTTCGGCGTCCTTCTGGGGTGCGCACGAAACACGGTCACCACGGTTCCCAACGCTTGGAAGAACGAGAGCTATCATGGAGCTCCCTTCGAAAAGCTCTTCATTCTCGGCGTTTCGAAGTCCGACGAGCGGCGGCGTCTCTTCGAGGACTCCCTTGCCCGTGCTCTCGCGTCCGAGGGCATCGCGTCGGAGGCCAGTTGGCGGTCGCTCCCTACGTCGGATCTGTTGAGCGCACCAAACATCGGAGCCGCAATCGCTGCCGGCGAATTCGACGGCGTCCTCGTGACCCGCCTCGTCGAAGTGGACGTGAGAGTGAAGCGCGGCGTCGACCCCATCGTCGGCACGCCGATGTACGTCACCTATCGCAAGAGCTACGACCAAGTTCATGATCCGAATTTCTTCGATCCGAACGCCGACTACCGAGTCGAGACCTCTCTGTTTTCGGGCGAGACGGAGCAGGTCGTGTGGATGGGCTGGTCGGTGACGGCGAAACCGAAGTCCGTGGAAGACGGAATCGACTCGCTGACGCGAAGAATCGCCCGTACTCTCAGAAGCGAAGGGCTGGTCGCGACTCCCGGTGGCCGAGCGCCATGAGCGAAATCACGCC
>CAZBWQ010000005.1:0-83225 GCA_964495565.1 uncultured Sandaracinaceae bacterium | reverse complement strand
AAAACTTTCAAAGAATGGGGTGAGTGACGGGATTTGAACCCGCGACTCCCGGAGCCACAATCCAGTGCTCTACCACTGAGCTACACCCACCAAAGGGGGCGGAGTTTAGCGTCCCTTTCGCGCCAGGCAAGGCTACGCGCAACGACCATTTTCGTAATACCTTCGGGCCCATTCGGCCATGGCAATCCCGGCGGCCACGCTGATGGGATAGCTGTGGTTGATGCCGAACATGGGAATGGCCACGACCTGCTCGGCCGCTTCGAGAATGCCTGGCGAGCAGCCGTCGTCCTCGTTGCCGAAGACCAAGACCGCATCGTCCGGCAGAGACGTCTCCCAAAGCCCAACCTGCGCATGATCCTTCTCGAAGGCAATCAAGCGCCAGCCGGCCTGCTCCACCACGTCGAGAAAGGTCCTTTCGGTCGGGAGCTCGACGATGTTCTCGTAGCGCTGCATCCCCATGGCGG
The DNA here is from genome assembly GCA_964495565.1 of uncultured Sandaracinaceae bacterium. Classification (GTDB taxonomy): domain Bacteria; phylum Myxococcota_A; class Polyangia; order Polyangiales; family Houyiibacteriaceae; genus SG8-38. Next base: position 82,761 of record CAZBWQ010000005.1, on the reverse strand, counting down.
CCCGCTCGTACCAAGGCTCGGTGCCGATGAGAATGATCTCCTTGACCAAAAACGAGTGCGCGGTGCGAATGATCGAGCCGATGTTGAAGGGGTTCTTGGCGCGATCGATCGCGATGCGAAAGGGATGACGAATGCGCTCGAGCTCGCTCCGGACATCGCTTCGCGGCATCTCGAATGGCGGTACGTGAGCCATTTACTTCCACTTGATCGAGCAGCCCATCGAAGGCACGTGCTCGAAGTCGACCGTTCGGCCCTCGAGGGTGGCATCCAGCACCTCGCGAAGGTCACGCCGGGTCACCTTCTCGGGCTCCTGCCAATTGTCGTCGATGCGCCCGTTGTAGACGAGCTTGCGGTCCCGATCGAACACGAAGATGTCCGGAGTGCACGCGGCGTCGTAGGCCCGCGCCACCTCCTGAGTCTCGTCTCGCAGGTAGGGAAAGTTGAAACCTTTGCTCGCGGCCCGTTCCTTCATCTTCGCGAACGAGTCGTCTGGGTATTTCTCGTCGTCGTTTGGATTGATGGCGACGAGCTGCACACCTCGGTCCTGGTAGTCCCGCTGAATCGCGATCAGGCGGTCCTCGCACGCCTTCGCGTACGGGCAGTGGTTGCAGGTGAACACGACGACCAACAGCTCGGCGTCCTCGAAGGAATCGAGCGAATACGTCTTGCCGTCGACGCCAGGGAGGGAGAAAGCCGGAGCCGGAGTGCCGATGGGCATTCCTTTGGAGTGCATCACAGGCATGCGGGCCTTGTAGTGCGGAGCGCCGGTCTATGCCAGCGGATAGCGCAGCCATGTTAGAATTCGAAGCGACGATGGAGGATGCAGGCCCGAACGCCGACTCGCTGATCGGACAGACCTTGGGCGGCCTCTATCGCGTCGAGCGATTGCTCGGGATCGGGGGCATGGGCCGCGTCTACCAGGCCACCCATACGCATCTCGGCAAGGCTTTTGCCGTGAAGGTTCTGTCCGAAGGCCGGGCGGACAAGCCTGACGCGACCGAGCGGTTTCTGCGGGAGGCGCGCTCAGCCACCCGGATCGACCACGATCACATCGTGAAGGTCGTCAACTGCGACCGCGACGAAGCGGGGCGGCTCTTCATCGTGATGGAGCTCCTCGAAGGGGAGAGCCTCGCGGAACGGTTGAAACGCGGACCGGTGCCTCTCGACGAGGCCCTCGAAATCACCCGGCAAACCGCCGAGGCTCTGCAAGCTGCCCACGACGCCGGGATCGTGCACCGCGACCTCAAGCCCGAGAACGTCTTCCTCGCAAAAAAGAACGGGAAAGACTTCGTGAAGATCCTCGACTTCGGAATCTCGAAGATCAAGAACCCCGAGCACGGCGACCCCAAGCTGACCGACACCGACCAAATCGTCGGCACCCCGCTCTACATCTCTCCGGAGCTCGCACGCGGCATTCCGGCCGTCGATCACCGCACCGACGTCTACGCGCTCGGGGTCATCTTGTACGAAATGCTCACCGGGTCGCCGCCGTTCCGAGGCGAAAACCACTTCCAGCTTCTCTACAAGCACGGCAACGAAAAGCCCGAGCCGCCTTCGCGACGAAACACCGACGTCGAGATCCCTTCGCAGGTCGAAGCAGCCGTGCTGCGGGCGCTCGAAAAGGACCCGGCTGCCCGATTCGACTCGATGCACGAGCTCCGCGAGGCGCTCGATCGACCGGCCCACCCCCTGCGCCGGGTGCCGGCGGTGGCGATTCCCCTCTTGGCTGCAGCCGTGGCGGGGATGGTGGCGTTCGTGCTGTGGAACGCCTCGGGGGTGGAGGTGCCGGCCGGGGAGCCTGCGCCAGCCTTGCCGCAGCCGCCGGTCACGCCCACGGCGGCGCCGGTGTCCGCGGAGCCACCCGCGATGGACCCACCCGTGACAGAAAAGTCAGCCGACCCCGCAGAACCTACCGCGCCCGAAGCGCCCCCGCCGCAGGTCACCATCGCGCTCGACTCACGGCCGAAGGGCGCGTGGGTCGCATTAAACGGGGAAAAGATGGGCCGGGCGCCGATCGAGCTCGCCCTCGACCGGGGCGCCGAAGCCACGGTACGGTTTTCGCTTCCGGGTTACCGGACGGCGAGGCGCCGTGTGGTGGCGAGCCACGATCAAACCCTCCTGGTGCGCCTCGAACCCAAGGCACGACCCGAGCCTCCACCCATCAAGACCGAATTCTGACCCGTGAACGCCCTGCCCCTCGTCGTGCTCCTGATTCTCGCCGGCCTGGTGGTCCCGCGGGCGGCTCTCGGGCAAAGCACGACGGACAACGCCGAGGCGCGCGTGTACTTCGAGGAAGGCAATCGGCTCTATGCCGAGGCGAGCCGGGCCTCCGACCCGGAGCGGACCGCGCTCTTGCGGCAGGCGCTGGGCGCCTACGTCGATAGCCTGCAGATCGTCCGCAGCCGAAACGCCCTCTTCAACGCAGCGACGGTGCTGGGCGAGCTCGGGCGACACGAGGAGGCGTTCAACTACTTCGGCGAATACCTCGCGGTCGAAGGTCTTTCCCCCGAAGACCGGGCCGAGGCCGAAAGGCGTCGCGATGCGCTTCGACCCGAGGTGGGCGTGCTGCGCGTCACGACGACCCCGGAGGGCGCGCTCGTGTGGATCGACCGAAAAGACCTCGCGCCGAGAGGCCGATCGCCGATCGATCTCGCGCTGCCCGAGGGAGAGCACCGGCTGTTCATCGAAAAGGAGGGGCACGTCCCGACCGAGCGCCAGGTCACCGTGTCTCGCGGCGAGACGATCGACGTCGAGCTTGCGCTGCCACCGCAGCCAGCCCCCGTCGCAACGCCGACGACCCCCGAGCCTCCGATGCAAACCGCCCCCGAGACGCGCAAACCGCGGCTCCGCAATGCCGCCATCGGGACGGCTGCCGCCACGCTGGCGAGCGCGGGGGTCGCGCTCGGTTTGTCGCTTCGGGCTCGAACACTGCGCGAGGACTACGACGCAGCGGCTGCCCAATACCAGCAAAGCCGGGACCCCGCCGATCTTGCACGTGCCGAGTCGCTCGCCGATCGGACCGACCGCTTCAACCTGACGGCCGACGTCTTTTGGGGAGCGACCATCGCCCTCGGGGTCAGCGCGATCGTGCTCTACGGCGTGCACCGAGGAAAGCAGAAGCGCGAGGCGCCGCAGGTCGGGCTGTGGGTCTCGCCGGAGGGTGGCTTTGCGTCGGTGCGTATGCGCTGGGGAGCCTCTCCATGATGCGCGTATCCGCATGGCTCCTCTTAGGGCTCTTGGCAGCGCTCATGGCGGGGTGCTCGTGGGTCAACGCGCCCGACCGGGACTCGATCGATCGGGACGGTGGAGTCGACCCCGGCGGCATCGAGCTCTTTTGCGACGACGGGCTCGATGATGACGACGATGACGCCGCCGACTGCGCCGATCCCGATTGCGCGGAGGAGCCTGCTTGTTGTGAGCGCGAGACCCCCACGCTTCGCGAGGATTGGACCGCCGCGGACTTGCAGGACGGGTGGATCTTCGCCCCAACGAGCGAGCCCGGATGGAGCCCCTCGCGCCAGCCGTTCGATGGAGCGACGTTCGTCGGAGGCTTCGTGCCGGCCGAGTCCCCCCGCGCGCTGGTCAGCCGGGAATGCGTTTCGCTCGCGCTCGGCGGGTGGGTTCGGACGACGCTCCGCACGGTCGACGCCGCAGGCTGCGAGTCCGGCTCGCTTTGCGATCGGTACGCGGGCGTGGTGCTGACCGCCGCCACCGATTCGGAGCCCGGTGCGAAGCTGCAAGACGAGCTGGCCGTGACCTTGCATGCGAACGGGCTGGTCGTGGTGACCCAAGCCGACGTGGAGCTGGCACGTGCTACCGGCCCCGTCGATGAAAACGTCGAGGTCGAGCTGGAGCTCCGGCCGGCGCTCGACGACCGGAATCAGCCCCTTCTGCGAGCCGAGGTCCGGGTGGACGACCAACCGGTGCTCGAAGACTTCGTGGTCGGTCCGATCGAGAGCTTGGTCCAATCGGGTGGGTGCGGGGAGATTCCGGGTCTTCGCGTGGCCGCCCAGGGACGGGGCCCGGGGGTCTATGTCGGACCCCTCTTCGCGGCCAAGCAGAACTGTGCCAATCCGAGCCAGTTCGATGAACAAAGTGCAATCCTGAGCGCCTCCAATTTGGGTTTTCAACCCTCTTGGGTGGGGGCCCATGTCGGCTCGCCGGCGCTGGCGAGCTCCCGAAATGCGACGGCCGACGTCCAGTGGGACTTGATCGTCGAGGGCAGCAACGACCCCCCCGAGCTCGAGCCGATCACCCACATCGGCTACGCCCTCGGGCACGCCCGGACGGCCACCGACGAAGGCGGCGACTGGCGGCTCGACGACTGGGCGAGCAGCGGCGCTCCCAAAGTCGGCAACGATCCGCCGTCTTGCCTCGACGGCACCTGCTCGGCGAATCGGAGCGTGCGCGAGCCCCACTTGCTGGCCGAGCTCAACGAGCAACGCGAGCTTCGCGACCTGGTGCTCTCCTTTGCGCGCGAGGTGGTCGAGGACCCGGAGGTTCGCGATCGCTTCGGCATCCAGGTCGTCCGGCCGGTGGGGTCGCCAAGCACGGCCCTCGGGCTGCCCGGGCTGCCGACCCTTCATCCGGCCGAGGTGCCCGAGTGCATCAGTCTGCGTGATCCAGCGTTAATTCCGGTAGATCCGGAGGCGCTGCATGGCTACTGGCTGCTCTATAGCTGCATCGACGGCGCTGGCGCGCCTACCGAGATTCATGCCGTGCGCATCTCGCGAGCGCTCGAGGTGATGTACGAGAACGGCGAGCCGATGCGGCGTCTGGTGCTGGCGGCGGGCGAGCTCGGGCCCTATGCGGCCGCGGGGATCCGATCGCCCGAGCCGGTGATCTCCTTTGCGGAGGACGGCCTCCGTCTTCGGATCTGGTTCCTCGCGCAGAGCGAGCCCGGACAGTGGGGCGTCGCGCTTGCCGAAGCTCGATCGCACGACACCGCGATGCTCGCGTTCGAGCTGCCCGAGCCCTTGCCCTTCCCCGTCAACCCGATCCTGCAGAACGCCTCCACGCTGGTTCGAAGCGGCTGCCTCGACCAGGAATGCAGTATCACCGGAATTGCCGTGAGCCCCCGCGCGGACCAACCCAACCGGCTCCGCTTCCTGTTGGCACGCCGTTTGAACCTGCCGGGCGGGGGGCGTGCCGATCAGCTCGTCCCTTTGGAGCAGACTTGGAGCAAGCCTTGACCGCACACCTGCCAAACCTCGGCCTCCGCCGGACGCCGCGTAGGGCTTCGCTCGGGCTGACGCTCCTCGCTGGACTGCTCCTTTGGGGGTGTGGGGGCGATGGCGACGCGGGCCTCGACGTCGACTTTGGAACCGGCGGCTCGGGTGGTACGGGCGAGCCGTCGGGAACGGGCGGCGGCGCAGGGACCGAGGCTCCTCCTGCTCAGGACGGCGGCATGTCCGGGGTCGAGGAGAACCCGATCGAGGACCTGTTGGCCGACCCGGAACGCAATCCGAACGAATTCCTCAGCCCCGACGGTTTGGGCTCCCCAGACTACGCCAGCGCGGCGGCAGCTTGTTACGCGACGCCCGACGCATGCGAGGCCTCCGAGTGCGTCGCCTTTGCCTCCTGTTGCGTCGATACCGCCCAGTGCTGCGTGCCGGTCACCGACGAAGCGCCCCTGCCCGCCGAGGTCGATTTCACGCGATGCGCCGGGCTGACGGTCGATGCGTGTCTCGACTCGTTCGGGTCGAGCGGCGCCACCTTTGGGCCGCGGGAGCCTTTGCTCACCGGCCGAGGGCTGATCCCGAACGGCACCGCCGCCGAGGAAGGCGGCGCTTCGATTGGGGAGCCCGTCGATCTCTCGACGCATCGCACACGGGTCGACGTGCAGCTCACGTTGCCCGTCGGTTGCGGGAGCACCTGCCTCGAAAGCGTGGGCGTGGCGTTCACCACCTCGGCGCCGGACGCCTTCGTCGACGCCGAGGTCGGCCTCGTGCTCAGCGGATCGCGCGACACCGTCAGCGTGCTGATCGGCAATGCGGTCGTCGACAGCTTCGCCGCCGGCACCGACGAAACGACGTGGTCGCTCGTCCTCTCGCCCTCGGGCACGGTCGAGGCGCTCCGAGATGGGACCGTCGTCGGCACGTATGGCTTCGATTCGGCTCCGCTTTCCGAGGCGCGCTTGGTGGTGTTCGGCCGAAACGTGAGCGCGGCCGAAACGAGCGCGGCCTTGGCGCGGATCGAGACGCAGACCGCGCTTTGCGACAATCCGCGCGCCTGGATGAACCGGCGACCGACCGGAGTCCTGATCCAGGGCCAGGCGCCCACGAGCGTTCGCGCGCCCTCGATTGCACGGGACGGCACGACCACCTGGGTCGCCTTCGAGCTCGACGGGGAGATCTTCGTCGGGGAGCGAGACCTGAACGAGATCGTCATCGACGACGGCGCAGCCCTGATGCCGAATGGCTCCGACGAGGAGACGCGCTTGGGCGACCCGGAGCTCGTCTGGGACGGGGCCGAGCTACGCCTCTTCTACGTCGCTCGCGATGCGCTCGGAGCGGGGAGCATCCGTCTTGCGACGGGCGGCCCCGGCGCGTGGACATCGCAGCCCGGGCCTGTGCTGGCGCCCTCCGGGGACGTGACGGGCTTCGATGCCCCGACGGTCGTTTACCGGGACGGGCTGTGGATCATGATCGCGCGCGCGACGCGGGCGACCGGTGTCACGGAGCTTCAAGCGTACTATACCAGCGCGCTTTCCACCGGGTGGGCGCGTGTCGTCGACGGGCAGCTCGAAGCGCTCACCCGCGTCGAGAGCCCGACCGCCGAGATCACGAGCCCCAGCCTGGTCATTCACAACAGCGCGTATCAGCTCCATTACGCGCGCCGGAGCGGGACCCGGTGGTCGATCACGCTGGCGGTTTCGGACGAGCTCGTCTTGTGGCGCGCCATGGGCGAGACCCTGGGAGCCAGCGGAGACGGCTTCGACAGCCTCGGGGCGAGCGGTCCCGACGCGATCTCGGGGCCGGACCGAATCGACCTTGTTTACACGGGCCAAGATGGCATCTCGTTCCGCCTCGGGTCGGCCTCGCGCCCTGCCCCCTCCGAGACAGCGTCGACCCCGTTTTGACACGGCGCGCTCGCCGGCCGATGTTGAAGGGATGGCGTCTTTTGCGACGGAGCCGCCGCCCCCGGGCCCGAGCGCCAAGAACCGGCGCCTCGTGGGGGTGTTCATCGCGGCGTTCGTCGCCTTCCAGTTCGCCGTGCCTCTCACGTACCTAGTCCGCGAGGACAGCTCGGACGAGCGCTTCACGTGGCGTCACCTCACCGCTCCGGCGGAGACATTTTGCCGATCCGAGATCTCGGTCGAGCGCACCGACGGATCGACGGTGCCGGTCGAGCTCGACAGTCTCTTGCACGCGCAATGGATCGATTACCTGCAACGTGACCGGCAAGCGGTCGTCCATGCCGTCATGAGGGCGCAATGCGAGCAGGCCGACGTAGCGCGCGTCCGATTGATCAACCGTTGCGACGACGCGCGCGGTGCTCGCGAATACGAGCTGCCGTGCCGAACCGTGCGGCCCGAGCCTATGAGGGCAGCGACACGATGATTTCCCTCGAACGATATTGGTTTGGAAACCTCGCCCTTGCCCGGCCGTATCTCGTGCTGCGATTCGTGCTCGTGGTCCTCGCCTTCGACACTTGGCTGAACATGATCCCGCGGGGCGCCAAGTATGGAGTGGCCACCTTCAACGTCGCCCACTTCTCGTGGTTCGAAGGGTTCGTGCCGAGCTCGGGATTCTACGTCGGCGCGCTTGCGTTCACCGGAGTCCTCGCGTTGAGCCAAGTGCTCTACCGGCCTCATCGGATCGCCCTCGCGTTGATCGCAGTCGGGTACACGCTCGGATGGTCGTGCAGCCTGCTCGATTCGTTGGCGTACCACTATCTCTTGTCCCTTTATCTAGTCTGCTTCGTGTTCTTTCCAATGCTGAGCGCACGCGCCGCGTTTTCGCGCTCTCACACGGCGCCGCAAGGGAGCGCCTGGGCCTACGTGCTCTTTTGCGTGACGACGGCGACGGTTTATTTCTACGTGGCGGCATGGGCGGCGGCCGAAGGGCGGTCCTACTGGTTGCCCATGCTTTGTTGCGCGGCCTATCTCGTGGCGAGCATGCAGGACCGGACGCAGCTTCGCGCGCTTCGGTGGGTCATCCCGTGGCTCGGAATCGCGCCGGTGGTGTTCCATCTCGCCGCGCCGAAGCCGGACTGGCTTTCCGTCTACATGCTCGGAGTCGCCGCGATCGTCTTCGCGCCGATTCAGCCGCTCCACGAGCTCGGCAAGCTGATCACCCGCCCTGCCCGAAGCCTCGCCGATGACCCGGCTCCGAGCGGGCTCGACGAGCGGGCCTCCCGGGTGTTCTACGCGTCGCTTCTCGGGCTGGTGGCTGCGCCGATGGTCAGCATGTTCATCGACCTGCCGGGGGTGAAGACGGGCTGCACCCTGACGGCCCTCGCCATGCTTCTCGTGATTGGAAGGCAGCTCTACCTCACGCCGCGCTGGCGCCCGGTTTGGCGGGTCGCAAGCCTCTTGGGGGGGTGTTTGGCGCTGTGGATCACCATGACCGCCAGCGACACCCTGTTCGAGTACTACGACCAGGCCTCGCTCGACGCCCAACGTCGAGGGGATCACGAATCCGCCATGGAGCTGCGTCAAAAAGCCCAACGGCACGCCCGCTAAGCAGATTGTCCACGAAGACACTCAAGAACAGGTAAATCATCACGCCGGCTGCTAGTCTCGGCGGGCATGTTGACCACGGACGGCTGGATCACGATTGCGGTGATCGTCGGCATGGTGCTCGTGATGGCCGCCAACGTGGCCGGACCGGACCTGATCTTGATCGCCGGCGTCACCGTGCTGCTCTTGACCGGCATCATCGACCCGTCCGAAGCCTTCACTGGCTTTTCGAACCCCGCGGTCATCACCATCGCGGCGCTCTTCGTGGTCGCCGCGGGCGTCAAAGAAACCGGAGGCCTCGATCTTGCGGCACGGGTGGTGCTCGGCAGACCGCGGTCGCTCGCAGGCGCGCAGCTCCGAATGATGTTCCCGGTGGCAGCGCTCTCCGCCTTCTTGAACAACACCCCGGTCGTCGCCATGTTCGTGCCGCTGGTGACGAGCTGGGCGCGGCGACTCGACTTCAGCGTCTCGCTGATGCTGATGCCGCTTTCCTACGCGACGATTCTCGGAGGTACGTGCACCCTCATCGGGACCAGCACCAATCTCGTCGTGGCCGGTTTGGCAAAGCAGTGGGACCCTGGCATCCGTTTCGAGATTTTCGAGATCGCGCAGCTCGGGATTCCCGCCTTGGCCCTCGGAATGATGTTCATCGTGTTGGCTTCCCAACGGTTGCTCAAAGACCGTCGGGGCGCCCTCCTCGAGCTCGGCAAGGCACGCGAGTACTCGATCGCGATGCGTGTCGAAAAGGGCTCCCCGGTGATCGGACAGACGATCGAGGACGCCGGGCTCCGCTCGCTGCGAGGCGTCTACCTCTACGAAATCGAGCGCGAGGGGCGCTCGATGGCCGCCGTTCCGCCGTCGACGGTGCTCCGCGAGGGGGACCGGCTCCACTTCACCGGGGTCGTCGATTCGGTGGTCGATCTGCGCAAGCAGCGGATCGTCCCGGACACGGATCAGGTCGACAAGCTGACCCCGAGCCGCGATCGGCGGCTCGTCGAAGCCGTCGTCGCCGCACATTCCTCGCTCGTCGGCCAAACCGTGCGCCAGAGCCGGTTTCGCACGATTTACGATGCAGCCATCCTGGCCGTCCACCGGCAGGGCGTCCGTGTCACCGAAACCAAGGTCGGCGACATCCGATTGCAAGCGGGCGACGTGCTCTTGATCGAATGCCGTCCCGAGTTCATCCCAGCGCGCCAAAGAGACCCCAACTTCGCATTGATCGCCGAGGTCGAAGACAGCGCTCCACCGCGCCACGATCGCGCATGGCTCGCCGCGGTGATCCTGTTCTTGATGGTGTTGGTCAACGCCACGAGCATGATGGACCTCATGACGGCCTCGCTCGCTGCGGCCGCGCTGATGCTGGTCACCCGCTGCCTGACGAGCGAAGAAGCGCGCCGGTCGATCGACTGGCCGGTCATCATCGCAATCGCGGCCGCGTTTGGAATCGCCGCCGCCATCCAAAAGAGCGGCGCGGCGGCAATCATCGCTTCGAGAATCGTGACCTTGGCCGAGCCCTTCGGCAGCGTCGGTGTGTTGGTGGCCATCTACGCGATCACGGCCATCCTGGCGGCTTTGGTCACCAGCAAGGCGTCCGCCGCGCTCATGTTCCCCATCGCAGCCTCGGCGGCGGAAGCGCAGGGCATCGGGCTCTTGCCGATGAGCTACATGATGATGATCGCGGCGGCGACCGCGTTTGCCACGCCGATCGGTTTCCAGACCAACCTGATGGTGTATGGTCCGGGCGGCTACAAGTACGTCGATTTCCTTCGCCTGGGTGTGCCCTTGCAAATCCTGGTCGGAGTCTGCACGGTCACGTTGATCAGCATCGCCTGGCTTTGAGCACATGCCGCGCTTTCCGAACATCTCCACGCATGCACACAGTGTCTCGGCAAGGGTCTACAGCGGTCTCGAGCATCGCGCGCGGGCGCGAAACCGCGAGATCTATTCGCTGCACGTCGGTGACACGTACCGCGAGCCGATCGAAGCGGCGCAAGCGCAAAGCCAACGAACGCGCGAGCACCCGGGCATGCACAAGTACGCCCCGGTGCGCGGGCTCCCCGCGCTGATCGACTCGTTCATCGAATACGTCGAGCAACGGCACGGGGAGACGCTCGACCGGGAGCGGATCCAGGTGATGTCCGGGGCCACGGCGGGCTTGAGCGTGGTGTGCCAGGTCTTGCTCGAGCCGGGCGACGAGGTCCTTTTGCCCTCCCCGTTTTGGCCGCTCAGCCGCGGCATCATCGCCACCAAAGGAGCGGTACCCATCCAGGTCCCCTTCTACACGCGGCTCGACGAGCCTGGGTTCGATGCCGAGGCCGCGCTCGAAGACGCGGTGACCGACCGGACGGCCGCCCTGTACCTCAACACGCCGAACAACCCGACCGGCCAGGTGCTTTCGGCCGGCGTCGTCGATGCGATGCTCCGCGTGGCCCAACGTCACGACCTGTGGGTGTTGTGCGACGAAGCCTACGAGGAGATTTACTTCGATCGAGAGCCGCCCGAGGCCGTATGGAAGCGTCCGTCGATTCGCGACCGGGCGATCGCCTTCCACACGCTGTCGAAGAGCTACGGCCTCGCGGGAGCGCGGATCGGATTCACACACGGGCCCGAATCGATCATGAGCACCGTCGCAGGCATGCAGACCTTTCACACGTACTGCGCCCCTCACCCGATGCAGCTCGGGGCGATCGAGGCGTTGCGCCGCGGTGGGCCGTGGATCGAAGAAGGCCGGGCGCTCTATCGCGAGGCGGGCTACGAAGCCGCCGATGCCCTCGGCGTGCCCCGGCCTCGGGGTGGAACCTTCTTGTTCGTCGACGTCAGCAGGCTGCTCGACCCGCGAGCCGAGGACTGCACCCCGTTTCTCGAGCGCTGTGCAGACCGGGGCGTTTTGCTCACGCCAGGACGATCCTGCGGCGACGACTACGCGAAGTGGGTGCGCCTGTGTTTCACCGCAGTGCCCCCGGCTCGTCTTTCGGAAGCTCTCGCCGCGCTGGCTCCGGTTTTTCGAGAACCTTGTTGCTGATGGCGGCGTCGATCGAGGAAGAGCCGGGACCGGTCAAGGTGAGGCACGCATAGACCGCGGCGTAGAGCAGCGGCAGCTCTTTCGAAGCCCACGGGTCTTCGAAGTGGTGAACGAAGACCGCGACCATCATCGCGATGAACAGGGTGGCGGACGCAAAGCGTCCGAGCAGGCCGAACAGCAACAAGATCGAGCACCCCACCTCCGCGAACAAGATCAGGTGGGCGCTCACCTCGGTCCCGACGTTGAGCGGATCGGGGAAGCTCTGAACGAGCGTCTCGTAGTCGAGGAGCTTCGGGACCCCGTGGCTCAGCATGAGCAGCGAAACCGAGATCCGGAGCAGAAAGATGCCGTTTTCCGCGAGCTGTCGGCGCATGCGAGCGGTTATACAGCCGGCCGAGGCCGCTCGCATGGCAATTCCCCCCTGAAACCCGTGGGGATTCGGCCAGCGGTCGTTACACTGGTTTCGTGGGGTCGTATTCGAAGGCCGGGCTCGCGCACGGCCGTAGCCGCTTCGACGAAGGTGTGGAGAACCTCGTGGCAGTTCCGCTCGCATTGTTGTTGAGCACGGTGACGTGCGCGTCGGCTCTCGGTCGATCGGTGGCCGCCCTGATCGGAATGCCGTTTCACGAGCTCGGCCATGCTGCGGCCTCCTGGTTGAGCAGCCGGATCGCCATTCCGCTTCCGTTCTTCACGTTCTGGTTCGAGGAGCAGTCCGTGCTGATGGGCACGATCGTGGCCGCCGCCCTCGGCTGGATGATGTTTCACACCTACCGGGAGCAAAACAGGTTCATGCTCGGGGCGAGCGCGCTGATGCTTGCCGCCTGGGCGCTAATCACGTTCGGTGTGTCCGCCGAGCGGACGCGCATGTGGCAGATCCTGGCGGGCGCTTGGGCGGAGATCGCGTTCGGCGCGTTCGTCCTGATCGCGTTCTTCTTTCCGCTTCCCGATCGTTTCCGCTGGGACTTCTGGCGCTGGGTGGCGCTGATGCCGGCATCGCTCACGCTGGTCCATTCGACCATGCTTTGGCGCACGGTGTCGGCTGATGTCTCCCAGATGCCGTGGGGCTCCGTCGTCGGCAGCGATGGCGACGGCGACATGAATCGGCTCGTCCAGCAGTTCGGCTGGAACGCGAACGATCTAGCCGACTTCTACCTGAGCAGCGCGTACCTCGCCCTCGTCGCGGTGGCCGTCACGTGCGGCTATGCGATGCACCGCCATCAAAAGAGACGCGCCGAGGTGCTTCGAGACCGTTAGTCGGTCAGGCCCCACTTGGCCTTGTTCTGCGCGACTTCCTCGGGAGTGGGCTGATCGGTGCCCTCGTTGACTGGAACCTCGAAGTCGTCTTGGCACTCCATCATCTTCGCATTGAGCGCGGTGTCCTCTTGGAAGATCTCGGGGACCGAGGCGTCTTCGTAGATTGCCTCCCAGGGGCACTCCGGCTCACACGCGCCGCAATCGATGCACTCTTCGGGTTGGATGTAGAGCTGGTTCGGGAACGTCTCGCGGTCGTCCCCCTTGTATTCGTAGATGCACTCGACGGGGCAGACGTCGACGCAAGACATGTCGACACAGTCGCGGCAAAGACGTGTAATGACCCAGGTCATCGGACTCCCTTCCGAAAAATCGGCTGAAAGCTAGCAGCAGCTTCCCACCCGGTCAAAGACGATCCAGCCGCCTGCTAGCCCTTGGTTTTGGGACGCGAGGTGCTCGGCGAGGTCGCCTTTTTCTTCGCCGACGGCTTCTTCTTCGGCGCCTCCGTCGGATGGCATCCTGCGCACGTGAAGCTCTCGATCCCGAGCAGCTTGCCCATGGCCGGCGTGATCGTCTCTTCCATGTATTTCACCGTCTCGGGAAACGTGGCGAGCATGCCCCGATGTCCCGGGGTTCCCTCGGGCGGCACGATGTACATCGAGGGCGCCGGCATCTTGAAATTGATTTCGCGCATCTCTTCGCCGTGGCAGTCGACGCAATCGAAATCTGCGAATTCCTCGGCGTCGTGCGCGACGAAGAGCTCCTTCATGATCGGGTTGACCTTGCCGATCATGTAGAACTCCTTGTCCTCGAGGCTCATTTGTTCCCAAGGTTGGTCGGGCGGCGTCAAACCGAACATCTCGATCGCGCTCTGCTTCCCCGTCGATCCAGTCTTGGAGCCTCCACAAGCCATCGCGAGCACCAAAACCGCGAGGGCGGCTGATTTCATGATCCCTGCCATCGGCCGAAATGTTAGTGCATGGTGTATGAGCATGCCCGTACTATCGTCAGCGTTGGGGAGATGACGCGAGCCGTCGTCGTGGCCGCGGCCGCCATCCTCCTCACTGGCTGGTGGAGCATGGGGTTGTTTTCGAAATTTCAGCGGCAGATGATCTTCCCTGGGCCGCAAGGAATCGACGCGAGGCTACTGCACCAGGCGGCCGAGCAGGTCGGTGCCACCGAGCTTCAGATCCAGACCGACGACGGGGAAACGCTCTACGGATGGCATCGCTCGGCGGTCCGCTCGGGCCCCCGGCGGGTCGTGATCTACTTCCACGGCAACGCGTCCTCGGTGCTCGCCCAGGTAGAGCTGCAAAATCTCTTGCTGAGCGAAGGATGGGACTTCGTCGGCATTCATTACCGTGGCTATCCGGGCAGCACGGGCGTCCCCGGTGAAGCAGGGCTCCACGAGGACGCGAACGCGGCATGGCGTTTCGTGATCGAAGAGCTCGATGCGTCTGCATCGCGTGTCGCGCTTCACGGGCGGAGCCTCGGAGGAGGCGTGGCCGTCGCGCTGGCGGCGAGAAAGGCCCCGGGAGCCCTCGTCCTCGAGTCGACCTTCACCTCGATCGTCGATCTCGCCAAAGAGCAATTCCCGTGGCTTCCCGTGGGCCCGCTGTTGGAGCACCGCTTCGAGAGCCGGCGTTTCGCGGACCAAGTTTCGTGCTCCGTGATGGTCGCGCACGGCGGAGCGGACTCCCTGATCGACGTTCACCATGGCAAGGAGCTGGCCCGTGTGTTTCGGGCCGAGCAGTACCTCGAAGCGCCGGGCGTCGATCACAACGACCCGATTTTCGTCGGCGCCAATGCGGTTCGTTACCTCCGATTCCTGGATGCGGCCGTGCCCGCCTACGAGCGCTGACGGCCTTCCGATGAGCGCAGGCTATAGTAGCGACGTGCTTCGACTCGCAGCATGCTTGGTCCTCGCCTTGGTAGCGGCGTGCCAACGCGGCGGTGAGGAGGCCGTGGTGGTGAGCCCGGACCGCCTTCCTTCGGAGCCCACCGAGGTTCCGGTCGATCCCTTCGGCGCGGCGAGCCCGGCGTACGCGGAGCTCCGGAACGTCACCGACGCCACGCTCTCGGACGCATGGAGCGGCCGACTCGAAGACTTCGCCCCGTGGCTTGAACGGCAAACCGAAGCGATCGAGCGCGCGCGCAGTTTGCTCAAGGCGCTCCGCGTCGGACCGCAGGACGAATACGCGGTCGCGCTGGCACGCATCGCGCTCGTGTACGAGCACGTCGTCCGAGGGCTGACCGACGCTTCGGCAGCGGCGCAAGCCGTGGGTTACGAGGCGGACTGGAGAGACCAGCAAGGCCTCGTCGAGGAGCAAGCCGCGTCGTTTTGGATGCGGTGCGTGCACCTGTGCGGCCAAGCCGGTGCGCACGTCGATGCGTGGGCTCTTCGATGCCGCCGCGGGCTCGCGGAAAGCCAAGCGCAATCGCCTCGACAGCCGAAATGAAACATGTTCTATTTCTTCCCTATGGCCAAAGGGAAGAAAACGAGCGCGCCGAAACCGGCTGAGCTACCGCTGGTCGTCACGAAGTCGAACGGGACCACCTGGAACGACGAAGCCGACGTGGTCGTCGTGGGATTTGGCGGCGCCGGGGCATGCGCCGCGCTCGAAGCCAGGGCAGAAGGCGCAGACGTGCTGGTGCTCGACCGGTTTCATGGGGGCGGCGCCACCGCCATCAGCGGAGGCGTCTTCTACGCGGGCGGCGGCACGCACATTCAGCAAGAGGCGGGGGTCGAGGACGATCCCGACGAGATGTTCCGATACTTGTCCCTCGAGGTGAAGGGCGTGGTTTCGGAACGGACCCTGCGCGACTTCTGCGACCGGAGCGTCGAAAACCTGGAGTGGCTCGAGCGGCACGGCGTCCCTTTCGAGGGATCGCTCTGCCCGACCAAGACGAGCTACCCCACCGACGATTACTACCTCTACTATTCCGGCAACGAGGGTTTTGCGCCCTACAAAGACGCGGCCAAACCAGCGCCGCGCGGCCACCGCGCCAAAGGTACCGGTCTTCCCGGTGCGAACTTCTACGAGCCGCTGCGCGAGTCCGCCGTCGGCGCGGGCGCTCGGGTCCAGTACGAGGCGCGCGCGACCAGGCTCGTGATCGACAGCCGCAATCAAGTGCTCGGCGTCGAGTATCGGCAGGTCGAGCCCGGCTTTTGGAGCACGCTTCACCGCAAGCTTCATGACGCCGGGATCGCCGTCGTGAAGTACAACCCGAAGCTCGCTGCCAAGCTCCGGGAGCGCTGCTTTCGAATCGAGAGGGATCACTCCGTGGTGCGACGCGCTCGCGCGCGAAACGGGGTCATCCTGGCGGCGGGCGGATTCATCTACAACCGCGAGATGGTCAAGGAGATCGCCCCGCAGTATCGAACGGGGATGCCACTCGGCACGACCTCGGACAACGGCAGCGGCATCCTGCTAGGCCAAAGCGTCGGCGCCAAGACCGATCGGATGAGTCGAATTTCGGCATGGCGCTTCATCAACCCGCCCGAGGCTTTCGCGAAGGGCATGATCATCAACCAACGCGGAGAGCGCTACATCAACGAATTCATGTATGGCGCCGCGGTGGGCGAAGCCATGGTCGAACAAAACGACGGAGTGGCCTTGTTGATCATCGACGCCGAGCTGAAGAAGCTGGCCCGTGAGCAATGCAAGCCCGGCAAGGCGCAATGGTTCCAACGGGCGCCGGCTCTTCTCAATCTCTGGTTCAACAGCAGGGAAGCCAAGACCATCGAGGACCTCGCCAAGGTCACGAAAGCTCCGGTCGACGCGCTCCGCAAGACGTTCGCCGAGTACAACGACGCGGCGGAAGGCAAAGTCCCGGACCGCTTCGGAAAAGACTCGGCGAAGATGCACGCGATGCGCAAAGGTCCCTTCTATGCGATCGATGCGGGCATCCGAAGCAAACGCTTCCCATGCCCGACACTGACCCTCGGAGGTTTGGTCGTCGACGAGAGCACGGGGCAGGTGAAGGGCGAGGACGGCGGGGTCATCGCAGGATTGTATGCCGCGGGCCGAAACGCGGTCGGGGTTTGCTCCCGGCAGTACGTGAGCGGCCTCTCCATCGCCGATTGCGTGTATTCGGGTCGCCGGGCGGGCCGTGCGGCCGCGCGTGGCGAGGTTTCGGTGGCAGACGATGCGCCGACCTCGACCCACGGTACGCCGGTCGAAGCCAGAGGGCTCGAAGGGCTTCCCGTCCTTCACGAGCGCCCGGTCGCGGACCCGACCCCCGAAGCGCACCAGCAAACCGTGCGGCGGGGACGAAGCGGCACGGCCTATCCGCGTCAATCGCTCGAGCGATCGATTCGGCGGCCCGGCAGCACGCGACGTGGAGCGGCGCCGAGCCGGACCAGCCCTGCCAAACGGCCACGGTGATCGCCGATGATTCTCGAGTCCGAGCGCCGCGCGATCGTCGATACGTTGCTGCGGTATTGCACGGCCATCGACACGTCCGCTTGGCATCTGCTCGATGACGTGTTCCTGCCGAACGCGCGCGTCGACTATCGGGGCGCGGGAGGGCCGGTGCTGAGTGGGGCCGAGGCCCGAGTCTGGCTCGAGACGCACATGGTGGCGTTCAAGGTGCTCCAGCATTTCGTTTCGAACGTCCGGCTGACCCAAGAAGGCAACGAGATCCGCTCCCACGCGTACGTTTTCGCGGTCCACGGATACCAGGACGAGGAAGGCGAGATGCGATTTTTCGACCTCGGGGGTGAATACCGCGATCGTCTCGTGGAGACGTCCTCCGGATGGCGGATTTCCGAGCGGATTTTGCGGACGCGATGGATGCGAGGAGACGTGCCCGGGCGGTGACTTGACGCGCTGCTTTCGGGGGCTAAACGGAGTTTCCGATCATGGCTGAGAAGATGAACGATCAAGAGGCGGAAGAATGCGTCCGCAGGTTGCTCGGCTATCTCGGTGACGACCCCGAGCGCGAAGGTTTGGTCGACACCCCACGACGCGTGCTGGGCGCCATCCAAGAGCATTTCCGGGGCTACCAGGAAAACCCCGTCGAGCACCTCGCGCGGACCTTCACCGAGGTCGAGGGGTACGACGAGCTCGTCCTGGTGAGCGACATCGAGATCTACAGTCACTGCGAGCACCACGTCGTGCCGTTCGTGGGCAAGGCACACGTGGCCTACATCCCGAATGGCCGGGTGGTCGGACTTTCCAAGGTGGCGCGTGTGGTCGACACCTTCGCGAAGCGCTTGCAGGTACAAGAGAAGCTCACCGCCCAAATCGCGAACACGATCGACGAGACGCTGAGCCCCCAAGGCACCGCCGTCATCCTGCAGTGCCAACACTTTTGCATGTGTTACCGCGGCGTCCGAAAGCCCGGCTCCTGGACGACGACCAGCCGACTCACCGGCTGCTTCTTGAAGGACGAGGCGGCGCGGATGGAGCTACTGACCTTGATCGGCATGCAGCGCTCGATCGGCGGCCACGGAGGCTGAGCCGGCTCGATCGAACCCCGGTCGCGTCGTATGGTTGTCCCATGCGCGAGCACCACTACGACTGGGTCATCGTCGGTTCGGGCTTCGGCGGCAGCGTCTCGGCCCACCGGCTGACGGAGAAGGGTTACAAAGTTCTCGTCATCGAGAAGGGCCGGCGTTTCCAACCCGAGGATTTTCCGAAGACCAACTGGGACCTCAAGCGCTGGATGTGGAACCCGGCACTCGGCCTCAAGGGCATCTTCAAGATGTCGTTCTTGAAGCACATGACCGTCCTTCATGGCGTCGGGGTCGGCGGCGGCTCCTTGGTGTATGCCAACACGCTCCCCACGCCCAAGACGGAGTTCTTTCGATCGGGCTCGTGGGCAAGCCTGGCGGATTGGGAAACCGAGCTCGCGCCTCACTACCGAACCGCGAAGACGATGCTCGGTGCCACGCCCAACCCGGTGATGACCAAAGGCGATCACGTGATGAAGGAGATCGCGAAAGACATGGGCCGCGAGGAGCATTTCCATCCGACCGAAGTGGCCGTCTTTTTCGGTGATCCCAACAAGAAGGTGCCCGACCCCTATTTCGGTGGCGAGGGGCCAGACCGCGTGGGTTGCAACTTCTGCGGCGCCTGCATGACCGGTTGTCGCGTCGGCGCCAAGAACACGCTCGACAAGAACTACCTCTACCTCGCCGAGAAGCGCGGCGCCGAAGTGGTTCCCGAAACCGAGGTCACGGCGATCCGGCCGCTCGAGGGCGGAGGCTATCGCATCGAGACGAAGGCGACGTTCGGCAAAGATACGGGCGAGGTCACGGCCGACCGCGTCATCTTGGCGGGCGGCGTGATGGGAACGATGCCGTTGTTGCTGAAGATGAAGGAAGACCCGGCCGGGCTGCCGGAGCTGTCGGACCGCGTCGGAGACTTCGTGCGGTCGAACAGCGAGGCCCTGTTCGGTGTGCTCTCCCCCGAAAAGAACATCAACTTTTCGAAAGGGGTGGCGATCACCTCGATTCTTCACACCGACGAGCACAGTCACATCGAGCCTGTGCGCTACGGCGCAGGCTCGGGGTTCTTCCGGACGCTCCTCGCTCCGCACGCGCCAGGGCCGACGGTGCTTTCGCGAATCTGGGGTGCGATCAAGGCCTTCTCACGTCAGCCGATTCGCTGGCTCAGAGCGCTCTTCGTCCGGGACCTCGCCAAGCAGTCCCAGGTTCTGCTCTACATGCGCTCGATCGAAGGAACCCTGCGCATGCGGCTCGGACGGGATCTACGAACGGGCTTTCGTCGCGGGCTGGTGACCGAGGTCGATGACCCGGCGCAGGCGCCCTCGGCGTTCATGGAAGAAGCGACCGAGCTCGCGGAGAAATTCGCCGAGAAGGTCAAGGGCGTGCCGACGACGCTGATGACCGAAACGCTGCTCGGCGTGCCCTCGACCGCGCATATCCTCGGAGGCGCATGCATGGGGGCATCACCCGAAACGGGCGTCATCGATGCCAAGCACGAGGTCTTCAACTATCCGGGCCTCTACGTGATCGACGGCTCGGCGATTTCCGCGAATCCGGGCGTCAATCCTTCGCTCACCATCACCACGCTGGCCGAGCGCGCGATGAGCCTCATCCCTTCGAAGCGCGATGCGCTCCCGGTCCGGAATACCGAAGAACGAAGCACGGCGCTCAGCGCGGCATCACCAGCTGAGTGAGCGAGCTCGACGGGTCACCGGGCTCGGGCGGCTCGAGCTCGAAGGTATCCACGACCTCGCTTCCGCGTTGGTCGCAATAGAGCGCCCACTCGCCCCACTGTGGGTCGCCGAGCTTCAAAAAGAGAGCCAGGCAGGCGTAGTACGCCCGAGCCGAGAGCTCTGCGAACGGCGTGAGGTGCTCGGTCAGCGCTTCGGTGTAGATCTCGAGTAGCTCGGCGTCTTCGGCGATGGATTCCGGGACCGGTGCGCCCCGAATGCTGCTCGCCATGTCCTCGTACATGTATCCGAAGAGCGCGGTTCCGATGCCACGCTCGAACAGGGGATGGGTGCGGAGCGCTTGGGTCGCGGCCAAGGCCCGGTCCGTGGCTTCCTGCCGTCGGAGCAGCCACTGTCGAAACTCGCCCTCGGCCCAAGTCTCGATGTCGTCCTCCGAGCTGCCTTCGGGTGGCTCGGGAGGACGCACCGCGACCGCCTCTTCGACGCGGCTCCATAGCTCCTGCAGGTCACGGCTGAGCTCCTCACGCGGATAAACCGGTTGAGGTACGGGAATGGGCCCGACCACGGCGGCCTGCGAGCCTTCGGGCGTCTGGCGGCCGGCACAACCCGAAACCAACAGCATCAGCAAGACGAGCGTACGCCACATGGGGCGAGATTAACAGCCCCGGATCGGACGAGCGAATTTTGGACGTGAGGCCGGTTGACTTGCTGGACGATCCACCTTTCCATGAGCCCATGGCAGCTTCTCTCGTCGAGCTGACCGACGCTGCCAGCGTCGATCGCGCTGCCCGGGCGCTGTTCGGAAGCTCCCTCGACACGAGACCTCTGCTTTCTCACAGCATCGCCGTCTGGAGAGCCAACGAAGACACCCCGCTCGTCACCATTCGCATCAACGAGCACAGCCCCAAGAGCGATCTCGACTTCCTGGCGCTTCACATCGGCAGGGCGCGAGCCGACGCGATCGTGATCACCGGGAAGATTCTCCGGGACGAGCCCGAGCTGTCGTACGACCTCCATGCCGATTCGCGGTGGGGCGAGGCACTGACCCACTGGCGACAATGCCGCTGGGGCCTGCTCGAGCCGCCGTGGCTCTTGATTCTGACTGACAGCGGCGAATTCGACCTGCGCCATCCGGTGTTCTCGGGCTGGGCCCGCCCCGTCATCTTCACCAACGATCGTACAGCCACCCGCAAGCTCGCGGCGGCGCCCTGCCCCGTCATCTCGGACGAGTCCCCCGACATTCACCGCGCCATCCAACACTTGCAGCTCGCATACGAGTGCGAGTGCATTTCGATCGAGGCAGGCCCGTCGACCGTCCGATCGCTCTACAAGCGCCCCATGCCGGTCAAAGAGCTGCTGCTCTCGGTTTATCTCGAAAGCTCCCTCGACGAGCGCGCCCAGGGCGACACCCTGATCAAGCTTTCGGAGGTCCGCGCGATGTTTCGCACCGAGACCTCGGCGACCCACCGAGAGGGCGAGCAGCATTGGAGCTTTCACCGGCTGCGGCGCTAGCGGCTCGGCCGTGGGGCTTGTAGCATGCGTCCGACGATGATTGGGCACATCGGCAAGATTCCTCGAAATGCAGCGCTGCTGATCGCCTTGCTCGCGCTGATCGTGGTGAGCCCCTCGCTCTCGTTCGAGCGCGGCCGCCTCGTCGCAGAGCTCATCTTCGACGGCATTTTCATCGCCGGCATCTATGCGATTGGGATGAGGCGGCACGGCTGGGTGTTCACCGGAATCAGCGCGGTCGCGTTGGCCGTGCGCTGGACCGAGCTTTTGTTTGGCGCGGGCAGGCTCGATGTCTTGGCTCTCGCCGTCACTGCGATTTGGCTGGGCTACGCCGCAGCCATCACGATCGTCGACTTGTTTCAGCGGAGCGAAGTCACCGCGGACACGATCATGGGCGCCATCGTCACGTACCTGCTGGTCGGGATCGCCTTCATGATGATCTTCCAGGTCATCGAGCTCCAAAACCCCGGCTCGTTTTCAGGCTTGCCCGAGGGCGCGGAGAACCCACGTCACGCGCTGGCATCCTCGATGATGTACTTCAGCCTCGTCTGCCTCACGACGATCGGCTTCGGCGACATCGTGCCGGTGTCGGATCTCGCGAGGCCCCTCTCCGTATTGGAAGGAGCCTTCGGGCAGCTCTATCTGGCCGTCATGATCGCGCGCCTGGTCGGGCTTCACATTTCCCGGACCCGCGCCGACTAAGAGGCAACGGGCGCGGCGCGGTCGCTCGGCTCGGACTGCGCTTTGAAGAAAATCCCGTAAAAAACGGGCACGACGACCATGGTCAGCACTGTCGCCACGGCCAGACCGAACACGATGGTCACCGCCATCGCAACGTAGAAGGCATCCAAGAACAAGGGTGTCAGCCCCAAAATGGTCGTGAGCGCCGCCATCGCGACGGGCCGCAGACGGCTGACGCCGCTGTCGAGGATGGCCTCGTGGGTCGATTTTCCTTCTTCGCGCTCGAGGTCGATCTGCTCGACGAGCACGATGGCATTCTTGATGAGCATTCCCGACAGGCTGAGGAATCCGAGCAAGGCCATGAAACCAAACGGCTGGTCGAGCAACAGCAACCCCGCGGTGACGCCGATCAAGGCAAGCGGAACCGCAAGCCAGATCACCAACGTTTGGCGAATGGCATTGAAGAGCCCGACCACGATCAAGATCATGATCCCGACGAACATCGGGATGGGCGCAAAAAGGGCTGCCTGGGCTTGTTGCTGGGACTCGTACTCGCCACCCCACTCGACGTGATAGCCAGGAGGGAAGTCGAGCGCCTCGACTTGCGGGGCGAGACGCGCCCAGAGCGCGGGTGCAGAGTCGTTCGTCGGATCGGTGACGACGGTCAACGTGCGTTTGCGGTTTCGTCGCTCGACGACCTCGTCGGACCACACGGTATCGAGCCCCGTCACGACGTTGGCCATGGGAATGTACCGCCGAGCCACGGGGCTCCAGATCGGAATCTGCCGAAGGTTTGCGACGTCGAGGCGCGTGGGCGCCGGCTGGCGGAACCGTACCGGGATGATCTCTTCGCCTTCTCGGTACACGCCCGTCGTCTTGCCCTGGAAGGTGCGAAGAATCGCGTCGGCGACGTTTCGGGTGGTGATGCCGTGCACGTCGGCCTGCTCCTCGGAAAGCCGTGGGCGGATGACCTTGACCCGCTCGTACCATCGGCCGCGAGAGCCCTTGGTGTCCGGGTCCGCCTTGAAAATGGCGAGGACTTCCTCCTCGAGCTTCCTCAACACGTCCGGGTCCGGGCCTACCAGTCGCGCTTCGATCTTGCCGGGCTTGCTCGGGCCGAGATCGAAAGTGCGGCCGAACGCAATCGTGTTGGGCGCGACTTCGCGAATGTATTGCTCTGCTCGTGCGATGTCGCGCTGCAGGTTCTTGTAATCCTCGATGTCGACCAAGAACTGCGCGTAACCGCTATGCGGTTTTTCCGGGCTGAAGGTCAACATGAAGCGCGGAGGACCCTGTCCGATGGCCGTGGCCACGTGGGTCACGCCCTCGAGCTTCGCGAGCCCTTCTTCGATGACGGCGGCCTTGCGCTCGGTTTCATCGATGTGCTGATCGATGGGCCAAAAGACGTCCACCCGGAACTTGGGTGTCGTCGAAGCAGGGAAAAACGCCTTGTCGGTGAACTGAAAACCCCAAAGGGAGATCAGGAACAACCCGAACACCACGCCGACGGTCGCCCAACGATACCGAAGACAGAAGCTCAAGAACCGCTTGTAAGCGTTGTAAAACTTGGTGTCGTACGGGTCTTGGGCCGTGGCGTCCGAGGCGGTTTTCGCCCCGCCGAGGAACCAGATGCCGAGAAGCGGCGTGATCGTCATGGCGGTGACCCAGCTCAGCGAGAGCGAAATCCCGATGACGATGAAGAGAGAACGGCAGAACTCCCCGGTGCTGTCGGGCGAGAGGCCGATCGCCGCAAACGCGATGATCGCGATCGCCGTCGCACCGAGCAAGGGCATCGAGGTTTGGCCGGCCACCTCGCTGGCGGCCGCTTCCGCGTCCATGCCTTGCTTGATGCGAACGAGCATGCCGTCGATGATGACGATCGCGTTGTCGACCAGCATGCCGAGGGCGATGATCAGTGCCCCGAGCGAAATGCGCTCGAGCGCCAGGCCCGCAGGGGACATGAAGATGAACGTCATGGCAATCGTCAGCACGAGGACGAAGCCGATGATCAAGCCGCTTCGGAGCCCCATGAAGATCAACAGCACACCGATCACGATGGCCACCGCTTCTACGAGGTTGATGAGAAAACCGTCGATGGCCGTAGTGACCATGTCGGACTGCATGTAAATGACCTCGAGCTCCATCCCGAGCGGGATCTGTTGATCGAGCTCGGCGAGACGCTTCTTGATGCCCTCGCCCATGGTCACCACGTTGCCGCCCTGCTCGGTCGAGACACCGATGCCGATGGCTCGATGGCCGTCCATGTGGAGCTTGTTTTCAGCGGGCTCTTGATACCCGCGAGTGATGGATGCGATGTCGCGGAGCCGTGCCTGCGATTCGTCGCCCTTGGTGATGAGGATGTCGCCCAAATCCTGCGACGAGTGGATCAACGAGTCCGGGCGAATTCGTATGTATTCGTGGCCCGCCTGCACCCGGCCCGCATCCACCACGATGCCCTCGGCGACGAGCTGAGCACTGATGTCGTCGACCGAGATACCGATTTGCGCGAGCCGCTCGCGATCGAACTCGACGTAGACCACTTCGTTGACCACGCCGAACAGCGTCACCTTGGCGACATCGCTCACCAGCACCAACTCTTTTCGAAGCAGCTTGGCGACGTCGTAGAGCTCGCGGTAGCTGTATTCGTCGCCGTACAAGGCGAAGAACACACCGTACACGTCCGAGTAGTCATCGATGACGAGGGACGGACCCGCGCCCGGCGGCAGCTTCGATTGGGCGTCGCTGACCTTGCGACGCAGCTCATCCCAGACCTGAGGCAGAGCCTTGCTCGGCACCGTCGTTCGCATTTCGACGGTGATGACCGACTTGCCGGGCGTGTTCCGCGATTCGATTCTCTTGATCTTGCCGAGCTGCTGGATCGCGAGCTCGACCTCGTTGCTCACCTCCTGCTCGACCTCGTAGGGGCTGGCCCCCGGATACGGCGTCACCACCAGAGCCTCCTTGATGGTGAACTCCGGATCTTCGAGACGCGGCAGGCTGAAGAAGCTCTTCATGCCTGCGAATACCGCCACCACCGTCAACACGACGATGAGGGTGCGGTTTCGCAGTGAGAAGTCGGTGAGGCTCATCGGCGAGTCAGGTCCGATTCCTTCATTTCGGTCACTTGCCTGCCTTCGGTGAGCAAGTGCACACCGGTCATGGCAATGGCCTCACCGCCCTGGAGGCCGCTCTTGACGACGATTTTGTCCCCCGTGATCGCGCCCACTTCGACCGGTTGCTTGGAAACCCGCATGGACTCCCGGTCGACGACCCACACGAACGGCTCCCTGTCGGCGTCCGCCACGACCGCCCCGACCGGAAGCAGAAAGTCTTCGGGCGAGGTGCTGCTCAGCCCCGTGAGCACGAGCTTGGCGGTCATCCCGGCCAAGACGCCGACCTCCTCCGGCTTCTTCATCGTGAAGGTCGCACGAAAGGTTCGGGTGTTTGGATCCGCTGCCGTCGCAAGCTCGGTGAGATCGACCGGAAACCGCCGGCCCGGCAAAGCCGAAAGCTCCACCATCGGTTTCGCGACCTCGTTGAACTTTTCGAAGTCGATGTCATCCCGACGCGCCGTCAGATCGCGCTCCGGGACGTCGACGACCACTTCCATCATCGACTCGTCTTGGAGGAGCAAGACCGGCTCACGCGCGGCGACGTTTCGAAAATCGGTGACGAGCTTTCGGGCGATCACGCCGTCGAAGGTTGCGCGGAGCTTGGTTTCCTCGAGCGCCTTCCTCTGGATTTGGAGCTCGGCGCGGGCGACGTCCCGGGACCGAGTCGCCACGTCCAGATCGCGTTGGGTCCCGGATCCCGACGCAAAGAGCTTGCTTTCGCGGCGGTACTCGGCTTCGGCCAAGCGCAGCCGGGCGAGCGCCGCGTCGACTTTGGCTTGGTAGTCACGCGCGTCGAGGCGCGAGAGGATCTGGCCCTTCTTGACCCGCTGCCCTTCGTCGACGTTCCAGTCGACGATGCGGCCCGGAACCTCGAACGCGAGCTCGACGACTTTGACCGCCTTGATCCGTCCTGGATAATCGGGACGAGCGCTGCCGGCGTCGCCCTCCAAGCGATGGATCTTGATGGGCCTCGGCCCGGGCTCGACCTCGACGACCTCTTCCTTCTTGCAGCTCGTCAGCGCCATGGCCGCCGACACGAGACACGGCAGCACGAGGAGGTCACGGATGCGCGTTCGGAAAAGCATGGCGGGCTCCGTCTCCGATGCTTGCCCCGAGGGCCTTGGGAGACGGGGCAGCATAGGCAGCGCGATTGGGCTTGCCAAGGACAAAGGGGCCCCGCCACAGATTGCCGCTACAGAAACCATCCTCGGTCGTCTATGCTTCGCGCTCTATGCGGCTCCTTTGCATGTGCCTGGCCATGTCGGTCTTCGTGGCATCGGGCGCGGATGCCCAGACGCGGCGACCCCAGGTGGGTGTCACCGCCGTCATGGACGGTGACTCCCCGGTCTTCGACCAGATGATCGAAGCGCTCCAGCGCGAGATCCGGACGCAAGTCGGTGATCGCTTCGACGTGAGCTTCTTGGATCTCGGAGTCGAGGGAGACTGGACGCCCGAGGGGGTCGAACGGCAACTGAATGCCGCGTATTCCGATTCTCGAGTGTCGGTGGTCTTTGGCTTCGGACACCTGACGGCGGGTGCGGTCGCAAGGCGGAAGAGCCTCGGCAAGCCCACGATTTTGCCCTTGGTGGTGGAGGCTCGGCGCCTCGGCTTGCCAAAGCGCGGAGACGTCAGCGGACGGCGCAATCTCACGTACATCACCGAAGACTTCGACGTCGCACGAGAAGCCTCGCGGTTGCGAGAGGTCGCGGGCACGCAGCGCGTGGTCGTGTTGGCCGAGGAATCGGTGAAGATCGCGCTTCCCGACGTCATGTCGGAAACGAAGCTGCCCGTAGTGTTCGCGGAGCCCACGGTCGAAGCGATGATCTCGGCGATTCCGCAGACTGCGGACGGCGTCGTGATCTCTTCGATCCGGCAACTCACCCTCGAGGAACGTGCGCGTCTCATGTACTTCATCATCCAGAGGCGCCTGCCCAACGTCGCCGTCGATCCGGATTGGCTCGCTCAAGGTGCGATGATGTCGATCCGATCGCCGGAAAACGTTCTTCGTCGCGCCCAGCGCGCAGCGCTCAATCTCGACTTGATCCTCGAGGGCCGTGCCGCCAGCGAGATTCACGTCGAGTTCGAAGAGCGCGAAGATCTGCAGATCAACTTGGATGCCGCCCTGGCGGTCGGTGTTCGTCCGAGCTTCGACGTGCTGATCGAAGCGGAGGTGGTGGGTCGGGACGACGTGGATCCGGCGAGCCAGGTGTCCTTGGACGGCGCCATGTACGAAGCGGTGGCCAACAACCTCGACATCCAGGTGTCGGAGAAATTCGTGGAGGCAGGCGAGGAAGGCGTGAAGGTAGACCGGGGCCCGCTCCTTCCGCAGGGCCAGCTCGAGGTGGGCGCCACGCTACGGGACCCCGATCGAGTGGCACCGGGCGCGCAAATCGCCGAACGGCAGGCGTCTACGTTCGCTCGGGCGAGCCAGAGCATCTATTCCGAGCAAGCGTGGGCTCGGTACAAGTCCCGACGGTTGCTGCAGGAGGGCCGCGAGTATGGGTACTTCGTCGACGTGCTCGACGTCATGCTGCAAGCGGGCGTCGCCTACGTCTCCGTGCTCCGGGCGACCGCGCAGGAGCGAATCCAGCGACGGAACATTCGGCTCACCCGTGACTACTTGGAGCTTGCCCGCCTGCGTCTGGAGGTCGGCGTGGCCAACGCGAGCGAGCTCTACCGCTGGCAAGTCCAGCTCGCGGACAATCAGCAGGCGGTGGTCGATGCCCGGGCCGTGGTCGAGCAGACCAAGATCGAGCTCAACCGCGTGCTAAACCGTCCCTCGGAGCAGGCCGTGGCGCCGATCGATCTGCCCCTCGACGAAAACGGGTTGGCAATCGCTCCAAACGACCCGATCGAGAGGTACATGAACGACCCTTGGTCGTTCGAGAGCTTGCGCGACTTCATGGTGATCGAAGGCCTGCGGAATTCCCCCGAGGCGAGGCAGATCGAGGCGCGAAAGGCGGCCGAGCAACGCACGCGTGAGGGGCGCACGCGTGAGCTCTGGCTCCCCAATTTCTTCGTCGAGGGCGGCGTTCAGCACGATTTCTGGCGAGACGGCAAAGGCTCGACGACGCCCCCCGCGCTCTCCCTGGTAGGCATCCCCGAGCCAGACAAGTTCGGCTGGGACGTCGGGCTCTACTTGTCGATTCCGATTTCACGCGGAGGCTCGGGCGTCGCGGCCATGCGCGAGAGCGCCCACCTGGTGGAGCGACTCGAAGCCGTTCTCGACCGCGTGGAGCAAGACATCGACACCGGCGTGCGCACCGAGCTCTACAGCGCCGGTGCCGCCCTGATCGCCGTCACCCTGACCCGCAACGCCGCCGAAGCCGCCCGGAACAACCTCGAGCTCGTCACCGACCTCTATCGCCGCGGCAAGGTCGACATCATCACCTTGGTCGACGCACAGACCCAGAGCCTCGTCTCGAACCTCGCCGCCTCGGACGCCGCCTACGACTACGTGCTCGCACTGCTCTTCGTCAACCGCGAGATCGGCCACTTCCGCAACCTCGACACCCCCGACGCCATCGAAGATTTCTCACGGAGGCTCCACGAATTCGTGATGGCCGTGGACCGTGGATCCCCGGGCGCGACAACCCCGCAAGGGATTACTCGGTGACGCATACCCCGTCGTCGCAAGCACCTGGCTGGAACCACCACGTGCAGCTCGCTCCGTCTGGTTTGGGTGTATGGACGCACGATCCATCGGTTCGATCGCATGCGTCGTCTGTGCACGGGTTGCCATCGGAGCAGCTCACGGGCGCGAAGACGCAATTCCCATCCCAGGCGCAAGTGTCCTCCGTGCATGGGTTCGCGTCTTCGCAGACGACGCCTTCGCAAAGCTCCGCAGCGCCGCAGAGCCCGTCTCGGCAGACTCCCGACACGTCGCCAAAGGTGCAAGGGCTCCCTTCGAGAATGGGATCGTGACGACAAGTGGGACCCGTTGGACCGCCCGCGCCGAAGATGTCGATGACGTTGACGCAATAGTCGTCGGTGCAAACGTTGCCGTCGTCACAGTCGATCCCTGCGCATGGCCCTTCGGGCAGGTCACTCAAGATGTCGTCGAAGCACCCGGTGACCAGGACCAAGCTCGACACGACGATCACCCACCGGGCTATGAATACATGACGCATCACTGAGCTCCTTTCAGCCAATCCCTTCCATTGCATGGGACGTGCCAGTCGCGTCGATCGATCGCATCGGCGAATGAGACGCGGGACAATCCGCGATCGCCCTTCTGCCGATCGTGTCTAGGGGTCGATGCGCGACGAGTCGCAGTCCGGGGGTGCCGAAATCGGATTGCAGCGGCCGACGTAGCCGCCTGGAACCGCTGCCGAATACGTGGTGCCGAAATCGGGGTTGGGGACGACGTAGTCGGTGCTGACGAACTGGCCGCCGCTCGCAAACGCCGCTTCCTGCAGGGAGTAGTCGTCCTCGCGGGCTTGGACGGTGTCCGCGTCCGCGCGCGTCCTGACCATGTAGCCATCGGCCACGAGCTCACGGATCGTATCTCCGTCGTTCAGCGCGTTGTTCACGTTGAACCACGCGGCTTCGGGCTCGCCTCGAACGGAGTTGGTGAACATGACCCGCCCCTCGAGCGACGGGTGGCCGTCGAGGTAGTGGTCCCGAGCCTCTCCGGAGTTGAGAAACACGAACATCAGGCGTCCGCGCGCCTCTTCGAGCATGGGCCAACCATCGGTCAGCACGGCCTCTTCGAGCGTGTCGCGTTCCCCACGCACGTGATCGGGCACGATGAGCTGCTCGGGTGGAAAGACGGCGAGGATCTCTTCATCGATGCTATCGACCTCGTCGGGGCCGAACAGGAGCGGAATCGTCGGAAGTGGGCTGATAGCCTCTTCCTTCGCTTCGATCATGACGGTGATCGGCAGGTGATCGGGATTGGCGTCAGACCACTCTTTGAGGGTCTCGAGGCAGATCTTGAACGTGAGGCAGTGCGTCTCGAAGTCGAGGTCTTGGACGTGCAAGACCTTGAGGCCCGGCTCCTGCATCTCCGGGTGGTTGGGGAAGGGCTCGCCGACGTACTCGAGGGCCCAGGGCTCGGCGAAAAGACCTCCTTCCGGATCGGCAAAGATGTCGAGCTCCATTTGCCGAACGCCACGGTCGAGCTGCTCCTGCAGAGGCAGCGCGGTGTACTCGAGGCTGTCCGCCGTGCCGGAATCGATGAGACCGGCCCCTTCGAAGACGCGCAAGGCGTCCATAATCGAATCCCTCGGTTGGATGTGGTAGCTGTTGTGCGTCCCCAGCACCTGGATTTCGTTCATCCGAAGATCTTGTGGCGGGGGATCGTCATCGCTGCATCCCACCAAGGTCGTGGCACCCAGGGCCAGCGCGCAAAACACTCCAATCAAGTACCGCATGACAACCTCCTCCCGCCCGGCATGAACCGTGCGGAGGCAGTGCATCATTCATGCCACCGCGCTCCGCTGTGTTTCCAGGTGAATTGCCGGCACCGATGTGAAGATGTTGCGTCGATGGGTGTGACTGCGCAACACATGCGCGAGGCGCGCATACGCAATTCTTTACCCAAGCGCCTCGTGACTGGCCGGAGGGACGGTAACCGGCCGTACGGCCTCCTGGGGTCTACAGTGCGTCCGCATCGTGGTACCTTGGCCGGGTGCGCAAACCCGCGGCGCTGATGTTCGCGCTGGCCGTCGTCGCATCGAGCGGCTGCGGCGAATCGGGTGCACCCGGCACGGGAGGAAGCGGTGGCGCCCCGGGCACGGGAGGCTTCGCAGGCTCCGGCGGCGTGGACGGGACAGGCGGCGCCGGTGGCATCGGAGGCATGGGGGGTTCCGGTGGGCAGCTCGACCCGGGGCTGTACGTGATGGAGTGCACGAGCGAGGGCTTTCCAATCCCGATTCCCATCGAGCTCCTACTCGATGCGAGCCTGAGTCCCGCGGCAACGGTCGGCTCCAACGTCACATTGACTACCTCCGCGCGGGTGTGGGTCGGGCGAGACATCCCCAGGGCGCCCATGGACGACTCGGTTGTGTCGGCGGCCACACTGGTGCTCGAGGTGCGAGGCGCGGAGCCGACCGAGATCGTCCACAGTTTGGCCAGCGTGACTTTCGGGTCTGAGCTCCAAATGGACACTCAACTTACCGAAGTCATGCACGATCGAGCCTCGGACATGATCACCGTCGAGGTCTCGGCGTTCTCCGTCACGGTCAGCAATCTCCCCGAGAATCTGGTACCCGGAGGTGAGCTCACGGTGCCGAGCGACGACTACCCCTGCGGAGACATCGTGCTGCAGGAAGGCTCGACCGTGATCGCATTCCCGGTGTACCCCTAGGGCGCGCCTGGAGAGATTCGAACTCCCGACCGTCGGCTTAGAAGGCCGCTGCTCTATCCAGCTGAGCTACAGGCGCGTGGCGCGGGTGTAGCATAACCATCCTGCGGGGCCTGATCAGGCCGTTTTTCCGAGGATCAGGTCTGCGGCGCGCTCGGCGACGGCGACGGTGGGGGCGTGGGTGTTGCCCGAAGGCAAGAGCGGGAAAATCGAGGCGTCGGCGATTCGAAGGCTCTCGATGCCGTGTACGCGAAGCTGGTCGTCGACGACGGCCATCGGGTCGTCCGTCGCGCCCATCTTCGACGAGCCCACTGGGTGGTAGACGCTCATCGCTTCGTTTCTCCAGAACTCGAGGATCTCCTCGTCGGTCTGCACCGCATCCCCCGGCAGGATCTCGTACGTGGCATACGGCTTGAACGCCTCAGATTGGTAGATCTTGCGCTGCAGCTTGAAGCCTTCGATGGCGAGCTCACGGTCGTGATCGGTGGAAAGGTAGTTGTGGAGGATCTTCGGAAACGCGGCCGGGTCGGTGCTCCGCGCATGCACGCTGCCGCGCGAGGTGGGGCGCACCACGCAAATCGTCGAGTTCACGCCCGGGTCCTTCGAAGACACCATGTTGCCTTCGCTGTCCATCCCGCCCGCGCCCGGCGTGAAGTGAATCTGAAAGATGGGCCGATCGCCGCCCTCGTTCGGCACGAACCCGCCCACGTTGCACGCCGGCATGGTCAGGGGCCCCGTCTTGGTGAGCATGTACCGGAGCACGCCCCACAAGACGCGAGGGAACTTGCCGTCCTCCGAGAGGCACTTCTTGGTGCTCACGCCCTGTTGCACCCAAAGCTGCAGGTGATCCTGGAGGTTCTCCCCGACTCCACGCAGCGCATGCCGAACCTCGATGCCGAGGCCGCGAAGCACCTCCGGGCTGCCGATGCCGGACAGCTCGAGCAGCGGCGGCGTGTTGTAGGTGCCCGCCGAAAGGACCACCTCCCGGCGCGCCTGCGGCCGGTGCACCGTCCCCTTGGCATCGCGGTACTCGATGCCGACGGCCTTCTTTCCGTCCAGCAACACCTTCTGTGCGAGCGCACGAAGCGCGATCGTGAGGTTCGGGCGCCGCTTGACCTCGGGGCTCAAAAACGCATCGGCCGAGCTCCAGCGCTGCCCGCCCTTCATGTTGACCTGAACGTAACCGATCCCCTCTTGGGTCTCGCCGTTGATGTCTTCGTTGCGCGGAATGCCGACGCTCGCGGCCGCCTCGATGTACGCCTCGCTGATGTCGTACTTCATCGAGACGTGGGTGACGTTCAGCTCGCCGCCCTTGCCGTGGTATTCGTCCGCCGGGCCGGGCTCGAAGTTCTCGGAGCGCTTGAAGTACGGGAGCATCTGCGCGTACGACCAACCGCTGCAACCCGGGAGCGCCGCCCAATCGTCGTAGTCCTGACGCTGGCCCCGCATGTAGATCATGCCGTTGATCGAGCTACAGCCACCGAGGACACGCCCGCGCACCACGCTGAGCTCGCGGCCGTTCATGTGCGGCTCGGGCTCGGTCTTGTAGAGATTCGTGGTCTTGTCGTTGTACATCAGCTGCGTGAAGCCGATCGGCATTTTGATCAGCGGGCTGTTGTCCTTTCCGCCCGCCTCGAGCAGCAACACGCGATTGCTGGGGTCGGCCGACAGCCGATTGGCAAGGCAACACCCTGCCGATCCCGCACCCACGATGATGTAATCGAAAGCCTCTTCCGCCATGGTCCGCTGCTCTCCCCGGAAAACCGCGATTTCCTATCACAGGATCGCCGGTGACAACAGCCGAGCGGTGGCTCATGATGCAGGGTCGTGCTCACCATCGACGGATCGATCGGCGAAGGCGGCGGGCAGGTTCTTCGCTCCTCGCTGGCCCTTTCTTTGGTGACTGGGACGCCCTTTCGAATCGTCGGAATCCGCCAGAGGCGAGCGCGTCCGGGATTGAGGCCGCAACACCTCATGGCCGTGCAGGCCGCGTCCGAGGTCGGCCGCGCGCACGTGAGCGGCGCCGAGATCGGCTCGCAGGAGCTGACGTTCGTGCCCGAGGCGGTCGAAGGCGGTGAGTACGTGTTTGCCATCGGCACGGCCGGAAGCACGACGCTCGTCTTGCAGACCGTGCTCCCGGCGTTGATTTTGGCTGACGCACCTTCGACCGTGTTGCTCGAAGGAGGGACCCACAACCCGCAAGCGCCGTGCTTCGAGTTCCTCGACCGCGCGTACCTGCCGTTGGTGCGCCGTTTGGGCCCGCGCGTGCAGGCCACCTTGCAACGTCCCGGCTTCTATCCAGCCGGAGGCGGGCGATGGGAGGCGCGGATCGAGCCCGTATCCCGCCTCTTGCCCTTCGACCTGTTGGAGCGCGGCGCCCTGCTCGAACACCGCGCCACCGCCACCGTCGTGCACCTGCCTCGACACATTGCGGAGCGTGAGATCGAGGTCCTGCACAAGAAGCTCCGCTGGGATCCCGCCTGCTTTTCGATCGTCGAACGCACCGATGCCGACAGCCCGGGAAACGCGGTCGTCGTGGAGCTGATCGCGGAGCACGTGACCGAGGTCTTCGTGGGCTTCGGTCAGAAGGGCGTGCGCGCCGAGGACGTCGGCAAGCGGCTCGGAACCGAGGTCAAGGAGTACCTTCGCGCCGAGGTGCCGATCGGCCGTCACCTCGCCGATCAGCTCATCCTACTCGACGCCATCGCGGGCGGGGGCGCGTTTCGCACCCTGTCGCCTTCGACGCACCTGACCACCCAGCTCTCGGTGATCCGGTCGTTTCTCGATCTCGAGTATCGCACCGTGCAGGAGTCGAGAGGCTCGTGGATCGTCGAGCCGAGCTCCGGCGCACGCTGAGGGAACGCTACTCCGACACGTCGAGCCACACCGCCCGATGGTGATCGAGCACGAGCCCATGGGACAAGCCCACCATCTCGCCCGTCAGGTGGTCGAGCGCCTCTTCGTTCGCGCCCCAAGCATGCAGAAACCCGGGCTCCATCCGCTGGGGTGTCTCGGCGAAATTGGTGACGACGAGGAGGCGCTGGTCGGCGTGGGCTCGTAGGTACGCGAACAGATGCCGATTGCCGGTCTCGACGACCTCCATGCCTCCGTTGCGAAGCGCGGGAAGGCGCTTGCGGAGATTGAAGAGCTTCGCCGTCTCGCGAAAGAAGCGCCATTCGATCGTGTCTTGATCCGCGAGGTCCTCCTTGGCTTCCCAGCGTTTTCGGCAGCGATGGACCCAGCGGCTGTCGTTCACCTTTCGCGGATCGCTCAAATACGTGTAGTCGTTGATCATCCCGTACTCGTCGCCCGCATAGAGGAGCGGCAAGCCGCCGATGCTCACTTGGATGCCCATCAGCAGGGTGATTCGACGGACCGCGCGCTCGATGAGCTCGCTGTCGTCCCGCTCCAACGCTTCTTCGAGCCCGGCCAGGGACGACAAGGTCCCCGAAATGCGCGCGTCGCCGGTTTGCGCGTTCTCTTGAAACTTCTTGCCTCGGGCAAAGGAGCCGGGGAACTCACCCGTGTAGAACTGATTCAAGAAGTGCCGGTGCGCTCCCGGGTCGATGCCCACGCTGCGCGCGTCCTCGTCGTCGAAGGTCCAGCCGATGTCGTCGTGGCACCGAAGATAGTTGACCCATGCGCAACCTGCGGGGAGCCGGTAGCGGGTCCGCATCGAATGTGCGAGCAGCCGTGTGTCGCGGGTCGCCAAGGCTTCCCACAAGAGCGCCATGAGCAACGGATTGTACGAAAGCTGGCACTCTTCGGGGTAGACGTAGCGAATGACTTCGGCCGGATGCACGATGGCTTCGGACTTGAACAGGAGCGAAGGGGCCACGATGCGGGCCATGGCGTTGAAGGCCCGGATGATCGTGTGCGCCTCGGGTTGATTTTCGCAATTCGTGCCCATGCGCTTCCACAAGAAGGCGACGGCATCCAAGCGAAGGACCTCGACTCCTCGATTGGCGAGAAACAACATCTCCTCGGCCATGGCGCGGAACACCTCGGCGTTGGCGTAGTTCAGGTCCCATTGGTAGCTGTTGAAGGTGGTCCACACCCAGCGTTGGATCTCTTCACACCAGGTGAAGCTTCCCCGGCGGACCTCCGGGAAGATGTCGCGTAGGTAGCGTTGGAACTGGTCGGGCAGCTCGCGGTCCGGAAAGGTGAAGTAATAGTCCAGGTAGTCGTGGTCACCTTCCTTGGCGCGAAGGGCCCAGCGGTGCTCGTCCGAGGTGTGATTGAACACGAAATCGAGCACCAGGCTGATGCCTTCTTGCCGAAGAACGGTCGCCAGCTCCTCGAGCTCCTCCATCGTGCCGATGTCCGGGTTGATCGAACGGTAGTCGCTGACGGCATAACCCCCGTCGTTCTCGCCGTGGGGCGTCGCGAAGAGCGGCATCAAATGCAAGTACGTGAGACCGAGCCGTTTGAAGTACGGGATGTGCTCCTTGAGCTTGGCGAGGTGGTCGCTGAAGAGGTCGACGTAAAGGACGATGCCGACCATTTCTTGGGACTGAAACCACTCCGGGTCCGCCTCGCGCTTCTCGTCCAAGCGCCGAAGGTCTTCCGGCCGATCGAGCCAGGACCGAATGAGCGATCGAAGGATGCGCTCGAGCGTGTAATGAAAATCGTACTGCCACCCGTAGAGCTCGTGCAAATGCGAGAACAAACGCTCCCATTCGCGATGCAGCCGGTTCTTGAAGCGATGCCAGTCGAAGGCGACTGGCTCGAGCTCGTCGGCAAACGACTCTTCGAGCTCCGGCAAGAGCCTGCGAAGAGATTTTCGAGCCTGCTCCGGCCTCCAATCCTGCCCGTGCATGCTACTCGCTCACCTCGTGCGCAGGAGCCAAGACCAACCCGGTTCGGGACGGCAGATAGAGGCTCAGGAAATGGCGCTGAATGCGATCGGGAAGGGTGTGGTGCTCGACGTCAAGCGCCTGGCGATCGTATCCCCCGTAGGCTTTGCGGTCCGTATCGAGCACGGTGCGGTAGACTCCGGGAGCCGCGGGGATCCGGTAGTCGGGGAACGAGCGCTCGGGGTGGAAGTTGACGACGAACACCAAGCCCGCGCGCAGCCAGGCGAACACCTTCGCCCCTTCGTCGAGATGAAGAAGAAACTCGTCTCGTCCGTCCGGCACTCCGTATCGGCGAGCCAGCGCCATGAGGTCGCGATCGAACGCACCGAGCTGCCGATACCGAAGGCTTTCGTCCTCGGCAAGGCTCCATTGACGGCGGGCGTAGGCGTATGACCAAGCGTTTCCTTCGCGAGGAAAGTCGATCCACTCCGGGTGGCCGAACTCGTTGCCCATGAAGCAGAGGTAGCCCTCGCCGGCCGTGGCCAGCGTTGCGAGCCGGATCATCTTGTGGAGCGCGATGCCACGCTCGACGGCGAGATCCTCGATCTCGACGGCCATGCGATCGTACATGCGGGGGCCGAGCAGACGAAAGATCAGAGTCTGGTCGCCCACCAGCGCTTGGTCGTGCGATTCGGCATAGCTGATGGTGCCCTCACCACGTCTGCGGTTGGTCAGCTCGTACCAGAGCCGGCCGATGGGCCATTTCTCGTCGGGCACGTCCTTGGTGAGCTCGATCCACAAGTCCGCGACCCCCATCGAGAAGCGGTAATCGAACCCGGCGCCGCCTTCGGAGCCCGGCAGAGCCAGATTGGGAAAGCCGGAGACGTCCTCCGCGATCGTCACGGCGTCGGGCCGCAGACTGTGGATGAGCTCGTTGGCGAGCGTGAGATACGCGAGCGCATCCTCGTCGACGTCGGCGCCGAAGTAGTCGTCGTAGCTGGTGAATACGCGTGCGAGGCCGTGGTCCGCGTAGAGCATGCTGGTGACGCCGTCGAATCGGAAGCCGTCGACGCGATACTCGTCGAGCCAAAAGCGGCAGTTCGAGAGCAAGAAGTGCAGGACTTGCGGCTTTCCGTAGTCGAAGCAGCGCGAGTTCCACGCCGGGTGCTCGCCCCGGGGCCCTTCGTGGAAGTACAAGCTCGCGCTTCCATCTTGCCGCGAGATGCCTTCGACCTCGTTGCGTGCGGCGTGCGAGTGCACGAGGTCCATGAAGACGACCAAGCCCATGCCGTGCGCTTCGTCGATGAGCGCTTTGAGCTCCTCCGGCGTTCCAAAGCGCGACGAGCACGCGAAATAGCTCGAGACCTGATAGCCGAAGGACGCGTAATAAGGATGCTCGGCAAGCGCCATGATTTGAATCGCCTGGTAGCCCGCCTCGGCGACCCTCGGCAGCACCTCGGTGCGAAACTCTTCGTAGGTGCCCACCTTGGGCTCTTCTTGCGCCATGCCGATGTGCGTCTCGTAGATCAGCAGCGGCCGCGTGGGCGTTTCGGGAGATTCATGGCGCCAGTGATGAGGCTGCGCCGGGCGCCAGACCTGGGCGTTGAAGCTGCCCGTCGTCTCGTCCCGAACGACCCGTC
This sequence comes from uncultured Sandaracinaceae bacterium, assembly GCA_964495565.1. Classification (GTDB taxonomy): domain Bacteria; phylum Myxococcota_A; class Polyangia; order Polyangiales; family Houyiibacteriaceae; genus SG8-38. The sequence goes on along the minus strand of CAZBWQ010000005.1, from coordinate 44,613 downwards.
GAGCCCAAGCGGGCAAGCGATCGCCCGACCCGCCCGGCCAGTGGACCTCGAGCCGATACGGATCGCCGTGCGCCAATCGGTCCTCTGCGAGCTCGATCTCCCAGACACCTTCATTTCCGACTCGGCGCAAGGCGTACTCCGAGAGCGCGGTCCAGCCGGAAAAAGGGCCCTTTAGGTAAATCGAGACGGCGTTCGGCGCCCACTCGCGGAGCACCCACCGCCCGTCCCGAAAATGAAGGCCGAAGTACTCGTGCCCGGACGCAAACTCGGCGAGATCCAGCCCGTCGGGCAGAAGACGCTCTTTGGTGGCCTGCGCGTGTCGAATGCGGTGCTCCAGGGTCGGCGCATACGGCGACAGCAGTGGATCCCGATCGATCAGGCGGCGAACGGCATCGGCGGGCGCGGGATCGGCGGAAGACATCCGATTTGTTCTAACACAAGACCGCGCCGTCGTTAGCTGATCGGGCTCGGAGGCTTATGATCGAGGCGGAACTCTCCGAGTCGACGGTCACCGCTCGTCACCGTGTAGCAAAATTGGCTTCGCGGCAGCGCGCGAATGCGATCCCCGGGATAAACCAAGATGATTTCGCCCGCGCGTCGATCAACGGGGGCGTCTTCGTAGCGCTCGACCATCGGTCCGACGCCTTCGAGCGTTCCCTCCATGGCCACGTCGAGGCGCTCGGCGTCTGCGAAGTCACCCCGAAGCCGAACGACCACCAGATCTTCTTGCGCGATGCTGCAGGGGACGGTTTCGCCGGAGTCGATCTGATAGATGCGCAACACGAGGCCCGCTTCGGCCAGGCGCTCGACGGCGTCGAGCGTCAATCCGCTCCGAAGCGTTCCCGAGGCGACCAGCTCCCGGACGCCCGCGTCCAAGCGTGCAATCACGTCGAGGCGGCGGGCGGTTTCGGCGTCTGCAAAGACCGCTTCTTCCACCTCGGCTTCACGCTCGGCGGGCAGCTCGCCCTGCCAGTACCGAATCAGCTCCTCGAGACCGATCTTCATGACGCCTCCGTTTCGTCGGCAAGCTCGTTCACGCCCATGAGCGCCGCGAGGCGGCTGATGGCGCGGTGGCGAAGCACCCGGACGTGCCCCGGCCGCAACCCGAAGGCATCCCCGATCTCCTGTGCCGAGCGCTCGTCGCGAAAGCTGAGGACCACGATCGCGCGTTCCCTCTCCGAAAGCGATTCGAGCGCCTCGGCCAAGCGGTCGAGCTCGAAGGGCGGCGGAGGCGCTTGGGTGACACCGCGCGGCTCGCGAGCGACGGCCGCGAAGGCTTCCGCGGCACGCCGCTCCCGCTTGCGGGTATCGTGCGTCATCCAGCGGGCCGTTCCCAGGATGAAAGACCCGATGCGGTCAGGCTCGCGCACTTCGCCGGCACGCAGACGCTCGAGGACGGTGGTCATCACGTCCTGCGCCAGATCGTCGGCGCGCGCGTGGTCCCGCAGGTGCCGCATCCCATAGAGAAACACGCGACGTGCGAAGCGCGAGACCAGCACCGACTCGGCAGGCTGGCCCGCGCCCTCGCTCACCGCGGAAGCGAGCTCGCCGTCCGAGAGCGATTCGTACCGTGCGGTGGGTCGTCGAGACACGGCTTCGCAGCGTACTCGACGAGCAAAGCCCACCGCAACTTGCGCCATTTGCGCTTGCCCCTGCATGACGCGACGAATCAAGCGGCCGCGAGCATCGCTTCGAGCGCTGCCTGATCGGGCCCGACGAACGGATCGCTTTGCCGTGCGCCGTCGAGCTTAGCGCAAAGCCAGTCGGCCTTGCCGTGGGCTGGGGGAAGGTGCGCGCTGAGAACGTGCTCTGGCTGCAAGCATTTGATCTGCGAGACCGCGCTTCGAAACGACGCTTCGTTGACCGCGGTGAGCCACGGGGCATCGACCATCGCCCAGGTCGACATTCCGCGCGCGACGCTCGGGGCATCGATCCCATCGACGTCTTCGACCGGCGCGACTCCATGCCGATCTTCCAAGAGCGCACCGAAGCAATCCGAGCTGAACAGCGACCGCGATCCAGAGTCGAAGATGCCCATCGTCTCGGGCGCATCGTAGCTCGGCAGCGAAACGGCCTGCAGAGTCCGGTCGCCCACGTCGAGGCTTTGGCCGGGATTGATGAGGTAGAACCGCTCCGGAGGCACCGGCGTCCGCATCGAGAGCTTCCCCATGCCCAGGTAATTGGTGACGACGCGGGCCTTCGGCGCGAGATCGAGAAGCCTTTCGAGCGCGCCCACGTGATCGGCATCGCAATGGGTGAGCCAGATCCAGCGAAGGTCGGCTGGATCGAGGGATTCCCCCAACGTCGCCACGGTGTCATCGGCGAGTGCGGGCAGGCCGGTATCGATCAGCACCGGCTGCGCGGCCTGGATCACGAACGAGTGGACCGGCAAGACCCCGAAGCCGGGAACCGGCGTGGTGCTTGCGAGACAAGTAACACCTGGGGCGACTGAAAATGCGCCATGGGAGAGAGGTTGATTCATCGAGCTTTCCTTTCGCGAGGCAACCACGCCTTGGATGGCCTGATCGCGGGTTTACGGGGGAAGTGGACGAACCGCGCAAAGCGTTACGGAAAGATCGAAAAAAGTTGTTCCTCCGGCCGGGGGAGCCCAGATTCGGGGCATGAGACTCGGCACCCTGATGCTGGCCTCAGTGGTAGCGATCGGCTGCGGCGACGCGGCGACCATGGGGGAGCTTCCGCTCTCATCTTGGTCCTTCCTGGACACGCAGCAGAGCATCCGAACGGCGGATGACGTGGTACGACGCCGCGGTGAGCTCTTGGACGTCGTGTTCGGCGGTCCGATGCCGACCCGCCTCCCAGATACGGTAGAGCCCGTCATCGACTCCGTGTTCGAGGGCTACGCGATCGAACGCATCAGCGTGACCACGGATGATCTCACCTCGATTGCTTATCTGATCCACCCCGCATCCTGGAATGGAGCCTTGGCCATTTATCATCAGGGGCATTTGGGTGACTTTCGCATCCACGGCGTGAGGACGATCCGTGAGCTCTTGGCATCCGATTACCAGGTCTTGGCGTTTGCCATGCCGATGCTCGGGATGAACGTGCATCCGTTCGAGGATGCGGATCACGCCCGGCTGGCTGCGCGTGATCATCCGCTACGTTACTTTGCCGACCCCGTCGTCGTTGCGCTCAACTGGGCCGGGGCGACCTACGCCTACACGCGGCGCTTCATGGTGGGCATCTCCGGGGGCGGATGGACCACCGTGTTGCTTGCCGCGATCGACGAGCGGATCGATGCGAGCTATCCGGTCGCCGGCTCCTGGCCGCATTACCTTCGTGAGGCATTCGACACCGTGGATGACTACGAGCAGCACATCATCCCGAGTTACCTCGAGCTGTATCTCATGGCCACGTACCCGGGCAGGTTGCAGGTGCAGTTCTTCAACGAGCTCGACCCTTGCTGCTTCGCTGGCACGGCCGCGTACGACTACCTGGGCTATGTCTCGTATCATGCCGCTCTTTGGGGTGGGCGCTTCGACATTCTGATCGATCGCGGCCAAGACCAGCACATCTTGTCGCAGTACACTCTCTCGGAAATCTTGAAAGTCGAAGCTCCGATCGCGGATAGCCTCGAATGAGCCGCTAACCCGCCTCGTGCCAGATCGGCGAGGTCCAGGCGCGCTCCTGAATGACGTCGAACCGGTTGGTGCCAGCGTAGCTCCCCGGCTCTCCTTGGATGTCGCAGCATCCTTCCCAGCCAGCCCAGCCCGATTCGCTCGAAAAGGTGCCCGTGCCCGGGTCGAGCTGGTCACATGCCACCCCGAGATCGAGGCACTGCAGAGTGTTCCAGCGGCAGGTCGGCTGCTCGAGGACGCGCACGTAGTAGTAGGCGTCGCGTCCCACTTCGAATGCCGGGTCGGTCCAAGTCGCGCACAGCTGCTCGGGTCGGCCCGAAGTCACGATCGAGCAGTCCGGCCCGGGCGCAGGTCCGTCGGCAGCGCCGGCGACATCGAACACCTCGGTTCTCACCTCGCCTTCGGCATCGACCCATCCTTTGATGATTTGAATGCGCTCGAGCGGTGCACCGGGAACGCTGCCGCCCGCATCTTGCAAAGCCCAGACCGCGAAGGTCGGGGCGGCGTCGCCGCTCGGAAGCACCGACCCCATCGCCACCGCCTCGACCTCGCCGAGCTCCACTGGCGTGTCTCCGGATTGCAGCCGGGCGCAGAAGTCATCCGGGAACGCGCCTCGCCGCCCGTAGGTGCGGACTTCGATCCGCGGTCCGCTGGTCGCGTACGCGCGCCTGGCCTCGAGGGCCGCAAACACGGCCTCTCGCGTGTTCTCCTCGGCCCAAACCGCAGTCAACCCTCCTGGATTGTTGGAAAACGCAACCGACCGCTCGAAAACCCGTTCGGTGCAGTCGGGATCGTCGACCGCGCAGCTCCACTCCCCGTGACGGGTCGCCGGGTCGGCGTCGATGACGCCTCCGTGCCCCGTGAAATTCCGCTCGTCGACGGCGCCTGGAATTCCATTGTGCGTGTCGGTCGCACCGACGAAGCCGAACCGATATGGGTTCTCGCCGAGCGAGGCGCGAGCCCGAATGCCCTCCCCGAGCGCCCCGCGAACGAAATCGAGCGGCGAGGAGCAGTCGCGCGGCTGCGAGCTCGCGTCGGGATCCCCCGTCACCACCGTGCACTCGGATTCCTCGATGGGCTTGCAACGCGGGCTGTCCTGTGGGGACCCGGTGCAGATCGGCTTGTTCTGCTCGAAGTAGCATGCGTCGTCGATCTCGTCGGACCCGAGGCCGTCGAACCCGAATCCGGCCATGCACTCCGACTGCCCCTTGAGCTGGATGATCTCGACGAGGCGGTCCGCATTGGCACGGAGCGCCGCATCTTCCGACGTGAGCGGCTGGTTGTCGCGCCCGGCGAACGCGAACGGCGTGCCGATGGGCAGGAACATGCGACCGTCGGCGAGGTTCGAGTTGTGGGGAATCGTCAGGTAGTCGCACCCTTCGACGGCCCCGCAGGTCGCCTCGAGGGAATCGAAAAGCTCCCACTCGCTTTCGGTGTCGAAGAGCGAGATCGGGTGGGTCGGCCGAGTATCGCCCAAAAAGACGACGTTACGGTGCATGCTGGAGCCGTTGATCAGCGGGCTGTATTCGTAGGCATGCAAGGTGGTGAACGAGCAAGGCTCGTTCTGCGCTTCGCTGGTCGCCTGGATGTCCTCCCACACGGTATCCGGATCGGGAATGCTCGAAAACAAGCTCTCGATCAGCTCGGCATCGATCGGATTGTCGCCTTGGATGAACTCGTCGACCGAATCACGGATCAGCGTGCCGACCGGACCGCACGCGAGATCGGGCATGTCTCCTTCACAGGCCGTCGAGAAAGCGCCGAGAAACTCGGCGTGCTCGGTCACGGCCGTGAAGTCCAAGGGGCGATCGAGCTGCCGCGTGCCGCAGGCCGTGTCCGGGTCGTCGCAGACGAATCCAACCGGCTCACCTTTGGCAAACCGGTAGGCCTCCTCTGGGCCGTTGAGCGAGCTGAAGAAGTAGGCATCGAACGAGATGCGGGTGTGAACGTGGAGATCGCCCCACAACACACGAAGCCCCGCGTCGAAGTCTTCACATTGGGCGTCGCAGACCGCTCCCACGCACGGCTGCTCGGCATCGCCGTCACTCGAGCACCCGACCCAACCCAAGGCCACGAGACCGAAAACGAATCGCTTCATGCTCACACCATCCACGCCCGCTGGAGGCACCAAAACACCGCGGCGCTACCGATAACATAGGCGGCGGCCCGCTCGAAGTATTTCTGAATCGTTCCCTGGCGGCGCCAGGAAGCGGTGGACCCCAGAAACAGCCACCAGAGGGCCCCTGAGAGCCCCAAAAACGCGAGCTGTCCAGCCTCGACGCCCAAATTGAAGAGCAAGAGAGACGCGCCGACCGCCTGCTCGGGCAGACCGACGTCGCGCAACGCGGACGCGAATCCGAAGCCATGCAACAGCCCAAAGGAAAACGCCACGACCCAAGGGTAGCGCGCCGTCAGGGTGGCTTCGGGCTCGGCGCTCGCGAGCTCGACGGCGAGGAATAGCACGCTGAGCGCGATGACGATCTCGACCGGCTGGGCGGGAAGCCGGATGACGTCCAGAACCGAGCCGGCCAGCGTGAGGCTGTGGGCCACCGTGAACGCGGTCACGGTCCAGGCCATGGTCGTTCCGAGCGCACGGATCGAATCTCGTTGCCTCGCCCGCCGAACGAGCAGCAGGAGGGCCAGCAGGAAGAGCAGATGATCGGGTCCCGTCAGGATGTGCTCGACGCCGAGCGAGAAGAAGCCTCGGCTGGTGCGGGGAGGAGGGGTTCCCTGCGAAGAAGGCTCGTCGGCAGGCAGCGCCGCCTCCGGGACGTCCCGGCTCAGCACGATGGTCGAGCCTCGATCGTCGGCCGCGCCCAGGTGCACGAAGAGCTCGCCGACGATGGCGTCGAGCCCGTCGACGCGAATCGTTTGACCGTGCAGCTCCTCGAATGCGCACCCGAGCTGCCAGGACTCGAGGATCGCATCGGCGGTGAGGGCTCGCTCCCGTGGGCTGCGCGGCTCGCACGCCGCCGGCATGCGTATCCGGAGGGTCTGCGGCCCGGATTCCACGCGGGGGATTTTGAGCATGACCGCCACGCCGTCGTCTCGGGCCTCCAGACGAAGCAAAGCTGCATTCATCGCGTGCGCGCCGGCCGGTGAGGGCCGCGATGCGAGCCAAAGGAGGGCGGTGAAGACCCAAAGCCCGAGCCTCATGGCGCCGCGCTCTCCTGCTCGGCATATCGGTCGACGATCCGGTCGAGGGCCAGACGGTTCAGACGCTGACGCTCGGCATAAGCCCAGTCGGCCGCGGCCTTTTTGCGAACGTCGTCCAGCGAGGCGGGAGCCTCGGCGCGCCGGCTCGTCACCCGCACGACGTGAAGCCCGTAGGAAGACTCGATGGGCCCCGCCCACGGGCCCACGGGAAGCTCGAACACCTCATCGGCGAACGCGGCGCCGAACGACCGTGCGACCTGTGCTCGTGTCTGGTCGTCCAGCCGCGCGCCCCGGGCAAACGGATCGGCGTCCACGGATGCCTCCGGACGACTCGCAAGCGACCGAGCCGCCGTGTTCGCGTCTTCGGCGAGATCGGCTCCTCGCTTGCCCCGACTGAAGAAGCGATGCTCGAAGGAGACCCGCGCGGGGACGGCATAGTCTTGCGGGTGGGCGGCGATCCAGGCGCGAAGCTGCGCCTCGTCAGGCTCGGGAACGGGCGCGGTGTCCTCGATCAGAAACCGCATTCGCTGGACGAGACGACGCCGAACGACGGTATCTCGCCGGTCGAGCCCGAGCTCGAGGGCGCGGCGATAGAGCGCTTCTTCCTCCATCCACTCACGCACCAGTCGCTCTTGCTGAGCTGGCGTCGGCGCGACCCCGGTCCGGGCTCTCCAGTCACCGACCAACTGCTCGATGGGCGCGTCGTCTTCGGTGATCGGCGCCCGCTTCGAATCCCGCGCGAGCGCGTACAGCAAAAAGACCGCCGTGCCGAGCACCACGAAGTGCAAGAGCGGCTCGCGAAGGACTCGGCGCCAGTCGAGGTGCATGCGGCTCACCGGGGGAGAATTGACCGATCCAAGCGCCGCTCGCCAGCACGGGCGAGGCGCGGCGTTTACTCGGGTGACCGCGAGTAGTACGAATCGGACCATGAGCCCGGAACGCCACCCGCAGTGGGATCCCATGACCGCATACGTCGCGGACATGTCGTACTTCAGCGGCAAAATGGAAGCCTACCTTCGCTACAAAGAGATTCCGTTCGAGCGCAAGGTCGTCGACGTGAAGGTGTTGCGGGACGAGATCTTGCCGGCCACGGGGCTGATGAAGGTGCCGGTCATTCGTCTCGCGAACGGGCAATGGCTCAAGGACACGACCCCGATGATTGAATGGCTCGAGCAGCACTACCCGGAGCCGCCGGTGATTCCGCGAGACCCGGTCCGCCGTTTTCTGTCGAAGCTCGTCGAAGACTATGCGGACGAATGGTGCTGGCGCGCTGCGCTCTACTGGCGCTGGAAACCGATCGAGTCGCGCCGGCTTCTGATGCGTCGAATCGGCCATGAAGTGCTTGGGAACTTCCCTGCGCCGAAGTGGCTGGCGGGCTGGTATTACGGGCGCCGGCAGATCGCGACGTATCTCGATGGCGACGGGCTGAGCGCGCAAACCGAGCCCCACATCCGAGGCCACTACCTGGACCTGCTCGACCACATGCGTCTCCTGCTGGCCGATCAACCGTACTTGCTGGGGAGTCATCCCACGTTGGTCGACATCGGTTTGTTTGGTCCGATGTTCCGGCATTACGCGCAGGATCCGACGCCGAGCCGCATCATGGAGGAGCGCGCGCCCGAGGTCTACGCGTGGGTAGGCCGGGTTTGGAACGCGCGAGCACATCGGCTTCCGGGTACGCCCACGCTGAGCGACTTCACCCACCCCGGCTGGGCCTACTTCCTCGAGGAGATCGTCCGGGTCTATTGGCCCTTCCTGCTCGAAAATGCGCGAGCATGGGCCCGTGGCGCCGAGCGCTTCGATCACCGCGCGCACGGCGTCGTCTACGAACGGCTCAAGGTGGTCCGTTATCGCGTGTACTGCCTGCAGGTGTTGCAGAACGAGTACCGAGCGCTCGACGCAGCTGACCGTCATGCTGTCGACGCATTGCTCGCGCCCCACGGAAGCCTCGAGGTCATCGACGATCTCGATTCGGGCCTGCTCGAGGAGCACCGGCTGCCGCTTCGCACCGAGCGCCGGCAGCCGACGACGCTCCAGCGGCTCAAGCTCGGCGTCTGGGGCACGCCCTGGGACATGCCCTTCGAGCCGCAAAAATCGGACGCTTCGGAAAAGCCTGGGTCTGGTTAGCTCGAACCCGGCTTCGAGAACCAGCCCCGCAACCGAGCGAAAAAGCCGCCCTTCTCTTGGTTGATCTTCTTTTGGATCTCGCTGAGCGTCTTGGGGGAGGTCTCGAGCGGGTCGAAGCTCGACGCGAGCGCGGTGATCGAGTCTTCGAAGTCCCTCACCACGGCTTCGAGGCTCGGGTCGGCCTCGAGAAGCGCGGCCAGCTCTCGTTCGTCTTCTTCGGACGCGGCCCCGGCCGCGTGGAGCGCGGCCAGAAGCTCGGCGCGTTCTTCGTCGTCCGTCATGCTTGCATACTCCGATGAATGATGGGGAGCATCGTGCGCAAGGAGCGCATGCCCAAGAGGATTCGCGATTTCACCGTGCCGACCGGCAGGTTGAGGGTGTCGGCGATCTCGCCGTGCGACATGCCCGTGAAGTACGAAAGCTCGAGCACCGCACGCTGATCTTCGCTCAGGCTTTGAAAGGCCTGGCGAAGCGCTTGATGCCATCGCGTCGATGAAGCCATGACGTCGGGGCGGCCGCTCTCCGTACCGAGCGCGTGACGCTCGCTTAGCTGCAGCTGACGATCTCCGTGGCGGCGGCTGCGAGACCGCAAGGCATCGAGCGCCCTGCTCCGAGCGACCGTGATCACCCAACCGATCACGCTTCCCTTCGAAGCGTCGTACTCGGGAGCGCGGCGCCAGAGCTCCACGAAGACCTCCTGCAAGATCTCCTCGGCCTCGGCGCGTGAGCCGAGCATCTTGATGAGCAATGCCAGCACCGTGCTCGCGTACTGCTCGTAGAACGCACTCAGCGCCGCTTTGGAGTCTCCGGCGGCCATGCGCGCCACCAGCTCTGCGGGGTCGTTGGGTCGTCCGATCGTCATCGGCTTCCTGTATACACCGGCTCGGCTTGGATCGTCGCCAGGGTGCCGACCTCGGAGTGTCGCTCCCGCGCGTTCATGATGTCTTCACCCGTGGTTTCCCACCATTGCGCAGCCGCTTGCTGGGTCCATCGCTCGATGGGAAGCGCGGCCAGCCGCTCGGCCAGCTCCGCCCCCGACGCGGGCCGGTCGTCCCGCTTCTTTTCCAAACACTGCATGATGATCCGCTCGAGCTCGCCATCGAGTGCGCAGCTCGCCACCACGGAGGGGGGCTTCGGGACTGCGCTCAGGTGCTGCGCGCAGATCTCGATCGCGTTGTTTCCCTCGAAGACGAACGAGCCCGCCAGCAGGTAGTAGCCGACGGCGCCGAGAGCGTAGAGGTCGGACCGGGCGTCGACGGAGGGTGGATCGAGAATCTGCTCAGGGCTCATGAAGCGAGGAGTGCCGATGATCGCTTCGGTCCAAGTCTTGGTCGTGTTCGTATCGGAGGAGACGCTCTTGACGAGCCCGAAATCGAGCACTTTCGTCACGTCGTGCACGCCCCCTTGCTGGGTCATCATGATGTTGTTCGGCTTGACGTCTCGGTGCACCAATCCGAGCTGATGCGCCTCGTGCAGGGCCATCGCGGACTGCCGCAGGATGTGGACCACCCGGGACTGCGGCAATCGCCCACAGGCCTCGACCATGTCGAGCAGCGTCACCCCGTCGAGAAGCTCCATCGCGTAGTAGAACGTGCCCCCGTCCGTTTGCCCGTAGTCGTAGATGGTCACGGTGTTGGGATGCTTGAGGCGTGCGGTGATTTGCACTTCGCGCCGAAACCGATCGATGTCTTCGGGCGCATTGCGATCGGGGCCCAAGAGCTTGATGGCGGTAGGCCGTTTGAGGAGCCCGTGTTGGGCGCGGTACACGGTGCCCATGCCACCCTCCCCGAGCTTCTTCTCGATGAAGTACTGGCCGAGCTTTTTCGCATCTCGAACGTCTTTACGCAGCCCATAGATGACGCGCGTCGCCCAGGCGGCGAGTAGCGTGGTGAGCGCCCACGCGAATCCGATCTGAATGGCCTGACTGCGCGCGAGCACGTTTTTCTTTTCGATTTTTCGAAAGAAGCCATGGCTGTTCCACACGTCGAGATCGACGGTGAGGAAATTGAAATAGACGGCGATGACCAAGGGAATTCCGATCGCGAGCCCGAGCCAGGCGGTGTGCCGCGCGGTGCTCGGGACGAAGATCGCCCGGGCGACCAACACGAACGACAACGAATAGGCCGTCGTCGTGGCCGCTCCGGCCGCAGCGGGGAGGTATGCACCCATGACGACCAGACAAATGCTGGTCGACACCAAACCGATCCCCTCGACGACTTGAATCGTTCGGGTGCTGAGCGGGCCCGAACGGCATACGAGCCAGACCACCCCCACGGGAATCCAGGAAATGGCATGGGCCCAAAAGGACGGATGCGCGGCCTCGGCCTGCAGGTAGCCGAACCCGATCCCCAGGCCCACGCGGCCCACGAGTGAGAGCAACAGGATGACCGCCACGGCTCGGCCGAACGCGGCGACGCGCTGCTGCAAGAACTCCCGACTATCGGTGGTCTGTCCTACTCCGGTCTCCACGAAACCTCGGTCTCAGTCCGTGGTGGGGCAGTTTACCCTACTGCGCGCTCGGCTTGCGACCGTTGAATGGAATGGAGCGGTGGAAGCTTGGTGGAGAGCTGGGCGCGCGTCTTGACACCGAGCTTTTTCATCGCCGAGTGCAGGAGCCTCGACACCCGAGCCTGCGAAAGGCCCAGGCGATAGGCGATCAGCTTGTTCGGCTCGCCGAGCAATGCATATTCGACTACCTGGCACTCTTGCTCGGTCAGCCCGCGAGGGTCGCGCACCTCGGGTGGATTGGGAATCGCCACGAGGAAGCGGCGCGCGTCGGTGTCGAACCAGTCGACGAGGCTCCATCGCCCCTCGATCAGCGCACGCCAGGCGCGTAGGGCAGCGCTCGAGTCGTCTCGGAGAGCCTTGCTTCGGGCTCGATCGATCCGTCGGGCTCCTCTTCGGAGAGCCTCGGCCGCGTTTTCGGGCTTTGCGCGATCGACGGCATGAAGGACCCGAAGCTGTCGAGAATCGATCACGGCCTCGGCCCCGCGAGGGAATCCACCGGCAAGGAGTGTCCGTGGCTCCTTCGACGACGCGAGCGCACGCCGAAGCCGATAGGACGTCGCCAGGTGCGCACCGAGCATCTGCCACTCTTCTCTCGCTTTGGGCGGCAGCTCTGCGACTTCCGGAAGTGGCACCGAGACCCGCATCCCGATGCCGTTTGGATCTCGGGCGAGAATGCCGAGCATGTCTCCGAAACCGAAGATCTCGAGCACTCGCTGGCACTCGTCTGGATGCCCCTTGCAGATCTCGGTCCATGTCCCCGCGTATCCCGGAGGATTGATGTCGACGATCATCGCGGGTGGGAGCGCTCGTAGGGCTTCTTGGACCCGCTCTCCGTGATCTGCGGGGAGCGAAACGGTGCGCAGGAGCCGTTCGGAGATCCGAGTGCCTTCGTCACAGGGCGTCGCGACGTACTCGGTGATTGCGAAGCCCATCCCATGGTCGAAAGTAGACGCGCCGACCTCGACGAGTTGATCGAGCCAGTCGGAATCGGACTTTTCGAGATCGTAGATCGCCTCGACCAGATCGACCGCGTTGCAAAGCTCGATGAAACGTGTGTCGGGTGGAGTCATGCGGGCCCGTTTGAACGTATTCGACGAGTCGGCCCTTCGCCATACGTATTTGTTCAAGTCTCAGGTCGTGGCGACCAGGGGCTGCAGCACTTCGCGGACCAGAGGGTTCGGAAACCGGCGGCTCTGGGTGATCGCGTAAAAGCTCTCGGTGATTTCCGGAATTTTGCAGCGCTCGATCAGGACACCCGCTTCGAGCTCGTCGCGCACGACCACGGGGGGAACCAAGGCCAAACAATCGCTGTCTCGTGCGAAGAGGCGAAGCATCGCCATGTCGTCGATCTCGGCGACGATGACGGGCCGAATTCCCGCGAGCTCCATGAGTCGGTCGAACGCCAACCGCACGTCGCTGTCGAGGCTCGGTACCAGGATGGGCGTGTCCGCCAAGTCATCGGGGAAACGCAGCGCTCTTTGACCGGGTGCAGGGGGGCCGACGATGCTCACCGGCTGCTCTTGGAGGAGATGGCTGTGCCAGGAGGTCTTGGCGTCGCGCGCGACCGCTTGATTGCACAGCACCAGATCGATGGCGTGCGCCTCGAGCTGATTGAGGAGCTCGCGCATCGTCCCCGAACGAACGATGACCTCGACGTCGGCGCGGCCGATGAGGGGACGAAGCAGCGCGATTTGAAAGTTGCGCGACAACGTGGTGATCGCGCCGACGCGAAGCACCCGCCGCTCCGCTCCGCTTTCGCCCCGAAGCGTGCTCACCAGCTCTTCGCCCGCCTTGAAGACCGTGTCGGCGTAGTCGAGCGCGATGCGGCCTGCCTCGGTGAGCTTCAACCCTCGCCCCTGCCGATCGAAGAGCGCGTGACCGAGTTGATCTTCGAGTTGCTTGATCTGCGTCGACAGAGCCGACTGCGACACGTTGAAGCGCTCGGCGGCCTGCGTGAGCTTGCCCTCGTGGGCCACCGCCCAGAAGTAGCGGAGATGGTGATAGTTCAGGTCGGTCATTTTAATGTTCTATTATACAGAATGATTCTTATCAATCTTTGTATTTTACAGAATATAGTCCCAGCCTTAGATACGCATCGGCCCAGATGGAGGACCGATGCAAAGCCTGACCCTTTCGATAATCGTTTTCGCCCCAATCGCCGTCGCGAGCTTCGCCCTGCTGCCTTCGCGGGTCGCCAATCGCCATCCCCAAATGGTGATATCCCTGGCTCGAGGCGCGACGGCGCTGGCCTTTGCGGCGGCGCTCGTCTCGGCTGCCTCTTTCTTCATCGCGGACACGACCGCCCCGGCGCGCGGCTTGGCGTTGGGGGCGGCCGGCATCGGTCTCACCGTCTACTACGATGCGTTCTCCGCGGTGATGGCGCTGCTGGTGTCGTTCGTCGGCATGATCGTCATCAACTACAGCCGGAGTTACCTCGACGGCGACCCTGGCCAAGGCCGCTTCATCAAATGGCTGTGCCTGACTTTGGCCGCGGTCTTGACTCTGATCATCTCGGGCAACCTGCTGCAGTTCACCTTGGCGTGGGTGGCGAGCAGCCTGTGTCTCCACCAACTGTTGGTGTTCTACAAAGAGCGGCGCCCCGCCCGCCTGGCCGCACGAAAGAAGTTCATCGCAAGCCGGCTCGGCGACCTGGCGCTGATTGCGGCGATGGTCCTGATCTACTCGATTTTCGGGAGCCTCGATTTCGGGACGATCTTCGGTGAGGCCGAAGCCCTTCGCGATGGCCCAGTGCCGTTCACCGTGCACTTGGTCGCGGTGCTGCTCGTCATCGGCGCGATGGCGAAGTCCGCGCAGTTCCCCTTCCATGGTTGGCTCACCGAGGTGATGGAGACCCCGACGCCGGTCTCGGCGCTGCTGCACGCCGGAATCATCAACGCCGGAGGATTTCTCATCCTTCGCCTGAGCGACGTCATCGCACTCTCGGTGCCCGCGCTCGAGATGCTGGCGGTCGTGGGCGGCTTCACCGCGCTGTTCGGCTCGGTGGTGATGCTCACGCAGACCAGCATCAAGGTCTCGCTGGCCTGGTCCACCATCGCGCAAATGGGATTCATGATGCTTCAGTGTGGGCTCGGAGCGTTCTCCGCAGCCGCGCTCCACATCGTCGCGCACTCGCTCTACAAGGCGCACGCGTTCCTGTCCTCGGGAAGCATCATCGACATCTCGCGCGCCTCTTGGGTGGCCCAGCCTCATGGAAAGCCGCATCCCGCCCGATTGGGGGTCGCCTTGGTGGGCGCCGTCGGGTTGGCGTGGGCGGTCAGCCTCGTCTACGGGGCGTCTTTGACTCGGGCACCTGGCGTGTTTGCGCTGGGCGCGGTCCTGGTGATGGGCGTCACCCACCTGGTCGCCAATGCCATCGACGAGCGTCCTAGCTTCTTCGTCGTCTTCCGCGGCGTCGGACTCGCCCTGGGAGTTGCAATCGCTTACTTCACCCTGCAACTCGGCGCCGAAATGCTCATGGCAGGGAGCCTGCCGGCAAAGCAGGCACTTCGCGGCCCGATCGACCTGGCGATCGTCGCTCTGGTCATCGTCGGCTTCGGCGCCGTGACCGTTCTTCAAAACACCATGCCTTACCGGATGTCCGATCCGCGATGGCAGGCGTTGTATGTCCATCTCTTCAACGGTTTGTACGTCAACGCGTTCACCAATCGTCTCGTTCAGCGCTGGTGGCCGGTCGATCCGGCTCCGGCAAACAAGGGAGTCCACGCATGAGTCAACCGCTGACCCTAGAAGCACCTCGCAATCACGTCGCGCACGAGGCCGTCGAAGCATCGCGACCGGTCCGGCTTCGAGCCGCCGCGCCGCGGCTTCCTTCCCGCAACCTCGACGAGGCGCTGACCAAAGCACGAGGCCGGATCGCCCCACTGTGGCCGCTCAAGAGCTTCGTGGCGGTCAACCCATTCCTCGGCTTGTCCGACCGTCGCTTCGAAGATGCATGCGCCACGATGCAGCAAGTCGCGGGCGAATCCATGTTGATGCCACGCGCCTACTTTCGCGGTCTGATCGCCGAAGGCCGCATCACCCGGGACGATCTCGAAGAAGCGGTCCGTGCCGCGCGGCTCGCCATGGACGCGGACCTGACTGTCGATGCGGTCCTGCAGGCGGTCGAGTCGGAGCCGCTCTACGGCAGCACCGCGGTCACGGTCGCAGACGTCGTCGATCGATTGCACGGCCTCCGAGCGTCGACGCAAAGCGTCGAGGAGATTTCGAAGTGGTGTGCTGCGTACTGGGATGAGGGCCAGGCCGCCTGGCGAATGCCTTGGCGACACCTGCCTCTCTATTCGGCCTGGCGGTGCGCGGCGCGACTCGACCGCGCCCCCGAAGTCCTGGGTTTCCACGGGTTCCGCGACGCGATCGAGATGCTGCCCGAGGATGCGACGGCTGCGGTCGAGATGGCGGTCGATGCGCTCGGCCTGCACGGAGCGGCACTCGACGCCTATCTGTACCGGCTTCTCTTCTCCATCCGCGGTTGGGCAGCGTACGCGCGTTACCTCGGCTGGTACGAGGAGCTCGACGGACGGCAGAACGAGGGCGTCATCGAGCTCTTGGCGATCCGTCTCGCCTGGGACTACGCACTCTTCCAACTCTTCGACGACCAAGACGTCCGCCTGGCGTGGATCCAAGCCGTCGAGTCGATGGGGGCGGAGCTCGAGCCGGAAATCGACGCCGACCTTGCGGTCGACACGGTCTTGCAGAGTGCTCTCGAGCGTGCGTTTCAGCGGGAGCTCGTCGGCAAGCTCACCGAGACCTCCGACACGACGCGACCAAGCCCCATCCGGCCCGCGGTCCAGGCTGCCTTTTGCATCGACGTACGGTCGGAGATCTTTCGGCGAGCGCTGGAAGAAATCGAGCCCCGTACGCAGACGATCGGATTCGCGGGTTTCTTCGGCATTCCAATCGAATACGTGCCCATCGGGCAGTCCGAGGGAGCAGCCCAGTGCCCCGTCTTGCTGACGCCGAAGTTCGTCGTGCGCGAAACCGTGGCCGGCGCCGATGACGAGGAACAAACCGAGATCTTGGGTTTGCGGCTGCTGCGTCGGCGCGCGGCAAAGGCCTGGAAGTCCTTCAAGAGCTCGGCGGTCTCGTCGTTCGTCTACGTCGAAACCGCAGGGCTCGCGTTTGCAGCGAAGCTGGTCGGCGACGCGACGGGCCTCACGCGCCCGGTGACCCACCCGAGCGCCGAGGGGCTCGACCCACAGGTGCTTCCGCGGATTCGTCCGGCGATCGAAGAGGGGTCTCTCGGGGGCCGTTCCACCGGGTTCGGGCCCGAAGAGCGGCTCGACGCCGCCGAGACGGTCCTCCGCGCGATGTCGCTGACGAGCGGGTTTGCCCGGCTGGTGATGTTGGCCGGCCACGGGAGCACGATGGTCAACAATCCGCACGCATCGGGCTACGACTGCGGCGCCTGCGGAGGCAACCCAGGGGGGGCCAACGCGCGAGTGGCGGCCGCGATCTTCAACGACCCGGAGGTGCGCGCAGGGCTCGCGACGCGGGGTATTCGCATTCCGGACGACACCTGGTTCCTCGGATGCCTGCACGACACCACCACCGACGAGGTGACGATTTTCGACCGCGACCAGATTCCGGACTCGCACCATGCCGACGTCCGCGCGCTCGAAGAGGCCCTCGCCCGAGCAGCGGCCTCAGCGCGCGCCGAACGGGCGCTGCTTCTGCACGTCCCCCCATCGGCCGACGTCGACGCGGCGATCTCGAAGCGG
This sequence comes from uncultured Sandaracinaceae bacterium, assembly GCA_964495565.1. GTDB lineage: Bacteria > Myxococcota_A > Polyangia > Polyangiales > Houyiibacteriaceae > SG8-38. The sequence goes on along the minus strand of CAZBWQ010000005.1, from coordinate 27,488 downwards.
AGCCGCGACTGGTCTCAAGTTCGGCCGGAGTGGGGGCTTGCAGGCAATGCCGCATTCATCGCGGCGCGGCGCGAGCACACGCGAGGCCTCGACCTCGGCGGGCGCGTCTTTTTGCACGATTACGACTGGCGGCACGACGACGGCTGGAAGGTGCTCGAGCTGATCATGACGGCGCCGATGGTCGTGGCGAGCTGGATCAACCTCCAATACTTCGGCTCGGCCGTGAACCAGGACGCCTTCGGTTGCGGGAACAAGGTCCTGCACAACGTCGTCGGTACGCTCGGGGTCTTCGAGGGCAATGGGGGCGACCTCCGAGTTGGGCTCCCCTGGCAGGCCGTGCACGACGGTCGACGCCTCGTCCACGAGCCACTCCGCTTGAGCGTGCTCATCGAAGCCCCACCCGAGCAGATCGACGCCATCTTGGAGAAGCACCAGAACGTCCGGGACTTGGTCGACAATGGCTGGCTTCACCTGTTCGCCCTCACGGGTACGCAAGGACGCTGCCTTCGCTATGCGGGGAGCGGGAACTGGAAGGGCGCGAGTGCTTGATCGGCTGAACAACGAATCGGACGCCATGCACTCGCATGCGCTGACCGACCTCGACCGGCTGGAGGCCGAGGCGATCTTCGTCATTCGCGAAACCGCGGGGCAGTTCGAAAATCCGGCGCTCTTGTTTTCGGGTGGCAAGGACTCGATCGTCATGGCGCACCTCGCACGCAAAGCGTTTCACCCAGCTCCGCTGCCCTTTCCTCTCCTTCACATCGACACGGGCCACAACTTCCGTGAGACGATCGAGTTTCGCGATTGGTTCGTTCGAGAGCTCGGCGCAAAGCTGGTCGTGGGAAGCGTGCAAAGAGCGATCGACGAGGGGCTCGTCGAGGAAGAAACCGGCCTGCATGCGAGCCGAAACACCCTCCAGATCCCGACTTTACTTCACACCATCGAGGAGCACGGCTTCGACGCATGCCTCGGCGGCGGCCGGCGGGACGAGGAAAAGGCTCGAGCGAAAGAGCGCTTTTTCTCACATCGGGATCGATTCGGTCAGTGGGACCCCAAGAATCAGCGTCCCGAGCTCTGGGATCTCTACAACGGCCTCAAGCGCAAGGGTGAGAACTTTCGCGTCTTTCCCCTCTCCAACTGGACCGAGCTCGACGTGTGGCGATACATCAAGGCGGAGAGCATTCCGCTTCCGAGCCTCTACTTCGCCGCCGAGCGTCCGTGTCTCGTTCGGCACGGAACGATCCTCGCCATCTCCGAGTTCGTGGAGCCGCGCGAGGGCGAGGTCGTGGAAACGAAGAGCATCCGATTTCGAACCATGGGGGATGCGACCATCACAGGCGCGGTGGAGTCGACGGCGAGCACCATCGATCAGGTGGTACGCGAGGTGTTGATGGCTTCGCAGACCGAGCGCGGAAACCGAGCCGACGATCAGGTGTCGGAGACCGCCATGGAAGACCGCAAAAAGCAGGGCTACTTCTGAGCAAAGCTTCTCGGCTGGCGAGCCATACCTCAGCTCGCGCCGTTCAGACGTTGTAGAAGAAACTTCCTTCCTGCGGTGGCCGTCAGAACCAACATGCCCAGAGTCGCGAGTGACCAAGGGCTGTTCAGTGCGAGCCGCACGACGAGGGCGCCGGCCGCCACGGTCGCCAAAGTCCCCCCAGCCCAACCGATCCAGCGGTGCGTTCCTGCACGACGAGCGGCGATGAAGTTCACGGCCGCGAAGGTGAACAGGAAGGCGAGGGAGGCCGCTTCCACCAATTGCCCGAGACCGCCCACGAGGGCCAAAAGTGCGCCAGTAGCGCCAATGAATGCCACGGCCCTACCCGGCAGATGCTTTCGGTTGCGTTTCTCGAACCAGTGCGGGAGCTCACCATCATCTGCGACTTTGGCTGCAAGCCGTGCGCTCGAAAAGAGAGTCGCGTTGATCGCCGAGGCCGTGGAAAAAGCGGCAGCGATGGATACCAGAATCTTTCCAGGCGTCCCGAGAGCCTTCTGGCCCGCCACGGCAAGGGCGATTTCCTCGTGCTCGATCATGGCATCCGCGCCTACGAGCGAGACCGCGCCCAGGGCCACGATCACATAGACCCCGATCACCGCAACGATCGCAGACATCGTCGCGCGGCGAAGGGTGGTCTCGGGTGACCGGATGTCTTCGTAGTCGTAGGTCAGCAACTGGAACCCCTCGTACGCCATGAATATGGAGGCTGCGCCGAGAAGCGCACCGCCCATTCCGCCGGGATCCGCTTGCGAATAAGCGAGTGCGTCTACGTCGAATCGCCACAATCCGATCCCAGCAAGCCCCAGCAAGACGCTGAGCTTTCCCCAAACCGTGAAGACTTCGAGCCATGAGGCCTCACCGACTCCCATCAGGTTCACCCCGATCAGCAACGTGACGATCGTCGCCGAGGCGACTGGTGCGATCCACGCAGCCTGTCCGATGACCGACGCGAGATAGTGACCGAAAGTGAACGCATAGACCGAGATCGTGAGCACGTACCCGATGATCAAGATCCACGAGAGAGACCCAGCCAGGCCTTCGTGATGAATTCTGCGCAAGTAGGTGAAGGCGCCGCCACCTTCTTTGAATTCCAAGGCGAGCTTCACGTAGCTGTGGCCTGTGGCCAACGCGATCAATCCGGCGATGACGAAGCTCACCCACGCCCATTGGCCCGCGGTTGCGACCACCACGCCAAGCACGGAGAAGATCCCGCCGCCGACCATTCCCCCGACAGCCATGGCCCAGGTGGCTCCGAAGCCCATCTTGCGGGTATTGTCGGCGGCGTCGGCACACATGGGCTGAACGATACACCGCGACCGGACATGTCGCCCACGGACCGTTGCGTCTTCGACGCTACGATCGTCGCAGATTCACGCTAGGAAGACGGACCCTCGCTGCGATCGCGAAGCTTGCGTCGCCACTCCTTGAGCTCGTCTGCCGCCTCCTCGCGACCGCCGAGCCCGAAGGCGAGCGCAAAGGCCACGGCGAGAGCACCGAGTGTCAGCGTGAACGCGGTGACGATGATGTCGTTCGCCACGCCCATTTGGCGTAGGCCCATCGCGGTGGCGAGAATCAGGATCGCGATCCTCGCAATCATGGCGAGGAGATCGCTGCGCTTGATTTGGCTGCGCTCGATCACGTTGGCAGCGGCCTTCCCGAGGTAGAGGCCGAGCGCGATGATGGCAAGACCCAGCAGGATGTGGCCGCCGAGCTCCATCAGCTCCGTCGTCAGACCGGCGAGGTTGGTGAACCCGAGCAGGCTCGACGCCTCGATGAAGGCGAACAACATGATCGCGATCATGACGATGTCTCCGCCGATGTTCGAGGGAGGGCGCCGCTCGGTGTCGGCGCCTTCCTTGGTGATGCCGAGCTTCACGAGGATGTTGTCGAATCCGGCGCTCGAGAGAAGATTGGTCACCAGATCGGCGACGGCCCGTCCGATGAAATAGGAGACGACCAAGACCAGGCCGGCGGCGAAGATCGCTGGCAACGCGTTGAAAAGCATGCCTAGCATCTGGCTCGCAGGCCGGGTGATCGAGTCGATGTTCAAGGCCTCGAGAGCGGCGATCGCGACCGGCAGGATGATCAGCACGTACGCGATGACGCCGATGAGATTGCTCATTTGTTGTTCGCCGAGCGCCTTCTGAATGCCCATACGGTCACTCAGCCTGTCGACACCTGCCGCGGCCGAAAGACTGGTCAGGATACGCCGCACGAGACGCGCCACGATCCACCCGATGAATAGGATCAAGCCTGCGCTGACGAGGTTCGGGACGAACCCGAGAAACTGGTCGAACATGCCGGCGACGGGGTCGAGCAGCCCGCGCAGCTCGAGCGCACCCAGGGCTGCCGGCAAGAAGAGCAAGAAGACGAGCCAGTACACCGTGTCACCGAGCGTCTTCGAGACTGGAATGACTTCTTCTCGGCCTTCGACCTCCGCGAGCTGCTCGGAGACGCGTTGATCGATCTGGGTTTTGGTGAGTCCCGTGACGATCAGGTAGCGCGAGATCCGCGCGATGAGGTAGGCGGCGAGCAGAATCAGAGCCGCACCCAGAACACGCGGCGCGTACTGAAGGATCTCGGCGAGCAACGCGTTGAGCGGCGCCGCGGCACCTTCGAGCTCGACGTGGTTCAAGAACGCCACCAGCGTCAGCAAGATGCCTACCCAAAACGTGATGCGGCCGGCGAGCTGAGCGAAGGACGTCCTCGGGAGAGGCTCCTCTTTTGCGAGAATGGTGGCGAGCTTTTCATCTGCCCCCGTCTTGCGAACGAAGAGAGCAACCACCCAACCGGCCAGCAGCGACAAGACGACGCCGCCGATCACGATCGCCGCAGGCGCTAGCATGCTCGATAGCTGGCCTACCGATTCCTGGATGTTCTGCATCTGCTCTCCCATGTTCGTCCTCCCGATCCTGTCGAAATGATTCCGCGTGGGTGCTGCAACGGACGTGCCATGCACGGATGACGCCACGGAGCGCCACGAGTCGATCTCAGATCACCCTCTAGGGTGGCTATCTCCACGTCCGACGAGGAGCTCGTCCCGAACGATCGGGGTGATTCGCCACGCTTGTGTCAGGCTGCCACGCGCCGAGATCGCTCAGGCCAACGCGCTTTCGTCACCGCTATCCTGGGTGAACAAACACGAGCTGCCCGTGGCGTCACGCAAATGCCAGAGGAAGTCTGCGTCGAGGTCCTCCGGCAGTGGGAACACGTTGAGGTCGGCGTCGGGTGCATTGCTCGCGTAGCGGCCGAAGTCGCCGTCGGCAACGTGGGCGCTGGTATCCGCTGGAAGACGCGCGAGGTCGACGAGACGGGTGAGGAAGCGCTCCGCTCTCTCCTTGTGCTCTCTTTCCTTCAGCGATGCGATCACGGTGAGCTTGGCGTTCCAGCTCTCCATCAACCGGTAGGCCAGAAGAATCGCGAGATCGAGGTCGTGGAACTCCATTTCCAGCTTCCACTCCGGTCCACGGTCCGGAATCCACAAGTTGATGCGCTTTCGTCTCCCAAGACCTGCGGTGTCGTGCCGCACCAACAACGCCACGCCGATCCGTTGCTTCTTCGCTTCGCGAATCACGCGCTGAAGAGCCTCGTGGGTTTCCTTGCCTTTCGGCAGCTCCACGAAGAGAAGGTTCGGTCTGAAGAACGAGCCTGCGAGCGCCTGCATTCCGACCCGGACGTCATCTGGGAATCGATCGCTCTCCATCACGGTAGACGTCGTGAAGATCCCCTCGTCCGTGAGCGCCTGCTGCGTATCGATGAGGCGTTTCTGTAGATCGGAAATTCGCTTTTCGGGCGCGATTCCCAGCAGCTTCACCGAGCCCATCGGAGAGGCGAGATCCGCGACGAGCTCGAAGGCTCCCCGCAAACGGTCGGGATCTTCGACGGGCATCATGATGTTGGGCTTCCACGCGCGCTCGCTGTTTCCTTGGAATAGCTTGACCTGCTTGGCGGCCCACTCGGCCAGCGCCGTGAACAGCCCGCTACGCACGTCTCCGCTCGGAGCGCTTAGCCGTCGCCGCAAGAGCACGAAATAGAGGCCTCCGACAAGGCTGATCGCCACCAGGCTGAAGGTCGCATTGATGATGAACATGGCGAACAAGCAACCGACGAGCCCGATCGTGGGGACGATCTTCGGTACGTGCAGCAGCGGACGAAAGCTGATCAGACGAAGGCTTTGCTCGATGGTGACCACGAGATTGATGGTGGCGTAGGTCAGCAAGAAGATCATCGTGATCAGGGGAGCGATGGCATTGAGCTCTCGAAGCATGATTGCCGCGAGGACGATCCCAGCCGTGAGGAACATCGCGTTACGCGGCTCACCGCGCTTGGTGCGCTTGGCGAACCAACCGGAGGCGGGAACGATGTTGTGGGCACCCAGGGCTTCGAGGATGCGCGGCGCTCCCACGAAAGAGGCAAGCGCCGACGAAAAGGTGGCTGCAAGCAGCCCACCGAGAACCGCAGGCCCCCAGAACGCACGATCGATCATGATCGTGTAGTTGCTCGTGAGCTCCTCGATGGTGGCGACGCGCATCAGCCAATAAGCCAAGGCCACGTACACGACCAAGCTGAGAGCCACGGCGGCCATGGTCCCGATCGGGATGGCCCGACGCGGGTCCTTCAAATCCCCCGACATGTTCGCCCCGGCCATGATCCCGGTCGAGGCGGGGAAAAAGACCGCAAAAACAGCCCAAAACGTCACCCCCGTGAATTGATCTTCCGGGCTGCCACGGAAATCTCCCCACCACACGATCGGGTTGTCCATCGGACCCTGAACGGCGGCGATGGCGATCGAGATCAGGGCGCCGATGATGATGGCGAGAATCACGTACTGAACTTTGAATGCAAGGCTGGTGCTGATCAGCGTGATGACGAAGATGGACCCGAAGATCGCGAGATCGACCACGATCGACGGCACCATGGGCAAAGCCCACGCCTCCGCGGCCCACAAGTACCCTTCACGAAAACCAAAGATGTACATGACGACGGCAAGCGCCTGTGACACGTATAAGGGAACCCCGATGGCACCGCCCGCCTCCAACCCGAGCGATTGAGAGATCATGGAAAAGGCGCCGCCCGGACCCACGCGGATGTTGGTCACGAACGTAGACATGGCTAGACCCGTGGCTCCCGTGATCGCGAACGACAGCACGATGATCGCGAGCCCTCCGGCCAGACCGGCGTTGCCCACGACCCAGCCTTCACGCAAGAACATGATGACGCCGAGGATCGTCAAGAGGGTCGGCGTGAACACGCCGGCGAAGGTTCCGAACTTCTTCGGCTCCTCGGCTTCGTGCTCTTCGACTTGCTGTTGGACGTCCTTGGGGGCTTCCGCTTCTGCGCCTCCAGGTGTCTCGAGCGTGTCCACTGCCCGGTCTTCGCGACCGGGCGATTCGCTAGAGGGCCGTGCCTCGCCTTTGTCTTCCGCCATGTCGTGGTGGTCTGTGTATTGCAACGATCGTGCGAGAGGGGAAAGCACACCTCGAAAATGCGCACTATGAGCGGAATTTTACTCGGGTCTGGGCCGGTTGTCGTCGTCTTGCGTGCGGCGTGGAGGCTCGTGGCACTCGTTGCGATTCTGCTCATCGCGACCGTCGGCTTCGCGCTCTTGGCTCTCGAGACCGCCCGCGGCAGGGAGCTCGCGTGCGACTGGGTCTTCGATGCCGTGAGCTCTGCAATCCCCGGCCGGATCGTCGTCGAGCAATGCGTGGCACTGCCCCCCGGGCAGGTCCGTCTCGAGGGAATTCGAATCGAAGATCCAAGTGGTCGCACGATCCTTCGCGCTCGGGCGGTCCAAGCCGACCCGGACTTGTGGGCGCTGCTCGAGGGCACCATCCACATTCGGCACGGCGTCATCAAAGAGCCCTTTCTCCGATTGATCGACCACGGAGACCAAATCGCGATCGCGTCCGCCTTCGTGGCCGACACCGAAGACGAGGCAGACGACGACAAAGACGAGCAGGGAAGCGACATTGCGGTGGTGCTCGACGAAGTCGAGCTAAGCGGAGGCTCGCTTGCCGATCTTCCGAACGAGCTCTCCCTCGAGCAGATCGCCGGCCGGACCAGCCTGGTATGGAGAGACGAGCTGAAGCTCGACGTCCGGCACGCCGAGACACGAGCGATGCAAGGGGGCCAGCGCTTGGCGCATTTGTCTCACGCCGAGGGCAAGTTGGCGTTTGGCGACGAATCGACGCTCGAAGCCCGCGCAAGCCTCGAAACCCAAGGCGTCGAGACCGACGTCGATCTCCACTTCCGAGGAACCATGGAACGCTTTTCGACGAACGTTTCCGCGGAAATGCGGGACGGTCGCATCGAAGCCAGCGCGAGCCACCGAAACAGCCGCTTGAAAGCGCGGCTTCGGGCGTCCGGCGTTCACCTGGACGTCTTCTTGCCGGAGGTGCGTGGTGTCGCCGAAGGGACGCTCGAGGCGTCTCTTCGTTTCGAAGAGCCCGCTCCCGCACTCGATGCGCTGGAGGAGCTCGACGTCCGCGGGGACGCGTCCGTCTCTCGCTTCGCAACGCGGGACCTCGCCCTCGAAACCCTCGTCGTGAATGCACGGCTCCGCGGCCGACTCCCTGAGCCCGACGTCCGCGCCACGATTCGAGCCGAGCAGGTCGAAGTCGGCGGTCAGACGATCGAACAGATGCTCGCGACCATCGAGGGAAGCGGCGGTCGATACGACGTCTCGGGTGAGTTGCCACTTCCAAACGGATGGATCGCAGCCGCGGATTTCGCGGCCTCGCTCGACTGGCCGCGCGTCCGTCTCGAAGGAAACGCCTCTTTGCAGAACGCGCCTTTCTCGCCGGTCACCGCTCGATTCTCCGATCTGTGGATCGATCCAGGCGCGCTCGTTTCGGTCGAGTCCGTCTCGATCGAAGGAACCGGAGTCGCGCTCACGGCCGAGGGCCGCTACGCGTTCGACGAGGGCGCGGACGTCACCTTTCGACTTCGCTCCCTCGATCTGGCGCGACTGCTCGAGATCGCGGATGCACCGCCACGGCTCGAAGGCGAGCTCGCGGGACGTGGCCGATTCGAAGGAACGATCGAACGGCCGGAGCTCGATGCGACCTTCGAGCTCCGCGACGGTTTCCTCCACGGCCAGACGATCCACGGCTGGAACGCGACCCTTCGCTACGAGGCCAAGCGCCGCTCCGCGCAGGCGCGCATGCAGGCGGATTTTCGGGAAAACGGGACGCTGTCCATCCGCGCCGGTGCTCGCTTGGGGGAGGCGAAAGACCCGGTGGGCGCCCTTCGGACCGCGCGCTACGACGCACGACTTCGGATCGACTCCGCGTCGGTCGCCCTGCTGACGGGCCTGCTGGATTCTGCTGCCCGCCCGGAGGGGACGATCTCGGCCGACCTGACCGCGCGCGGCACGTTGGACACCCTAGCCCTGCGTCTCGCTGCGCACGGCGACGACCTCACCACCGGCTCCATGTCGCCGGCCGAGGTCTATCTCCGAGCCAGCCTGGACGATGGACAGGCCAGCGCACGACTCGATGCTGCTACTCAGGAAGGGACGCTCCTCCACGCCGAGGCGGAGGCGCGCATGAATCTTCGCGAGCTGGTCCGCGAGGGCGAAATCGCAACGGTGCTCGACCAACCCTGGAAGGTGTCTCTGACGGTGCCCGAACAGCGCCTCGGCGCCCTCCCCTGGGAGCTGGGTTTCCCGCCGGAGACCTTGGGCAGCTTGGACGCGAGCCTTTCGGGGGGCCCGGACGCGATGCGAGCCCACGTCGCGACTGATTTGCGATTTCCGGCGGGGAGCGACGAGACGGCTTCGAGCGAGTGGTGCGCGAATCGCGAGCCCGCACGGCTCAAGGCCCTGCTCGAGCTACGAGACGGCACCACCGAGCTGGAGGTCGTCGGCTATCTCGCGCACCAGCGGATGCTCCATGCCGAGGCACGAGCGCACACCCCGGTGGATCGATGGATCGAAGACGGCTGGCCCGCGCAGTGGCCTTCCGCGCAGGCGCGGGGCGAGCTCCATCCCATCGCCATGAGCGCCGTCCCCGTCCTCTGTGCGCACGCCAAAGGCGAGCTCGAGGGCCAGTTCGACGCCGCCGATCTCTTTCGACCATCGCAGCAGATAGCGCTTCGAGCGGAAGCACGCGATTTGGTCATGCGAAACGAGCAGCCGGTCGACGTCGTCGTTCGGTCCGATGCCGATGCCGCCTCGGTGACGGCGGAGCTTCGAATGACCGCCGGAGGCCAAGAGCTGGCGCGCGTCGATGCGCGGGCTCCCATCGACGTGCAGCAAGCGGATGGGCCAGTCGCGCTCGGCGCGGGAGAGCTCCGTGTCGCCACGGACTTTCATCGAGCGCCGCTTTCGGTGCTGCTCGGGCCGGTGCCGGGCGTCGCACGTCCTCAAGGTGAGCTCGATGGGCAGCTCATGCTCGTCGGAGAGGCCCGGGACGTCGAATCTTGGGAGCTCCGTGGCGATGTCGAGCTCGCCGATGCGTCGATGACAATCGAAGATCCGTTTCTTCGCCTGGACGAAGTCGATGCGGACATCGGTATCGAGCCCGATCGATGGGTCATCCGATCCCTGTCGGCGCATGATCGCGAGGGTCGCATCGAGGCGGCGGGAGCGATCGAGCTGGCCGGCTGGACCCCCGAGAAGGTGGATTTGAAGGTGAAAGCGGACGGCTATCCACTGCGAAGGGAAGGCGTTCCGCTCGCCACGTTGAACGGCCAAATCGACGTCCGAGGGGATCTGGCCGCGACGCCGCGAGTCATCCGAATGGAGCTCGGCAAGGACGTCTCCCTGGTGCTACCCGAAGAGCTTCGGTACGGAGTTCAGAGCCTGACCCAGCATCCCCTCGTCATCTACCAGGGTCAGCCCGGCTTCGATCGATCGTTGAGCGTCGAAGAGGCGCTTCGTCGGCATCATCGGACGCAGCCGGACGAAGAGGGGACCTCTCCTCTGGTCGTCCGGGTCGTCTCGAGCGAGCCGCTTTGGGTTCGTCGCCCGGACTTCAGCATCCAGCTCGGCGTCGACTTGGAGGTGCACAGCGAAGAAGACGCGACCCGGATCGAAGGCGAGGTCGACATTCGGCGGGGGCTCTTGGTCTTGGTGAACAAGAACTTCGACATCGAGTCCGGCACCATCCAATTCACGGGCGCGACGCCGATCGATCCCACGGTCGACTTGAGCGCCACGCACCGTCTTCGCACCGGATACGTAGTGACCGTGGACTTCGAGGGGCCCGTGAGCGATCCCGAGATCACGTTCTCGAGCGACGCTCCGGGCGCCAACACCAACGCGGAGATCATCGCTCTGCTTCTCGGCGTGAGTCGGCAAGGTCCCGGCGACGACCGCGTCGAAAGCCAGAGTCGGTCCGTGCTTGCGGGTCTCACCGCCGGTTTGGTCGGGTCCCTGGCGAGGCGTGAGCTCGGACAATACGCGCCGATCATCGCCCTCGAATCGGAAGGCACGGCGGAGACGACCCGCGTTCGTGCGGGAGTCAGCGTGGGCGATCTGATTCCGGAGTCTTGGCAGGACGTGCTTCTGGGCGTCTACGTCGAGGGGATGCTCGGGGGCTCCGAAGCAGGCCCTCGAGGGGGCCTTCTTCTCGAGCTGCTGTTCCCTCACTACCTATCGACCACCACGACCTACGAGCAGCCCGACAACTGGTCGCTCGACCTCCTGTGGCAACCCTAAGTGTTACGAGCTCTGAAACTCACGCTACTCTGCATGGCTTCCTGGCAAGCGTGGGGGTGCGCGACCATTCCGCGCGACCGATACGGCATCGACGAGGTGACGGTCTCCGGCATGGAGCAGATCAGCGAGGAAGAGCTCGAGATCTGCCTTTCGACCCGGGAGCGAAATCACGTCGAAGTCGTCTTCGGATTCCAAGGCGCCGGCGAATGTGGGGAGCCTCCGTTCGCGAAGAGCTCGCGTATCGTCGAGCTATGGGCATGGCCGTGGGCCGACTGGCCACTGCTCGACAACGTGGCCCTCGAGCGCGACCGCGATCGGATCGAACGGTGGTACAAGGCCCGGGGCTTTCATTCGGCGCGCGTGATCGACATCGAAGTCGAGCCGGCCGCCGCTCGAGACGACGACGTCCTTTCCTCGGACGATGACCCCGGCTGCAAGCGCCGTCGAAGCTCGCAGGGGTGTGTCGCCAAAGTCGTCTTCACGGTTGACGAAGGGCCGCCGACCTTGGTGGCCGACGCTTCGTTCGAAGGGCTCGATGTGCTTGCGAGCAACCTCCAAGAGAAGATTCGCAAAGCGAACGAGCTCCAGCCTGGAACCCGGTTCGACGAAGCCCTCTTCGACCAGAGTCGAACGAGAATGCGCGAGGTCTTCGGTCGCGAAGGGTTCGCTCTCGCCGAGGTGAAGGGGGTCGCGCGGATCGATGCATCCGAAGGGAAGGCCTGGGTCGCCTACTCGGTGAGCCCGGGCCCCAAATCCAAGTTCGGAAAGGTCATCGTGGAAGGCGCGGGCTATCTGCCTACCAAGCCCATCGCCGCAGCCACGCTCATCGATCCGGGCGATCCCTACGACCTCGACGATCTGAGAGACGCGCAACGGGCGGTGGTCGCGCTGAGCGGTGTGGCTGCGGCCACTGTGGAGCCGGTTCTTCCCGACGAGGGAAACGTGGTCGACGTCCGGGTTCGCGTCACCCCGGTGAGAAAGCAAGGCTTCTCGTTGGGCGCCGGCATTCAGGCGGGTGAGCTCGAGACGTTGACGGAGAGCATCAGCGTGCCTCAGTGGGACGTCCATTTGCTGGGCAGGTATCGCCACGAAAACCTGTTTGGGGGCATGCAGCAGCTCCAAATCGAAGAACGACCGCGGCTGATCTTTCAGCGGCAGTTTCCGAGGGCCACGGTCCCGCGGTTCGGTAACGACATTCGGATATCGCTGCGGCAGCCTGGCTTCGTGGAGCCCCGCACCACCCTGCTCGCAAGCGCCGCACACCTCTACGGGCCGGACCCCTTCGACGTCTTCTTCCGCCATCGCATCGACACCGAGCTCGCCGTCGAGCGCGACTTCTTCGAAGGCAAGCTCTACGCGAGAGTGGGCATTACCAACAGCATATTTCGGGTCCCCTCGGGTGAGGTGCAGCTCGATGGAAGCCCCGCTCCCTCCAACTCGTTCGTGACCTACTTCGAGCAGATCATTCGCTTGGACTTCCGAGATGACGTCCAGCGTCCTCACCAAGGAGCGATGCTCATGGTTGCCGCGCAGCAGGCAGGATATGGGCTACCCTCGGCTTGGGATTACATCCGCTTGGTCCCAGAGGCCCGATTTTACGTGCCGCTTCCGGCCCGCATCACGTTCGCCGCTCGGTTCGCGCTCGGCATGTACTTCATCACGAGCGCATACGAGAGCCTCGATGCGCTCCAGCAGGAGCTCGGTCCGCGTGACCTTCGGCTGCGGGGTGGAGGTGCCAGCAGCAATCGCGGCTTCCTCCCGGGAACGTTGGGCGACGGGCTCGAAGGAGGTACGCGCCGTTGGCTCGCGTCGGTCGAGCTTCGCGTGCCGGTCACCAAGAGCATCACACTCGCGGGTTTCATGGACATGGGGGACGTGAGCCGCGAGGAGCGGTTCCGCTTCGATTATCCGCAAGCAGCGAGTGGCTTCGGCGTGCGGTTCTTCACCTTGGTCGGGATCATTCGCCTCGACTTCGCCTGGAAGATCGACGGCCTGCAAGTCTTGGCTCCCACCGACGAACGCGTGGTGGACGTCGACAGCAACGGCGATCCCATCGGCCGCGGAGGCAAGTTCGTCTTCAGCCTCACGATCGGCCAACCGTTCTGATTTCGCGCACCAAAAACCTACGCGGAAGGTCGATTTTTTATTGCCAAACGCGGCCGGCTTTGGGAGTACAATGGAGCTCTTCCACGCGTGACCGGAGGCTCCGATGAAGCGCTGTCTCGTCATACACCCGGGCGATCAAGACGAAGACTTCGAAGCCACCTTGGGGGAGCACCGCGCGCACGTCTCGTGGCGTGGCTGCAAGCGCAATCCGAGCCTGGTGCGCGAGCTCATCCGCGAGCACGACGGCCACGTCGACGTGATCGCTTTCGATCGCATTCCTCTCGACCTCGAGCTGGGCGATGCGCGCCGGCCGTACGAGCTCGGGCGCGAGCTCGCATCGACCGCGGAAAAGACCCCCGTGATCGATGGCAGCGGGGTCAGGCCGGGGCTCGAACGATGGAGCGTCGTGCTCGCCTCACGCGCGCAGCCCGGAATCTTCAGTCAGAAGCACGTGCTCATGGTGCCCGGCCTCAACCACGTGGGTCTGGCGCACGCGCTCGGCCGGCTCACACCGCGCGTTTCTTACTACGACCCCGAGATCTTCTTCGGTCTCCCTGACGTGCCGGGCGTAGGCAGCCCCGAAACCCTCGATACGGCCGATGCCCCGACGCTGGAGGCGCTGAAAAACGCGCCGCTCCAGAGGATTTGCCCGCCCGTGGACGGCCGTACCGAAAAGAGCACCACGCATTTCCGGTGGGCCGACGTCATTGCCGGGGACGCCTGCGTGATCCGTCACTTCGCGCCCGCGGACCTCGAGAAGAAGACCATCGTAGTCCCCTGCGCATGCGAGGACGACATCGCGGACTTCGAGGAGCGCGGCGCTTCGATGGTGGTGACCCTGATGCCATCGCTTCGGGAAGGCGATACGACCGCGCGGCACTCCGCGGCCGTCATCGAAGCGGTGTTGGTGGCGGGGCGCGACAATCCGCGCGAGCCGCTCACCGAGGACGTGTATCTCAATCTGATGGCCGAAATTTCTTGGAGCCCATCGATTCGCTACCTGCGAAAGGACGAGCAGGAGATCAATCGCTTTGCATTCGTGATCCATCCCCTCGACGTCGGATTCGTGCACAAGGACCCGGATTTTCGGTGGACCAAGGTCCTGCCGGATCGAGTGGTGGAAGGGGTGGCTGCCTACCTGAAGCCCATGTACGTGGGGCGCGTCGCGGGAGGACGCTCCCCGACGACCGGTCAGCGCATCGAAGGTTATCTGTTCGCGCTCGGCGCCACGCCGCGCCAGATGATGCGGCACGACCCACGCTTCACGTATGACCGTCTCAACGAAGCTGCGAAGATGGCCGAGCGCTACGGGTGCCGCCTGATGGGCCTCGGCGCCTTCACCAGCGTGGTCGGCGACGCTGGCGAAACCGTGGCCCACGAGGCGTCGATCGCGATCACGAGCGGAAACAGCCTCACCGTCGCGGCCACGCTCGAAGCGGCGAAACAAGCGGTCGTGAAGATGGGCGCCACGCAGCTCGCGAAGGGCCGGGCGATGATCATCGGCGCGACCGGATCGATCGGCGCCGTCTGCTCCCGTCTTTTGGCGCAGGCCATCCAAGACGTCGTGCTCGTTTCGATCGAGCCCGAAAAGCTCATCGATCTCAAACGCACAATCGAAAGGGAGACACCTGGGACCAAAGTGACGATCGCGCTGAAGCCGGGCGACTTGGCAGCGGATTGCGACCTGGTGGTCACCGCGACCTCGGCCTTCGGCCAGCGGATTCTCGACATCAGCACGTGCAAGCCGGGCGCGGTCATTTGCGACGTGGCGCGCCCGCCGGACATCGGCAAGAAAGAAGCCGCCCTTCGCCCGGACGTGGCGGTCATCGAAAGCGGCGAGGTGCTGATTCCCGGCGACATCGACATCGACTACGACATCGGTCTTCCTCCGGGCACGGCCTACGCATGCCTCGCGGAGACCGCCCTGCTCGCCATGGAAGGCCTATTCGAGAGCTACACGCTCGGGCGCAACATCGACGTCGAGAAGGTCAAGGAGATCTACCGGCTCTTCAAGAAGCACGATTTCCAGATCGCGGGGCTGCGCTCGTTCGGAAAGCTCCTCACCGAAGAGGACTTCGCGGAAAAGCGCAGGCTTGCTGCCGAGCTCGCCGCGGACCCGGCGCGGTTGGCCAAGACGCGGGCCGACGTGAGAGCCCGCATCGCGGCCATGCCCGTCGAGGCGAAAGGCGTACGAAGCAGCAGCGGCGCCTTGGAGAAGATCACGACGGTCGCGGAGCGAATACCGCTGGTATCCAACGCGGTGCGGCGCTTCCGCATCTTGAGCGCCGACCAGCCCGAGGACCTCGACGAGCGGCTCGCTTGAGTAGCACCGCACGGGCCCATCGGGACGCGCCCTCATCACGGTGAAGTCGCGTCGACGACGGTTTGCCCGATTCGGCCCAAACCTTCGGAAAAGACCTCGGTCGGTGTGAGCAAGCTGACGACGGCCCAGGGCTCGTCCGAAAAATCGTAGAACCACCCGGGCTGCACGAGAACGCCGCGATCGAGAAAGCCCAAGGCCCATTGTTCCTCCGACATCACGTGCGGCAGTCGAAGCACTTGATACCACCCGCCCTGCACCGGCAGGGCCGATATCTCGGCGACGTCCTGGGCGAGGCGCAGCGCGCTTCGCCGATTCTGCCGCAGTCGATCGAAGACCAGGCGACGCCGATCATGGGCTAGCGACAGCAGGGACGACAGAGCGCGCTGTGTCACCTCGTTCGTCGACAAGTACGCGTCGGTGATCAAGTCGAGCTGGGCAAGGGCGCGCTCGAGCAGCGCCTCGTCGCCGGAGAGCGCCATCCAACTCAACTTGAGCTGCGGAAGCGCCGCGGCCTTGGACAAGCCACCGAGCGCGAAAAGAAGCCCCGACTCCGTTTTGGTGTGACGCAGGGAAGACGGATGCTCGCGACGCAGATCGTAGGAAGCGAAAACCTCGTCGACGACTACGGGAACACCGAAGTCGAGCAAGCGCTCGAGATCGTCGTCCGTCAGATAGGCGCCCGTCGGGTTGTTGGGGCTCACCGCGAAGATCAGCTTCACGCTCGCGTCCAAACGTTCTTCGAGGGCCGCTGGATCGACGTGCCACTCGCCATCGTATCGAAGGCCATAGGGCTCCGGCACCACGCCTTCGAGCTGCGCGAGCATCCGAAGCAGCGGATAGCCGGGCTCCGGGATCAGCACTGCGTCTCCCGGATCGCAAAAGAGCTTGATCAAGAACGAATACGCCTCGCTCGTGGTCGCGGTCAACACCAGGTGCTCGGCCCGCCAGCCGAGCGCCACCGCGAGCTCGTGGCGTGCAGCCGCGATTCCACGCGGGGCGGGATCGTAGGAGCGTGCCCTCACCGAGCCGATCGCCTCGTGGAGCGCCCGCTCGTCGAACGAAAAGCCCGCCTGCGTCGGATTCGAGATCGTGAGATCCCAGGTCGGGGCATTGGCCGCCGCGGCTCGAGCAAGCGCATGGGGAGTCGGATCGAACCCGGCGCGTTTCGAGAACCTCACTCGACGGCATCTTTCATGCGCTCGGTGTAGTCCCACGACCCGATCCAAGTCGGCTGCAGACGGACCACGAGCTCTTCGTCAGCCCGCCCGAGCAAGAACCTCCCAAGCTTCGAATCGGTCGACCCGAGGTAACGAAGTAGCAGCTTCTCGAGCAGCTCACCGGCTCCCTCGGATTCGAGGCTCGCCACGGCTTGTCCGCGAACTCCTCGATAGGGCGGCTCGTTCGGTGCGATCTCGTAGGCGCAGCGCGCATCCTCTTCGAGACGCTTCGCGATCCGCGAATCGCGATGCACCGCGGCCAGGAGCTGGTCGCCCGAGGGCATGAACCAAAGAGAGAGTACGACGGGGAACCCGGATGGGGTATGGGCGGCAAGCCGCATCGGAATGACGGACTCTTCTAGGAAGTCGCGCACCTCCGAGTCGCTCCAGGGCCCGCTTCGATCGATTTCGTCCGCGGCGTGGCTCATGGCGTTCGGTAGCGGGCCAGGAAGGTTTCGATGATCTCGGTGAGCAGCTCTTCTCGGGCCTGTTCCTCCATGGGGCCTTCGAGAAGCTGTGGCCAAAACAAACCCCCACGGACCATCGACCAGAAAAGCTTCGCCGCAAGCTCCGGGTCCGGCACCTGCAACCGACCGGCTTCGACCGCCTTGCGAAGCCAACCCGCCAGGTTCGCCTCCGCCTCGCCCGAGCGGGCCATCACCTCTTTCACGAGCTCGGGCTGCCGAATGAACACCCCAAAGACCACCCGGATGAGGCAGCGCGAGGGCCCCCCTTCGGCAAGACGGACTCTCGAGCGAGCGACATCGGCGAGCTGATCCTCGAGGGTCCGGCTCGGATCCCAGGCGACTCGATCGAGCGCCATCGCCTCGTCGAAGAGCCGCGAGACGACGGCCTGAAAAAGCGCCTCTTTGCTCGGAAAGTGGTTGTAGACCGTCCGCTTGGAGGCGCCGGCGAGCTCCGCGATGCGGTCCATGCTGGTGCACTCGAAGCCTTCGTCGCGAAAGGCGACCGTGGCGGCATCCAGAATGGTCTGCTGCTTGGGGCTAATTCGGGATTCTTCCTGTGTTTCCATTATGTTAGACCGACACTACACTGTGCAGTGCATTTTTTCCTTGACCTTGCTGAGGTCGACACTACACTGTGCAGTGTAATGGGTAATGCGCCGCCAGGCAACCCTTGACCCACGGCAGCAGAGCCCGAGGAGCCAACCATGCGACAGACTCTCGACACCTTCCAAGCCACGATGTACGGGGCGGCCCTGTGGGGCGCGTTGTTCCTCGCAGCTCTCCCGGGCGCGGTCTCTGCGGACCAGGCAGACGACACCGACGTGGCGACCTCCCAGATCCCGGTCGAAGGCTCGGAGATCGCATCGGGTCGCGCGGTCCTCGTCGTCGACAAGCCGATCGACGAGGTGCTCCCGGTCGTCCTGGACTACGCGAACTACGTGCAGTTCATGCCGAACTTCACCCACTCCAAAGTGCTTGCGCAGCGCGGCAGCAGGGCGATGGTCTACATGGAGGTGAGCGTCGCAAAGGGCATGTACACGCTGTACGGCCAGCTCAACCTGGCCGAGCGTCCGCAGGACGGGGGCTCTCGCGTCGTCGAGGGCCGCCTGCTCGATGGCAACATCAATGCCTTCGACGCGACCTTCAAGCTGACTCCAATCGATGACGGCGCACGAACCGAGATCGACTTCCGCATCTACGTGGATCCGGACATCCCCCTTCCCTCCTCGGTCTTCAGCCGCGAAAACGAGCGGGCCGCAAGCAAGGCGGTCCGGGCGTTGCGCACACGCATCGTGCAGGCATCGGCAAACGCCGCGCCCCCGGTCCTTTCACACAACGACAGCGGTACCTGCGGGTCGAGCCAGGCCTGCTGACGAGAAGGGCCTTACTCGACCACGTAGTCGCAGTGCCCTTCGCCGTTGAAGTGGCCGGTGGTCGTGGCTGCCGCGATTACGTATTCGCGAAGGTTGTTCTCCGAGAGCGCGAGCGGCCCTGGATCGTAGACGATCGGGTCGTCCTGCTCATCCAGGAGCGGATCGCCGCTGCGGTCACGAAGGTCCGACAGGGACTGCGTCGCGAGGTCCTCGAGGGTGATGACGCCGTCCTCCCCCGCCACCGCGGCCCAGGGCTCGAAACGAAGCTGAGCTTCTTCGGTCGCGAAGGTGTCGAAGAAGAAGTGGTCGAGGTGCACGGTGAGCTCCGCATCGACCACGCCGTTGTTGGGAACCACCAAGCCATCGGTCTCGTCGATCCCGTTTTGGCAGGCCTCGCTAGTGACCCGGAGCGGGATTCGTAGGTCGAAGTCGTAGGACTCGGTGCCGTCGGTCGCCGTGCCCGCCACCCAGATCGCGTACCCGTTGTCCGCCATCTCTCGAAGATCGTCATCGCTCACGTCGTTGACTTTTCGGCTCTGCATGGTGGGCGCTGCGTAGACGTAGCGAACGTCGTCCCATCGCCGCGAGGGAACGCCTCCAAAGACCCAGCCGCGCGGATCGCCAAGATGAAGATCGGCGACGATCGGATCGACCTCGAGATCGGCGCGATCACCCGCGGACGTGCCGAGCTCGAATCGCTCGAAGGCAACCAAGACCTTCTCGAACTGCAGGGTGAAGCCATCGGCAAAGGCGATTTGGTCTTCGCCGCTTCCGACGGGGTAGCCTTCCACCGCGGCTTCCTCGCCGCTCAGGTCCACTCGGACCTCGCCGGTGCTTCCGGTGGAATCACCGCAGGCCGCGAAGAGCCCAGTGATGCAGCAAAGCCCCAAGAGCGCAGCCTTTGCCTTCGATTCGATTGCTTTTCGTGTGTCGTTCATCGTCGATCCTCCAGTTCGAAGCGAGCCGTGTAGGCCCGCGTGCTTCGTGCGCCGAGAAGCCAGGCGCTTCGGACCTGGCTCTCCGGCGTAATCTGGTAAACGTCCTCTTCGTTCTGCTCGGTCAGCCGGTCGAACTGCGCGTCTCGAAACCACTCGGACGCGTGGACGGTGACCACCCATCGACCCCCTTCTTCCAGAAAGGCGTCGAGCGGAATGTTTTCGACCCGCCGCGACAAGCCTTCGTCGGGGATGTCGAGGCCGCCCTCGAATGCGATGGTGATCCCATCCTTGGAGGCTTCTCCGCGCGCCCAGAGATGATGCCCCTCGGTAGCCGCAGCGTTGGCGGCGTCTGGCGGGTTCAACGTCACAGTCACTGCGTCGACCTCCCCCGACTCCGCTTCGATCTGCCCGAGCGGGGAGGGTTCCGTTCCCGCGGCGTCGAAGACGACCTGCCTCAGCCATTCCGCTCGGACACGTCTTCCGTTGAGCGGATCGGTTCCTCCATGGGCGCGCGCGACCGGAAACAAGAAAGATCGAATGGCGGCGACTGCGCCACCCTCGAAGCGCGGCGCAAAGGCAAACAGGGGTCCCATGGCGATTTGCGCCTCGTCGAGGCGAACCTCCCAGCCCGTGTCAGTCACGAAAGTCGACGGCGCGCTGGGGGCCTCGAGCGCGACCTCGATGGTGACGACGTCTCCTTGAGTATCTCCACAAGCGCTGAGCAAAAGCGCCGCGGAAAAGCCAATCAAGATGATGCGACTCGTGTTCATTGTCTTCTTCCTTCGGTGAAGGCCTTCGTATCGATGAAAAAGGTCAACGTGACCCAGAGCGTGCGAGGGGGACCCGCCGCGAAGTGACGTTCCGCTTGAAGCGAGGGCGTGGCGTCCGGCCCCTCGAAGTTCGAGGGGTAGTAAAACTCCGCGATTCGATTGCGCGCGTCGGTGAGATTGCGCGCCGAAAAAGCAGCCTCGATGAACCGCCAACCGAGAAGGACGGACGCATCCAAGGTAAAGAATGGCTCGCTCGTTTGTCCGAGAGGCAGCGGCTTGGGCCCGACGAAGGCGACTCCGAGGGCCGCGCCGACCACGAGCTCATCACGGCGAATCGGGACCGGATACCGTCCCGCGGTGTCGAGACGCGTCACGAAACGCGGAACGAAGGGCAGGCGCGAATCGGTCTGAAAGTCGAAGATGTCTCCGCCGAGGAAGGCTTCGGTCCAGGTGAAGCTCGCCGCCGCGTCGAGCCACGGACCGGTGAGCCGGCCGTATACCGTGGCTCCAAAGCGCTGACTGCTGCCGACCGGAATGTTTCGGCCGCGCTCCGGGTCGAAGACGAGGTCGTCATCGACCCAGGTGTAGAAGCCGAATGCCCGAAGATCGGTCTTCCAGCGGCCGTCGCGGGCCCAGGTCAGACCGAGCTCGGTTGCAAACACGCGGGTGAAAGGCGCGTTTTCACCTTCGGAAAGCGCCTGGGCGTCGGTCGAGCGCGTGCCGATCCCGGCGCTGGTCACGAGCCGAAGCTCGTCGACCAACCTGAACCGAACGCTGCCGCGAGGCTGGAGCGAAAAACCAAAGGCATCGACGTTTTCTTGGGGAAGGCGCTCGCCGTCTCGATCGCTTGTCGGCCGATCGAGGTCGGTGAGCTGGAACCCGAATCCATCGGCGCGAAGACCGCCTGCCAGCTCGAACCAGCGCACCGGCCGAAACTCTCCGAGCACGTATCCGGCGACGTTGGTGATCGAGTAGTCGGTGTCGAAGACGACCTCGTAGGGGTCGCCACCTTCGGCACGCAGCCGCCACATGCGCGTGTTGCCCGAGTCGAAGCGTCCGAAGAGGCCCACCTCGAGGACCTGTGGCAAGTCGCGCCAGCTTCGCTCGAAGCGGTAATAGCCCCGGCCGCCGGCCGTGGTGGTCTGCGTGTTCTCGTCGAGGCCGTCACCCCGCGGGTCGAGCAGAAAGCCGGTGAAATTCTCGCGGATGCGGTGCCTTCGAAACGAGAGAAACACCTGCATCCCGAGCTTGGTCGAAGGTTGGACGTGCTCGAGGCTGAAGTTGGTGAGGTAACGGGAGCCGGAACCGCCTTGGTTCGGATCGTAGAGGCAAAAAAACTGGCTGTCGGAGTCGGGCGGGCAAGGCAGGTTTCGGTTTTCGAAGTCGTCCTCCCGAATCACACCCGCGGAGTCGAACTCGAACGCGCTCGCAGCGAGCAAAAGCGACCACTTGAGCGGGCCGTCGGTGTCCGCGTACTGCCCGAGGCCACGCGCGATCGAAAAGGCGCGATTGGGGCCGTACCCGTCGCTCGCTTGAAGATCGACCCCGAACACGGTCTGGTCGGAGGCTTGATGCGGTGCCCAGGTGAGCAGCAAGCGGCGCTCGTTGAACGATCCGTACCTTCCACCGACCGTGACCCCGCGCCTCGCCGCGCCCAGCTCGTAATCGACCGTCCCTGCGACGGCGAAGTCTCCCTGGCGGGGGTCGAAGGGACCTTCGAGCACTCGAAGGGACTGCACGAGCTCGGGGATGATGAAGCTCACGTCGGCGTAGCCGTGGCCGTGCGCATTCGATGGCTCGTTCAGCGGCACGCCCTCGAGCAACATTTCGACGTCCTGCCCTTCGCCGGCGTCGAATCCGCGCAGAAAGATCGTGGGCGCATGCCCCTCGCCCGAGTGGTTCTGCAACACCACGCCTGGCGCGAGCGACAAGAGCTCGGAAGCGTTGCGCCACGGAAGGTCTTGGAGCTTTCCGATTTCGATGTGGATGTCGGATGCGGCTGCAGGCGGCGCTTCGACCGGCGCCGCGTCGACCTCCGCCGTCTCCGTAAAGGTCGGCGATTGACCGGGCTCGGTCCGCGCGGGCGGGGTCGTGATGGTCCCTTCGGGCGGCTCGGCCACCCCCGTGACGGAGGCCGGGACGGGCTCGGAAGAGGAAGCTTCGGGGGTGGGGGGCGTGAACGCCACTTCGTATCGGATCGACGACCGTATCGGCTCGCCATCGCGGGTGGCCGGCTCGAAAACCAGTCCTCCCACGTAGAAGAGCGCTTCACGGACGAAAGGCTCGGCTGCCGAGCCCTCCCGATCGACGTCGATCACCTCGGCTTTTTCGATCGTGCCATCGGCGGCGATGGTGAGTTGGAGCCCTACTCGTGCCGGCCGGCCATCCGCCTCGGCGGGATACGCGGCTTCACGCCGCGCGGGGGACGTGGGCCGGGGCGGCGCGAGCTGTGCGCGCACGGGTGCGGGTGCGGCTGACCACACGATCAAGCACGCCAAGATGATGGCTCTGGCTTGCAATTCCACGAGCAAACGGGGCGGAGCCCACCCGCCTCAGGGCTTCGACAAACACACCAAGGTGGAGTCCGAGTGCGTTTGCGAACGCACGCGGGATCCATGAAACGGCACGCACGCAGCCAAGCGGCAGCGGCGCCATGACGACGATTCCGAGATCTAGGAGAGGAACGTCGTCAGGCTCGGCGGTCCGCGGGCCTTCTGTGCTTGCAGCCTTCTTTCGATGCGCAAGGAGCGCAGCGTCAGCGGGGAAGGTTGCTCCGCCGCGAGGAGAGCCTCGGGTATCGGTGGAATGGAGGGCGGGGATTGCTCCGCCGCCAGATCTCGGTGTGCCAGGCTGTTCTTGCCGTGATCTGCGGGCCGGTCGGGATGCTCGCGCTCGAGCTCGCCATGGTCGTCGTGCGCCCCGTCTTCGACATGGTGATGGGCCTCGGTGCCATCTTGGTGATGGTGGCCGTGCTCGGGGACACCGTGTTGGTGCTCGCCGAGGACGCCATGCAGGCCCATGTGCAGCGTCGGCATGAGCTCGAAACCACCCAGCCAGAGGAGGCCAGCGAGCAGGGCCGCCCACTGAAGAGCTGGCTTTTGCGGCGTTCGAGCGCACACGGGCCTAGACGCTATCTCGTTTCCGCGCTCCCGGCAACGCCCGCATCATGCGGAGGCGGGGGATGCAGGATGCATTTCGAGCTGGCGATTGACCCCGCTTCGGCCTGGTCGCTGGCTTCTCTTCCTCGTCGTATGTGTATGCCTGCGGTTCAGCGCCTTCTACCAGCTGATGTTTGCGCCTCAGAATCGCGAGGAGGTCAGGGCCACATCGGCGTATTGCCACGCCTCGCGGAAGCGTCGCTGTATCTCGCGTGCTTCCTCGGCACGTCCCTGCATCCGCAAGGCGCTCAGCAAGCCGTAGAGCGACCACCCGTTGTTCGGGAACTCGCGGAGGTCTTTCTCGTACACGGCTTCGGCATCGGCTGGCCGTCCGGCTTGCAGAAGAACCGCGCCCAACGACTGGCGCGTGGGATAGTGCCAGGAAGGTGGCTCGTCGTAGTTCAAAGCGTCTTCGCGCTCCACGGCGCGGCCCAAAGAATCGATCGCCCGGTCGAGCCGCCCCCGACCCGCTGCGAGCTCCCCGGCCAGGGCGTGAGCTGCAATCTGCAAGATGTGCCGGCCCTTGTTGATGTCCCAGACGGTGACCCACTCGAGCCGCGGATCCCGTATTCGCTTCTCGAGCGCCCGGAGCTCTTTTTGGGCCTCCTGCCAACGCTGCTTTCGCACCAGCGCCATTCCCCGTGCGTAGTGCCAAACGGCGCTCGGATAGACGAGATCCTCCGCGGGCTTCGGCCATTGCAGCACTTCGTCCCATCGCCCGAAACGCACCAACGCGTAGAGAGGCGTGATCCAGTAGTGCTGCAGGGTGGAGAGGGCAGGCGCGCGCATGGCGTCTTCGTCGACCATCTGGGCCATCTCCCGAGCGAGTCGGATTGCGAGCTCACTGCGTCCTTCGAGCGTCGCCGTCGCCCACCCGAAGTGGTAGTTGTGGGGGACGTAGCCGATCCGGTACTCCCCCTGCGCCTGCACTTGGCTCAGATAGCGTTTGTCTGCTTCGATGGCTCGAAGGTTGATCTTCGTCGCGTCGTGGTAGCGCCCTACGCGGATGTAGATGTGGGAGGGCATGTGAACCAAGTGTCCGGCACCGGGCACGAGGTCCTCGAGCCGCTTGGCCTCCTCGAGGCCCCATTCGGGATGCTGTGCCTCGACCGCGTGGATGAACAGATGGTTGGCCATCGGGTGATTCGGCTCCTCGGTCATGACCTGCCTCAGTGTGGCGAGGATGGTTTCCGTCACGGTCTTGGGCGAGCCATCCTCTTGCCAGTAGTCCCAGGGAGTGGTGACCATGAGCGCCTCGGCGTAGAGAACCTGGGCATCGAGATCGTCCGGGAAGCGGGCGGCAACCTTTCCCATCGCCAACGCGTAGGCGCGGTCTCTCGGACGTCGGTCGTCGAGCGGCTCGGCACCGTACCGCACCGCGAGCGCATCGACGTACGCGCGTTCGCGCTCGTTCGCGTGCTCGGCTTGCTGCGCTTTTTGAACGTAGCTCCACGCGTCGTCGGCATTTTCCGGATTCATGGCTGCGTTGATGTTGGGCCCCAAGACGAGCGCCGCACCCCACCAGGCCATGGCGCATTGCGGGTCGAGCCTCGCCGCCTCTCGAAACGACCGATGCGCCTCGGGGTAGTTGAAGCCGAAAGCCAGCACCAAGCCTTGGTCGAAGTAGCGTTGTGCGAGCTCGCTATCGGTGGTGACCGAATGATGGTGTCCGCCGAGCCCCTCGAGCAAGGGTGCTTTGGCGTTCGACGGAGCCTGCGCGCCGCCAGTCGAAAGAGCCGACCAAGTCAGCACGATCAACGCGCACACAAGGAAACGCCGCAGCGTCGAAGTGGCGCATGTTCTGCGGCGATGGACAGGGAGCTCGGAATCGGAAAGTCGGGATGCCGTGTGGTCACCAGCCTCTCCGAAGCGTTCCAGGCCCCGATACGATGAGCGCATGTGCATGGGGGTACTCCTGTGGGATTGAAAGAAAGAGCTGGTGCAACCACCATGCCAGGCTCACGAACGGTCTCGAGAACGATCGACGGGCCGAGACGAGACAAAATGGAACGGGCGTGGGGATCTGCCACGCCGCAGACAAACGCAGGGAGCTGCCGCGGCTTTGAGCCTTGTTGCTTCACCCGCGCGGGCATACGGTGAGCCGAGATGCTCACACTTTACGGCAACCCATTCAGCCCGTTCTCGCGCAAGGTGCAGCTCGTGCTCGAGCACAAGAGCGTCGACTACCATTGGATCGACGCGCTTTCTCCATCGAAACGCGAAGAGCTCGCCATGGCCAACCCGCGCATGGAAGTTCCAGCGATTGACCACGATGGGCTGCTCGTCGTCAATTCATCCGACATCGTCGCGTACCTGGAGCGAGCTTTTCCGGAACGGCCGGTCTACCCAAGCGACGACGCGGATTGGGTCAGGGCGCGAGCCTGGGAGCGTTGCGCCGACACCGTGGTCGATCCGATTCTGGTCGACATCAGTTATTGGGTCTGGGCCATTCGCACGGATGCGATGCCGGAAGGCTTGTTGACCGCGGCGCGAGAGGACTTGGCGAAAATTTACGATGCGCTGGAGCGCGAGCTCCAAGGCCGAGAGTGGATCTGCGGTGAGCTATCCATCGCGGACATCGCCCTGTTTCCGCACCTGAGCGGAACACGGCTGTTGCAGGTGCCCTTCGACGAGTCCCGTCACCCGAGCTTGGTTGCCTGGTACAAGCGCTGTCGCGCGACGAAGATCTTCACGGAAGACCTGGCACGCACCAAAGCTTCTCTCACCAACCCGTCGAGCATGGACATCGAACGCGAAAAGATCTTCTGGCGGGGCGATCGCATCGAATGGATCCTCGCACGGGGCTATCACCGGTGGTTCATCCGGGAAATCGAAGAGGGCCGCGTCATCTGGCCCGGGCTCGGCATCCCTCCAAACTACATCAGCCCTCGACGATGACTTGGCCCACCGGTCGACGTAGCGTACGCGGCATCTCTGGGCCGCGCCCGATTCGAACGACGAGGTCCGGTCTCCTCTGACCGATACCTAGGAAACGGGCGAATTGCGAGCGGAGGCTCGGCACCTCGACCGGTTGATTGATGAAAGCCGTTCGAAGGTCGAGTGCTGCGGCCTGAAGGGCGAGACGCTGGTAGCAACGGCCCGCTTCGATCCAATGCCGTGTGTCGTTCACCTCCGATACGATCACGGCGATGGCGGGAGAGCTCTCGATGTGCCTGATGTCCTTACGATTTTGCGCATCGGATGAGAATCCGAAGCGCATGTACAGCTCCCCGACCCACCTGGGCACGCTCGGGCTGCCCATGACCGGGCCATACAATCCGTCGCGGGTTTTGACCGCCTCGCGCGCGCTGAAGCGAATCCACTCCTCGAGCTCCTTGGCCCACGCGGGGTCGGCAAACTGCGCCGTATTGCCCGCCGCGACATACTCCGCGACCTGCCCTCTCTCATCACCGTCGGTCAACATCAACACCGACACGCCTTCGCCCTGTCCTGCCTCCTCGAGCTGGGACAGCTCCGCGATTGAAAGCTTCTTGCCGTCATATTCGGCCCGAGTGCACTGTCGCCGCGGGATCGCGTCGAACAGAGCCGATCGGCTCGGCCGTCTCTTTTCGAGATGAACGCGGATCACGGAGCTCGATGGATCGTACGAAACGTCACCCTGGAAGCCTGCGACCCGTGCAGCCAACAACAGATTCTCCAAGGCGCATCCCAGGCTCGCATACAAGTGATGATCGTCGGGATCGACCGCAGGACAACGGCGCGAAAAATCTGGAATGATGGAAATCGCGTCTCGCTCGATCCGAAATTGCCACGGCTGTGTATTGTGGCTCGAGGCCGCGAGCACTGCGTACCGAACCAGATCGATCGGATCACCATCAGACACGCGCGGATGGTGACGCCAGGTTTCTCTCACGGCAGCCGAGTAACGCATTGCCTCTCCGAAGCTCGGCCAAGTCTTGGCAAAGGGGGATTAGTCGGGGCGACTGGATTCGAACCAGCGACCTCATGCTCCCAAA
>CAZBWQ010000004.1:72604-91308 GCA_964495565.1 uncultured Sandaracinaceae bacterium | reverse complement strand
AGGACCACATTGGTGTCCAAGACGTAGGTCTTCTTCACGCTGGCAGACGGTAGCACGCTTTGGTGTCACGGGTACCGGGAAACGAAAAGCGGGTATAGTGCGCGCGACGGACACGGCTGATGCTCGACCAGTTGAGTTACCAGGGGCTCGCCATCGTCGCAGTAGCCGGCGTGCTCGCGACGGTGATCAACGTCATGGCGGGAGGAGGAGGAATGATCGTGCTGCCCGCATTGATGGCGCTCGGTCTCCCCGCCGACGTCGCCAACGGTACCTACCGGCTCGCCGTCGTCACGCAAAGCGCTGCGGGAACGGCGGCGCTGCACGGAGAAAGGAAGCTCGATACCGGATCGATCGTCCCAATTCTGATCCCCACCGTGCTCGGAGCCGTCATCGGAGCGTTGCTCGCAACCTGGATTTCGCGGGAGCTGCTCAAGCCGATCATGCTCGCGACGATGATCGTGATGGCCGCGCTGATCGCATTTCGCAAGACGACCCTGATCCCCGGAAATGGCGCGGTCCGGACGCCCTCTCAGGCGCCTTGGTCCTACCTCGGTTTGTTTCTGAGCGGTGTCTACGGCGGATTCATACAAGCCGGAGTGGGCTTTCTCTTGCTCGGAGTGCTCGTTGGAACGCTGCGTCACGACTTGATTTCGGCGAACGCACTAAAGTTGGTCATCACACTCGTCTTTGGCACGGTATCTCTCGCAATCTTCGCGTGGGCGGGCCTGGTCGCGTGGATGCCGGCGATCGTTCTCGCGGCGTCCTCGATCATCGGCGCTCGGCTCGGCGTGCGTCTCATGCTCAAGGCTCCGCTGTCCTGGCTCAGGTGGTTTGTGTTCGCATGTGTGGTCGCGACTTCCATCGCCGCCTGGCTTCGATAGTTAACTCGGATCATCCTTAGTGATACCCTGATCACCAAGGAGGACTTCGCCATGGGGGAAATGGTCAAGCAGATTGGAGCACTGCAGGATTACGAGCGCTATCAAGATCTGCATTGGGAGGGCTCCTTCGAAGACTACCTTCAGATCGTCAGGGAGAGACCGCAAGTGACGCGCAACGCGTTTCAGCGTCTCTACGACATGGTGGTGTCGTACGGTGAGGAAGAGTACATCGACAACAAGAAGAAGCTGATTCGCTATCCCTTCTTCAAAGACCCAATCGAGGATGGAAAGGACGCCATTTTCGGATTGGACATTCCACTGATGCGACTCGTCCACGTGCTGCACGCGGCAGCGCAAGGGTACGGGCCCGAGAAGCGCATCATCTTGCTGCACGGCCCGGTCGGCTCTTCCAAGAGCACGATCGCGCGCTTGCTGAAGAAGGGGCTCGAGCGCTACTCGCGCACCCCGGAAGGCGCGCTGTACACCTACGAGTGGACCAACCTTCACCAGACGGGCCTCGCAGGCGGCGACGATACGTTCCCGTGCCCGATGCACGACGAGCCGCTCCGTCTCATTCCGACCGAGTGGCGGGACCGCGCCATTCAGGAGCTGCGCTTGGGCAACGACCGGCAGCGCGTCCAGGTGCGCGGCGAGCTCAATCCCGCGTGCCGGTTCATCTTCCGAAACTTGCTGGAGCGGTACGGCGGCGACTGGTCCAAGGTGATGAGCAATCACATCAAGGTGAAGCGCCTCGTGCTCAGCGAGCAGGACCGTGTCGGCATCGGGACTTTTCAGCCCAAAGACGAAAAGAACCAGGATTCCACCGAGCTCACCGGCGACATCAACTACCGAAAAATCGCCGAATACGGCTCGGACTCGGATCCGCGCGCCTTCAACTTCGACGGAGAGTTCAACATCGCCAACCGCGGCGTGGTCGAATTCGTCGAAGTCTTGAAGCTCGACGTGGCATTCCTATACGACCTTCTCGGGGCCACGCAGGAGCACAAGATCAAACCCAAGAAGTTCGCGCAAACCGACATCGACGAGGTGATCATCGGCCACACGAACGAGGCCGAGTACAAGAAGCTCATCAACAACGAGTTCATGGAAGCCTTGCGCGATCGCACGATCAAGATCGACATCCCGTACATCACGAAGATGAACGAGGAGATCAAGATCTACCAGAAGGACTTCAGCCCCGCGCGACTCCGAGGAAAGCACGTCGCGCCCCACACGCTCGAGGTCGCCGCCATGTGGGCCGTGTTGACGCGTCTGGAGGAGCCGAAGAAGCACCAGCTCTCGCTGATGCAAAAGCTCAAGCTCTACGACGGAAAGATTCTTCCCGGGTACACCCAAGACAACGTCAAAGAGCTTCGCAAAGAAGCGAACCGCGAAGGTCTCGAAGGGATGTCTCCTCGCTACGTGCAGGACAAGATCAGCAACTCGCTCGTTCGAGAGGGCAACGAGGGCTACATCAATCCCTTCATGGTCCTCAACGAGCTCGAGAAGGGCCTTTCCGCATCTCTCACGGTCGGTGACGACCAACGAAAGCGCTTCAGCGAGCTGATCAGCGTGGTGAAGGCGGAGTACGACGAGATCGTGAAGAACGAGGTGCAGCGCGCGATCAGCGCGGATGAAGAGGCGATCGGACGTCTGTGCGCGAACTACATCGACAACATCCGCGCGTACCTGATGAAGCAGAAGGTCAAGAACAAGTACACGGGCAAGGACGAGGAGCCCGACGAGCGATTGATGCGATCGATCGAAGAGAAGATCGACATCACCGATGCCCGCAAAGACGACTTCCGTCGCGAGATCATGAACTTCATCGGGCACTTGGCCTTGGAAGGCAAGAAGTTCACCTACGAAACCAACGATCGTCTTCGGCGCGCGCTCGAGATGAAGCTCTTCGAAGATCAGAAGGACTCGATCAAGCTCTCGAGCTTCGTTTCCAACGTGATCGACAAGGAAACGCAGGACAAGATCGACATCATCAAGAATCGGCTCATCAAGTACTACGGCTACAACGAAGCGTCGGCGACCGACGTGCTCGCCTACGTGGCCAGCATCTTCGCGAGGGGCGACGTAAGGGAGTAAGGGTGTCACTGCGAATCGATCAAGATCACTCTCGGTTCCGCAACATCGTTCGCGGTCGGATTCGCCAGAATCTGCGCAAGTACATCTCCAAAGGCGAGCTACTCGGCCGACAAGGCAAAGACCTGGTATCGATACCCATTCCGCACATCGACATCCCGAAGCTTCGATTCGGCGACAAACAACAGGGCGGTGTGGCCCAAGGCGATGGCGAGCCGGGGGATCCGCTCTCCGGGAGCCCGCAAGAAGGAGACGGTCAGGGACAAGCGGGCGACCAGGCAGGCGAGCACGCCTTGGAGGTCGAGCTCACACTGGACGAGCTCGCAGACATCCTCGGCGAAGAGCTCGCGCTCCCCAACATCGAAAACAAGGGCAAGAGCGCGATCATCGACAAGAAGGATCGCTACGTCGGCGTGCGAAACGTCGGCCCGAACTCACTCCGCCACTTCAAGCGTACGTTCCGCAGCGCGTTACGACGACAGATTGCCCTGGGGACCTACGATCCGAAGCGCCCGGTCATCATTCCGACGCGCGACGACATGCGCTACAAGTCTTGGAAGACGGAGGAAGAGCCGGTCGCGAACGCCGTCATCCTCTACATGATGGACGTCTCCGGATCGATGGGCGACGAGCAGAAGGAGATCGTTCGGATCGAGTCTTTTTGGATCGATACTTGGCTGCGTCGGCAGTATAAGGGCATCGAAACTCGATTCATCATCCATGATGCGGCGGCCCGCGAAGTCGACCGTGACACGTTCTTCCGAACGCGAGAGTCCGGAGGCACGATGATCTCCTCGGCGTACCGGTTGGCCGCCGAGATCATCGAGCGTGATTACCCTGCATCTCAGTGGAACATCTACCCATTCCACTTCTCCGACGGGGACAATTGGAGCGTGGACGACACGCTGCTTTGCGTCGACATCTTGAAGAAGATCCTCCTCCCCGCCTCCAACGTGTTTTGCTACGGGCAGGTCGATAGCCCGTATGGGTCCGGTCAGTTCATAAAGGATTTGCGGGAGCACTTCTCGGACGACGAGCAACTGATCACCAGCGAGATCAACGATCGGGACGCGATTGTGGAGTCCATTCGCGAGTTTCTGGGGAAGGGGAAGTAGCGGTGGCGCAGTTCGCTCTCAAGACGGCTCTCCCGAACTACCTTCGC
Source organism: uncultured Sandaracinaceae bacterium (assembly GCA_964495565.1). Lineage (GTDB taxonomy): Bacteria > Myxococcota_A > Polyangia > Polyangiales > Houyiibacteriaceae > SG8-38. Next base: position 87,171 of record CAZBWQ010000004.1, on the reverse strand, counting down.
GACGAGCAGACCCGCATCGAAGACTTCGCTCGGCGAGTCGGGTTGGACTTCTTCCCCACCATTTTCGAGGTCCTCAGCTACGACCAGATGAACGAAGTCGCGGCATACGGCGGCTTCCCCACCCGCTACCCACACTGGCGGTGGGGCATGGAGTTCGAGCGACTGAGCAAGAGTCACGAGTACGGTCTCTCGAAGATCTACGAGCTCGTCATCAACAACAACCCCGCCATCGCATACTTGCTGGAGGGGAACAGCTTGGTCGATCAAAAGCTGGTGATGGCGCACGTGTACGCGCACGTCGACTTCTTCAAGAACAACTTCTGCTTTCGCATGACCAGTCAGGGGCGCGATCCGCGGGATGGATCCGACGTCCGTAAGTGGATCGACACGATGGCCAACCATGGGGCGATCGTGCGCAAATGGGCCAACCGAGTCGGGCTCGAGAAGGTCGAAGAGTTCGTCGATGCGTGCCTGAGCCTCGAAAACTTGATCGACCCGCAGCTGCCCTTCATCCCCAAGGAGTCCGCGCCAAAGACCTCCGAGGAGGAGGAGCTTCCCGACGCACCGGAGGTTCCGCTGCTTCGTGTGGACCGCGAGTACATGGAGTCGTTCATCAACCCCGAAGAGTTCGTCGAGTCGCAGAAGAAGAAGCTCGCAGAAGAGGCCGAGCAAGCACAGCGGTTCCCGAGCGAGCCCGTACGGGACGTGCTCGGTTTCTTGTTGGATCAAGCCCCACTGCAACGCTGGGAGCGCGAGTGTCTCGCGGTGATCCGCGCGGAAGCCTATTACTTTCTTCCGCAGATGCAGACGAAGATCATGAACGAGGGGTGGGCCAGCTACTGGCACTCCCGGCTGATGACCGAGAACATCTGCGATGCGAGCGAGATCGTCGATTACGCGGATCGCTGCGCAAGCGTGTTGGCAACCTCGCCGGGGCAGCTCAATCCGTACAAGCTGGGCATCGAGCTGTTCCGGCACATCGAAGACCGGTGGAACAAGGGGCAATTCGGCAAAGAGTGGGACGAGTGCGACGACTGGGAGCTTCGACGCCACTGGGATCGCCGGACCGGGCTCGGAAGAGAGAAGATCTTCGAAGTGCGCGCGCTCTACAACGACGTCACGTTCATCGACGAATACCTCACGGAAGACTTCGTGGCCGATCAAAAGCTCTACTCTTTCGGGTACAACGAGCGAAACGATCGATGGGAGATCGAGAGCCGCACCTTCGAGGACGTGAAGCGGCAACTGTTGACGAGCCTCACCAATGCCGGAAACCCGATCATCGCCGTCGTCGATGCCAACCACGGCAACCGCTCCGAGCTGCTTCTCGAGCATACGCATCAGGGGGCGGACCTTCGCCTCGACTGGGCCAAGGAGGTGACCCGGGCGCTGGCTCGCGTATGGACTCGACCGGTCGAGATCCACACCATCGTCGACGAGAAGCCCACGGCTCTCCGATACGACGGCTCCGAGTATTCTCAGAAGCCGCTCTAGAAGCCAGCGCAGTTCGAGAAGCGGATCGTGGTAGGTCCGCCGCCCGTCGCGCCGACGTCGAATCCAAAGCCCGTGGTGCTGCTGAGCAGAGACTCACATTGCAAATCGAAGCTCACTTCGCTTCCTCGGACCGAAACGTTCGAAAGTTGGCATGGCTGCCCGAGCGAGGGCGGCTCGGTTCCACAGCCTCCGATGTCGTAGGGCAGCTCGTCTTCGACGATCGTCACGTTGCAAGTCGCCGGTTGCACGGATCCGTCGCTCGTGTCGAACACGGCCTCGAGCTCGAAGGCGAATTGGTCGTCCACGTTGGCTTCCAGCCGAAAGCTAGTGCCGCTGGATCGCTCGACTGCTTCGCAGATGGCGATGATCGGGGAGCCCGTGCATGCCATCTGACCGTGCTCTCCCACGATTGCGCGCTCGCTGGCGCCTTCCCCGTCGTCGAGACAGGTGTCTGGAGCGGGCGCGCCGCAGCCGACCTCACCCCCCGACGGACAGGTGAGATTCCATCGTGCATCGACCGTCGTGGGGCCGCCGTCGTCCGCGCAGGACACGACCAGCATCACGACGAGCGACCATCCGAGCTTGCGCGTCATCCCCCTCACGAACACAGGGTAGCGACGCGAATCGAGCTCGGCAACTAACGTACGCAAAGGGCGTGGTGCGGGTCTCGCTTCAGGTCTTCGAGCGCTTCCAGTCCCACCGAAACCCGTATCAGGCCACCTGAGTGCCAAGGCGTTTGCAGCGCATCGTCGTTTCACGCTACGAAAGAGCGGTCTTCCATGCTCGAGCTGATGACGAACCCGGACGCTTGGATCGCGCTTCTCACGCTGACGTTGCTCGAGATCGTCTTGGGCATCGACAACATCGTCTTCATCGCGATTCTCGCGTCACGTCTGCCGGTCGACCAGCAAGCGCTCGCGTACCGGCTGGGACTGATCGGCGCGATGGTCACGCGTGTGGCTCTGCTGATGACGATCAACTGGGTCATGCAACTGACCGAGCCGTTGTTCGCGCTGATGAGCTGGACGTTCTCGGGTCGCGATCTGATCCTTCTGGGCGGGGGCTTATTCCTGATCGCGAAGAGCGCTCAAGAGATCTACCTCAAAGTCGAAGGCGAGCCACACGAGGACATCCGGGGATGGTTCAGCGGGCTTCCTGGGGTGATCGCGCAGATCATGCTCCTCGACATCATCTTCTCGCTCGACTCGGTGATCACGGCGGTCGGGATGGCCGAGCATGTCGAGGTGATGGTGACGGCCATCGTGATCGCCATCGGCGTCATGTTGATCTTCGCCAACCAGATCGGCGATTTCATCAACAAGTACCCTTCGCTCAAGATTCTCGCCTTGTCTTTTCTCCTCCTCATCGGCGTCCTCTTGACCGCCGAGGCCTTTGGTCAACACATCGACAAGGGCTACATCTACTTCGCCATGGCGTTCGCCTTGACCGTCGAGCTTCTCAACATCCGTGTTCGCAGCAAGCGGGCTTCCGCATGAGGGAGTTTTTTGCTGCAGTTCATGCCCGCATGCGCCAGAATCGCCGACGATGCGGTTGGCGACCCTGATCGGACCGGACCTTCAAGATGCACTTGCGATTGGCCCCGAGGCGGTTCGCGAGGCCGTCTCGGAATTCCACGCCGAGGACATCGCGGAGCTCCTCGAGGATCTGTCGCCCAAGGAGGCGGCCGCTCTCGTCCGGGCGCTGCCCACCGAAGACGCTGCCGACGTCGTCGAGCGTCTGAGCCCTCGCCGTCAGGTTCTACTCTTCAATGCGATCGCGACCGGCCGCGCCGTCGAGCTTCTCGGAGAAATGGACCCCGACGATCGCGTCGACCTGCTCCAGGAGCTCGAACCGGATGACGCCCGGGCTCTGCTCGCCGCGCTCGCGCGAAAGGAGCCCGAAGCCGCCGAGGAGGTCCGGGAGCTAGTTGGTTACGCTCCGGAGACGGCCGGTGGGTTGATGACCACCGAATTCGTGGCCCTTCCCCCCGAGACGAAGGTGTGGGAAGCCATCGAAGCCGCTCGAGGGTTCGGACGCGAGGACCGAGCCGAGATTCTGTACTACCTCTACGTCTGCGGCTCGAACGGGGAGCTCCGAGGCGTCGTGTCGTTTCGGGACCTGATCTTGGCGGACCCAGGCCAGGCTCTCGAGGAGATCATGATGGACAACCTGGTTTGGGTGTCCCCCACGGACGATCAGGAGAAGGTCGCTCACGAGATCGCGAGATACGACCTCGCTGCGCTTCCCGTGCTCGACTCCAACTTTCGGCTGTTGGGCGTCGTGACGGTCGATGACGTGGTGGACGTGGTGATCGAAGAGGCGACCGAGGACGCACAAAAGATGGGTGGTCTCATGCCTCTGGAGGATTCGTATTTCCAGACGACGTGGGCGGAGTTCGTCTGGAAGCGAGGCTCCTGGCTCGTGCTGCTGTTCTTGGCCCAGCTGCTGACCGCCTCGGTGATTCGCGAAAATCAAAGCGTGCTCGAGGCGACCCTCGAGTTGGTCATCTTCATTCCACTGATTATCGCATCGGGGGGCAACGCCGGATCGCAGTCCTCGACACTGATCATCCGCGCCATGGCGGTCGGCGAGCTGAGCCCCAAAGACTGGACGAAAGTGCTCGGTCGCGAGCTCTTGATCGGGCTCTCCTTGGGCGTGGCCTTGGGGCTGATGGGCTTTGCACGCGGGTGGTTCGCAGGGGAAACGGTCGCGCCCATGGCCATTGCTACCGCCGTAGGGGTGAGCATTTTGGCAATCGTCACGTTGAGCACGATGATCGGGTCGTTGTTGCCGCTGCTGATTCGAAAGGCGGGTCTCGATCCCGCGGTCTCTTCCACGCCGTTCATCGCATCGGTGGTGGACGTGTTGGGTCTCATCGTCTACTTCGCGGCGGCTCAATTGATTCTGCACGTGATCTTCGCAACCTGAGACCTCGCCCCGAGCGGCATCCGTGTTAGGCTCCCCCCTTCCGAAAAGGGGAGCCGTACATGCCGAATCTGACCATCAACTACAAGCAGGATGTAGACACGGTTTATCGCTTCGTGACCGATCCGGAAGAGATCAAGAAGCGAAGCGAGGCGATGGGCGAGAAGAACATCAAGGTCAAGGTCGACGAGGCCGGAGGCACCAAGACGATCACTTCGACCCGGGAGATCGAGAGCGATCTCCCTGGGTTCGCCAAGAAGCTGTTCAACTCGACCAACACGATCGTCGAGCGACGCGAGTGGCGGGATGCGGGAGACAAGAAGACCTGCAAGAGCCACATCGACATCGTCGGAACCCCGGGCAAGATCGACTCGAACATCACGATCTCGCCGAGTGGAACGGGCTGCACCTACGACATCGAGTTCGAGGTCAGTGCCAAAGTGCCCCTGATCCGCAAAAAGCTCGAAGAGTTCGTGGCCAAGACCACGCTCGAGGGCATGCGTGAAGAGCACGAGTACAACCAGCGTGAGCTGAACGCACGAACCTGAGCCTCAATCGCTTCCGAGCTCGGGCTGCAGGTAGTCCTCCCGAGCCCAAAAGGCGCACTGGGGAGCCGCGTCGACGTTTGCCGAAATGGACTCGTCGAGCGCGAGATACGGATCGGTTTCGGCGTCGTACTCGGGCCAGCGCACGCTCTGGGCGTCGTTCGGATCGGCAGTGGCGGCGAATCGCGAGAAATAGCCCAGCACGTTCATCCACAGCGCTTCGTCGGCGCTGCCGGCTGCCCACGGCTCGAGGATCGTCGAAAACGTCTCGAAGTCGATTTCGAGGAGAGGGTCGTACCCGAAAACGTAGGGAATGTCCGCGCCGTGAAAGGCGGCGAGATCGTAGCTCGGTAGCTCCGCACCGATGAATGGCAGCGCGACCTCGAGCTGCGAGTGTCCGTTCGGGTACTCGAATTGGTAGAGATAGGTCGGAACGAACTCCGAGAGCTTGGCCGCTTCGCTTTTGGCGGGACAGCGAAAGACCGTATCGGTCGCAACGGCCGCGAGCGCGACTGCAGGCTCGGAATAATCACCCAACGGATACTCGGCGACCGCTCTCGCGGCGAGCGCCGGATCGCCTCCGACCAGTCGGGCGACCAAGCTTTCGTAGCTTTCCGCGGTGACCTCCAAGGGCGGATCGGCGAGCTCCCCGAGCCAAGTGAAGAGTCTCGCTTCCTCCCTGGTGAACCCCACGATCACGGGCACCCGGTTGAAAGCCCCCGACTCGAACGAAGTCGCAGGCTGCTCCAGGAAGAACGCTCCGTCGAGGATCGGGCCCCAGTAGCCGGTTTCGCCCTCGCTCGGGTTGAACCCGAAATTGGGTGCGGGCGGCAAGGCAGCCAGCACTTCCTGGGCGGACCGCCCACGCATGCAAGCCACCACGTCGCTCTCGGTCTCGCACCCGAGCGCCTGCGCGAGCCTTTCCCCCTGCGCCTCCGCGGCGGTCAGCGTGGGCCAAGGACGCTCACAAGAGCCGCTCATCAGGATCGCCTTGTGAAAGAGACCGGTGCTTCGCGGCGACGCCAAGTGACTGCACACGCTGAACGCGCCCGCCGACTCGCCGAAGATGGTGATGTTGCCGGGGTCACCCCCAAAGGCTTCGATGTTGCGTTGCACCCACCGAAGGGCGGCTGTCTGATCCATCAGACCATAATTTCCGGACGCAGCATCGAGGCTTTCGGCCGTCAGACCCGCATGCGCAGCAAACCCGAGCGGGCCCAAGCGGTAGTTCATGCTGACGACCACGACGTCGGCGCGACGCGCAATCCGGTCGCCCGAGGTTCCACCGTCGGTCTGCAAGCCCTCCCCCAAGGTGAATCCGCCTCCATGGATCCACACCATGACGGGCAAGCGCGACCCCTGAGCGGGAGCATCCACGTTCAAATGGAGACAATCCTCGCTGGGTGCGAAACCAGGCACGGGCAGGCCAGCCAAGAGCTCTTGGGGACACGGGCTCGGCGGCTCGACGGCGTCCAAGGTGCCACTCCAAGACACGACCTCGCTCGGAGGCTTCCATCGGAGCTCGCCGATGGGAGGCGCGGCGTAGGGAATCCCCCGGTACGAAAACACCCCCTCGCGTTCGAAGCCCCGCACCAAGCCCGATTCCGTCGTGACGGTCAGCTCGCGCGCCGGCGCGCTCGGTTCGGAGCCGCCGCACGCTGCCAGCGAAAAAATCATCCAAGCAGCAAAGACGAAAGCGCCGCCGTTCGAAACCACACGAGCCATGGGCGCGACGGTACGGGATCGGCCGCTCCAGAACCAGGCCGAACGCATCACCCGGCGAAAACGGCGCGATCCTTCGCCCATGCCCGAAGCGCGTCGATCCGCTCCGCCATGGTGACCGAAAGCGGCTTGGTGAGCTGGATCTCCTCCTCGAGCGCCTCGGTCGTCAGGTCTTCTTGACGGGAGAAAGCCGTGTAGAGCGCCGAGACGACGGCCTGCTCGATCTCGGCACCGCTGAACCCTTCGGTGAGTACCGCGAGTCGGGCAATGTCGAACTTGGCCGGATCTCGCTTTCGTCGCTCCAAATGGATTTGCCAGATGCGTTCGCGCGCATCGAGCGCGGGGAGATCGACGAAGAAGATCTCGTCGAATCGGCCCTTTCGCATGAGCTCGGGGGGGAGCTTCGAGATGTCGTTGGCGGTCGCGATGACGAAGACGCTCTCCTTTTTGTCCTGGAGCCAAGCCAAGAAGGTGCCGAAGATGCGTTGCGCAGGGCCTCCCTGGGCGTCTTCTTGCGAGAGCGCTTTTTCGATTTCGTCGATCCACAGCACCACGGGAGCCATCTGTTCGGCCAACTTGATCGCGCGCTTGAGGTTCTTCTCGGTCTCCCCCACGTATCGGTTGTACAAGTTCGAGGGATCGAGCCGAATCAAGGGGAGCTTCCACTCCGAGGCGACCGCCTTCGCACACAGGCTCTTTCCACAACCCTGCACTCCGATCAGGAGCAGTCCCTTGGGTGGCGAGAGCCCGTATTCCTTCGCCCGTTGGGGATCCGAAAAGGCCGCCTGCCGTTTGCGCAACCACGCCTTGAGGTTCCCGAGGCCGGCGATGTCTCCCATTTGGTGCTCGTGCGGGAAGTACTCGAGAACCCCGGACCGCTCGATGATTTGGCGCTTTGCTTGCAGGACCTTCGCGATGTCCTCCCGGCCGAGGACCCCATCTTCCACGACAGCCTGGGTGATGATCTTCTGCACTTCGAAAAAGGTGAGCCCGTGGAGCGCGGCCAACAGCTGAGATACGTCGACACGCGAAAGCTGAACCTTGAGCTGCACCCGGGAGGCCAAGTCTCGCAGCACGCTCTGGACGAACGCGTGATAAGCCTCGGGTTTCGGCACTTGCAGGTTCATCGGTGTGAACAAGTGCTCGATCGCCGCGGGAAGCTCGAGCCCGTGCCCAGAGACCACCACGGCCCCCCGATGCCCGAAATACTTGCCGTGGATGCCTCGAAAGAGCGCTGTGACCGCCGGCTCGTGAAGGTACGGCTCCATGCCACGAAGGTGGAAGATGGCCTCGAGGTTGGAACGCTCGATGAAGGCCAGGGCCTTTTGGGGAGAGCCGCTGTCCGGGGTTTGGCCTGCCTCGGGCAGCTCGCGACGAAGGCCGCCGATGGGAGTCCACGAAAAAAGAGGCAAGCCGGTATGCTCCGCGGCGTGTTCCAAGAGCACGTGCAGTCGCTCGTCCTCCACCGTCTCTACCAAGAGCAGGGGATGATGGGCGCGGATCAGAATTTCCAGCTCGTGCAGCTGATCGGCCGATGGCGGAACCCCCCGAATCACGAATTCAGGATCGGAGGTGGACATGGCGGTGTCAACTTGTGTGAGTTGACAGTGCCCGAGGCGAATTTACACTCGGCGGCATGGCAACTTCGAGTGATAAACTCATGGATAAGCGCGTCCTCGAACGCAACATCACGAAGGGCTTGATCTCGAAAGAGCAATACGAACGGCACTTGGCCGATCTCCCCGACACCGAAGGCAACTGCGAGGTGGTCGAGATCGAGCCAGCCGATGCGAGCGAGGCCCCACAACCGGAGTAGCTTCGATGAGCGAGGAAGAAGACGCGCCGCCTGACATCGATTTCAATACCTTCATCTTGTCGCTGAGCACGTCGGCGCTGATGCACCTCGGGAAGCTACCTGGCGCCGACGAAGCCACGGTGAATCTCGCGCATGCCAAGCAGACGATCGATTGCATCGCGCTTCTCGAGGAAAAGACCCGCGGAAACCTGACGGGCGAGGAGGAGCGTCTCATCAGCGAGGTGCTTTACGATCTGCGGCTGCGTTTCGTGGCAGCCACGAAAGCGAAGAGTAACGACGATTGAAGAAGCTCACCCTGCGGCTGGATGCGTACGGACGAGACGCGCGTCGAATCGTGGCCGCAGCCCAGCAGCTCGCCGACGACCGCAAGCACGCCGAGGTCGAGCCCATCCACCTTTGGTATGTGCTGGTCGACGAGTCCGAGCCCGTTCAGCGCGCCATCGAGGAATCGGGAGTGGATCCGAAGACGGTCCTCGTCGAGTCGGAGTGGGCGCTGCGACGGTCGCACGAGCCAGCGGCGGAGGCGGAGGCCTACCTGTCCTCCCGGTTTCTCGAGCTGCTGTCGCGCGCCGAGCTCGAGGCGAGCCGTCATGGAGGCGGTCTCATCCGCGTTCCTCATCTCGTACTGGCATGTGCACAGGAGCCTGACGGGCCCGTTCGATCGGTGCTCCGAGCCTGCGGTCTGAGCAGCGCGATCCTACGGGAAGCGCTCGCTGGGCAGCAACCCGTGGTGAGGCCGGATTCGGAGCCGGAGCCGGTGGGGCAAGCAGGGGGCGCGCTCGAGGAATACGGGCGGGACCTGACACGTGCGGCCGCGCAGGGCCTCGTGGACCCGTGCATCGGACGGGAGGACGAGATCCGGCGGATGCTGCAGGTTCTCGCTCGTCGGGAAGAAAACAACCCGCTTCTCGTCGGCGAGGAAGGAACGGGTCGCACCACGCTGGTGCATGCCTTGGCTTCGCGCATCGCAGCGAACGAGGTGCCCGAAATCCTGGCCGACCGACGGATCATCGCCCTCGACGCCGGAGCTCTGGTGGCCGGGACGCGTCTGCGCGGGCAGCTCGAAGAGCGGATGCGGGCGATCCTGGACGCGGTGCGAGACTCGGGAGGCCGCACGATTCTCTTCTTGCCGAACGTCGCTGGCTTTCTGCGATCGACGGGCGGGGCCGGAGACATGCTCGCCGAAGCACTGGCCCGCGGGGAAGTGCGCATGTTGGGACGCTGCACCCCCGACGAGCTTCGAGAAATCGAGGATCGCGCGAGCTCGCTCTCGCGACGATTGGTGCCCATCCGTGTCGAAGCCCCCAGCCCCGACGAGACGATCGCGATCTTGCACGGCATCAAGTCTCGCTTCGAATCCCACGGTGCTCGCATATCCGACGAGGCGCTCGAGGCCGCAGTCCGCTTCGCACGCCGTTACGTCGCGGGCCGCGAGTTGCCCAAGTCCGCCATCGATCTGATCGACGAAAGCAGCGCCCGTGTTCGCCTCGGCCTCGATGGGACCGAGCCAGGAGGCACGGTCGGACCCGAGGACGTGGCCGCGGTCGTTTCCCTGTGGACGGGGATACCGGCTGCGAAAATGATGGAGCAAGAGGCGCAAAAGCTGCTGCGCATGGAGGAGCGGCTCCGACGACGGGTCGTCGGTCAAGACCACGCCGTGAGCGCTCTGAGCAAGGCGGTTCGCCGCGGGCGCATCGGTCTGCGCGATCCGAAGCGCCCGATTGGGTCTTTCTTGTTCCTCGGTCCCACGGGCGTGGGCAAGACCGAGCTCGCCAAGGCTCTGGCGGAGCTCCTGTTCGACGACGAGGCGGCGTTGACCCGTTTGGACATGAGCGAGTTCATGGAGAAACACACCGTGGCTCGCCTGTTGGGAGCTCCCCCGGGTTACGTCGACAGCGAAGCGGGCGGTTTCCTCACGGAGGCGGTTCGGCGCCGCCCCTACTCGGTCGTGTTGTTCGACGAGATCGAGAAAGCGCACGCCGACGTGTTCAACGTCTTGCTTCAGGTGTTGGAAGACGGGCGGCTCACCGACTCGCGCGGTCGCGTGGCCCGCTTCAGCGATGCGGTGATCATCATGACGTCCAACGTGGGCAGTGAGCTGATTCTCGAACATCGGGGCTCCGACGAAGCGCTTCGAGAGCAAATCGAAGGTCGATTGCACGACTACTTTCGCCCCGAGTTCTTGAACCGAGTCGACGAGGTCCTCGTGTTCGATCGGCTGGGCCGCGAAGAGCTCGCTGCCATCCTCGAGATTCAGTTGGAACGTTTGCGCGAGCTTCTGAAGCCTCAGCAAATCGAGCTCGACGTATCAAACTCGGCGAAAGAGCGACTGGTCGACCTTGGTTACGAGCCCGCCTTCGGTGCGAGGCCACTCAAGCGCGTGATCGTCCGCGAGTTGCAGGATCCGCTCGCCGAGGCGCTCTTGCGGGGACGTTTCGCCGCAGGAGACACCGTGGAAGTCGATTCCGACGGGGTCGCCTTCCGCTTCGAGAAGCGCGCGTGATGTGGGGCGCTACGCCTCGGCGGGAACCTCGGGTATGCTCCGGCCATGAACGCCAAGAGCACCACGCACTATCGGACCTGCAACCTCTGTGAGGCCATGTGCGGCCTGGAGGTCGAGATCGAAGGCACGGAAGTCGTGTCGATCCGGGGCGATGCAGACGACGTGTTCAGCAGGGGACACGTCTGCCCGAAAGCCACCGCGCTGAAGGATTTGTACGACGACCCAGATCGGCTTCGACGGCCCGTTCGCCGCGTCGGCGATCGATGGGAGCCGATGGAGTGGGAAGAGGCGTTCGAGGAAGTGGTCGATCGCATTCATGCGATTCAAACCAAACACGGTCGCGATGCCGTCGGTGTGTACCTCGGCAATCCCAATGCACACAACTTCGGCACCCTGGTCTTCGGGCCGCCCTTCCTCCGTACGTTGGGGTCCAAGAACCGCTTTTCGGCGACTTCTTGTGATCAGCTTCCTCTGATGATGGCCTCGTACTTCATGTACGGCCATCAGCTCCTGTTTCCGGTACCCGACGTCAACCGGACCGACTTCATGATGCTGATCGGTGCCAACCCGCTCGCGTCCAACGGGAGCATCATGGCGGCACCGGGGATCAAGAAGCGTCTCGAAGCCATCAGCAAGCGCGGTGGCAAGGTCGTCGTGGTCGATCCTCGCCGTTGCGAGACGGCACGCATCGCGGACGAGCACGTGTTCATTCGTCCCGGAACCGACGCTCTCTTCCTCCTGGGAATCCTGCACGAGGTCTGCAAACGCGGGGTCAATCTCGGGCGTTTGGCGTCGTCGGTCGAGAACGTCGATCGCGTGATCGAGATCGCCAAGCGATATCCGCCGGAGCGGAGCGCGGCGATTACCGGAGTGGCGCCCGACACGGTGAAGAAGCTGGCAGAAGAGATTTCGGTCGCGCCCAAGGCGGTCCTTTACGGCCGGGTCGGTGCTTGCACCCAAGAGTTCGGTGGGCTCTGCATGTGGCTCATCAACGCGATCAATGCGGTCACCGGCAATCTAGACGAACCCGGGGGCTCGCTGTTTTCGACCCCCGCGATCGACGTGCTGAGCGCCGCCGGTGGCTTCGGCGCGGGCCGCGGATCCTACGGCCGTTGGCGCAGCCGGGTTCGTGGCTTGCCAGAATTCGGCGGCGAGCTCCCTTCCTCGACCATGGCCGAGGAGATCCTCGAGCCCGGCGAGGATCGGATTCGCGCGATGATCACCCTGGCCGGCAACCCGGTGCTCTCGACTCCGAACGGCGCCCAGCTCGATCGTGCGTACGCGTCTCTCGATTTCGCCGTGTCGATCGACTTCTTCATCAACGAGACCAGCCGTCACGCGGACATCGTGCTGCCTCCCGTGTCGCCGATTCAGCGAAGCCACTACGATCTCGCGCTCTACCTCACGGCCGTACGAAACGTCGCGAAGTATTCGCCGCCCCCATTCGAGCTCGGCGAAGGAGAGCTCGACGATTGGCAGATTCTCACCGAGCTCGGCGCTCGGCTGGAAGCCCGAAGACACGGAAAGTTGAGCAAACGCCATCTCGCGGCACGCGCGACGCAGAAAGCCGGCCCCGAGCGGGTGCTCGATCTCGGTTTGCGGTTGGGTCCTTATGGCAAGGGCCTCAATCCGCTCGGCACCGGGCTCTCCTTGAAGCAGCTGCGAAAGAACCCACACGGCATCGACCTCGGTCCCCTCCAGCCGAGCTTGCCGGATCGCGTTCCCGAGCCGCACGGGTCGATCGATCTCGCTCCGGACATTTTCGTGCAGGATCTCGATCGCTTGGACGCGCGATTCCTCGAGCCGGCCTCCTCGGGGCCAGATGATCGCTTCCTGTTGATCGGCCGGCGTCATCTGCGGAGCAACAACTCCTGGATGCACAACACCGAGCGGCTGATGAAGGGCAAGCCGAGGTGCACGCTGATGATCAATCCGCAAGATGCCGAACAGTTGGGCGTGAAGTCGGGAGACATGGTCACCGTGACCTCCCGAGTCGGCCAGGTGACCGCACCCGCGGAAATCACCGATGACATGATGGCGGGGGTGGTGAGCTTGCCGCACGGGTTCGGGCACGGTCGAAAAGGGGTTCAGCTGCGCGTCGCCACGGACCATCCGGGCGTCAGCGTGAACGATCTCACGGACGACCAACTGCTCGATGCGTTGAGCGGCAACGCAGCCTTCAGCGGTGTCCCTGTCACCGTGGTGCGAGCAGACGAAACGATCGCTGCGGAGTGATTACACGCGGCGTTTCACCGGGACACGCGGTGGCCGGATGCGAGCCGGCACCGGCGGCGGAGCGGGGCTCAGCAGGTCTTCGATCGCGTCGATCAGAGCATCCATGACTTCGCGGGCACGATCCGAGAGCTTTTTCTTCTTTTCACCCACTATCCCTTCATAATGGGCTCAACCGTGAAGCTGTCAACACCGCACGCGGTTTCGTCGGCCGGAGCACACACCTCGGAGCACACATGCACGTTCACTTGATTGGAGTGGCCGGTACGGGCATGAGCGCGCTTGCAGCGCTCCTGGTGGAAGCAGGACATCGGGTGAGCGGCAGTGACACGGCCTTCCATCCGCCGGTGGGCCCGTATCTCGAAGCCCTCGGAATCGAATGCCTGCCGGGTTGGAATGCGTCGAATCTCTCGACGAATCCCGACTTGGTCGTCGTGGGAAACGTTTGCCGACGGGACAATCCGGAAGCCGGTGAGGCGTTCGAGCGAAAGCTGCGGGTGGTGTCGATGCCCACGGCACTCGCGGACGAGGTGCTTCGAATCAGGAAGCCGCTGGTCGTCGCCGGCACCCACGGCAAGACCACGACGGCGACGCTTCTCGCGTACCTTCTTCGTCGAGCTGGCATGGATGCGGGATTCTTTCTCGGAGGGATTCCTCTTTGCTTCGATCGAAGCTCGCGCCTGGGCGCACCGGGAGCGCCCTTCGTGATCGAAGGAGACGAATACGACAGCGCATTCTTCGAAAAGACGCCGAAGCTCTGGAGCTACCGACCGTCCTCCGCGATTCTCACGTCGATCGAGTACGACCACGTCGACATCTTCGCCGACGAGGAATCCTACTTGGCGGCGTTTCGGCGTTTCGTGGAGCAGATCCCGAGGGACGGATGGCTCTTTGCCTGGGCCGGAGACCCCAACGTGCGGCAGATCGCCGCGTCAGCGACCTGCCGAGTTCGTTTCTACGCGCTCGACGAGGACGACTGCGGTGAGGTGCAGCCGATGTGGCTGGGGGTCCGTGCGCCCGGAGGATTCCTCGACCTGTTCGGTGGAGGGTCGCTTTGCGGACGGGTGAGCCTACCGCTGATCGGACGGCACAACGCGCGAAACGCGATCGCCGCCCTGGGGATGGCGAGCGAAGCCGCGGGCGCTCCTCTCGACGCGCTGATGGGTGCCCTTCCCGGATTCCGCGGGGCGAAACGGCGGCAGGAGCTCGTCGGCATCGCCAAAGGGGTTCACGTCTTCGATGATTTCGCGCATCACCCGACTGCGGTCCGCGAAACGTTGGCCGGTTTCCGAGAGCGCACGCATGGCCGGCTCATCGCGGTGTTCGAGCC
>CAZBWQ010000004.1:0-72504 GCA_964495565.1 uncultured Sandaracinaceae bacterium | reverse complement strand
GGCGACTGCATCGTGGTCATGTCGAACGGGCGCTTCGACGATGCCCCGGATCGGATTCTGCTCGGGCTGATGCAGTCCTAGCTTCGGGGATAGGACGCGGTCGGTTTGCCAGCGTCCTTCCAGCCTTTGATGCCCTCGCGCATGATGTGCACGTTTTGGTAACCGTGCTCCATCGCTCGCTCGGCTGCAGCGTCCGATGCCGTGCAACGGGTGTTCGAGCAGTAGAAGATCAAGTCCTTGCTCTTGTCTTCGGGTAGCTGCGCGAGGTCGTACTTGGACGACGACGTCAGGATGATGGCATCGGGCACCGTTCCGTTCTTCTCGCGGGTGGTTTCGGAGTTGGCATCGACCGCCATGGCGCCTGCCTGCAGCGCTTTTTCCGCCTCGTCGACGGTGACCTCGGGGATCGCAACCTCGGCTTTTTCCGCATCTTCGGCGGTTGGTGTCGCGGTTGCCGAGGCCTGATTGGCATCCTTGCAGGCCGCAACCCACAAGATGAGGGAGAGGGAGAGAAGCAGTGCTCGCATGGGGGGAATCTAGGGCGGCAGCCTCGTCGAGCAAGGCTCCGTGCTCGGTACTGGTCACTGGCAGCGGGGCGGCGCCGTTTTCAGCTCCGGCGGCATTTTTTCCCAGCGATAGCCGTTCTTCCCGAGGGCGAAGGCGAAATCGAAGAGCTTCTGGATGTATTCCGGATCGAGCTCCTTTTGGGGCTGTTCCTCGAAGTCCGACGGGATGTAGGCGAGGTGAAAGTCGAGCCCGTCCCGGCAGGTCTCGAGATAGATCCGAAAGAGGTCCCCGATGCCCTGGGTCCGAATCAGTGATTCGATCGACCGCCCTGCGATGGGAAAGAGCTTGTTGTGCACTTCCTCGTAGATCGGGTCGAGCCTGGCGTTGCGAATGACATACACCTGGGGACGGGCTGGCACCTCGAGCTTCTCGAGAAACTCGTCCCAATCGAGCCCGGGTGGATAGAGAAACACTTGCGACGCCGCGCCTCCGTCGACGTGAAGCTCGTCGTACCAGTCGTCACCGGCTTGGACCTCGATGAGCACCGGCGGAAAGGCCCCCGGAATGGAGGCCGACGCGAGCAAGATCTGATGGATGAGCTCCAAGGCGCGCGGATGCCCGCTGTTGGCGATCGCCCCGATGCGCCACACCACCGGACGCATCGAATCGAGGTTGGCCGTGCCGATGTTGAGCATGCGGCCCTTGCGGTGCTCCTCGGCGATTCGTTCCATCATCTCTTGGTCGATGTACTTCTCGATCAGGCGCCGCAAAGGCTCGGTCGACGCCATCGCATCGCTTCGAAGCCCCCGAAGCATTCCGCGCTTCTTGAAGACCTTCTCCGGGCTGAGCTCTCCGACCACCTGCCGAAGCACCGGATCGTAGTCGGTGCCGAGGAACACGAAGGGAGCGACGAGCGCACCCGCGCTGACGCCCGTCACCGAGGTGAACGTGGGGCGGTCGCCGGCCTCGCTCCAACCGAGCAACAGACCGGCGGCGAAGGCGCCGTTTGCGCCACCGCCCGAAATCGCCAGATAGGTATGCCGACGCCCGTAGACGCCCTCGTAGCGCTCTTTGGTTTCGGCGGTGCTCATTGCCAACCACTCGTGCTCCCAAGGTGGGGGAGCATCCCCCCAGAAGCGCGCGCGCGGGATCCCCAAGACCTGCGCCTCCGACGCCTGCTCCTTCGGCAGAGGGTCGCGCTCCGGAACGTGCGCGCACCCGAGCGTGAGGACCAGCGCCGAGCCCAAAACTAGCTGGACTGCATACGAGGGCCCGGTGCAAAGCCTCATCGGGGCGGCAGATATCACGAATCGGTCTGGCTCGAAAGCGGAACGCCTCGCGCCGTGGCCTGCCGCGATCCACCCTGATCGGGTGAGGCTACGTACGGGCACGAGTGGGTTCAGCTACAAGGAGTGGAAAGGCTCGTTCTATCCTACGGAGCTTCCGAACGACGACATGCTGAGCTTCTACGCGCAGCGGCTGTCGACCGTCGAGATCAACAATACCTTCTACCGGATGCCTCGGGAGCCCATGTTGGACAAATGGTGCAGGCAGGTACCAAAGGACTTCGTCTTCGTTCTCAAGGCATCGCGCAAGATCACGCATCTCGCGCGCCTCAAGGAAAGCGCCTACGACGCGGTCGACTACCTATGGAAGGTCGCGGCTGCTCTCGGAGCGCATCTCGGCCCCTTCTTGTTTCAGCTTCCTCCGAACATGAAGAAGGACGTCGATCGATTGGCGACGTTCCTGGGCGCGCTCCCGGCGGGTTTGCGGGCCGCTTTCGAGTTTCGAAACGACTCTTGGCTCGAGGACGACGTCTACGAGCTACTGCACGACGGCGGGCACGCCCTGTGTGTGACCGATCCAGAAGCCGGCCGAGAGCCGCACGTGGTTTCGACGGCAAGCTGGGGCTACGTGAGGCTTCGGGCGGAGAGCTATGACGAGAGGGAGCTTCGGGCTTGGCGACGCGCGATCCAGGCCCAACGCTGGCAAGAAGCATTCGTCTTCTTCAAGCACGACGAGTCGGGCGTCGCTCCCCGGTTGGCGCAGCAGCTTGCCTCGCTTTGTTGAGCCTCCCCCTTTTCGAGCGCCCGAATGCCTCTATGATCCAGGGATGACCACAGAGCCCAACCCCGATACGCGCGCGCAACTCGGCACACCCTCCGCCAAAGAAGTGGTGGAATCTTTCGTTTCCGCGTTGGAGCGTCTCGACCTGGACGCAGCCCTCTCCCTGGTCGCCGAAGACGTGAAATGGGTCAACGCGCCCTGGACGACGGCCCGGGACAAGCGCCGCTTCGAGAAGGTCCTCCGGGCCATGTTCCGTGATGCGACCCGCTTCGAGGTCCGTTACGCCGACATCCACGAAAGGGACGATGGAATCGTCTACACGGACCGGATCGACGTGTTCGAAGGGGGTGGCGTTTCGATGACCCTGCCGGTCAAGGGCGAGTTCCGTGTGAAGGGAGGCCTCATCACGGAATGGGTCGACCGGTTCAGTTGGCTCGAGCTGGTCCGGGAGATCGGTTCGAGCATCCCCGCCATCGTGAAGCATCGCCTCGGCCGCTGAAGGTTGCCGAGGCTCCGGAGCGAGCGACGCGGTGCGTCACGGAAAGCTCGCGGAGATGGCCCGCTCGCAGGCCAGGATGGGCGAGGAAAACACTGGTCTCGACCACCAAGATTGGTATGGTCCGCCGTCGCGCGGTCGCAGCTCGAGCGCGACAGGAGAACGATCATGATCTTTCGATTGGCTTGGTTGGCACTGCTTGGTTTCTCTCTCGTGACCGTCGGGTGTGACTCCGACGGAGGCGGGACCGCAGGCAGCGGTGGCGCGGGCGGCACTGGGGGCACTGGGGGTGCAGGCGTCGATGCGTGCGGGAATCCGATCACGGAAAATGACGCTGGCGATCCGGGAGACGGCAACTACGAAGCCGACATCGTATGGACGACGTACGGCATTCCCCACGTGACTGCGAATGACTGGGGCAGCCTCGGCTACGGTGCTGGGTACGCCTACGCGAAAGAGAACTATTGCGTGCTGATGAAGGAGGTCGTTCGCGCCAACGGGGAGAGCCTGCGCTGGCTCGGAGAATCGGGCGGCAGCCGCGCGGACGACCTGGTCTACAGGTTCTTCAACACCGACGACTACATCGAAAACGAGTTCATCGCGGCAGCCGACGAGGGGCTGCAAGCGCTCAGCCGCGGCTACGCGGCCGGGTTCAATCGATACCTGGAAGAGACCGGCGTGGACAATCTGCCGACCGGGCCCGAGGGTTGCCGCGGCGAAGATTGGGTGAGGCCGATCACCTACATCGACCTCGCCAAGGTCTATCGCAAGCTGATCTTGCGGGCTGGCATCGGCACCCTGGCGCCGCTCATCTTGGACGCGGACGCCCCAACCATGTCGATGGCCTCGACCGCCGGCAGCATTCAAGAGAGCATCGTCATCGACGAGGCGGACTGGGGCCTCCCAGAGCCCACCGCGATGGGGAGCAATGCCTATGGAGTCGGACGCGAAGGTTCGCAGACCGAGCACGGCATCCTGCTCGGCAATCCCCACTTCCCATGGCGCGGCCCGGAGCGGTGGTTCATGCAGCACCTGACGATTCCCGGGGTTTATGACGTGATGGGAGCCTCGCTCCAGGGCGTCCCGGTCGTCAACATCGGATTCAACGAAAACCTCGCGTGGTCGCACACGGTGTCGACCGGGCGACGGTTCACGGGCCACGAGCTTCGTCTCCTCGAAGAGGACCCGATGAAGTACCAATACGACGACGAGGTTCGTGACATCGAGACCTTCGAGGTGACCATTCAGGTCAAGCTCCAGGATGGAACCATCGAAGACCAGGTCGAAGAGATCTACATGACCCATTACGGCCCGGTCATCGATCTCGGTCGCGTCAACGAGCTAATCGGCGGCTGGCCGACCGTGACCAACACGGTGGTGGCAATTCGCGATGCGAACATCGACAACACCCGGGCTCTGAGTCAGTTCCAGGCGATGGGCAAAGCCGGTTGCATCGCCGAGCTCGAACAAGCCCTTCGAATCATCGGGCTTCCGTGGGTGAACACGATTGCCGCGGATCGGGCGGGTGATGCGCTCTACGCCGACGTGTCCACGGTACCCCACGTCACCGCGGAAAAGCTCGAGGACTGCTCCGACAGCTTGTTCGCAGACCTTCTCACGGCGAACCGCTTCTTCACGCTGAACGGATCGCGGAGCGAATGCGAGTGGGGCAGCGATCCCGACGGGCCCGAGGGGCTGCTCGGCTTCGACAACTTGCCCAAGCTGCGGACGAGCGCCGACGTTCCCTATGTGGCCAACTCGAACGATAGCTACTGGCTCAGCAATCCGAACAGCCTGCTCGAGGGCTTCTCACCCTTGATCGGAAGCGAGCGCATCGAGCAGTCCTTGCGCACGCGCCAGGCCTTCGTCCAAGCCGAAGAGCGCATCGCCGGCACGGACGATCTCGACACCAACCCAGGGTTCACCGTCGAGCTCCTGCAAGAGGTCATGTTTGGCAATCGCAACATCGCCGAGGAGCTCACGCGCGCGGACGTCGTTGCGATTTGCCAAGCGGTCACCGATTGGAGCTCGTACAGCGTCAATTCGACCGTAGCCGCGAACGCATGTGGAGTGCTCGACGCATGGGATGGGCGCTTCGACAACGACAGCGTGGGCGCGATCATCTGGAACGAGCTCTGGCGGCGGCTTCCGGGGGGAGGCAGCATTTGGCAGGTGGGCTTCGATCCGGAGGACCCGGTCAACACCCCCAACACGCTGAACGACGAGGACCCCGAGGTCGTCGAGCAAGTACGTTCGGCGCTCGGTGCAGGGGTCGACTTCATGGTCGACAACGGCATCCCCCTCGACCGACCTTGGGGCGAGATCCAGTACCGCCCCGTCGGTGATCAGAACATCCCGATTCACGGCGGTTCGGGAAGGTTCATGTTCAGCGTCATCAGCTCGCGCTTCGACGACGCCACCGGCGCCTACTCCGACATTCCGACTGGAAACAGCTACATCCAGACCGTGACCTGGGACGAGTCCGCGTGTCCGGATGCGTACGCGGTGCTGACCTATTCGCAGTCGACGAATCCCGACTCCCCGCACTACGCCGACATGACGCAGGTCTACTCGGACAAGGAATGGAACGACATGCCGTTCTGCGCGGCCGACATCGAAGCCGACAAGATCGACGAAACCCAGCTCACCGGGTCGGATTCGGACGGCGCCAGCACGAACTAGCGGGACGGCCAGCCCGCTGGCATCCTACTGGCCGATGCGCTTCCCTGCAGCAGGAATCGCCCTGGTTCTATTCGTCGGAAGCGCGTCGTCGGCCTACGCGCAGGAGCACGACGAAAGCGCGTCTCCTGGCAAGGAGGATCGAAGAAGGCCACGGCTGGTCGAGCCAGAAGGCGATCGGGCCGACAATCAGCAGCTCGGCGGGGAGCCTTCCCTCAGCGAGCTCGACGCCACAGGAGCGAGCCGGCCCGCGGACGCGGAAGGTGACGAACGGCTCGAATGCGACCTCGACTGCATCGAGGCCCAGCTTGCGGCCGAGGAAGAGAAGGACAAGCAGAAAAAGGGCACGCTCGAGCTCGGTGAAGAGACGGGAACCGTCACGACCGAAGCGAATACGCTCAAAGGCGACACGCTCGCGGCCGAGCCCAGCACCACGGCGCTCGGCGAAGCGGAAGTCGCTGCGCCCGACCGTAGGCTTCCGCAACGATTGGGGCCCGTCCGAATCCGTGTGGGGCAAACCGAGGACTGGATCGGCATCGGCTTTGCATCGCAGGTCGAGTTCCAAGACGAGGAAACCTTCGAAGGCGCCGACGCCGAGAGGAGCTCCACCCAGAGACTCGAGTTTCGAAGGATTCGATTCACGCTTTCGAGCTCGTTCATCGAAGGCCGCATCCAGAGCCGCTTTCAGATCAATCTCACGCCGAGCAGCTTCGAGCTCATCGACATGTGGTTTTCGTTCACCCGCTTCCGTTTCGCGACGTTTCGAATCGGCCAATTCAAGATTCCCTACGACCGCTATCGTGCGCAGTCTTTCGCCTCTCTTTCCTTCGTCGATTGGGCTCCGACCACACGCATGTTCGGGTCGGAGCGTCAGGTCGGCATGGAGGTCTTGGCGTCTGGCAGCTTTCTCGGTCTCGAGTACTCCCTGGGCATCTTCAGCGGCGTGAATGCGCGCGCCTCGCATGGCGTCGGCATCACCGAAGTCTACGGAAACCGCCCGCAGAATCCCTCGGACATCGGCGATGGGGAGTTCGTCAGCGCATTCCACCCCGAACTCGCAGGCCGCGTGGCGAGGAATTTCGGCGAGATCAACACCGACACCAACAGCGACGTGCTCGGAACCAGGGAGCTACGTCACAGCGTCGGCGCGGGCTTCGCTTGGGACGCTCGACCGGACGCCACCACGGATCTCGCGCTTCGGCTTTCGGCGGAATGGCTCGGGAAGATCAGCCATTTCCACGTGAACGTGATCAGCTACCTGGCATGGTACGAGCCCTGGGAGGGCGGCAAGATGCAGTTCGGACCTGTCGGATTCATGGCGGAAGCCGGGTATCGCTTCACGCTGATTTGGGAGTTGGCAATCCGATACAGCACGACCTACCTGACTCGATCGCTCCGCAGGGACGCACGCAGTTATGGCGAATTTCAGATCGACAACGCCGACGACCCAGCGGCGGCGACTGCGCAATACGGTGACAACGGCCGGCAGATCACCAACGACCAGCTCGCGCTGGCCGGGACGGCGCACGTCATCGGCAACAGTCTCAAGGTCGTGACCGAGCTCGCGTGGATCTCCCAGCTCTGGGACGTGGGGCGCCAGAACGGCTTGCGCGTCAACGTCCAGCTTCAGCTCTTGTTCTGACGCGACGCGGGCGGCTCAATGAGCGTGGCCGCCAGGGCCATGAGGATGGCCGTGCTCGATCTCTTCCTCGGTGGCATCGCGGAGCGACTCGACCTTCACCTCGAAATGCAGCGTCTCGCCAGCCAGGGGGTGATTGGGATCGATGGTGACCGTTTCCTCGCCGATGCCGGTGATGAAGAAAGGAATCTGCCGCCCCTGATCGTCATGGGCCACCACCTGCATGCCCGCCGCGAGCTGCGCATCGGCAGGGAAGAGGTGCTTCGGGACTTCGTGGGATTCTCCGACCCGGGGTCCGTAGCCCTTTTCGGGGGGTACCGTCGCTTTGATCGTCTCGCCCTCGGCTACTCCCTCGAGCTGCTCCTCGAGCCCGGGCACGATGTTGCGCGCCCCGTGCAAATAGAGGAGCGGACTTCCAGCGTCCGACCGATCGATGACTTCGCCTTCGTCGTCACGGAGCGTGTAGGAGAGTGTGACGACCTTGTTTGCTGTGACTTTGTTGCTCATGACTGAGCAACGACCATGCCATACTTCCAGGCATGCGCTACCCGTCCCCGAGAATCCAGCAGAAGAGGCGCTCATGAGCGAGCAGGCTCCGACGACGGCGGACCGGGAGTGGCAGCGACGAGTGACGCAGGCCGTGATTCGGTTGAGCTTGCTGGCGCTGCTCGCGTTTTGGTGCTTTCTGATCGTCAGCCCGTTCGTCGGGCCGATCGTGGGCGCAATCGTGATCGCCATTTCCGTCCAGACGCCCTACGTCCGACTGAGCCGGGCGCTCGGTGACCGGCCTCGGGTAGCAGCCGCCCTGCTCACGGCGGTCGGGCTGCTCGCGCTCGTCGTCCCGACGATCATCCTCGGCGCGAACCTCGCAGAGACGGCGGTCGAGCTGTCGGGAGACTTTGCGAGACACGAGCTGAAGGTCCCTCCGCCTCCGGAGCGTGTTTCGACCTGGCCCGTGATCGGGGAGCGCCTCTACGACGGGTGGTTGGCTGCGTCCCAGAACCTCGAGGCGGCTCTCATGAAGCTGACGCCTTACCTCAAGAGCGCCGGCCTGTGGCTGGTGTCGACCGTCGGGGACCTCGGCCGCGGACTGCTCATGTTCGTGGTCGCGATCGTGATCGCCGGCGTGCTCTTGCCCTACGGTCGACGTGGCGCGGTGGTGGCGGAAAGGGCCGCGTCGATCGTGGCCGGGGAGCGCGGACCGAAGCTCGCCGCCCTGGTCGGTTCCAGCGTGCAAGGAGTGACTCGTGGCGTCATCGGCGTCGCCGTGATTCAGGCTTTCTTGGGTGGGATGGGAATGCTCATTGTCGGGGTGCCGGCCGCCGGGCTCTGGGCCTTGCTGATCTTGCTGCTCGCGGTGATGCAGCTGCCGACTTTCATCGTGCTTTTGCCCATCGCGATTTACGTGTTCTCCACCGGTTCGACCCTCGAGGGCGTGTTCTTCGCGATTTGGGCCGTCTTGATCGGCGCGAGCGACAACGTGCTGAAGCCGCTGTTGATGGGTCGAGGATCGACCGTTCCGATGTTGGTTTTGTTCTTGGGCTCTCTCGGCGGCTTCATCTCATCCGGCATCCTCGGGCTCTTCGTCGGGGCCGTGGTGCTTTCGATTGGATACACCCTGTTCATGGACTGGCTCGAATCGTCGCGGGTCGATGCCGAAGACGCAGCGACGGCTTCCACCGAAATTGGTTGACGAGCCGCGACTCAGTGCAGCAAGCGTACGCGAATCGTCGCGGGAATCGCACGAAGCTCGTCGAGCAGGGGGCGCGCATCGTCGAGCTCGAGGTCCATCACGACGTAGCCCACGTCGGCTTGGGTTTCCAAGTACTGGGCTGCGACGTTGACTCCTCGTGCAGAAAACACGCGGTTGATCCGCTCCATGACACCGGGCTCGTTCTTGTGGATGTGAAGGATACGCCGCCTTCCCTCGTGATCTGGAATCGTCACCTCCGGGAAGTTCACGGCTGACACGGTCGAGCCGTTGTCGTCGTACTTCACCAACTTGGCAACCACCTCGCGCGCGATGTTGAGTTGGGCCTCCTCGGTGGCGCCGCCGATGTGCGGCGTCAGGATCACGTTGTCGAAGCGTCGCAACGGCGACTCGAACGTTTCTTGATCCGACTTCGGCTCGACGGGGAACACGTCGATCGCAGCACCCCCGATGTGCCCCGATTCCAATGCATCGGCGAGTGCGTCGATGTCGACCACGGTTCCCCGCGCAGCGTTGATGAGAAGGGAGCCCGGACGCATCGATGCGATCGCGTCACCATCCAGCATGTTGCGGGTGATCGGCGTCTCGGGAACGTGCAAGCTGACCACGTCAGCCTCGGCAAGCAGCGCCGGCAGGCTGTCGACCGGCACGGCATTTCCGAGTGGGAGCTTGTGCTCGATGTCGTAGTAGAGAACACGCATCCCGAGTCCCTCGGCGAGGATGCCGAGCTGAGTGCCAATCCGGCCGTAGCCCACGATGCCGAGTCGCTTGCCGCGTACCTCGTACGCGTGTCGCGCGGTTTTGGCCCACTCGCCGCGACGGGCGCGCGCCGCTTTCTCCGGAATTCTGCGCATCAACAAGATGATGTCGGCGAGCGCGAGCTCCGCGACGCTTCGCGTATTGGAAAACGGGGCGTTGAAGACCGGAATGCCCAACCGTCGCGCCTGGTCGATGTCGACCTGATTGGTGCCGATGCAGAAACAGCCGATGGCCTTGAGATTCTTGGCCACAGCCAGAGCGTTCGCGTCGATGTGGGTTCTGGATCGAATTCCGATGTAATCCACGTCCGCGATGGCATCGAGCAAGTCCGGTCCCGTGAGTGAGTGCGTGAGCCGTTCGACGTGCGGGTACCCGGCGACGACGAGGTTCTCTACGGCGGCTTCGTGGATTCCCTCGAGAAGAAGGATTCGAGTATCTCGGTCGGACACGGGCGGATCTTGAGGCGATCGTCGATGGCCTGCCAACAGAAAACATTCGCGACAATCGCGGGAGCGGATCTAGACTGCCGCCGATGAGGTGGAAGGCATTTCTGATCGCGGTTCTCCTGTGCGGCTGCCAAGAAGACTCGGGCCAGACGTTTTCGCGTGGTGCCTGCGAGCAGTTCGGCGTGATGGAGCCGGTCGAGGTTCCGGCGAGCTGTGGGATCGAAATCGCGGGCGACGGGGATACGGTGCGGGTCTTCGCGATCGGGCCCGTCATTCGATACTCGGAAATGGAGAGCTACGCGTCGTTTTGCACGGCCTGGGACGAGGTGGTTCGGACCCAGGTTCTCCCCTGTCTCGCCGACGACAAGCCGAATCTATTGGTGTTTCCGGAGAACGCCAGCCTCGCCGGTGCATTCATCGGATCGAGGGGCGCCCTAGGCAGGCAGACGTCGGAAACGATCCCCGCCTTTTTGTCGTTGTTCGAAACCTACGCGGGGCCGATTCGCTTCTACGGTGAGCGTTTTCCCGAATCGAGCTTCAATGAACGGCTGGTGCTCGGCGTCACCGACACGCTCGTTCGCGCTTTTCAGACGTTTCCTGCAATTGCGGAGCGTTACGGAGTCTACGTAGCCGTCTCATCGGACTTCGCGCCTGCGGCGTTCAGTGAGGATCCGAGTGAGGTCGCCGAGCTCGCCGATCCCGACTTGGAATCGGTCACGGGCGTGTACGTCGCGACCGAGGGAGCGGCCTACAACTGGGGAATCTACTTGGGTCCCGACGGCCGCGAGATGACCCGCATCGCAAAGAGCTACTTGGTTCCCGCGGAAGAGGACTTGTTGGACCTCACGCACGGGCCCTTGACGCGCGCTCGCCCAGTGCCGCTTCCCTTCGCCAGGTCGGGAATGGTGATCTCGAAAGATGCATGGATGCCGGGGCTGCTCCATCGTCTCGACGCGCTCGGTGCGGACTTGATGCTGCAGCCCGAGGCGTTCTCCGGCTGGGGCGTCGAAGAGTACGAGGGTGACTGGCTTCCCGACATCGTCCGCCAGTCCGCATGGGCGCACACGCAACGGCACGGCTCGTTTCGTCATACGGTCACACCGTGCATCAAAGGAAACCTCCTCGAGCTCGTCTTCGACTGCCAGTCGCACGTGACGAAGTCGAGCGACCCGCAGGATCCGCTCCACTCGTTCATCGGCCAGAATCCGTACCACGGGCTGCTGACGGTCGAGCCTTGGGTGATCGAGGACCCGGGCCCTCCTCTGTCGCTCGAAGAGCGGCGCGCGGTGCTGCGGGATCGGGGCGAGCGTATGCTGCCAGGAAGCGGTGATCCCCTCGAGGATGCGTACGCCGGAGAGGTGATCGCAGCCGATCTTTCGCTCCCCCGGGACGGACGCGTTCCGTCGACCGGAGACGGCGAGCCGCAGAGCCTCGGAAGCAGCATGGTGATCGCAGAGCCGCGGGCGCCAGAGAGCCATCAGAGGTTTCCTGCCCTGGGCGTGGATTCGTCGACCGCCATCGTGGCGTGGATGGAGGGCGCGCCCGGCGAGGAGTCGGTGCGGGCGGTGCTCACGACCGACACGAGCGTCTTCACGGAGGTGGAAGGACTGAGCGTGGAAGGAGCCGTCCAACGTTTGCCCCGCGTCGCGGTGGCCGGAGATCGCATCGCCCTGGTCTGGGAAGAAGAAACCACGCCAGACGCTCCGAAGGTAGTTGCCATGACGCGGATCGATGGGCGTTGGCAACGAACCGAGCTGACCGACCCCGAGGCGGCACCCGCCTGGGAGCCTGACGTCGCCATCGACCCGGCATCTGGCGACTTCTTCGTGACCTGGCTCGATCTACGGAGCGGTGGGAGACCCAAGCCCTGGATCGCGAGAAGCGCCGATGGACGAAGCTGGGAGGAGCTTCAGGTGGATCCCTCGAATGCCATCGTCGACAATCCACGCGGAGACGCGTCATTCGTCCGCGTCGTCGCGCGAGGCGATGCCGTGCACGTCGCTTTTTCGGACTTCCGAGAATTCAGCTGGGACGTCTATCTTGCGAGCAGCGTGGATGGCGGCACCACGTTCGCCCCGGCGACCCGAATCAATCCGGTCGCCAAAACCGTGGTTCCCGTGTCGGGCGGCGATCCGGTCGAAGCCGAACGGATCCACGGTGATGTCGCGCTCGCGATCACTTCTGGCGGAGATCCCGTGGTGGCGTGGACCGAGCGTCAGGATCGTCGCTACGAAAGCCGAGCTCGCGTCTGGCGGGAAGGCGAAGCGGTGCGCGCCGACGACGCTCCCGAAGGGATCGATGCTTGGAGACCGTCGCTCGCGGTGGGTTCCTCGGGAGAGATCCTGGTGGCGTGGCAAGACCTGCGCGACGTGACGAACACCATCCGATTTGCGCAGGCGGCGGGCGCGGAGGCACCGTTTGGCGCGAGCGCACGAGTCGATGACGCGGGCACCGGATCTCACTCGTATGGCCCGAGGATCGCCGTGCTCGGCAATCGAACCTTGGCCGTTTGGGAAGACACCCGCTCCGGATACGCGCGCATCCGCCTCGCCGTAGGCAACTAGCTCTGGTCGAGAAATCGAGAGTAGGCCCGGACGACCTCGTCGGGTGCTTCGACCTGCGGATAGTGACCGACCTTCGGAAGCTCGACGATGAAATGATCGGGGCTCACCACTTCGCGATATCGCGCCACCATGTGGGCGCCGGACACCGGATCCACCGACCCGTTGATCAGTCCGATCGGAACCACGCTTTGCCGCAATGCGCGTACCCAGCGGTCTCGATGTCGCTTCCGGTCGTTCATGTAGGTGATCAAGTTGTGAAATACGTGCTTTCCATCGCCGTGGTTGATCAGCTCCCAGAAGGCGTCGAGATCCTCGCGGGAGGGTTTGGTCTCGGGCCCGAAGACCGCGCTGAAGGATCTGTCGAACGTGCGTTTGGTCGAAAGCCTTCCGACGAGCGGACCGAGCGGGCTCAGCAAGAGCTTCTGGATCAAGCGCGCCTGGTGTGTCTCGGGGAAGAGCCCGCCGTTGAGAAAGCAAACCGATCGCCAGCGGCCCACGCCGCTGCCTTCGTTTTGTCGCGCCAAGAGCTCTTGGGCGACCGTGTCGCCATAGTCGTGGGCTAG
The DNA here is from genome assembly GCA_964495565.1 of uncultured Sandaracinaceae bacterium. Classification (GTDB taxonomy): domain Bacteria; phylum Myxococcota_A; class Polyangia; order Polyangiales; family Houyiibacteriaceae; genus SG8-38. The sequence continues at coordinate 59,073 of CAZBWQ010000004.1, read as the reverse complement.
CACGTCGAGCCACTCGATCTTTCGATCGCGAAGGAGGGTTTCGCACAAATCAGCCTGCTCCATGATGCTGTACTCGTGGGGATTTGGCTTGTCGCTGAAGCCGAAGCCGAGGAGGTCGAGAGCCACCAAGCGATGTGTCGTTCGCAGCTCGTTCCAGACGGGCGTCCAATCCCACGAGGAGGTGGGAAACCCGTGGATCAAGAGGAGCGTGGGCTTATCGAGCTCTCCCGAATCGACGAAGAAGATCTCGTGCCCCAAGAGTCGAGACCGGTGCCCCCGTTCCCGCCACTGTGCGATGGAGATGCCCATGGAACGAATCGGAGACTACGCGACCTTCGGGTAGTTGACACCCACATTCATCGCCCAAGACTAACCGGGCCTTTCGAAGGCATACGCCCATGACCAACAAGGCATTCGTCACCGGCGGCACCGGGTTCATCGGCATCAATCTCATCGAGCTTCTCGTGAACGAGGGATGGCAGGTGACCGCGCTGCATCGCCCGACGTCGAACCTCGAGTACCTGAAGCGCTTTCCGGTGACTCTAGCCGAAGGCGCGTTGACCGACCGAGCGTCGCTGGCACGCGCGATCCCCGAAGGAACGGACGTCGTCTTTCACGTGGCTGGCGACACGAATTTCTGGTCCAAGCGCAACGCGCAGCAAGATGCCATCAACATCGAGGGAACGCGCAATCTCGTCGATGCGTCGGTCGCGAAGGGCGTGAGCACGTTCATTCATACCTCCAGCGTCTCGGCGTGGGGTCGCGTCGAGGGCGTGATCACCGAAGAGACGCCGCTCGAGGGCCAAAGCTCCTGGATCAACTACGAGCGTTCGAAGCACCGCGGCGAGCTCGAGGCCCTCGCCGCGGTGGATCGCGGCATGAAGGTGGTCGTCTTGAACCCGGGAGGGGTGGCGGGTCCTTACGACACGAATACCTGGGGCGAGCTTTTTTTCCTGCTGCGCGACAAAGCGCTGCCGTTCGCCTCGCCCGGGATCGTGACCATTTCGCACGTACACGACGTCGTCGCGGCGCACCTGGCGGCCGTGACGCGCGGACGCAACGGCGAGCGCTACATCTTGGCGAGTGACGACGTGGAGATCGTCGACCTCGTCGGAGAAGTTGCACGCCTGCTCGGAGTCGACGGTCCCAAGACCGCGCCGCCTTGGTTGCTCAAGACGTTCGCGAGGGTGGCCGTCATGCTCGCGTCGATCACTGGGAAGGAGCCTCCCATCACGCCCGAAATCGCCACCATGACGAGCGAGCGCGGCACGAGCTTTCGAAGCGACAAGGCCATTCGGGAGCTCGGGTATCGCATTCGGTCGATGCCGGAAGCGGTCGAGGACAACTTCGACTGGCTGGTCGAGGAGGGGTTGATTGCCCCATCTCGATGACCTCGCCGGCATGCTGGTTCGTCCGTTGCAGGTCTTTCGATCGCGACCGCGAAACACGATCGCACGGTTGGACGCTTACGTGGGACGCTCCCGCGAGGAGCTGTTCCCGGCGCCGCATGCCATTCCGCGCATACGCAGGCGGAAACGGCTCGCTCTCCCTGGATTCGAGAACGAGGACATTTGGTTCGGCTCGCTGCACGATCCGATCGAACGCTCTTTTCGCGAGCACTACCACGAGCGGACGCGCCGGATCCACACGGTCTACGCCCGGCGAATCAAACCTGCGGGGGCCGAAGCGAGGCCGAGGGTGCTGTACATCCACGGATACATGCAGCCCGAAACCGTGATCGAAGAGCTGACCCTGCTCAGTGCGATGGCGCGCGCCATGCATGTGGAGATCGTTCAGATGCAGCCGCCGTATCACGGGCGCCGGAAGCCCCGAAGCTCTCCCTACGACGGAGAGCGTTTCTGGACTGCCGACGTGGTGCGTAGCTTCGAAGCGATGCGGCAAACCATCCTCGATGCGCGCACGTTGCTCTCGGTGATGCTCGAAGAGTCCCCTACCCCGGTGGGCGTGGCCGGGCTGTCGCTCGGGGGGGCATTCTCGGCAGCGCTTGCGTGTCTCGAGCCTCGCTTCGCCTTTGCCGTGCCCTTCATCGCGCACATGGACATGGGCGCGCTCTTGCGGGATGCGCCGGTGCTGGCCGCCATGCGAAAGGATCTCGCGAAGTTCGGTTGGACGCCGCGAGAGTTCGGCGAATTCTTCGACGAGATCGGGTGGAACGACCTCACGCCCGTCCTCTCCGAGGACCGCGTCCTCTTGTTCGGTGCCGAGTACGATCGATTTTTCGATCCAACCGTCCTCGAGGCGATGTGGAGGCGCTGGGGGAGGCCCGAGATTCATTGGTATCCCACGAGCCACATGGGCTTCGTGCCTCACTTCCCGGCGACGACTCGTCACCTCAAGAGGTTCATCAGCCGGATCACTCGACCTTTGGATCCTCCCTGAGCCCGAGCACACTTTCGAAATCGCCGTCGGTGAGCCGGTACACCTCGCCTGCGTACTGAAGGTATCCGAAGCCGTAGAGGAACGATTGGCTGCCCAGCTCTCCGACGAGCTCCACCCGATGCGTGGGAATGTACTTGAGTGGGTCTGGCACCACGCGTTGCAGTGAGCCGACGACCCGCTGAATCTGCTCCGGGTCCTCGATGCGACGCAGCTCCACGTCTTCCATGCCCGCTCCAGACTCGAGCGGCACCTTGCGAAACACGGTGATGGACCGCAGCTCGCCGAGCGGTGCAACCGAAATCGAGGTCGGTTCCTCGCGTTCGACGAAGACGGTCCCGGTCTGAACCTCCATCGCGCCCGTGGGGACACGCATGCCGGGAGGACACTTGTAGGCCGTGCCGGCGACCGTCACCGTCGAGCCGGTCCCACTCCCGTGCGCCATCGCGGGCGTGGTGTCTTGGTAGTCGGGTCCCCTTCCGTCACCCTGTGCGACCTCTTCGGGGTGCAGCAAGAGATGGGTCGCACCGCGTTCGGCGGCCTGGTTTCGCGCATCGTTTTCGGCGGACAGCCTGTTGACGCTCGGCTTCGAGTAGGCGCCCGAGAGCCCGCCACCACGTCCGATGACGACCCCGAGGTTCTCACAGCCTGGTGGCTCATCGTACAACAACACGATCTCGGTGCCGCGATCGGTGAGTTGATCGGCTTTGCACCCGAGGGTGGCAACCACGAGCCATGCGCCGCATGCAAGAATGACGAGGCGCCGCAACTTTTCTATGGATACACCCATCGAGGAGACTCCCGACGCAAAGACTGGTGAACGGCCGCTCGAAGTCAAGGCCGAGAGCGAGCTCACCGGCCCGCGCCGATCGGCCAGTAGGGATCCCGGGCGCGTACGCTCGCTCGCGCGGTCGACGCCGTCGCGGGCGCGCCGATCGGCCAGTACGGCCCGTGGGCACCGCGGGTGCGCTCATCGGGCGTGCCACTGTAGTAGTAGCGATTGAAGTGGCTTCGAACGTAGACACCGTACGGGACGTAGAACCCCGTGAAGTAGAAGTACTGGTCCTCGAGAAATGCCCAGCGAGGCGGTACGAAGACGTGCCCGCGCCGTGGCGCGACGTAGCGTCCGGCCACCCAGGCGAAGCCGCTTGCGCCGTACACCCAATGGCCGGCGACCCAGATCGCTCCCTCGCAGGGGGCTGGCGGCTGATCACCAGACTTCTCTACCGGCTCGGGCGGGGCTTCGTCGAGGGTCGCCAATGGCTTTGGCTCCTGCGCGACCACCAGACGCTGTGCGTTCACCACGACGACCCGCCCGCGCGTGAGCGCGGGGTACTCGGCCGCCGGCTCGACCGTCTCGGCGCGCGACGCCTCTTCTTCGCCGGCCGTCGGCTCCGCGAGCGCGCTCCCGGCCCCGGCCCAAACCCCCACCAAAACCAACACCCATGTACGCATGCGCTGAGTATAGGGGACACGCACCCCTTTCAGAAGCCGCGTGATTTCAGATGCCTACGACCCACACCGCGAAAATCCACCAGCGCCTCGGTTTTCGCGGTGTGGGTCGTAAACCCTCGATATCAGATGGATTGCGGGGGCGGTGCGTGTCCCCAGATGCTGGGGTGGACCTCGGTGAGGGTTGGGGCGGTGGGCGGCCAGGATTCGTGCTTGCCGAGGACGACCAAGCCGCCCGGCAGGAGCCGCGCGACCAGCCTTTCGGCGATCGTTCGCTGCAGGGGCGCGTCGAAGTAGGTGAAGGCGAGATATCGGCAGAGCACCAAGTGAAAAGGCCCCTCCGGCATCTCCACACGGATGTCTTGATGCAAGAGCTCGACGTCCGCACGAAGCTCTTCTCGCAAGACGAGCTCCTCGCCGCGCCGATCGAAGGCGAAGTCCGTCCAGCTCGCCGGAAGCTCCTTGAGGGAGCCTGCGGCATAGGTCGCTTCGCGTGCCCGCCGTAGCTGCCCGACATCGGCGTCCGTGGCCGTGATTCGCACCAAAATTCCGCGGCGCTTTGCCGCAATGGCGAGCGTGTAGGCCTCCTCACCGCCCGCACAGCCCGCGCTCCAGATACGAACCGGGTCTGGAGCCGCGGATGCATGAAGCGCCGGAAGCACGATTTCATCCAGGTACCTGAAGACGCCCCGGTCCCGGAAGAAGCGAGAAATCGTGATTCGAGTCATGTCGTCGAGAACGCCCCACTCGTCCTCGCGTTGCTCCAGCCGCCTTCGATACGCCTCGATGCCATCGAGCCCGAGCGCCCGGATCCGTCGGTCCACGCGCTTGCAGACCTGCCTGCGCACCTTCCGATAGCCCTTCCAGCGCAGCCCGAGGCGCGGCAGCGCCCACTGAAGAAACGCGACGCACTCGGTGTCTCTCATGCTTCCACCCCGAAACCATGAGCGCGTGTCGGGAGCATCTTCAGTCCGTGACCTGTCCGCGTCGCGCGGTCAACGCGCAGGAAGCGGCCGCCGCTTAACCTTTGCGTCGAAATGTGGATCAATGAGCGTTCGGTTGGAGAGCGACGTGGGCAAAAACATCACCGGACATTACGTCAGGAATCTGTCGAGCTGGCGACGCATGGCGGCGGTCGCATGGTCTGCGCCCGATGACCCCACGATTTACGGAACCATCGATCTCGACATGACCGAGGCCCTCGACTTCTTGTCGAAGGAATCCGAGCGCACCGGGGAGCATCTGACCGTCACTCACCTGGTGACCAAAGCGCTCGCGGACACGCTGGCGGAGCATCCGGAGTGCAATTGCGTCATTCGGAGAGGACGCATCTTCGAGCGCGACGACGTCGACGTTTCGGTTCTCGTGGCGGTGCCGCCCGAAGACGCGGAGCACGAGCAGGAAGCAGACTTGTCCGGCGCCATCGTTCGAAATGCGGACCGCAAGTCCATCGCAGAGATCGCACGGGAGATTCGCGAAGGCGCGCGCAAGGTCCGAAAGCACCAGGATCCCCTTCTCGAAAAGACCAAGCAGCTCTTCAACCTGTTGCCGCCGGTCGTGATGGGCCCGCTCCTACGGCTCGTCGCCCGGCTCCAGTACGACTTCAATCTCGACTTGTCGTCCGTGGGGGTTCCCAACGATCCATTTGGCAGCGCGATCGTCACGAGCGTTGGAATGCTCGGCATCAGCGAGGCGTTTCCGCCGCTTCTCACCTTCACGCGAGCCCCGGCGATCCTGGCGGTCGGCGCGGTCGAAGACAAGCCCGGAGTGCGCGAGGGCCGAGTCATGGTCACGCCGACCATGCGCATCGCAGCAACCTTCGATCACCGGGTGATCGACGGCTTTCAAGGCGGAAAGCTCGCCAAGACGTTCAAGGGCATCATGAACGACCCGGCATCTCGGTACGGATGAGCCTCACGGATGCGCCGACGCGTCGAATCGGCGTGCGGCCTCGACGGCAGCTTCGACTCGTACTCGGCTGAGCAAGAACCCACCCAAGACGAAAAGAAGCGCGAGCGAGATGATCCCGTCACGCTCGGTCGCTCCTGGAATCAGCTTCGGCGTAAACGCGATCAAGAGCGGTCCGAAGATGCTGGCGAACTTCCCCACCATGTTGAAGAAACCGAAGAATTCGGCGCTCTTCGAGGGAGGAATCAAGCGCGCGTAAAGAGACCGCGACAGGCTCTGCACACCTCCTTGAACCAGTCCGATGGCCACGGCCAAGACGAAGAAGTCCGTGGTGTTTTCCAAGAACCGCCAGGCGTAGACCAGCGCCGCGAGGTAAACGGCCAGGCCGATCAGAATGGCTGCCTTCGGTCCGATGCGCGCTCCGAGGGCCCCGAACCCCAGAGCTGCAGGGAACGCCACGAACTGGGTCAGGAGGAGGGCGGTGATCAGCGCAGCCTGCTCCAGGCCGAGCACTCGGTCGCCGAAGAACACGGCAGTCTTGATGACGGTGTTGACGCCGTCGATGTAGATCCAGTACGCGAGCAAGAAGAGGGTCAACACCCGGAATCCGCGAATCTCCCGGAGCGTATCCGCGAGCTGCGCCAGCCCCGCACGTATCGCTTCGAGGCGTGGCGCTCGTTTGTCCGTGGGCGTCTCCTCGACCGCCAACAAAAGTGGGATCGTGAAAATCGACCACCAAATCGCGACGCTGAGGAAGGAGGCGGCCACCGCATCCCCGGCCCCCGACAAGCCGAACCACTCGGGCTGCTGGACCATGAGCACGTTGATCGCGAACAGAAGCCCGCCGCCGATGTACCCGGCCGAATACCCCAAGGCAGAAACCAGATCGAGCTCCTGCTCTTCGGCCACGTCTACCAACATGGAGTCGTAAAACACGTTGGCGCCCGAGAAGCCCACCGTGCCGAAGCCGTAGAGCAACAACCCCATCCACCACTGACCCGCGTGCACCCAAGCGAGCGCGGCCGTCGTCAACACGCCGATGCTCGCAAAAAACGCCAAGAATTTCTTGCGGCTCCCACCGCGATCGGCGATGGCGCCGAGGACTGGAGCCGACACCGCGATGAGGATGCTCGCCGCCGCCAAGGTGACGTTGAACCAGAACTGCGCATCCTCGGTGCTGAGCCCTTCGCTGATCGCGCCGTAGAAAACCGGAAAGAAGCCGGCCATCACCGTGGTCGCGAATGCGGAGTTGGCCCAGTCGTAGAGTGCCCAAGCAACGATGGGCTTGCGTCTGATCACGGTGCGCAGGCTGGCGGATTGGCTCATGCGAACTCCTGTCCTCCGGTCGGCCGACCATAGCTTGAACCGGATGCGCGCAACATCGGCTTGCTCCGACTGGCGCCCCTGATGCGTCCGCCCCACATATGAGCGAGACGCGCTGCACGGCGAGATGGGAGCGACTTGTGAGTGAAAAGCCGAATACGGTGGACGTGGCGATTTTGGGCGCTGGATCGGCAGGTCTGAGCGCATGGCGCGCCGCCAAGAAGGAGGGCGCTTCGGTGGCGATGGTCGATCCGGGGCCTTTCGGGACGACTTGCGCCCGGGTGGGATGCATGCCGAGCAAGCTCCTGATTGCGGCCGCGGATGCGGCTCACCACGCGCGCTCCGTGACGAAGTTTGGCGTCCACGCGGACGCAGTGCGCGTGAGCGGCCCGGAGGTGATGGCGCGCGTCCAGGCCGAGCGAAACCGCTTCGTGGGTTTCGTGCTCGAAGTGATCGACGAGGCACGCGCTGCAGGTGAGCTCGTCGAGGGGCGTGCGAAGATCGTCGGACCAGGACGACTGCTCGTCGATGGCCACGGGGAGCTGCATTACAACCGGCTGGTCGTCGCCACGGGAAGCGCCGCGATCGTCCCGCCTCCATTTCGCGTCGTCGAGGATTCTTTGCGAACCAACGAGGACATCTTCGAGCTCGAGCAGTTGCCCGACAGCATGTTGGTCATCGGACTCGGCACGATCGGGCTCGAGCTGGGGCAGGCGTTCCACCGCCTGGGTGTCCGCACGACGTTGCTCGGAATCGAAGGCTTGGTGGGGCCGCTGGATGACCCGGTCATCCTCGAGGAAGCCAAACGAATCCTTTCGCAAGAGCTCGACCTGCACACCGAATACCAGCTCGAAAAGATCGAAAAGGTCGACGGCGGGATGCGCGTTCGCTTCGTCGACTCGACCGGGACCGAACGTGATGAAGAGTTCGCGCAGGTCCTCATGGCTGCAGGACGGGTCCCCAACCTGAGCGGGCTCGGGCTCGAAACGCTGGGAATCTTTCCCGACGACCGCGGACGATACGCCATCGATCCCGACACGTTGCAGCTCGGCGATGCACCCGTGTTCGTCGCCGGTGACGCGAACGAGCTGCACATGCTGTTGCACGAAGCCTCCGACGACGGCCGCATCGCAGGCCGCAATGCGGCGCATTTTCCAAACATCCGCGCAGCCTGGCGGCGCACGCCACTTTCCATCGTTTTCACTGATCCGCAGATCGGAATCGTGGGTGGCGGCTACGAATCACTCCGCGATTGCGAGGCGAGCGCTGGCGAGGTCAGCTTTCACAACCAAGGCCGCGCCCGGCTCCAGGGCGTCAATGCTGGAAAGGTACGCATCTACGCCGAGCAACACACGGGGCGCTTGCTCGGCGCCGAGCTCTTCGGCCCTCGAGTCGAGCATCTGGCACACTTGCTCGCGTGGGCCGTGCAGGCCCAGCTGACGGTCGAGGACGCGTTGGGGATGCCGTTCTATCACCCGGTCGTCGAGGAGGGCATACGCACCGCCTTGCGCGATCTCAATGCCAATCTTCGGCACGGCGCACCGATCAAATGCGCCGTCGCCGAGATGGGCGTCGGTTGCTGACGGTCAGAACACGAATCGGGAGCTGCGCTCGTCCCAACGGACCGCGCGCGTCCGCGTCGGCGTGAAGCTGTCGTTGAGCCGGCGGATCTTGCCCTTACGGACGCCGAGGATGATGCCCGAGACGACCGCGCCCGTCAGACCTCCGATGACGAGAGGCGAGCCAACCCCGAGCAACGCATCGCCTGCGCGGGTGCACTCGTACTTGTCGTCTTGCCCGGGTACGTCGACGGAGTTGCACTGCGAGGAGGCCGCAGGGATGACCAGGGCAAGGCCGACGGCCGCCGCCGCCGAGGTGCCGATCAGGGCGTTTCGCGAGCGGCGCGCCCCCCGTTCGAGCTCTTTCAGCCGGAAATCTTCGTAGGTCAGCTCGTACGCGGGCGTGCTCTCCGGCTCGAGCGTCAGGATCAGCTCGTCCTCGGCATGGGCCCGATCGACCCCGAGGCCGACCAGCACGAAGGACAAGAAGGCAAGTGTGATGGTTCGCATGGCGATCTCCTTCAGAGAGGTGGGTACGCCATGAGCATAGAGCGAACTTCGTGCATGGCTCCCGAATGAGCCATGAAACGTTCTCATGCGCCTCATGAGAGACCGGACGGCGGTCACAGGAGCTCGTCAGCTCCAGCCCACGACAGGAGCTTCTGACGAAACCATCGGTGCCCTTCGTCTCGATGCATTCGTTCGTGCCAATAGAGAAAGATCGAGCCGCTCGGCATCTCGAAGGGTGGCTTGAATGCTCGCAACCCGAGCGCCTCGGACGTGGCGGTAGCCAAGCTCGCCGGACAGGTGAGCAAGTAGTCGCTTCGTGCGATCAGAAACGGCGCGCTCAAGAAGCTCGCGACTTGAACCGCCACGTCTCTGCGAAGCCCGCGTGCCTGGAGCACGGCGTCGGCCAGACCTCCCGGCTCCCCCTGCGGCGCAACCAGCACGTGCCGTTCGTCGAGATAGCGCTTGAGGGTGAGCCTTCCGCGGATCCGTGGGTGACCACGTCTGGCGAGGACCACGAACTCTTCGGTGATCAGCTTGCATTGGCGGACGCCACGAATCTCTCCGAGCCCGACCCCAGGAACGGCTCCCTCGGCCGGTGCGAGCGCAAAATCGACGTCGCCCTCCGCCAAGGCCTCTCCGGTGACGAACCCTCTTCCCACCATGCGAACACCGATGTGCGGGGCGGTGGCGTGCAAGTGCTGCAGAAGGGGGGGCAACATGCTGATCTCGGCCAGATCAGCGCCCGCCAACACGAACGTTCGCGTCGCAGACTTCGGATCGAACTCGAGCCGGGGCAGAATTGCCCGATGTAGCTGGGTGAGGGCCCCACGAAGAGGCTCTCGCAAGCTCTCCGCCTTCGGCGTGAGCACCAAGTCGTCTCCCGCGCTCACCAAGAGGGCATCGTCGAATGCCTCTCGAAGCCGCGCCAGCCGGTGGCTCATGGCGGACTGCGTCACGCCGAAGCGCTGCGCCGCGGCCGTGACGTTCCGAAGCTCGAGCAAGAGATCGAGCGTCAACAAGAGATTGAGATCGACCTGCGACAACGCGACGAGAGCCGGATCGGCAGACTTGCTGGGCATTAGCGGAATCGATGGTATTCGCTGGAGCCATGAATGAAAAGACAATCTTCAGGCGTCGAAGAACGGCGCGCTGCGCTCGAGCACCCGCCACAACCATGCAGTGACCAGCACCGTACGCACCGACCACGCCGCGGTCCGAATCCAGTTGCTGGCGACCAGGAAGCGCCACGCGCCTTCGTCGAAGCCTCTGCTCAACCGGCGGTGCATCGCAACCTGCAGGAGTGCCGTGGAAGCCCAGATGACCCCGACGAGACCGGCTCCGAGCGTGATCTCCCACCGAGCCATTTCCGGTGCGGGTCGCCAGAAGAGCCCTACGGCGGAGACCGCCTCCGCGACCATGAGCGGCGCGACGATGAAGGTAATCCGGCTCGAGTGGTAGCTGTGGAAAGACGGGAAGAGCTCGATGCCCACTCGGGAAAAGGATGGGTATTGAACCAACTGCACGAACCAGATGAGCGAGGTCATGGACCAAGTGGCCATCGCCTGCACGACGAGAAGCAGCATGCGCGGAGACTGGCATCAAAGCCCTACGATGCCAGGGCATTCACGTCGTGGACACGAGGTCCGGGTGCTAAGGTCGACACATGTTTCGATCGGTGCGGCCGGTGGCGGAGCCCGACCCTCGATTCGTGGTCGAGGGGCTCGAGCCGGTCTACCTCGAGACCTGGCGACGTGGCCTCGTCGGCGCGAAGGCTCGTGCCGCCCTCGAAGAGCTCCGAGAGTGCCGCGTTTGTCCTCGAAACTGCCGCATCAATCGGCTTCGAGACGAGCGAAGGGTGTGCCACACCGGCCGCCGCGCCGTGGTGAGCTCCGCGTTTGCGCACTTCGGCGAGGAGGACTGCCTTCGCGGCCATCGCGGAAGCGGCACGATCTTTTTCGGGCTGTGCAACCTCAGGTGCGTCTTTTGCCAGAACTGGGACATCAGTCAGGAGCAGGCCGGCAGGGAGCTCGACGCACACCAGATCGCCGAGTTGGCTCTCGCGCTTCAAGCACGCGGGTGCCACAACATCAACTTCGTCACGCCCGAGCACGTGGTGCCCCAGGTGGTCGAAGCCCTCGAGGTGGCGATTCCCCGAGGCTTGCGGGTGCCCATCGTCTACAACACGAGCGCCTACGACAGTCTCGAATCGCTTCGCTTGATGGAAGGGCTGGTCGACATCTACATGCCCGACTTCAAATTCTGGAAGCGGGAGAGCGCACGCTCGCTCTGCAAAGCAAAGGATTATCCGGAGGTCGCACGTGCCGCGATCCGCGAGATGCACCGCCAGGTCGGGGACCTCAAGGTGGGGCCGGACGGAATCGCGCGGAGAGGCCTGTTGGTGAGGCACTTGGTGATGCCGGGACAGACCGACGAGACCGCGGCCATCCTCCGTTGGCTCGCCGAAGAGATCTCGGCAGACACGTACGTCAACGTGATGGGTCAATACCAACCGCAGTTCGAGGTGGGCCGACTCGGACGCGATGGCCAGCCACGCCATGCGTCGATCAACCGACCGCCGAGCGACACCGAGATGGCGGCCGCCTTCGAGGCGGCCCGAGCCGCCGGGCTCACCCGGCTCGATGTGCGAGCGTAGCGGGTCATTCGAGCCCAAAACGGGGCCGATCGTTCGCAATTGCAGTCCTTAGTTTACAAGTTGTATGCTTGTCGGGTGGAACGAGTCACCGAGCTCCCTTACGACCAGCGGCCCGCGAATCGAAAACTGCGTCATCTCGACGGGGAATACGGATGGCCCTTCGTCGGCAAGACGTGGGACATGTTCAAAGACCCGCAGGCGCTGTTCGATCACTACTATCGGAAGTACGGCGCGATCAGCCGGATCTCGATCACCGGCAACAAATGCGTCCTGCTTCTGCATCCCGATCATGTCCAGCGCGTCTTGATGGATCGCGAGAAGAACTTCTCGATCAAGATGGGCTGGCAGTCGGTCATGGCCGACTTCTTCCAGGGCGGGCTCGTCATGCGCGACTACGACGAGCACCGCGTTCATCGCGGGATCATGCAGAGCTCTTTCAAACCCCCGGCGATGCGCGAATATGCGACGCGCGTGCAAGGTATCGTGGAGCGCACGGTCGACCGATGGTCGAAGCAAGACACCGTTCTGTTCTACAACGAGGTGAAGCGTTTGCTCCTCGACATCGCGTTCGAGGTCTTCTGTTGGGTCGACGATACCGAGGCGAAAGTCCCGGAGATCAACCAAGCCTTCACCGACATGATGGAGGGCGCCCTCGGCATCGTGCGCCTCGACGTTCCCGGGTTTCTGTATCATCGGGGCCTGGAGGGTCGTCGTTACCTGAAGCGTTTTTTCATGGATCTCATCGATCAGAAGCGCGCTTCCGATGATCGCGACGTGTTTGCTCACTTCTGCCGCGAACGAACCGAAAGCGGCGAGTACTACGAAGACGAAGACATTGCCGACCACATGGTCTTCCTGATGCTGGCCGCCCACGACACGACGACGAGCGCGTCGACGATGGCGGCCTACCACCTGTGCAACGATCGCGCTTTGCAGACCGAGCTCGCGGAGGAAGTCGCCCGGTGGCCGCAAGAGCTGAGCTTCCACGAGGTCTTTCACTCGACGAACCCGCTCATCTGCGTGTTCTACGAAACGTTGAGGATGCACCCTCCCGTTCCGTTGTTCCTGCGCCGAACCATTCGGGAATGCGAGATCGACGGGATTCGAATTCCTGCGGATACGATGGTTTGCGTACCTGGAAACTACATCCACCGGATGGAGGAATGGTGGAGCAGGCCGAACGAGTTTGATCCCTCGCGATTCTCCGAGGAAGTCGGCGAGCACCGCAAACACAACTTCATGTGGATCCCGTTTGGAGGCGGGGCGCACAAGTGCATCGGGATGCACTTCGCCCGCATGCTGTTTTTGCTGACTTTTCGCGAGCTGATCGGCCGCTACGAAATCGAGTTTGCCCAAGAGGGATACTTCCCGGCCAAGCTGCAGCATTTTCCGTTCACCAAGCCGCTCGACAATCTGCCTCTGCGGCTCGTGCCCCGGTAAGAGTTTCGGCTCGAAAGACCCATCAAAGCATGATTGAATTGGTCCAACCCCATGGGTTCTGGGCCGCCACCGATCAGCAACGACGAAATCGCCGACATTCTCGAGCAGGTCGCGGATCGCCTCGAAGCACAACACGCCAACATCTATCGGATCGACGCCTACCGGGCGGGGGCTGCGGTGATTCGCCGACATCCTTCGAGCATTCAGGAGCTCGCCCTCACCGGGGGGCGAGGCGCGCTGGACTCTTTGCCGCAGATCGGATCGAGCCTCTCCGGCGCCATCGAGGAGATCGCGCATACGGGGCGACTGCGTTTGCTCGAAAGACTGGAGGGGCGCCTTTCTCCGGTCGAGCTTTTCAAGACCGTCCCTGGGATCGGCGAGGAGCTCGCGGAGCGCATTCATCGAGAGCTCGACATCGATACGCTCGAAGCGCTCGAGGTCGCGGCGCACGACGGCCGGCTCGACCAAGTCGCTGGGTTCGGGCCTCGACGACTCGAAGCGATTCGCGAGATTCTCGCCTCGATGTTGGCGCGATCGGCCCGCGGACGCGCGCGGCGATTCGAGGAGCTTCAGAAGGCCGGGGCCTCCGTGAGCGGCCCGTCCCAAGCCGATGAAGAGCCTCCACTCGCGCTGCTCTTGAAGATCGATCGCGAGTATCGCGAGAGAGCCGAAACCGACGAGCTCCCACGAATCGCACCGAGACGGAACAACCCGGACGGAGCGGCGTGGCTTCCGATCATGCACAGCTACGAAGACGGCTGGCACTTCACCACCCTGTTCTCGAACACCGATCGGGCACACGAGCTCGGCAAAGTCCGCGACTGGGTCGTCATCTACTTCGAAAGAGACGGCCACGAAGGACAATGCACCGTCGTCACCGAGTACAGGGGACCGCTCGCGGGAAAGCGCGTCGTGCGTGGACGAGAAGACGAGCAGCGGGCGATGGAGCGCCCGGAGTGAGCGGCACCGCCGCGCGATTGCTCGTCTTGTTCGGCGATCAGCTCTTTTCCAAAGATCGCATCGGGCGACTTCGACCCGATGCGATCTTCATGGCCGAATCCGACGTGATGTGCCGTCGCTACCGCTACCATCGGCACAAGCTCGTTCTGGTGCTCAGCGCCATGCGCTCGAAGGCGGACGAGCTACGCGAAGAAGGTTTCGAGGTTCATTACCGCAGCCTCGAGAAGAACGAGGGTCGGTCGTTCACCTCGATGCTCTCGGAGCATCTCTCGGGTCAATCGTACCGGGAGCTCGTGCATTTCGAGACGGAATCGTTCCAAATGACGCAACGGCTCGACCGCCTTTGCGCGCAGCACGGGGCCAAGCGCCTCGCCCACGAAAGCCCCAAGTTCCTGACCACGAATCGCGACTTCGCGGACTTCGTCGAGAGAAACGACCGGCTCTCGATGGCGGATTTCTATCGATGGCAACGCACGCGGCTGAACGTGTTGCTCGACGAGGAAGGAAAACCCACCGGTGGAAAGTGGAGCTTCGATGCCGAGAACCGCAAGAAGCTGCCACGAGACCTGGAGCCGCCCCCGCTTTATCGGCCGTCATGGACGGAGCATACCCGGTCGGTGACGAGGATGGTCGACGCGAAGTTTCCCGAGCATCCCGGCGAGGCTGGCGAGTTTTGGCTCCCGACCACGGAGGCTCAGGCAGAGGCGGCACTTTCGTCGTTCCTGCAAGAGCGCTTCGCGTGCTTCGGAGACTACGAGGACGCCCTCAGCAGCGAGCACGCGACGATTTTCCACTCGGTCTCGAGCCCGCTGCTGAACGTGGGCCTGCTGACGCCCGACCGCGTGCTCGAAGCAGCGCTGCACCATGCGAGCGAATCGTCGGTGCCCCTCAACTCGCTCGAAGGATTCGTGAGGCAGGTCATCGGCTGGCGCGAGTTCATCCGCGGAATGTGGCACACCCTCCCTGCCTCCCATTGGAAGCAGAATTTCTGGAATCACGACCGGCGCCTGACCGGCGACTGGTACCAGGGGACCACGGGGATTCCGCCACTCGACGATGCGATCCGGCGCGCGTCGGGGAGGGCCTACAACCACCACATCGAGCGGCTCATGGTCTTGGGCAACGCGATGGTGCTCTGCCGGATCGAGCCGCGTTCAGCGTATCGTTGGTTCATGGAGATGTACGCAGACTCGGCCGATTGGGTCATGGCGCCCAACCTGTACGGCATGGCCTTGTTCAGCGAAGGCGGCGCCTTCACCACGAAGCCGTACGTGTGCGGCTCGAACTACTGGCGAAAGATGAGCGACTACCCGAAGGGTCCGTGGTGCGACGTCGTCGATGGGCTCTACTGGTCTTTCGTGGACGCGCACCGAGACTTCTTCGAGCGCAACCCACGGACGAAGATGATGGTGGGCGCGCTCGATCGGATGGGCGCCACGAAGAGAGAGCGGATCTTCGCGCTCGCCGAAGAGCTCATCGAGTCGAAGACGACCCGGTGAGCCCGTGTCGCTCTCACGATGGCGAAAACGTGGGCTCTTTGCCTGCGAGCATTCGGGAGAGGTCTCTCCGAACGACCCGATTTCCCAAATACGACGAAAAGCGCGTCGCGCCCGGGATGGTGCGTCGAAGCGCTTCCAGGGGGCCGAGGAACGCCCGCACGGGATAGACCGAGTATTGCCACAGATCGTCGGGGATGCCGAGATCGTCCGCGATCTCGTGGCCGTTCAGCGCGCGAGCCAACCCGTTGTGAAAACGGCTGACGACCAAAGCAACCGGCGAGGGCGTTTTGTTTCGGGGGTCGCTTCCTGGAACTTTCAGAAGCTGACGGGTGAGCACCAACGAATCCTCGTCCGGCCCGGGCTGGATCAAGCGGATCAGCTCTGCGATCCGGCGCGTCTTTTGCTCGTCTGCGAGCTGCTCGAGAAGCCATGGGTCGACACCGCTCAAATGCCCGCAGTAGCGCCAGAGAGCCAGAATGGCGCGACGCTCCTTGGCCGTCACCACGAATCCCAAACGCTGCACGCCATCCATCACGAGGAGCGAAAACTCGAGAAGAGTGCCGAACATGTCAGCCTGGTTGATCGGCAGACCCCACTGCGAGCTGCGCCACTCGGTCGAGTCGAGACACGCTCTGCGAACGTGGGAGTGAATGAGACTCACACGGAGCGAGATTTCCCAACCCGGCCGGTGGCGCCGCAAGCCACCCACCTGCGCGGCTTCGCTCACGAAACGCGCGGTTTCGGCGAGACGCCTCTGTGCGTTGTGCCGGAGCTGCCCGGTGAACGCGAGAGGCTTGACCGCCGCACTCGAGTGGTACCCGTTGATGAGCGACCAAGCGCTCAGGACCATCATGCCCATCACGCCGAAACGCTGGTACGCACGAGCGCCGAAATCGAGCTCCTCGAAATCGACCCAGCGGGGTATCGCTTCGGCCCTTTCGAAGAACTGCGCCATCTCGGGACCGAGATCCGGGGAACCTGTCTTCCCGAAACGCAGCCGGCGCTCGAAGGCAGCCCTGGCCCGGGGTCCGCCCGAATCGAGCGCCTCGGCCAGCGCGTCGGCGACGGGGTCGCTTTCCCAGTAGAGCAACGCATACCGATCGGCGTCTGGGCCGAACAGAAGACGCGCGCGCTCGCGATGGCAATACCGGCTCGGAAACGCTGGCTCCGGCATGTGCCTCGTTCCTAGTGCTTCCCGTGTCAGGTGGCCAGGCCTGCGACCGTGTCCAAGGCGACAGGCGTGGGGACGTTCCTGCGGCTTTGCGGCAATCGATCGCCCCGGAACCGAGGGTCGACCCCGGCGCGGAGGCTGGTATCGTCGGTCGCGTGGTCGGTTCACGAACCTTTCTGATGGCCGGAGTTGCGGTGCTTGCTCTCATGATGGGGGCCGCACCAGCCCGGGCCGAGCCGGAGCACTGGCACGCGGCCGCGCTCGGAGGCGGCGAGCTCAACTTCACCCCGGAGCTGACCGGGCACGGATGGGCGTCCTTCGACAGCACCGGGAAAGGCATCGTTGGCGGCGGCGACCTGCGGCTCTTCTACAACACCACCAAGCTTCACGCGGGCATCGAGCGTTTGTCCTTTGCCGATGGAAAGCTCGCTTTCTTCGGCTTCGTGGAGGGCGAAGCGGTGATCTCCCAGCTCCTCAACGATTACTTTCAAAACGGGCTGCGCATCAGCGAATTCGGTTTCAAGGCGAGCTACGTTCTCGTCGACACCAAGCTTCAATGGTACCCGGGCAAGCATCAAACCCTGGAGGTCATCGCATCGGCGAGACGCTGGTGGTTCGGGCCTCGGGGCAGCACCTCGGACGCCTACGTGCTCCCGCTCGATACCTGGGTCTTCGAGCCGCGCATCGGCTACAATTACTGGAAGATCGACGTGCCGGCCTACGAGTGGGAGGCGCATCGCATTTTCCCGCGCATCGAGGGCATCGCCGTGGGGATCACGGGCGGTCTGGACGTTCGCTCGGACGTGCGGACCTGGGGTCTCGACGACGGCCGCAACGATCCGGGAAAGGTCATCTACCACGTCAGCCAGTGGCTTCGCGGAGGCTGGCGCGTCGGCTCGCTCGTCCGCCTTCAGCTCGACCAGTGGGGAAACTACGGCTGGCGGCAAGACGACATCACGCGCCGGCGAATCGGCGGCGTCAATCCCTACGTGATTCCGGTACCGGGGCTTCCCTGGACGGGGCTGATCTCGGAGCGCCTGCTCGCGGCCCAGCTCGGTCTGCACTTGCGAGCCAAGGAGAGCTCGCCACACGAATTCGGTCTGTTGCTGGGAGGAGGGGTATTCAACGACGTGAACCGGGTGGGCTCCCTCGATACCTACGGTGGAGCGGGCGGGCTTTCGCTTCACGGGGACCTTCGCTTCGGGCCCACCGGACGCTACCAGGTGAACGTTCGCCTCAGTTACGGGTTTCCCACGAGCTGGCTGGTCGACCCGCCCTACTTCGCAGGCCTGCTCGCCTTTGGTGCGCGCATCTTCTAGCGGGCGCTCATCGCTTCCCCAGAACCCGGATCCGAGGAAAACCGGATGAAGCCACGGTAGGCGCCGATGAAGAGGCTGTTCTTGGGGCCGAACGTGAACGTCGCCCAGATGTTGTTGAACACCTTTCGGTCGTAGCGAAACGTCCCGAGCGAATGCTTCCTCAAGATGCGCGAGACGTTGTCGCCGAACTCGCCCTCCTCGAAGTAGCCCTTGATCGTGAACACTCTCCACCCGGTCCGAAAGTCGATCGCGGTGAGCTGCCAATCGCGATGCCCCTCTTCGGGCTCATCGCGGTGATACACGTAGATCAGGCCGTGCTCGAGGGACAGCTTGGGCGTCGCGGTCTTCGCATCGAGATGCCCGGCAGCGGGCCAGCCTCGGACCGGTACGTACGTGCCCCGGGCCTCGTCGAAGTCGAATCGAGCGATCCCTCCGGAGGTCTCGTTGTCGCGGAATGGGTCCACATACCCGTAGGTGTTTCCGACGATCAGATGATGCCCGTATGCCACTACCGAGTTCTCCACGGCCGCCTGTCCCGTCTCGAATAGCGGAATCTTGCTGACCAACGTCCCGTCGCTCTGCCGGAACGCGAGGAGATTCACCTGACCGGGGGCGTTGTCGACGATGACCACGTGATCGTCGAGCACGAGGGTCGGAGTGGTTCCGCTTCCATCGTTGAGATGGCCGGGCTTGATCTGGTGATCGTTGTCGTAGATGAGATCGCCCTTCGCGTAGCTCGGCCTCCACTTGGGATCGAGCTCGATCTTCTTGGTCGCGTCGTTGAACCGAAGCTTGTAGAGAGCGACGTTGGTGACGATGTACACTCCATCGCGACCGACGGAAAAGGAGTTCTGGATCTGCTCGGCAAAGCTCGAATCGTCGGGCAAAAAGAGGTTTCGAAACTCTCGTTGCACCTCGGGGAATTCGTCGATGTTCTCTTCTTCGGCGGCTTGCTCGAGGTGGGAAATCACCGTTTCCGCGCCCGCGGGCAGCGGCTCGAAGAGCTCGTGGATCTTTTCGCGCGCCGCAAACAGCAGGATCGATGTCGCGTACACCCGGGGGCAGCTACCCCCTGCGTGCGTGTCGCCCGGGTCGAAGACCCCGACCACACCGTACTTCGACGTGAACCAGATCCGGCCTTCGGCGTCGGGCATGATCGACGTCAGCCGGTTTACGCCCTCATCCGCGTGCGCCTTCATGTGCGAGTGCACGATGCTGCCTTCGGCGATTTCGTGGCTCAGGTTCACGTGGGTCACCTGATCGCGAACGATGCGGCGATTGCGAATCGGGATTTGGATGATCGTGTTGTCGTGACCCGGAACGTGCATCACGCCGTTCTTGTCGAGATACGAGTAAGCGCCACCGGACGTGTCGCGAAACACCTTCTTGCGGTTCGAAGACTTGGCGAGCTCGAGCAAGCCGTAGCCCTTGCCCGGCAAATCCATTTGATCGAGCACTTCGGGGTCGCCTGAAACGTCGAGAACCAAGAGCGTCGCGGCGTCGCGACCGAAGGCGATGGTCACGACCGTCTTGTCGTCGAGAAACTCGTAGAGAGGCGCCATCCCGGAAAACCGGTTCTTCTTTTCGAGAATGTGAAAGTACTCGACTCGAGGGTCATTGGGTGTCGGCCCTCCGAATGTGCTCACGTCGGTCGCGGCGCTGTCCTCGTGCATGGTCCCGGCGTACCGACCCGACAGAATCGGATGTTGCCAGTCGGCCACCGGCGGGAGCGGCTCCGGAAGGTTCTTGCCGAAGCGAGAAACCCACTCGTCGTGCCACTTCACCTCGACGCGTGCTTCCTTGGTGGTGTACTCGACGTCGTACGGCGCCACGTCGTAGGGCGAACAAGGCTGCGACATGTCCGCGGTGGAAGAAGCACACGCGGTCAGCGACGACAGAATGGCAATTGTCGAGGATGCGCGCGCCAGGCGGCCTGTGAGCACCCCGGATGTCTGTCACCGGGCCGGCCACTTGGCAAGGGGCGGGTAGGCGGGGACCTCGGATTTCCCGTTCAAAGCTCGACCCGGGCGCCGATCTCGACGACCTGGTCAGGGGGTATCTTGAAGAAGCGGGTCGCGTCCATCGCGTTGCGCGACAGGAACCCGAACAAGGTTTCCCGCCAAATGGACATGGCAGGGCGCCGATCGGGCACGATGCTCTCTCGACCCAAAAAGAATACGACGTCTTCGAGATCGAAAGGAAGACCCTCCTCCCGTGCAAGCGCCAGTGCGTAGGGGACGTTGGGCTCCTCCATGAAGCCATATTGAGCCGAAACTCCCCAAAAGCCGTCGCCGAGCGGATAGACCTGAACCTTGTCCTTTCGGTCGACCCGAGGAACATGCCGGGTCTGGATGTTCAACACCGCGACCTCGGAGTGCAGCGCCTCGTTGTGCTCGAGGTTGATGACCAATGCGGGCGGCACGCCGAGAGGACGGCTTGCCATGTACACCGCTTTGCCGGGGATGCGCGTCGGGGCGTGCTCCCGAACGCCCCTAATGAACTGATCGATGGGCGGAGTCCCGCCATAGAGCTTGTCGGCAAGAAGCTGACGGCCCTTCCGCCAAGTGGTCATGACTCCAAAGACGGCGGCCCCGATCACCAAGGGAAACCATGCTCCATGCGTGATCTTGCTCGCGTTGGCTGCAAAGAAGGCGAGGTCGACCACGAGAAACAGCACCGTCAGCGGAATTAGAAACGCCAGAGGCCACCCCCATCGGCGTCGCGCCACGGCGAAAAACAGAATGCTCGTGATGACCATGGTGGCCGTCACCGCCACCCCGTAGGCGGCGGCAAGCTGGCTGGAGCTTTGAAATCCGAGGACCAAGGCCACGACGGCGATCAGCAGAATCCAATTGATCTGGGGTATGTAGATCTGCCCGATCTCACTCTCCGAGGTATGGATGATGTTCATTCTCGGCAGGTAACCCATCTGAATCGCCTGCCTGGTCAGGGAGAACGCTCCCGAGATGACGGCTTGGGATGCGATGACCGTCGCCGCCGTGGCGAGCACGATGAGAGGAATCGTGGCCCACCCCGGTACGAGCGCGTAAAAAGGATGCTCGACCACTTCCGGATGGTGGTAAAGCACCGCGGCCTGGCCGAAGTAGTTGCAGAGCAACGCGGGGAGAACGAACCCGTACCAAGGCAGTCGAATGGGCCGCCGACCGAAGTGGCCCATGTCGGCAAACAAGGCCTCTGCTCCGGTGACGACCAGAAAGACCGCCCCGAGCACCAAAAAGCCCGCCATCGAGTTTCGCCTCAAGAAGTCGAAGGCGTGTGTGGGCACGACCGCGACGAGCACCTGGGGGGCGGCCACGAGGTTCACGATGCCGAGAGTGGCGATGACGAGAAACCACACGGTCATGATCGGACCGAAGAGCGTGCCGACTCCGCGAGTCCCCAGCCTTTGGACGGAAAACAACACGATCAGGACTACGAGCGCGATGGGCACGACCCAGTGGTCGAGCTCCGGGAAAGCGATGCCGACCCCCTCGATGGCGCTTACGACGGAAATCGCTGGCGTGATCATCCCGTCCCCGTAGAGCAAGGCGGCCGCAAACAGCCCAATCGCGATCAAGAACCGCCTCGCCCGGCCGTGGCCGGCCGAGTCCTCGAGCTGCGCGGTCAGCGCGATGACTCCGCCTTCACCGCGGTTGTCGGCTCGCAGGATGAACCCGAGATACTTGATGCTGACGACGAGGATCAGGGCCCAGAACATCAGGGAAAGCACCCCGACGATGTTCGGACGCGTGGGAGCGATTCCGTACTCGCCGTGGAAGCATTCGCGGATGGCATAGAGTGGGCTGGTGCCGATGTCGCCGTAGACGACGCCGATGGCGGCAAAAGACAGAACGGCGAGCCGCCTGCCGTGAGGGTCTGGAGGAGAGGCGGTTGCGTTTCGACTGCGGCTCATGGGCTCGAGGCCGCGGCTCGGATGGAAGTCGCGACGAGATCTCGCCTCGTGCTTGTGGCTCGCATTCGGCAGCTCCGCAAAGACCCCTTCGGTTGCGTTTGAGCCTCTTCGTCCTAAGCCTCTCGCGGGGAGGAGGTTTTCATGAAGTTTTCGACTCTCGGCATCATCACGGCGACTCTCTTGCTCGGGCTGAGCGCGGCTGCAGCCGACGAAGGCGGCGCAAAAGACAAAGACGAGCTCCACCAGCAGGTGCAAGACATCAAGAAGAAGTGGCAGGCGCAAGACGACACCTTCGACGCGGCCCTCCAGAAGGCCTACGGCTACGCGATCTTCCCAGAGGTCGGCAAAGGCGGTTTCATCGTCGGCGCCGCTCATGGAAAGGGCGAGGTTTATGCCCAGGGCAAGCTGATCGGTCACGCGAAGCTCACCCAGACCACTGTCGGTGCGCAGGTGGGAGGCCAGACCTACGCCGAAGTGGTTCTGTTCAAAAACAAGAAAGCCCTCGA
Organism: uncultured Sandaracinaceae bacterium; assembly: GCA_964495565.1. GTDB lineage: Bacteria > Myxococcota_A > Polyangia > Polyangiales > Houyiibacteriaceae > SG8-38. Next base: position 36,463 of record CAZBWQ010000004.1, on the reverse strand, counting down.
GCGCTTCAAGACGAGCCGGTTCGAAGGTGCGGCCGCGGCCACGGCCATCGGCGGCAAGAAGGGCGCCGCGGCCGCAGCCAAGTACAAAGATGGAGTCGCCATCATGGTGCTGCCCTTGAAGGGTGCGATGGCCGAGGCCGCCGGTGGCGGTCAGAAGTTCAAATTCGAGCCTCTGGGCGAGTGAGAAATCGCTGAGATCCCCTGGTCACGCACGGGATCTCAGCCCGCTCATCGAGCCTTTCACTCGGTTGGCCCGCCCATGATTCATCAGATACGCCGATACGTGCTCCCCGGTTTGGCAATCGCTGCGCTGACGTTCACCGTCTTGGGGCTCGTCGATCCGGCATTCTGGTACGCGCTGATTTTGTTTGGGCCCCTGCTTGCGCTGGGCGTCTACGACTTCTTTCAACGCAAACACAGCGTTCTCAGAAACTATCCGATTTTGGGCCATCTTCGCTTTGCGCTCGAAGACATCGGTCCGGAGCTCCACCAATACTTCGTCGAGAGCAACACCGACGGTCGCCCTTTCAACCGCGAGCAGCGATCGCTGGCGTACGAGCGCGCAGAGGGCGTGAGCGACAAGAAGCCCTTCGGCACCGAGCTCCACCTCTACCGACCGGGCTACCAGTGGATCAATCATTCGATCCGGCCGAGTGCCATCATCGAGGACCCGGCCCAAACCATGCGGGTTGACGTCGGAACCGAGCGTTGCGACAAGCCCTATTCGGCATCGATCCTGAACGTCTCGGCGATGAGCTTTGGTGCGCTCAGCCCGAACGCAATTCTCGCGCTCAACGCGGGCGCAAAAATGGGTCGTTTTGCTCACAACACGGGGGAGGGCGGCCTGAGCCGCTACCATCGGGAGCCTGGCGGAGACCTGATCTTTCAGCTCGGCACGGGATATTTCGGATGCCGCACCGAAGACGGGCACTTCGATTCAGAGCGCTTTCGCGAAACCGCACGAAGCGACCAAGTCAAGATGATCGAGATCAAGCTCTCGCAGGGAGCCAAGCCCGGTCACGGCGGCATTCTTCCAGCCGCCAAGGTGAGCAAGGAGATCGCGAACGCACGTGGTGTGCCCGAAGGGCGGGATTGCGTCTCGCCCCGAGCGCATACCGCATTCACGACCCCCTTCGAATTGCTCGAGTTCGTGAGCCGTCTTCGAGCGCTCAGTGGAGGAAAGCCCGTCGGCTTCAAGCTGTGCATCGGCGATCCGATGGAGCTGCTCTCGGTGTGCAAAGCGATGCTCGAGACGAACCTGCTCCCTGATTTCATCACGATCGATGGGGCTGAAGGCGGAACGGGTGCAGCTCCCGCCGAGTTTTCCGACCGTTTGGGCACGCCGCTGCGAGAGGGCCTTCTGTTTGCCAACGCCGTTCTGGTGGGTTGTGGGCTCCGCGATCGAACCCTCCTGGCAGCGAGTGGCAAGCGGCTGAGCGCATTCGACATCGCTTCCGCGATGGCCATGGGTGCAGATTGGTGCAATGCCGCGCGTCCGTTCATGTTCGCCGTCGGCTGCATCCAGGCGCAGATTTGCCACACGAATCAATGCCCGGTCGGCGTCTGCACCCAGGACCCAAAGCTCTATCGCGCGCTCGTGGTCGAGCGCAAAGCGCAGCGTGCTTTCCGGTTCCATCGCCACACGCTGCAATCGCTGGCCGAGTTCACCGCCGCCGCCGGACTGAAGCACCCGTCCGAATTCACGCCGTCTCACATCTGGGAGCGAATCAGCCCGACGACGGCCAAGTGCCTCGACGAGCTCTACGATTTCGTCGAGCCTGGCCAATTGCTCGAGGGGAAGGCGCCGTCATGGCTGCAACGCCACTGGAATCGGGCCGACCCAAGGTCGTTTTGATACGAGGCGTACCAGCCCGAAATGGCCTGCAAAGGTCGCCTCACTCGCGGCCGATCAGCTTCTTGACGGCTCTCTTTGCGCTCGGGATCAGCTGCCTGCGCGCCGTCTGGAAGGGCATGAGCACGTGCCCTCGGAGACGCTCGTACGGACGCGCCTTGAAGACCGTGGTGTGCTTGGTCCCGTCCCAGTGGGCGGGTGCTTCCTTGGTGTAATAGTAGGCGGCAAAGGAAATTCGATGCCGATCCGGAGGACACGTCACCGGCTCCACACCGTGAAAGCTGATCTCGCTCGTCGCGAAAAGCACGCATCGGTTCAAGACGGGCTTGAAGGAGCCCGCACACACCTTCACGTCCTTGTCCCAGATCTCGACTCCACCGCCCCACTCGTCTTTCCAGTCCTCGTTGAGGTAGACGAGGATGTTGAGCCGGCGGTGCCAATCCTTCGATTCGACGTAGTTGAAGTCGACATGCACGTCCAAACGGCCACGTGGGCCGGTCAGATGCATGCCGCCCCCCTCGAGCGATGCGTCGGCGAGCAGATTGTCGATGCCGGTGATGTATTCGAGATCTGCGATGAGCTCCGGTGAGGCCAAGAGCTCGTTCAGCTTCTTGACCGGATCGGGGAACTTCGAGACGTCGGTGATCTGGATTTTCTTCTTCTCGTTGAGGGCGCTGAATTCGAAACCTCGCGTTCGCGCCTCCGAGTAGGTTGGGTACGACGCCGCGACCTCGCGTGCGAATGCAGGATCGAGGAAGTCGTCGATGGCGATGTGGGGAAACGGCTTGGCCTCTTGAAACTGCCGGCGAAGCGCCTCGCGATCAAAAGGCCGGACGAGGGGGTGTGTCATGCGCCGATCACTCTAGCGCCTCGAAATACCCGTAGGCAAATGCCGGGATCCGCCTCAGCCGCAAGCGGATTGCGTGCTTCCGACCACTTCGTCGAGCAGGCCTCGCACCGGGCCGACGACGGAGTCGCCCGTGGCGAAGCCGTCGGGGCAGACCCCCACGACCTGCGCCAGGCTTCGGAAGAACTCGGCCAGGCTGCGCTCGTGAGGCGGATAACGAAGGAAGCGGCCGCCGAGCTGGATGTTCGGTGATTTGGCGAACATCATGAGCGGGATGCGCGTGTTCTGTCCGTGGTGGGCGCTGTAGTTGCTCATCCCACGCGGGGTCATGTAGACGATGATCGTCTCGTCGTCGGGGTGACCGGACTGGTCGAGCGATTCGATCATGTTGCGCAGCAAACCCCAGTGAAAGTGATGGACTTTGTCCGTCAGGTCGCCGTAGACCGAATTGTACTCGTGAACGGGGACGGTGCCGATGCCCTCGTAACGCGGGAAATGCTCGTCGTGGCTGTTCGCGGTGCCGACCGCCATCCCGACGACGTTGGTCAAGCCGCACTCGAGCGCCAGCGTGGCCATCTCCATCATCGATTCCATGCGCGAATTTTCGGTGTTGTCCTGTCCGCTCGGCGGGGTTCCACAGGACACGTTTTCCCGGAGCTCGTAGCGGCGGTCGAACTCGGCGATCGCCGTTTCGTAGACGTCGAGGCGCTCCCTCTCCGGGCCCGCGAGCCGCTGCCGAAGACGGGAAAAATCACTGCTCAGAACGTCTCGCAACGCTTGGCGTCGACCCGCCTCCATCGCATCGCCCGAGCCATCGGACGAGGCCACGCTCACGATCTCGCTGTAGAGGGCGCTCGCCTTGGTGGCATGCGACAGAGACTGTCCCGTGCCGGCGGAGAACGCCGAGGTTTCCCGAACGCGCCCCTTGGCGAACGAATCGTACGAGGTCCCGAAAAGTAGCGAGGACTTCGGAGCGTTCGCGCTCAGCGTCTGCGCCAGGTACTGGTCGATCGAGACACCGCGTGGAGGCGCAAGAAGGCTCGGCTCCCCCTGCGGCTGCCGACAGGTCAGCGCACCGAAACCCGACCCGTGATGGACGTCACTTCCGGTGACCGGATTCGTGAGCCCGTCGATCAGCAGGGTGTGCTGACGCAAGTCCGCGATGGGAGCGAACATCGAAGGCCACGTGAAGTTGGAAATCGGGTCGACCGCCGGGGGTAGAGGCCTGTCCTCCCCCTGAGTCCGGCCGGTGGTGACTTCTTGGGGCACGAACCTCGACGGCTCGAATCCAACCACCGAGCAGATGATGACCCGCCGACGAGGAGCGACCGACTGCCCGAGCGCATGCGAAAGGGTTCGATCGACCCAGGGCGACAAAAACGCCGCGCCGGCCCCCAGGCCCAACGTTCTCAGAAGATCTCGACGATTCATCGCCATTACTGCGCCTCCGCTGGAACGCGAGTGAGAAACTCATCGGATGTGAAAAAGCTGCTGATCAAGGTCACGATGTCTCCGTTGGCCGCTTGAAGCGCCTCGTCGGCCTCGGTCAGCGCGCAGCCGTCCGCGCTCGTGCGACGAGCGCCCCGGAAGAACTCGTAGGCATGCGCGACGAAGCACCGCCGCACGGCCTCCGAAGCGGCCAGCTTCGACATGAGCTCGGCGGCGCCTTCGAATTCACCATCCTGATTGCCCGAGCCGGTCAGCTCGCCGGTCGCGTCCACAGGGCGACCCGCTTCCATGTCGCGCTCGCGGCCGACGTGATCGAACTCGGCAAAGGCCAAGCCCAACGGATCCATCAGTTGGTGGCAACCGGCGCAGCTCGGGTCGGTCTGATGCTGTTGGAGCGACTCGCGCATGGTCATGTCCTCGCTGATGACCAGAGGCGAAACCATGGTGATGTCGATGGCCGGAATGCTGCCGCACAGCAGGCTTTCGCGGATGAACTTCCCCCGTCGGATCGGCTCGTTGTGGTCGACCTTGGAAAACCCGGCGAGCCAGCTCGGCTGGGTCATGATGCCGGCGCGCTTGCCCGAGTCGAAATCGACGAGCACGGGCGAGCCGTCTCCGGGAACGCCCGAAAGGTTGTAGGACTCGGCCGTGGAGCCACGAACGACGCCCCAATCGGCGGTGAGCAGCGTTTCCAGGAGCGAGCCCCCTTCGGACTCTCTCAGTGCCTCTCTCACGAAAAGCGCCGTGTCGTCCTCCAGCGCGCGCGGGTCGTGGAAGGGATATTCGCCAGGGTCCTTCGCCACGCTGGTGACGCGGTTGTACTGGAAATACTCGCGGACGAATCGCTCCAACGCCCCGCTCTGATCGACCGGGTTCAGCAAGCGCCAGACCTGCGCCTCGATCTCAGCCAGGTTGGTCAAGCGTCCGTCGACGGCTGCGCTCCAAAGCTCTGCATCCGGCGGCCCGTCCGTCAGCGTGTACGAAATGGCCGACGCGATTTCGAAGGCGGTGAGCTGAAAGGTGCCATCGCCGTTCGGTTCGCCCAGCTCGCTCCGGAAGAGGAAGCTCGGCGAGCTGAGCAGCGCCTCGATGACGGTCGTGACTGCGGCCTCGGTGCCGAGGGCGGAGACACGAGGATCGGTTGCGAGGCTGACATACGAATCGATCTCGTCGTCGGTCAGCTCGTGCCCGAACAAGAGGGCTCCTTTTTGTGCGACCAACGTGCGGGCACACTCCTCGTCGAGCCCCCCGGCGAGACAGGGCAGCGCCCCGTTGACGAGCTCGTTGGTGACGTCACCAGCCTTGGCCGATGCCAGGTCGAGCACGCTCGTGGTCTCGGCTTCGCCGATGAAGTACGAGCTGGCCAAGTTGGAAAAGCGATCGGCGCTGTTGGGCACCGCGAAAGGGCTCGCGTTCGGATCGCCGCTGCGATCGCGGTTTGCATTGCCGGAGCGGCCCCTGCGCAGAACGTCGACCGCACGCGCGTATTGCGAGCCGCTCAAACGAACGAGGCGAGCGGGCGATGGCTCCGGGCTTGGCCGATTGCATTCGAAGAGCGAGCTGACGGCGCTGCTCGAAGGCCCGTCGGAAGGCGGTGCGCCGTCGCGCGCATCGCCATGGGGCGAGCTTCCGATCACGCCATTGCATCCCCAGGCGAAAACCGACACACACAAAAGAGTGATGCGCAGCACAGACAATCTCCCCCCAGCCATCTGGACTTAAGCTTTAGGGATGAACTTTTGGCAGGCAAAGCTGGCTGCAGCTGTTTTACCGAACGCGACAATCCTTTACAGAGGACCATCTCCCCTCGGTGCTGGACAGATGCGCAGAGAACCGCACAACCTTTCAGCTTTTCGGCGAGATCCGGGTGTCGTGCCTGATCACAGCCTGACCGTAATCTTGCCTTGAATGCGGTTTGCCGGCTTACTAGGTTGAAGCCACGCGCGGCGTCGCTGAGCGGCACGAGAAGGGGAACGGCCGGGACGCGCCCTGCAGTCTGCCCTACCGGTCCAACATGAGTTCGCAGCCTGCTTCAAACGAAGACGCTCCCAAACGCTCGCTCAAGGCCATGGCGCTGCGATCGGCTTCGTGGGCAGTGCTCGGACGGCTGCTCGGCCAAGGACTGCGGTTGCTCAGCAACATCATCCTGGCGCGGCTGCTGTTTCCCGAGGCGTTTGGTCTCACCGCCATCGTGGGTGTGTTCATCTACGGCTTGGTGATGTTCTCCGATCTCGGGATCGGCCCGAGTATCGTCTACAACAAAGAGGGCGAACAGCCGGAGTTCTTACGGACCGCCTGGACGATTCAGATCATTCGAGGTGCGGTCATCGCCGTCGGCGCCGCGCTCTTGGCCTGGCCGGTCGCCCAGATCTACGACCAACCCGAGCTGACTGCCCTCTTGTCGGTCGCCGGGTTGGGGTCGTTCATTCAAGGGTTCGAATCCACCGCCCTCCATACCCAACAACGCAAGCTCGAGCTCGGACCGGTCATTCGACTCGAGATCATCGGACAAGCAGTGACCATCGTCGTCATGGTCATATGGGCGTTGCTGAGCCCGACGGTTTGGGCGTTGGTCGGAGGCAGCCTCGCGGGCATCGCCGCCAAAGCCGCGCTCAGCCACGTGTATCTGCCGCGTTTTGCGCATCGTTTGCACTGGGATCGCCACGCGGCCCGAGAGGTCTATCGGTTCGGCTTTTGGATCTTTTTGAGCTCGATGTTCACGTTCGTCGCCGTGCAGGGCGACCGACTCCTGTTGGGGTACTACCTCAGCATCACGATGCTCGGCGTCTACTCGGTCGCAACCCGGTTTACCGAGGCGCTCACCAACTTGCAGATCGGGCTGACGCACTCGGTTCTCTTTCCGGTCTTCAGCGAGACCGCCCGATCCGATCGCGACGCCCTGGTGGAAAGGTATTACCGGGTCCGGCTCTGGACCGACGTCGTATTCCTGTCCGCGGCGGGGGTGCTGTTCACGGCAGGGCACGTCCTCATCGACCTGCTCTACGACCAACGCTACCAGGACGCCGGCTGGATCCTCCAGGCTTTGGCCATTCAGGTTGGTATGAGCGCATTCTTGACGCCGGGAGAGACCTTGTTGTTTTCCCTCGGCAAGACGTACTACGCCTTCGCTCGAAGCTTCGGAAGAGCGCTGTGGATCGTCGCGGGCATTCCGGTGACGTGGCATCTGGCGGGGCTCGACGGGGTCGTGTGGTGGGTGGCCTTCTCGGAGGTGCCCGTTCTGCTGGTGACCTGGACGGGGCTCATCAAAAATCGCGTGCTTCGGCCCGTTTTCGAGCTGCGAGGGCTCGGTATCTGGGGCGTCGCTGCCGCCCTGGGCTGGTTGATCGAAGGAGCGCTGCAATGAGAGTCGCACTGCTGAGCCCGGGGTGGCCGCCTTCTGCCTTCGCAAATGGAATCGTCACCTACGTCGAGCTTCTTCAAAAGGGTTTCGAGGCCATCGGTGTCGACAGCCTGGTGCTCGCCGCTTCGGTGAAGGGCATCGAATCGGGCGGCGACGTCATCGATCTCTCGCAATGCCGTCCGAGGTTCCCGCTCGTCGACAAGATCGAATACCGGCTGCTCGCGCGGTTCAAACCCCACGAGATCGTGACTCGTCGAGTCGCTGCGAGCGTCACGAACGGGCTTCGGCACGTGGACCGCACGCGCACTCCCGATCTGCTCGAGATGGAAGAGTCCTTCGGAAGCGCCGACCACGTCGCATCGCGTGCTCGCATTCCGGTGGTCGTTCGATTGCACGGACCTTGGTTCCTCAACGGAGCCGCAGTCGGCGTCCCTCGAGATGAAGCTTTTCGCAGCCGCGTCGCGCTCGAGGGGCACGCCATCGCGAACGCCAAGGCGATCACCTCTCCCTCCAGGGATCTGCTGGATCGAGTCCGGCGGGAGTATCAGCTCGAGCTGCCCGATTGCGAGGTCATCCCCAACCCGGCACCCGAGGTCGACGAGGGGAAGCGATGGACGCTGGCCGGGTCGGATCCGAATACGGTCCTGTTCGTCGGTCGCTTCGACCGGCACAAAGGCGGGGACCTGGTCATCGACGCATTTGCCGCACTCGCGGCCGACCGTCCCGGCCTCGAGCTGGTGTTCATCGGCCCCGACCGGGGACTGGAAGACGGCCGGGGCTCGAGCATGGGACTGCAGGAATACCTGAGCCAACGCGTGCCGGACCGCTCCGTTCGTTCGCGAATTCACTACCTCGGCCAGATGCCTGCGAACCGGATCCCGGAGTGGCGCCGCAAGGCGCGCGTGACGATCGTCGCCTCCCGTTTCGAGGTTTTCGGCATGGTGGCATCGGAAGCTCTCGCCTTCGGTTGCCCCCTGGTGGCGGCCCGATCGGGCGGGCTTCCCGAGATCGTCGAACACGGGGCGAACGGTCTGTTGTTCGAAAACGAAGACGCCGGCGATCTGGCGCACCAAGTCGCGGTGCTGCTCGATCAACCCGAGCTGGCCGCGAAGCTTGGTGAGCAAGGCGCCCAAGACGCCGTTCGTCGTCTCGGACCGGTGACGATCGCTCGCCAAACGAAGCGTTACTATGAGGGAGTCCTGGCCGATCACCAGGCTCGCACGTGAGTTCGATGAAAGTAGCGTACCTGACCAATCAATACCCGAGCGTGAGCCACACCTTCATCCGTCGTGAGATTGCCGCTCTCGAAGAAAAAGGCATCGAGGTCGAGCGATTCTCGATTCGACCGCCCCCCGTTCGCCTCGTCGACCCCGACGACATCGAAGAGCAGGGGCGGACCACCGTCCTCGTGTCGAAGGGCATCCCGCGGCTCCTTCTCACGGCGGCGTGGACCGCGTTGCGACACCCGATTCGGTTCATGAAAGCACTTTCGGCCAGCATCCGAATGGGGCTCCGCTCCGAACGCGGCCTGGTGCGGAACGTCGGTTACCTGCTGACCGCCTGCACCGCGATGGCCCTGATGCGTCGGGCTGGATGCGATCACGTCCACGTCCACTTCGGGACCAATCCCGCAGCGGTCGCACTGCTGAGCCAAATGTTGGGCGGGCCTTCCTACAGCTTCACGGTCCACGGTCCCGAGGAGTTCGACAAGCCCTGGGAGCTGAGCCTGACCGAGAAGATCGAACGCGCCAGCTTCGTCGCCGGCGTGAGCAGCTTCGGCCGAAGCCAGCTCTATCGGCAGTGCGCCCACGAGCATTGGCCCAAGGTCGAGGTCGTCCGCTGCGGAGTCGACCGCTCGTACATCGAGTCACCGGTCACCCCGATCGGCGACACTCGGCGCCTCGTCTGCGTGGGGCGAATCTGCGAGCAAAAAGGACAGCTCCTGCTCGTCGAGGCCGCCGCCAAGGTTCGAGACCTCGGCGAACCTTTCGAGCTGGTGCTGGTCGGCGATGGCGACATGAGGCAAGAGGTCGAGTCGCTCATCCGTCGATACCAGCTCGAAGACAGAATCGTCATCACGGGGTGGGCTTCCGGAGCAGAAGTCCGCGACTACCTCCTCAGCGCTCGCGCGTTCGTGCTGCCGAGCTTCGCCGAGGGCTTGCCGGTGGTGATCATGGAAGCTCTGGCGCTAGGCCGGCCGGTGATCTCGACCTACATCGCGGGCATTCCGGAGCTCGTGGAACCGGGCGCGTGCGGATGGCTCGTGCCGGCCGGATCGGTGGATGGACTGGTCGAAGCAATGGTGCAGGCGCTTCGAACGCCGCCCGAACGCTTGGCCGAGATGGGCCGTGAAGGCCGACGCCGCGTGTTGGCGGCGCACGACACCAGGACCGCGACGGAGCCGCTCGTCCACGGCTTTCGCAACCGGGGAGCGAACGAGTCATGATGACGCTCCTCGTCTTGTTCACGGCGATCGTGGCATCGATCCTGCTCCTGCCGTCGCTGGTGTTTTTGCTCGAGTGCTCGTTCGGCGCCTTTTTACGCCAGGGTGAGCGCCCTACCCGTCGCGAAGGGGTTTCGCTCGTCATTCTCATCCCCGCGCACGACGAGAGTCAGGGCATCGCTCCGACCATCGAAAACGTCCGCTCCCAGTTGCAACCACGGGATCGGGTCGTCGTCATCGCCGACAACTGCACCGACGACACCGCGCACGTCGCACGCGAAGCCGGCGCGGAGGTGATCGAGCGCCATGCGCCCGACCATCGGGGAAAGGGCTACGCCTTGGCATTCGGAACCGATCATCTGCAGTCCGATCCGCCGGACGTGGTGATCATCGTCGACGCCGACTGCCGTCTCACGCCCGGGTCGATCGACGCGTTGGTGGAAACCGCGCTTCGAAGCCACCGCCCCATGCAAGCCGACTACGTATCCAAGTCGGTCGATCGATCGCCGCTGTCCATGATCTCCGCGCTCGCGATGCTCGTGCGCAACCGGGCGCGCCCACGCGGTCTTCGTTTCTTCGGTCTCCCTTGTCAGCTGACGGGGACGGGGATGGCGTTTCCGTGGGACGTCTTGCGCGCGGCCCCCGACCTCGGCTCGAATTTGGTCGAGGACCTGGCCGTCGGAATCGAGCTCGCGTTGCTGGGATACGAGCCGATGTTGTGCGTCCACGCAGGGGTGCGGAGCGAGCTTCCGAGCGGAAGACGAGCCGCGATGGCCCAGCGCCGTCGGTGGGAGCACGGTCAGCTTGCGACGCTCTTTCGCTACGGCCCACGGCTGATCGGCCGGGGCATCACACGCGGACGGCTGGGACTGGTCGCGATGGGCGTCGACCTGATGGTCCCGCCCCTCGCGCTGCTCGTCGGGCTCTTGGCGCTGACCGCCGCGTTGAGCGTTCTGCTCGCCTTCCTCGGAGGAAGCGCAGCTCCGGGCTGGATCTCCCTGGCCGGGTTGGGCCTCGTCGCGGTCGGCGTGGCCGTGAGCTGGGCGCGGTATGGGCGGGAGACGATCCCCTTCCGGTACCTCTTGCTGGTACCGCTCTACGTCCTGTGGAAGGTTCCTCTCTACGCGGCGTTCTTGCTCGGACGGCGTGAACGCAAGTGGCAACGCACGGAGCGCTGAGCGTGGCCGCCCAAGAGGCTTTGTTGCCGAGCCCCAGGGGCCTCAGTAGCATGGAACGAACGCGACCATGATCGAGCTCGCTCCAACATCTTTTCGTTCCGTCCTTTGTCTGGGCGCCCATGCAGACGACATCGAGATCGGCTGCGGAGGGACCATTTTGCGCTGGACCGAGCAGAACCCAGACCTCGAGGTCCATTGGGTGGTGTTTGCCGCGCGGGGCGATCGGCGGCTCGAGGCGCAGCGAAGCGCCGAGGCGTTTCTCGGGCATAGCCGGGCCAAGCGCATCGAGCTCCATTCCTTTCGCGACAGCTTCTTTCCGAGCGATTTTTTCGACATCAAGGAGTCGTTCGAGGAGCTCAAGGGCAGGGTTTCACCGGACGTAATTTTGACCCACTACGGCGAGGACAGGCACCAAGACCATCGGGTGATATCCGAGCTCACGTGGAACACGTTTCGGCACCACCTCGTGCTCGAGTACGAGATCCCCAAGTACGACGGCGACCTCGGCCAACCAAACGTCTTCGTGACCCTCGACGAAGCGACCTGCGACCGGAAGATCGACCTCCTCTACGAGCACTTCCCGACGCAGGCGGGCAGAAGCTGGTTCGACCGGGACACGTTTCGCGGGCTCATGCGGCTTCGGGGGGTCGAATGCGCCGCACCGGGCCGCTTCGCCGAAGCCTTCTACGCCCGGAAGGTCCGCTTGGGCTGAAGTCGGCTCGAGGGCTTTGTGCCGGCGTCATTTCGGTGTGTTAAGCTGTGGCGGTTGTTCGCGTCAGCATGAACTACCCTTCGATCTCGAGGAAAACGTGAAGATATCAAGAGAGGCCTACGAGGAGGTGCTGCGCACCGACCTCGATCACATCGTCAGCGAGCTCTCCGAGGAGCTGAAACAAATCGCCGGAAAGACACTGCTCATCACGGGTGCGGCAGGGTTCTTGGGTTACTACCTGGTGCTCGGAGCCGTTCACTGGAACCGGCGCGCAGCCGACGAGGACAAGATTCGAATCTTGGCTCTCGACAGCTTTTTCCGCGGGAAGCCGCGTTGGCTCACAGAGCTGGCGGACGCAGGGGAAGTCGAGCTGATCGTCAGTGATTTGTCCGAGCCGATCGATCTGCCCAAGCTCGACTACATCATCCATGCGGCCGGGATCGCCTCTCCGATGATCTACCGAAAGTATCCGCTCGAGTGCATCGACGCGAACATCGACGGGCTTCGCTACCTACTCGATCTCTCCGTGAAACAAGGCAAAGAGGGGCATCCGATCTCCGGTTTCCTCTTCTATTCATCGAGTGAGATCTACGGAGATCCCGATCCGGCCTACATCCCGACGCCCGAAACCTATCGAGGCAACGTGTCGTGCACCGGTCCTCGAGCTTGCTACGACGAGTCCAAGCGCTTCGGCGAGACTCTGTGCGTGACGTTTGCGAAGGTTCACGACTTGCCGGTGAAGATGGCGCGGCCTTTCAACAACTACGGCCCGGGTCTCAAGCTCAACGACGGCCGAGTCTTGCCCGACTTCTGCCGCTGCGTGCTCCAAGACGACGACATCGTGATGTACTCGGACGGAACGCCCACGCGTACCTTTTGTTACTCCGCCGACGCCATCGTCGGTTACTACAAAGTGCTCGTGGTCGGACGCCCGGGTGAGGCCTACAACGTCGGGACCGAATCGCCCGAGATTTCCATGCGCGATTTGGCGGATCTCACCGTTCAGACGGCGAAAGACCTCTACGGCTACGAAGGGAAAGTGGTGCGCCAAGCCAACCAGGAAGCGGAGTACCTGGTCGACAATCCCAACCGCCGCTGCCCCGACATCACCAAGGCCAAAACCGAGCTCGGCTACCGACCCGCCTACGACCTCGAGTCGGGCGTGCGCCGAACGATCATCTGGTACGCACACAACATGGATCCGGCAGGAATATGAAAATTGCAGTCATCGGTACCGGTTACGTAGGCTTGGTCAGCGGCGCATGCCTCGCGGACAAGGGACACGACGTCATCTGCGTCGATTCGAGACCGGAGGTAGTCGACGCCCTGCGCCGCGGCGAGTGCACGATTCACGAGGACGGGCTTCCAGAAGTCCTCGAGCGGACGATCGGCAAGACCCTATCCTTCACGACGGACTTGGCTGGGGCCGTCCGTCAGAGCCGTCTCACGCTGATCGCCGTGGGCACACCGACGCACGAAGGTGAGATCGACCTTTCGCAAGTGCGGACTGCATCGAAGCAGATCGGGCAAGCCCTGCGCGACACCAAAGAGCGGCATACCGTGATCTTGAAGAGCACTTGTGTGCCGGGCACCACGCGATCGGTGGTTGCCGAAATCGTCAAGGCCGAGTCCGGGAAGGCCGAAGGCAGCGAGGTCGGGTTCGGTGCCAATCCCGAGTTTCTGACCGAGGGACAGGCCGTCGACGACTTCATGGAGCCCGATCGATTGGTGTTCGGGGCCGACACCCCGGAGGTGCTCGACGACCTCCGCGAGCTCTATGCGGCGTTTCCCGACACTCCCCGTGTCGAAACCAACACGGCGACCGCGGAGATGATCAAGTACTCGTCGAACGTCTTGCTGGCTACGCTGATCTCGTTCAGCAACGAGATCGGCAACTTGGCGGCCAAGGTCGGCAACATCGACGGCAGCAAGGTCATGCAGGGCATGCACTTGTCCCAATACATGACGCGCATGACGCCCAAGCACGGACGCGAAGCCGCCCAGATCACCGGCTTCTTGCAGCCCGGCGTCGGTTATGGTGGCAGCTGTCTTCCGAAGGACCTCGCGGCGTTGGTGAAGTTCGCGGAGGACCGCGGCGTCGATCCGGTTCTGCTGAGAGCGGTTGGTGACGTCAATCGACGCCAACCCGAGGTGGTCATCGATCTGATGCGCAAGGAGCTAGGGAGTTTGTCCGGCAAGACGATCGGCATCCTGGGGCTCGCTTTCAAGCCGGACACCAGCGATACCCGCCAAACCCCTGCGGTCCCGATCATCGCCGCGCTCAATGCGGAAGGCTCCAAGGTGGTAGCCTACGACCCGGTGGTCAAAGAAGACGAGTCGATCTCGAGCGCGGTCGACTACGAAGCCGCCGATTCGGTCGACGCGCTGCTCGCCGAGGCCGATGCGGTTCTTCTCGTCACCAAATGGGCCGAGTTTGCCGATTTGCCGGAGCGAATCCGCGCGATGGCCAAGCCGCCGCTGGTCGTCGATGGAAGGCAGTTCTACGACGGGCGGGAGTTCCCGGCGAAGTACGTTGCGGTAGGCAGCGGACGGGTCGACTGACTATTCCGCGGCGCTTTCCGCCTCGGCGAAGAGCTCGGGAAAGAAGCGCTGATCCTGCTCGCGGCGAAGCACGTCGACCAAGCGCTCGGCTGGCATCTCCACGTCGGCGTACGTGAGCGGATGATCGATGGGCAGGTCCCGCTTCACGCGGCAGCCGACGGACACGCCCATGGGCAGGTAGCGGCCTCGCATGGCCGTGTCGGCGTTCTCGATCGTGCCGTAGGTGCAAAAGCCACCGATGCCGTCGAGGGTCTCCCCGGCCTTCAATGGACGCTTCGCCATCGTGATGACGTCACATTGCGGCTTCCCGATCGGCGCCACCGTGGCATCGTGGAAGAGCGCTGCGCGTGCAACCGTGGTCACGATTTGAAGATGGGGCAGATGGTACGGCGTGTAGAAGCAGTACAACGGCCCGTCGCCCATCTTGAAGTAGTTCATGTACTGCTGATTGACCGGGTCCTCGTTGTAACCGAGCACGAACGCGCCGGTGTGCGGCTCGGCGCCGATGGTGTATTCGACGCAGCCGCCATTCGCGAACATGTCCGGCGAGAAGATCGTCAACAAATCCTTGACGTGGTCGCACTTGGGTCCGTGCATGCCGCGCGTGGCGACACCGAACCCCGTGGCGTTCGCGAGAATCGTCGTCTCCATCGAAAGCTTGGTGCCGTCGGCGAAGGACGTGATCATGATGGGCTTCTGGTTGTACTTCTCGGCGAAACCGCGCTGCGTCTCGGGCGTGCGGTAATGATCGATCATGCCCTTGATGTTGCCGGCGCAAACGGGGTTGTATCCGATGGTCTTGACGAACCGGAATAGATTCATGGCCACGCCCGGCTCGTCGCCGTCGGTGTTGGTCATCACGACACCCGCCCGATCGGCATAGGTCTTCAAGATCGGGCCGACGGTCGCATCGACCTCGGCGTTCATGAAAACGACGTGCTTTCCGTTTTCGAACGCCTTCATCGCGACGCGGGCGGCGAAGTCTACCTCTCCCGTCGCCTCGAGCACGACGTCGATGGGACCGGCTTCGCAAAGCAAATTCGGATCGTCGACGGCCGCGGGGCGACCGGCTTCGATTGCGTTCTCGAGCTCACTGACCGTCTTGCAGGTGGTCACTCCGTCCACGCCGCAATCCGTGTACGTTCGGACGGCTTGCGAAATCGTGCGGTTGCCCATGGCGACGAGACGCATCCCCGTCAACGGCTTGAGGAACTGACGGGCGATTCCGCGCCCCATGTAGCCGGCGCCGAAAATCGCGACGCGGACGGGGTTGTTGCTCGATTCACGCTTCTCCAAAGCGGTGTCGACGATGATCATGATGGACTCCTCGTGGTCAGGCGAAGGGACTTATCAATATAACGGCTCAACCCTCGTAGTCCAACCATCCCCTGTCGGCGTCGGAAATCGAGCTGACGGGCAGCGGCCATTCGATGCCGAATGCGGGGTCGTCGAAGCGGACGCCGGTGGCGCAGTCGGGGGCGTAGAAATGCGAGGTCAGGTAGGTGATCTCCGCACCGTCCACGAGCGTCTGGTAGCCGTGCGCGCACCCCTCGGGGATGTAGAGCTGGCGCCGGTTGTCCTCCGTCAGCTCGTAAGCAGCCCAACGTTTGTGGGTCGGCGAATCCGGACGAAGGTCGACGACCACGTCGTAGACCGCGCCCATGGTGCAGCGGACGATCTTCACCTCTGCTTCGGGTGCCCGCTGGTAGTGCATTCCGCGAAGCGTCCCTTTGGTGACGCTGAAGCCGACGTTGATCTGCGCGAGATCGGTCTCGAGCCCGTGTGCCTCGAGCTCGCGTCGACACCAACTTCTCGCGAAGAAGCCGCGGTCATCCGAGATGCGCTTGAGGTCGATGAGCCACGCGCCCATGACCGGGGTTTCGATGAATTCCATGTCTCAGCCTACCACGGCGCGAGGCGGCGATTCATCGAGCCTTCGTGCGCCAGACTTCCCACGGTTTGTGTCCGTCGTCGTTCATCTGGTCGAAGGCGACTTTGTCCTTGAAGGTGTCCATGGCTTTCCAAAAGCCTCGGTACTTGTTCGCGAACAGCTTCTTCTTTTCCAGCAAGCGCTGGAAGGGCTGCTCGACCAGCTCTTCGCCCGGACGCATGGAATCGAAGACCTCGGGGCGAAGAACCATGTAGCCGCCGTTGATCCAGAGCTCGGTGTCGGCCATCGGCGTCAGCTCCGTCACCAAGCCGTCGCCATTGGAGCGAATGGTGTGAAAGCTCTGTTGGGTCGGCTGCACGGCGACGAAGCCCGCCACCGCTTTCGATCGCTCGAACTTCTCGATGTGCTCGGGAAGCGGCAGATCGGAGAGGCCATCGCCGTAGTTCGCCAGAAACATCTCGTCTTTTTCGACGAGGTCGCGCACCGCCATCAAGCGTCCCCCGATGTTCGTCTTCATCCCGGTATCGATGAGGTGGATCTTCCAGTCGGCAATGTCGCTTTTCGAAGGACTGCCGTTGCCATTGGGATCGATGACGACATCCTCCGAGAGGTAGGGCTTGTACGTGAGGAAGTATTCCTTGATGAGATCGGCCCGGTAACCGAGACAGAGCACGAACTCCTTGTGCCCGTAGTGGGCGTAGTACTTCATCAGGTGCCAAAGAATGGGCCGGTACCCGATCTCCACCAGCGGCTTCGGAATGGTCTCGGAGTGCTCGCGCAATCGCGTGCCGTATCCGCCGCAAAATATGACGACTTTCATGCTTTTCGGCTCCCTCGAACAAGCATAACAAGTCGAGGGCCAGGTGGTTAGCGCGTCCCGACTTCGTCCGCGACTTCGTCCAAAATTCGGCCAAGTGCGGCGCCTGCGGCCTCGTCGGTGAACGTCCGGCGCGCGTAGTCGTAGGCCTGCGCGCCGATCCGCGCGCGCAGATCAGCATCGTCCCAGAGCTTCTTGATGGCGTCGGCCAAGTCGTCCGCCGAATTCGGCTCGACGAGAAAACCGTTTTCGCCGTCGATGACGTAGTCATCGGCCCCATTGCAGTTCGACACGATGAGCGGCCGTTTCATCCACATGGTTTCGGCGATGGTGACGTGGCCCGCACCCGTGGCCTCGTCATTCCGAATCATCGGCACGACGTTGACCCGCGCCTGCTGAGCCAGTCGATGGCAATCGGCCCGCGAGACGCCGAATGGGGTTTCCACGTTCGAGGGAATCTCGAGCCCCTCGAGGGCTCGCGGCCCCGATGCGATGATGGCCCGGACCCCGAGTCGCTTGATTGCCTCGATGAACGTCGGGAAGTCCCGGTGCGCCGAGCCCTGCAACAGCACGAAGGGCTCTTCTTGCTCCTCTTCGTACTGAACGGGAATTTCGGGCTTCTGGATTGGAACGAACAGGAATCGCTCGCGCGGCAGGCCGAGCCAGTCGGCATACATGTCCCCTTCACGTCGTGAGTGCGACACGAATCGATCCACCTCGGCCAAGCTGAACCGCGACAAAGTCCCTCTCCAGCCGGGGTAGCAAACCGCCACGTTGAACAACCAGGCGACGATCGGATGCTTCCGCCGGGAAAACCGTTGCCTCGCGCCGATCAACGCAGGCAGCTGGGGAAACACGGTGATGATCCCCTCCTGGGCGACGGCGAGGGTGTCCGAAGCGTGATGCCAGTAGTCGAGCCACTCTTGCGGGGTGCTCACCGGCGAGGCCCGATCGTGCCAATTCGCAAGGGGCCGGCGCCGCGGCACGACCTGAAATTGATGGCGCTCTCCGGGCACGAAGGGCGTCAACCAGCCCGCGTCTTCAGCGGACAGGTCGTGAATGAAAGGCGCGGCAACGGTCCAATGCATTGAGAGTCTTAATGGTTAGTAAACCGACAAGACGACGGCAACGCTTTCTGACGAAACGCTGGCCCGGGGGCCCTAGTCCGCGCGCTCGGTCACGAGGATTTCCTCGATTTTCGCGTCTCCGACCGCCACCACCCGAAACGCGTGAGCGCCTTGGGTCATTTCGGCGCTTCGTGGCGGGAGCGAGCCTCCGTCCAACGACTCGTAATGGGCCAAGATCTTTCCGTCGAGCTCGAGGATCAGCGAGCCAGGACCCCGAGCCCGGACTTGCACTTCGTAGGTCTTGCGCTCGGGTGCGATGACCATCCAGGCAAACCAGACCTCCGGAGCGTCGTCCGAGCAGAGCACGTTTCGCACACGGTCCCACCACGAAGAGCCGCCTTGGCGCTCGGTCACCGACAGGTCGGAATCCTCGGGCCGCAGGGTCGCGGGAAGCGATCGCCCGTACTTCGCTTCGGCTGGGAGCGAGCGCGTCGCGTCGCGAAGGCTCTGCATGATGGGGTAATTGGCCGCATTGCCGAAATCCCAACTCGGCCAGTAGGTGAAGACACCCCAAACGTTCATGAAGCTCCCGGATTCCTCCCACAGCTCGATGGCGCGGTTGTTGATGGCTCGGGCGCGGGGGTCATGGAGCTTCGCCCAAGTCTGCAGAGGCGACTGATGGAAGTCACCGCCCACCGACCAGCCTGCCTCGTAGGCAACCACCTGAAGACCGAACGCACGCGCGTACGTCGCCTGGCCGCGAAGCTGGCGCTCGTAGTTTGCCTCGGCCACCTGACCGAGCGCCTCACCCGTCCCGAAGCCGCCATCCATCAGGGCATCGACGCTGGCAATGCGGACGTCGTCGATCAACACGTAGTCTTCGGCATCGCCGCGGCCGAGGAATCGAATTTCGTGCTCACCGGGTTCCTCGATCTGGAACACGGCCGTTCCCCACTCCTCCCCGAGGCTCCGGGTGTCTCGGCCCCATCCCCCCAACGTGGTGTGCCCGGTGGAGACTCGTGTGTCGGACTGGCCTCGGGGACTGACCTTCTCGTCGTCGACGAAGACGTCGAAGGGCAGGTAGCCCGGCCATCGCTGCCCCGACCCCGCAGCGTTGAACGCGACGGCGTACCGGCCGGGTCGCGTGAATCGCACGGATTGGGTGATCTTGCCTCGACCCCGGATGAAGGCTGCTTGATTTCCCGATTGGGGACGGGGCAGATGCGTGAGAGGCCCCACTCGTTCGGCCGTGCCGGGATGCACGATGCCTGCTTGACCCTCGAAGGACCACGGAGGGCTCGAGGGCTGCCGCTCGATCGTGGCTGCCGCAAGCGCTGGCGATTCGAAGCTCGCATTGCCGAGCACGATCTCGGTTTGAGAGCCGTCCTTGTTGGCCAACCCGTAGTAAGTCGCTCCCCCGGCGCCCCACACGTGGTGGCTGACCGGCTGGTACGACTGCTCCGTGGCCGCCGCGCGATGCCTCAAGTAACGGTCGAGATAGTCGAGCGAGAGAATCGCCGTGTTCTGGTAGTTGTCGTACTGGTACTCGAGGAGAACCCGGACCCGCGATCCCATGCCTTCATCCCCGAAGACCTCACGAAACGCCTCGCTGCACGCGAGCGTTCGCAGCACGTGCCACCTCCGCACCGCGCCCATGTGCTCCGGATTGCCAGCCCTGCCGTCGAAGTCGATCGCCGCCCACGTCCCGGAGCCCGCGTCGTGCTCGCGTTTGGAAAGGCGTTGGGCGAGCCCCGTCGAGCCGAAGTCCCAGTTCCAGATCTCGTTTCCGACCTCGACGTAAACGCGAAGATTCGGGTTCAAGGGCGGGTACCTGGGCGCGGCCGTGGGAGCCGTATACGGCTCCTTCCCGTCTGACCCATATCGAAGCAGCCGGGCAAGCTTGGTGAAGTACTCGTCGTCTGCTGCCACCGGAGTGGACAGGTAAAGATCTTTGCCCGTTTCGTTCGCGAGCATGATCAGGTGCTCGAGATTCCCCTGGCCTCCGGGCCGTGCGAGGAACGCGTCTTCGGGAAGCTGCCGGTCCGCCCACCGTCCACTGACATCGGAGCTG
The DNA here is from genome assembly GCA_964495565.1 of uncultured Sandaracinaceae bacterium. Lineage (GTDB taxonomy): Bacteria > Myxococcota_A > Polyangia > Polyangiales > Houyiibacteriaceae > SG8-38. Next base: position 16,213 of record CAZBWQ010000004.1, on the reverse strand, counting down.
GCGCCCTTGCCCCAGCGCAGCACGGTGAAGTGTCTGTCGATGGCGTCTTTGAAGGGCCTGTACACGACCTCGTCGAGGCGATGATGTTGGCGGCTCCCGGAGTGGATTGGGCGCATGAGACGGATCCCGGTCACGCCGCTGTCAGGCTGGCCTTTCGATCGCTGCGCGTCCTGGAAGTGCAACATGAACCGGGACCCACGGACGGTCATCGAAGCCGTGGTGGTGTTCGACGCCGGGTCGTAACCAAGGCCCTTGGGCAGGGTCCCCTCGAACGTCTGCCCGTCCGCCTCGAAGATCGGCGAGTCGCAACATCGCTGTTGCACTTCCGCGAGGCCGCCGAAGCGCAAGAGGTACGTCCCCGCAAGCTCGGGATCGTCGGTCGACATCTCTCCCGCCACCAGCTCCACCCCGCTCTTGGTGGGCCAGCCATGCTCGTCGACGTGGGTGTCGTCCCCATACCGTCTGCTCTTGACGAGATCGGCCCAAACGTAGTCGTCCCAGCTCCCGGTGTTGAGCCCGTGCTGCACGACGGGATCGAGGACCTCGCGTGGAGTGCTCCGGCTCTTCCACTCGAGCGCGCAACCGGGCTCGTCGCCGAGGGCCCGGTACTCGACCTCGATGTCGTAGAGCGCTCCCGCCGAAAGCGGAGCCGGAGCCGACTCGTAGGGCCCTGCCGCATCCCAGCGATCGACCAGGACCTTCCAGTCGGCTTCTCCAGCTTTGCGAATCTTGAGCCGAATCCCGCCACCCGCCTGACCGAGGAACGTGTACGCCTCCGTGAATCGCGGGATGAGCTGTCCCGCCCAGCGGACCGAAAAGCCCCGCGCGGGGTAGTCGCGATAACCCGCAGACCGGGATCCGCCGACGGGGCGCCCCTCGGACCAGTCGAACTGAATCCGTGCATCGCGGCGAACGAACGCTGGCTCGCCGGCGAGACTCGCATTCGAATAGTAGCTGCCCTCGAGACCCGAATCGGTCGTGCCCCCACCCACGGCGTCGGGGCCCGAGGCATGGGCCAAACCAGGCACGGCGGTGCAGAAGACGAGGCACAGGGCGACGTGGCAGCGCATGCGCGCGGGTGTTTCTCTCGTCATCGGGCCGCGAACCATAGCACGGCGGCGACCGTCAAGCCCTGCTCGGACCCTCTTCACGTCGGCGGAGAAGCGTCGCCAAAAAGCCGGCAACGACGGCGATCAGAAGAAAGTCCATGGGTATGCGGAAGCGGAGACGCGTGAAGAAAAGCGCCATGAAAAGCGCATTCGAGAAGAACAAGGCGATCAACAGACCCTCCGGCGCATTGACTGGGTAGCGACGAAACGCTCCGAGCCTGACCAGGGCGAGGAGCAAGAGGGGTCCGTAGGTCGCCAGCATGACGAGCTCGCGGAGACTGCTCGATTCGGACTCCGTCGCCAATCGGTCACGATAGCTGAAGTAGTGAAGCGTCTTCGCAACGTAGAGCTTCGCCGCTCGACCGGGATTGTCGACCATCCAGGCGATGGCGGAGTCGCGGAAGTAGTGGTCGCGCTCGACCTCGGACATTCCCACGGCTTCGGCTTCGTAGCGCGAGATATCCGCGTTCACGCCACTGTCGGAGGTGGCGTTCTCGGAGTTGCCGATCAAGAGGTTGAGGCCCGAGTTCGTCGCGACGAACACCGGAGTTTCGAAGACGCGATAGTTTCGAACCTGCCAGGGGCCGATGACGAGCAAGACCGCGGCGATGCCGACCGCACAGGGGGCGATGGCACGTTGGCGGTAGTTCAACAGGAGCCATAGCCCGACCACTCCTAAGGAGAAGACGAACGTCGGAATGCACAGAATCAGCGCTCCGAAGATCAGGCCCGACGCGGCGGCGCCGCCAAGGCCGGGCGGCTGCTTCCGCGCAAGTGGGAAGAGCGCGAGCAAAAACAGAAACGACCCCAGGGTCTGCGGATACAGCGTTCCGGCCGCGTAGGTGAAGATGGGATAAAGCAGCGCCAGCGAGGCTGCGATGGCTCCGGCAGCCGGTCTCCAAATTCGTGCCGCCACCTGGTAGAGGAGCAAGATGGTGAGGCCGAAGAGCACGAACTGGGCGATTCGAAGCCCCACGATACCCATGCCCAAAGCCACCCCGATGGCGAGGAAGGCCGGGTAGCCTGGAGGCCGAAACGCGGTCGGGGTCGTGCCATCGAGGGTGTAGATGCCCGAGCGGACGAGCTCGGTCGCAATGCGCAGATACTCTTTCTCGTCCCAGTACCGAAGCTCGGGTCCGAGAAAAATCGAGTAGCCGATGCCCACGACGATGATGATGGCCGCGGCGGCCGAGGCGATCCACGGAGCTCGCGCGTCGAGCCACCTCATGCGACCGCTCCACTTCCACCGGGGAGCCTCAGCGGTTGGCGCTGCGGCTGGCTCTGCGCCGCCCGTTTCTTCGCCCGAAGCCGTGCGAGACGCAGGAGCGCCCCGCGTGTGCTGCCATAGAGTGCGCCGGACAAGACGTACGGAATGTAGTTGGAGCTGTTGGGCAATAGGTTGATGGCGGAAACCCCGAGCAAGAGGGCGAGATTCGCAAGCAAGATACGGGTTCCCTTGCCTTGGAGCCGCTTGAATCGTCGCCAGCAAAAGAAAACCGGCAGCACGAGGATGCCGAAACGGCCCACGAAACCTACGATGCCAAAGCTGTTCAGGGCGACGATCCACTCGCCGTCGAAGATCGATACCAGGGATCCACTCCACGGCTCGAACAAACAACCACGACAGTAGACGCCCCATCCGAACCAGATCCGCTCGCGAGAGCGCTCGAGCAGCAAATCCTCGTTTTCGAATCGAAACAGCAAAGAGCCGGCACGCTCCTCACCCCACTGTTCCTCCGCGAATTCCCCGATTCGATCGATGGGAATCCAATCGGCCGCACGGAAAGCCGGGTAAAGCAAGGCAAACAGGGCCAAGAAAGCCCCAATCCGGACCTGAATTTTGGGTGATGCGAAAAGGCCCAGTGGAACCGAAATCAACCCATACACGAATGGCGCGACACTCCTGGTCAGAACGAGCACCACCATGAGCCAGGCCGTGCCCCACCAAGCCCGCAGGCGGAGCACGTCGATTCGCAGCCGTTGGAGGGCCGTCGAGGCAAGAGCGCCCTGGAAGGTGAACATCGCCACGGACAAGCCATGCCCCATGAAGACCATCGGGCGATATCCACCGCCGCGGACCATCTGGGCAAACTCGTGAGGGTGAAATCCGTAGATCCATCGATGCCACTGCGGGCTCAGAACGAGCTCCACGATCTGAAACAAGGTGTAGATGAGCGCGCCGCCCACGAAGACTCGGAAAAAGACTTTGAGATCGGCGGTGCTGCGAAACATGGCAGCGCCCACGACGAAGGGCAGCGCCGAGTCGAAGAGCGTACGGGAGACGACGTGAACGGCGTCGTGCGCCGTATGGGCCGGCAACACGGCCGCCCCCATCGTCACCACGTCACGATTCAAGAACACGGTGACCACCGGGCCGAGCACCAAGAAGGCGAGCATCACCTTCAGCGTGCGTGTCAGCGAAAGGGCTCGAAATCGGTCGCGATGGAAGACGAGCATCGCGATGGTGAGCCAACAGATGGTGATCTGGGCCTTGCCGAATTCGGGCAACCCGGGGAGCTTGAAGACGACTTTCTCCGGCAGGAACAAGAGCGCCCCAACGAGCAGCAGCGCCGAGGCCTTGGCAGGCGGCCAGCGGCGCGCAGCCCAAAACGAGATGGGGATCCACGCCAACAGGACGATGATTGCTATGAAGTTCCCTTTTTCGGGCATGGTTCGGATGCAGTGGCGCGCGCGCCCGACCCCCCACATGCCGAGCCGCCGCTAGTGTAGCAAGTCGATGCGATACACAGAAACAAGTCCACCCCTGCAAGGAAGTGTTAAGCTGAATCGGATGAGCGCTGCACCGCCTCCCGAGGCGCCCGATTGGTCCCGTGAACGGCCAACCCGACTCTGGGACCCCGGGCGACGGCTTTTGCAAGCCGTTCGACGCTATCAGTGGTGGACGAAGCGGGGGGGCGTGGGTGGACGCTTCATGGCGGCGTTCTGGGTGCTGCAGCATCGCTTCTGGTCGGTCGTGACGGGTGCCGAGGTTCCCCTCCGAGGCAACATCGGTGGCGGCTTGCTGATCCCCCATCCGAACGGAATCGTCATTCATCCGGACAGCGAGATCGGGCCGAACTGTCTGATCTTCCAACAGGTGACGCTCGGCACGCGCGAAGGTCAGGGCCCGCCGGTCATCGGCGCCAGCGTCGACATCGGTGCTGGGGCCAAGATCCTCGGGGATGTCCAGATCGGCGCCGGCTCGCGCATCGGCGCCAATGCCGTCGTGATTTCGTCGTTCCCTCCCGGGTCGAACATCGTCGGCATTCCGGCACGACGGGTCGACCGGGGCAGCAGCGCGGACTGAGAGCGTCACATCAGAGCGCTCAGAAGTAGAGCTGAACCGCGGGGCCGAGGGTTTGGATGCGTTCGGTGAAGAACTGCCCGTTCGGCGAGCGGCCCACGTAGTAACGGAGAAGAAAATCGACTCGGTAGCTCGAGTCTCCACGAGGGTCCAGGGTGGCGCCCGCGACGATCGAGGCGTCCGGAGTCCAACCCGTCTCCTGCCACAGGTCGAGGTTGACGGCGATCAGGACCTGCAGCCGGCGTTCGGTCTTTGCCGTGAACGGTCTCACCTCGCCCCCGGCCTGCAACGACCACCGATCGAGATCGGAGGGCTCGCGCCTCACCATGACGCCCAGGCCTGCATAGACCCATGCCCAGGTTCGGACGTCGTAGGAAACCAGGGCATCGATTTCTTCGAACGACAGATTGACCCGTTCGACTTCGTTGCCGAGCAAGTACTCGTCGCCGAGGTGCGAGCTTTGATGCAAGATCCGCGTGAACAGGGTCCACGAGTTGCGACGATAGGTGAAGGTGAGCGCCCCGAGGTAGTCCGCGTTGACGAGGTCGCTCGATGGCGCGGCGAAGTCGAAGATCGAAAAGATGCCACCCTGGACGCCGACCTCCCAGCTTCCACGGCGACCGTCTTTTTGAACGATCGGAATCGAGGCGCCTGCGTCGGCCGAGCCCACGTGCGCGAGCTCGGAATCGCCGATGTAGTATGTGTAAGCGACGGAAAGACGCGGCCATCGCAGGTCCGCGCTCAGTGGGGCAAAAAGCGGAAGCCTAGGAAAGACGCGAACCTTTGGCTCCTCAGTCGGAGCCTCGGCGGACGCGTCGATCGGGAGCATCGCGAGGATCGCGGCAACGGCCAGGACGCATCGAGTCATTTCGCCGGGCTAGAGCGCCTCGCAGGTGACTGCATCGTACGCGGCGCAATCGAGGGCGCAGACTTGGTACCTGCCTTCGCAGGTGCCCTCGTAGTGGCTTTGAAGCGGTGCGGAATCATCGAGCAGGTTCTCGATCTGGTCTTTGAAGGTGACGGTGCCCTGCTCCGTGGCGATCTCCGTTCCGGCCCAGGTGGCCGCCGAGGGATCGCTTTGGAACGACGAGATGAAATCGAGGGCCGAGGAGCCGACATCCTCGAGCCCGGTGACGGTCAAGCAATGACTGTCGTTGGTATTGCGGTAGTACGGCATGTAGTACGCGAAGTTCTCGATTTGATCCAAACGCGCGCGCAACGCGGCGAGGTCATCAGAGGCGAGACGGTAGATTTCGGTGCGCCCTGCCCCGGTGTCGACGCCGGTCGCCGGGTCCGAGAAAATGGGAAAGAAGTCTTCGTAGCTGTTGACCGTGACGTTGTAGTCCCGCTCGAACATCGACATCGAAAGCCGATCGTCCGGAAACATCTCCGCAAGCACGGCGTTGATCTCCCCGAAGTCGTCGAAAATTCGCTCGCTTCCCTCGGGTAGGGACCGAATCGTTTCGTCGACTCCCCAGGTATTCCGGATGCGCTCGTAGAGCGCCGTCGAGTGACTGGGGCTGCCGTCGAGCAGCATGCTCGGAATGACCGGGCCGCTATCCGAAAGCAAGTAAGACCGTTGAACGCCGGACAACCCCTCTCGCAGGAACGCGTAATTGTTGAGCGAGCCGACTCCCCCCGCGCTGCACCCGCTCACCATCATCTTGGGGACGTCGTCGAACATGCGCTCGAGATCCTCGATCACAAGCAACGTGTTTTGGTGCCCCATGTGGTGAAACTCGACGTCGGGTCCGACGCCCTCGGGGTCGGTGTAGGTGCGCACCACGTTGCCGAGATAGGTGTCGCCCGTGCAATAGGTGACGAACACCTTGTTCCAGTCGGCCATCGGGCTGATCGCCGGATTCGAGGAAAGCATCGGGTACGCGAGCTCGACGGGAACGTCTCCGTCGACCACGCCCAGGGGCTCGGTGATCGCGGTCAGCGGCTCGAGCTCGTCGAGGTGAAGATAGACGGCGGGGTAATCGTCGCGGATGCACTCCGTGCCTTCCGGCTCTTTGATGCATTCGGTGTTGAAGGGGCGCCCGTTGGCGCAGTCCTCGTAGTTCCAGCAGGCCCCACCCCCCTCGAAGAAGATGACGACGTTGTCGGAGGTTTCGGAGAAGTTGACGAAGTACTTGTATTGCGAGCCGTTGGCGCAAACCGCGCCCTCGGGCTCGAACTTCAGCCAGGTTCCGTAAGCTTCCGGGACGAACGGCTCGCTCGTCGCGTCGTCGCCGCAGCCAGCGGCGCCCATCGCCAACGCCAAGACCCCACAAAAAAGGTAGTTTTTCATCGCGCACTCATCTCCACGCCGCCAAACGGCCGTTGGAGCGCGACCATAAACGCTCTTTTGCAGCGATGCGAGAGCAATTCCGGCGCTCAGAATCGAGCGCGGATTCGCGCGCCCGCGAAATTACGGCCGACCTCGGGCGAAGCGCTCCACGTTCGTGAGGTCGGCGGCCTCTTTCCTCGTAGATATGCGTTCCAGTAGTCGAGGTCGGAGCGATCCATGAAGGAGAAGGCGAAGCCGAGCAGGCCGACGCCCAGCGCGACACCCCCCGTGACGTAACCCACGGACGCGCCGTCACGCGAAAGATCCGCAGCCGGAGTGAGGCCGAGGACCAACGCGCCCGTCATCGCCACTCCGAAGTTCGCCCAACGGGTGGCTTTAGCGACTCGGTTGCGGCCCGCGGAGTAGTGCCGCAGCTCACCCTCGAAACGCGCGAGCTCTTCGCGAGTGAGCTCCGCTTGCACGGCCGCGTCCCATCGCTCGAGCATGAGCTCGGGCGGGCTCTTTTTTGCGAGCTCGAAAATGGCGAGCGACATGAAGAGGCCGGAGCCCGCCACGGAGATCAAACCCAGGCCTCGGGTGAGCTCGTTGTTGGGAGTGTCTTGGAGAAAGGCCCAAATGCCGACTCCCATGACGATTGAGCTGCTGACGAGGCTGGTGCTTCCCGACGTGGTGCGACCGCGCTTCCCGGTCGCCGAGAGATACTCGATCCATTCGCCGAGCCGCGCCTGGTCCTCAGCGGGAGCGAGATCCTCCACGAGCTCGGGAGCCTGGGCCCGCGTGCTGCCAGCACACCAGGCGAGCCCCACGATCATGCTCACCCCAAACACGCCGCACCGCATCGACTGCCTCCGCACCAGGCGACGCTAACACGATCTCGAAGCGCCTTCGTCGGCCGCGAGCAGCGCGTCGCTTGGTTTTCGCGGTGTGGGTTGCAAGCGACAGAAATGTTTTGGTTTTTAGGGGGCGAGCGTGTCCCTCAGTACTGCCGGTAGCGGCGGGTGACGTGGCGCTGGCGGGCGGCGATTTGGGCGCGGCGTTGCTCTTCGTCGACGTGCGGGGTGCTTGGTGGCAACGCCGCTCGGATCTCATCGAATGGGACGACTCGGCAGGAGACTTTGGGTTGTCGATCGGTCGGCGGGGGCGTCGAGAAGGTGGTGCGCAAGGTGATGTAGCCGGACGGGTGCTCGGTGGTGTCGAGCCAATTCGGGACACCCGGATCGCGATGGGCGATCACGTAACGAAGACGGCCGTCGTCGTCGCGATGCGCTTGCTCGCGGTTGAGGCTGGTCAGCCGGTTCGCGTAATCGAGTGACTGGCCCCAATAGTCGGTCAGGTGCATGCCGACGTAGGCCGGCTCCTCGATCAACGTCACCTCGGCGAGGAGCGCGTCGTCGGGCGCGAGATCGAACAAGCCGCCGCCGAAGAAATTGGTCGCCTGGCCGCCGCCCGTGCTCAGCCCGGCCTGACGCGGCTGGAGGATCTCGTTGCGCCGGAGATGAAAGGGCCCGCGCTGCGGCGCCTTCTCGAACGGATCGAGCAAAAACCCATAAAAAGCATTCCAAAAACGGATGTTGGCCGGCAGCTTCCGCCCGATGTCCCGTAATTGCGTGGCCGTTTGCGCCGCGGTGCGCGGTGGTGGATGCCGGCCCTCGTTGCCGACGCGCGTGATCTGCATGTCGAGCGAGTGCTCGCGATCCCAGTCACCGAAGATCTCGCGTACGTAGAGCTTGGTCGCCCCGATCGTCGGCTTCCCCTCGGCCTCTCGCCGCGTCGCAATGAAGTTGCCCTCGTAGCCCTCCGGTCGACTCGGAGCGAGCAAGATCTCGAACGAGCCGTCGGAATCGACCTGCATGCTCGCGGAGTCGAGCCACCCAGTGAGCACGCGGCTTCCGTCCCAAAGCTCCTCGAGCCCTCCGCTGTCGCCCGGCGCCACCGAGTGCGCTTCGAAGATCACGTAGTGCGGCGCCAAATTCTGCCCCGAGGGCTCTTTACCCAGCCACCGCGCGTGGTCGTAGGCCCTTCCCTCGATTCGAAAGATCCCCTCCGAGTCGATCGGCGCATAGAGGTAGAGGTTGTCGGGATTTTCGATCGTGTACTTGGAAATCGTCCAGGGATGTCTTTGAAAGTAGGGATACTCGGGGCTCTGGTGGAGCTCGGTTTCGATCAATCGATATAGCTGCCCGAGCAGATAGCGATGACCCTCCGCGAGGTTCCGGTCGGTCGGCAACGGCGGATGAATCTCGGGATCGCCCAGGGTGGCCCGCGCCCGCTCGAGCCCTTCGATCAGCTCGGACCATGCCTCGTCGAGAAGGGCTTTTGCCTGGGGGTCGGGTTTCTCATCCATGATGGCTCCTCGGGCTTTGGGCCTCTGGGTCGCCGCTCGGCGCATCCCACCCGAACCGATCGAAGAGCTCGCCAAGCTCGGCCTTGAGCTCGGCCTCGTCGATTCCAAACTCCTCGAGGCCGTATCGATGCGAAGAGCGGTGTGCGCGGGCCCGTCGCTGCTCTTCTTCGAGCGTTTTCGAGATGGCGGGGGTCATTGCGAGATCGAGCGCCGAAAAGATCGACTCGACGGTCGCTTTCGGCTGCGCGACGAGATCGCGATAGTCGACCACGGTCCATTTGGTTTCAGGGTGCCGCGCGAGGACCTCGAGCGGGTAGAGATACGTGTGCACCGAATTGGCGATGAGCGCTTCGATGCTCTTTTCGATTCGGTCCTGGCTCCACCCCTGCGAGCGCCACGTCTTTTGGAGCATCTTGAGCAGGCTCGGAATCGCTTCGCGCGGATCGCGCATCATGACGACGAAACGGGCGTCGGGAAACTCCTCGATCAGGCTCTCGATTCGGCCCGAATAGGAGGGGTTCTTGCTGCAGTGGATCTTGTCAGGGCCCGACAGACAGAGCTGCCGGCGAACCCCGTCCGCGTAGGCGCGCATCACGCGCCGGCGTCGCTTCTCGGGCCATTCGTCGAGGTAGTACACGTCGAACTCGGGCATCCCGGGAAATAGCGCGACCCAGGTGCTCGCCACGCAAGACGCCGTGAGCACGAAGTCGTCCTCCTCCGGCACGAAGAGCCCCAAGTGATGCATGTCCCGAGCGCCTTCGAGCGCGTCGTCCTCCGCCGCCACGAGCTTTTTCGTGAAGAACGATCCGAAGAGCGCTCGGTCCATGCGGCCGAGAGCCCGCAACGCGCGCTTTTGCCAGAGCGAGGGAAACAGGAGCTCGTACAACAAGAAGAAGTTGAAGGAGTCGGCGTCGCTCACCATCAACCGGTGGAGAAGCGTGGTCCCGCTTCGTGCATGACCCACGACGAAGACGGGCTTTTCGATGCGCACTCGATGAAGCGACGGCGAGAGATTGTCGAGTAGGTAGAAGGCGGCCGTGATGCCGGAGTAGAGCGGGATGAATCCGAGCGTGACGAAAAGAGCGGTCAGTCGAGGGCGCAGGCGCGGCTCGCTCCAAGCCAGCCGCAGCATCAGACGGTACAGGGTGAAGTCGAAGTACAGAGCGCTCCTCCTTTTTTCAGCCACGTCCTTCCACCGTGAATGCGTCGGAAACCACTTGGCGGCCGTCCAAGCCGTGAACCGGTTGCTGGATCATGTGCAGGAGGTCGCGGGAGAGCACCGTCAGACCGGTCAACGATCCGCGGCAGAGCGCGACCGCCGCTTCGACCATCGTCTCCATGCTTTCCACCTGCTCCGGGTGGGTCGCCGCAAGCGCACCGGCAAACGCGGCGGCGTCCTGCGTCAGCACCATCGCGGTGGGCGAAAGCGCATTGACCTGCACGCCCGAGCCGCTGAGCTCACACGCGAGCCCGGTCGTCGCGCGCTCGAGCGCGGCTTTGCTCGCACCGTAGATGGTCAGCGCGTCGATCATCGCTCTCGGCCCGACGTACGGGATCGCCGGTTGCGAGGAGGTCGCGCTCGAGATGTTGAGGATCCAACCCGCTTTGCGTTCGCGCATCGAGGGCAAGGCCTGACGGATCAAGTCCATCGGCGCGTGAAAATTGACCTCGAACGTCGAGCGCCTCGAGCTCAGGTCCTGGACGCTGGCGTTGGCAAACGAGGCCGCAGCCGCGTTGTTGACCAAGATGTCGATCGGAGCCCCAATCGCTTCCCTCGCGCGCTCCACCAGATCGGCGCGCGCTTCACCATCGCGAAGATCGCACGCGATGGCAGCCGCGCGCCCGCCCGCATCTTCGATCCGGGCCACGGTTTGCTCCAAGCTCCCCTCGTAGTTGGGCTTGGGGCCGAGTTGTGAGGCGCTCACCGCGACCGCCGCTCCCTCTGCGGCCAATCGCTGCGCGATGGCGGCTCCGATCCCTCGACTCGCGCCGGTCACCAATGCCGCTTTGCCCTTGCACGATCCCATCTCGCTCCTCCCTCAATGCTTTCGAAGGCCTTTGGCCATGAAGTCTCCAACCTGGCTCACCGCCGCTCTCGCGGACAAAACACGACTCTGCAAGAAGATCAACGCCTTGTTCAGCGGCCCCGGAATCACGCGGAGCTTCTTGCCGAGCGCGTCGAGCGCCTCCCGCGCAACCGGCTCGGTTTCCATGATCAAGCGTTGCGGATAGCCCGAAAGCGCGTCCCCTTGGGTGTTCATGAGACCCGCGACCAGCACGGTGACGTCGACGCCCGTGCCGCGAAGCTCGTACCAGAGCCCTTCCGCGAGGAGCCTCTGGTACGCCTTGTTCGCGGAATACGACGTGGCGTACGGAGCCGCCGTGACCCCCGCACCCGAGGTGACCACGAGGATGCCACCACGACCCCGCTCCACCATGCGATTGCCGAAGGCGTGCACGAGGTGGCTGTAAGCCCGCGCATTGACGTCGATCATCGCGTCGAGGGCTTCCGGCGACATCGCGAGCAAAGCGGGCGTGTCGGCGGGTGTGTACATGTGGTTGCACACCAGCAAGCCGACTTCGCGAGCGCCGACGGCCTCGAGCAAATCGCTTCGAAAATCCCTGCGCGCGAGGTCCATGCCGATTCCGATCGCCTCGACGCCGGAAATGCTTCGAAGCTCCCGGGCACGTTGCTCGACCGCATCCTCGAGGACGTCGACCAGAATCAAATGGAGCCCGCGGGCGGCGAGCTGGCGTGCGAGCTCGTACCCCAAGCCCTCTGGCCGCGCTGAGCCGGTCACCAGTGCCCAGGGGCCGTACTTGGCTGAAAACGTCATGCGGATGCGAGGGGCAGGCGATCGGTGCTCTGCGCGCCGGGCGAGAGTAGTGAGGAACCCGAGCAAAAGACAAGCCGCAAAGCGCGTCGCGTCACGTCGCCGGATCGAAGACGCAGCGGACGCGCGCGGCTGCGATCTCGCCCGATCGCACCGCGCCCTCCACACGGTTCCCATAGGCCCAGTCGCCACACGCAAAGATGCGCTCGGAGCGATCGTGGAGACATCCCACGTCGAGGGGCTCCTCCGCCAACGCATAGCGCCAGCGATGTGCGTGCAGCCACATGGGATCACGCGCAGCGAGGCCCACGGCCTCGAAATAGGCCGCGAGCAGCTCCTGCGCGACCCGGTCTGCAGATGCTTCGAGATGGGCGGTCGACCAGTCGGAGCTCGCATGCAGGACCCAACGCTCGGGAGTCGGCACACGCTGGGGCTTGGCGGAGGTCCGCGCGATCCAGCCGAGCGCGCCGTGATTGACGAACGCGCCGTCGAACGGCACGTCGAGCTCGACGTCGAAGGCGGCCAAGACGGCCCAGCAAGGTTTCATCACGACGGACTCGACCCGTCGGGCGAGATCCGGGGCGGCATCCCGAATCAGGGCCGACGTTTGGGCCGGAGGCGCGCTCGAGACCACCGCGTCGAAACGGCCCAGGCGATCCCCTTGGTGGTCGAAAAGCTCGATGCCCTCCGAATGGCTGGCCACGCTTCCGACCACCACGCCGCATCGAACGTGCAGACCGCGCCACAGATGATTGCAGAGCGCGCTCATGCCCGGTGTGCCGACGAAACGGGTCTTGGTTCCCGAGTCGCGCACGTCGCCGTCTTTTTCGAGCGCCACGATACGGCCTCTCCACGGCTGCACCACCCCCTGCTCCTGCCATCGGGCGACTAGCCTTTCCATCGATCGCTCGCGCACCGTGAAGTACTGAGCGCCATGATCGAACGCGACCTCGGACTCACCGAGTGAGATCCGCCGCGTGGATGCGCGTCCGCCAGGACGCCTTCCTTTGTCGAAGACCTCGACCTCGAAACCGCGCTCGACGAGGTTGCGCGCGCAGGTGAGACCGCTCAAGCCGGCACCGACGATCGCCACACGTCCTCGAGCTGCACTCGGCGAGGTCACGCTCGAACTTTGGGGCCGTGCATGCCGTCTGCCTAGTGAAATGACGCCAGCGGCCCCGAGAACGCCTCTTCTTCGTTTCACGATGGCCTGCGTGGGTGCGCCGAGGCGGTTTCTGGCTTAGGTTCGGAAGCGATCTAGGAAACCGATGACCAAACACGTCGACGTATTGGTGGCCGGCGCAGGCATCTCGGGGATTGCCGCCGCATACCACCTGATGACCAAATGCCCCGAAAAGTCCTTCACGATCCTGGAAGGGCGGAAACGACTCGGGGGCACCTGGGATCTCTTTCGGTTTCCCGGGATTCGCTCCGATTCGGACATGCACACCCTCGGTTTTTCGTTTCGCCCTTGGCCCAAGAGAGAATGGATCGGCGAAGGTGGCGACATTCGGAGCTATCTCGAGGACACGGCACGCGAGCTCGCGATCGACGAAAAGATCGAGCTCGGCATGCGAATCGAGCGCGCGAGCTTTTCGAGCCGTGACAGCATGTGGACCGTACAGGCGCGCGACACCGACAGCGGTGAGCTTCGCACCTATACCTGCAACTTTTTTTGGTCCTGCATGGGCTATTACCGCTACGACCGGGGCTACATCCCTGAGTTCGAAGGCGTCGACCGCTTCCGAGGGGCCGTCGTGCATCCGCAGTTTTGGGATGAGAGCCTCGACTACGAAGGGAAGCGCGTCCTGATCATCGGCAGCGGCGCCACGGCCATGACCATGCTTCCAATCGTCGCCCAAAAAGCTGGGCACGTGACGATGGTGCAGCGGTCTCCCACGTACGTCATCGCGTGGTCACGCAAGAGCAAGATGAAGGGGCTTTTCAACTTTCTCTTCGGCCCCGAGCTGACGCATCGATTGATCCGCTGGCGAAACATCAAGTTGATGGCACTGATGTACGCCACGATGCGCCGATTTCCGAGGGTCACGAGCTGGCTTCTGATTCGCCAAGCGCGAAAGGCCCTCGGAAAGGACTACGACGTCGAGACTCATTTCACGCCCCGCTACGACCCCTGGGACCAGCGCGTCTGTCTCGTGCCCGATGGCGACATCTTCGAAGCGATCGCCGAGGGGCGAGCCGACGTGGTGACCGATCACATCGACTGTTTCACCGAGGAAGGGCTCCGCTTGCAGTCGGGCAAAGAGCTCCAGGCCGACGTCATCGTGACGGCGACAGGATTCGACCTGCAGTGGATGGGAGGCGTCGAGCTGGACGTCGACGGGGTGCCGTACGAAGTCCCCGAGGCCATGATCTACAAGGGCTGCATGCTGAGCGGCCTCCCGAACGCGGCCTTCATCTTCGGGTACATCAACTCGTCCTGGACTCTGCGCGCGGAGCTGGTTTGCGATTACATCTGCAGGCTGCTGCGTCACATGGATGAGCAGGGCTACGCTCGGTGTTGCCCGATCCCCGATCCCACCATGGAGCGGCGTCCCGCGCTCGACCTCACGGCAGGCTACGTCAAGCGCGGCGCGGCGGTGATGCCCTCACAGGGCGCACGCGACCCGTGGCGCTTCAACCAGAGCTACACGCGCGACAAGGCTCTTTTGAGCCAACCCATCGAGGACGGTGTCCTCGAGCTCGAGAAGCCGCACGAGCCCAGGGCCGCGGAAGCGCTTCCAACCGGCGCCGTCGCCTCGCAGGCCTAGCGCCTCACTCGCCACGCACGGGCGCATCGGAGGAGCCTCCGTTAGAGCGTCCGAAGAAACGAAATGCCGAAGGAAGTCCTGAACGAGCCGATCTTCTTGCTCGTGGTGAGCGTGCTCATCGTGATTTCCATGTTGATCAAAGCGGAGTCGCGGCGCCTGCTTCGCGTGCCGCCCGTCGTCGGCTACATCGTCCTCGGCGTCGTGCTTCGCGCCGCTCAGGAGCACTGGCAGTTCTTCCCCCCTGGAGCGGATTCGACTCTTGCCTTTTTCGCCGCGCTCGGCGTCGCCGCCCTGCTGTTTCAGGTCGGCTTGAAGAGCAACATAGAAGCCCTGGCGGAGCAGCTACCGAGCGCCGTGCGGGTTTGGAGCTCGGACGTATTGGTTTCCGGGGGCATGGCTTTCGGCGTGGCTTATGTGTGGGGACTCGGTCTCTTGCGCTCGATGTTCG
The DNA here is from genome assembly GCA_964495565.1 of uncultured Sandaracinaceae bacterium. Classification (GTDB taxonomy): domain Bacteria; phylum Myxococcota_A; class Polyangia; order Polyangiales; family Houyiibacteriaceae; genus SG8-38. The sequence goes on along the minus strand of CAZBWQ010000004.1, from coordinate 1,110 downwards.
TCGCTGCAGCGCTTTCGGCCACCAGCGTCGGGATCTCGGTGGTGGTCTGGGAGGACACCGACCGGCTGCAATCGCGGCTGGGCCAGATGCTCGTCGACGTTGCGGAGCTGGATGATCTCTCGGCGATCATGCTGATGTTGGTCGTGTTGGCCGTGGCTCCCATCGTACAAGAGGGCGGCGACCCGTCGTCCTTGTGGACGGCCGCTTCGGGGGCCGTCCTCGAGCTGTTGATCAAGCTCGCTGCCTTTGCCGGGCTGTGCTGGCTGCTCGCGAAGTACGCCGAAAAACGATTCACGCGCTGGCTCGGCAAGGCCGAGCGTCCTCCCGATCAAATTCTGTCGATCGTCGGCGTGGGATTCGGGATCGCGGCCCTCGCCGGAATCTTGGGGTTCTCTGTGGCGGTCGGCGCCCTCTTTGCAGGTTTGGTATTCAGCCGGGATCCGAAAAGCGTTCACGAGGATGCGAGCTTCAGGCCGATTTACGAGCTGCTGACCCCCTTCTTCTTCATCGACGTGGGCTTTGCCTTTGACACTCGTTTGATCACGGAATCCTTGTTGTTGGGGCTGGTTCTTTTCGTGCCGGCGATCGTCGGAAAGCTCTTCGGGGTCGGTCTTCCGGTCACGCACAAGCTGGGCGCTCGCGCTGGTGTCTTGCTCGGCATCAGCATGATCCCCCGTGCCGAGATCTCCCTACTCGTCGCACGGATCGGCAATCGCCTCGGGTCCTGGGCCGTCCCGGACGTGCTTTACGGCGCCATCGTCTGCGCCGCGGCCTTCGCCTCCATCGTTTCGCCCTTGGTTTTGCAGCCTCTACTCGAGCGATGGGGGTCGTCCGTCGACGACGCGTGAGCCGGGCGTCCAAGGCCTCGAGAACCCATGTGCTAGGCTCTTCACATCGAGGCGCCTCAGGGTGCCTCCGATGGAAGGGTGGTTATGAGATTTTTCTTGATTTTGGTACTGACTGGAACGCTTGGATTGCTCGGCTGCGACAGCGACGACGATGGAGACGGGGGTTCGGGCGGCACGGCGGGTACCGGCGGCACGGCGGGTACCGGTGGCACGGCGGGTACCGGTGGCACGGCGGGTACCGGTGGCACGGCGGGTACCGGTG
>CAZBWQ010000003.1:0-100523 GCA_964495565.1 uncultured Sandaracinaceae bacterium | reverse complement strand
GTCCCGCTCGCGAGCACGGGTGTCGCGACCGATTCTCCGGCCGTGTTCGTTGGAGCCGGGCCGTTCCGCGCAATGCCCGTGTGGTGTTTTCAAAACCCCCGGGGGACCTGGGAGCGCGTGTCCGGGCGTGTTCGGTGCTACAGCTTCAAGGCGCGTTGGACGTAGTTCGGCAGGGCGAAGGCTGCCCGGTGGAGGTCTGCGTTGTAGGCCCGCGAGCCTTCGACGATGGCCGCCTGGCGTTCCGGAATCGCGCGAAGCGGCTCGCCGGTCTGCGAGCACCACGTCCAGCTCCAGGTGCCCGTGCCGTAGAGCGGAACGGGGCCCAAGTAGGGATGCACCTCCGCGAACAAGGTTTCGAGCTTGTGTTGCGTTTGGACGAACACGTCCATCATCAGGAGCGGCGACGCGCTTTGGAGCGCCAGCACCCCGTCGGGCGTCAGCATCCGGAGACAAGCTCGGTAAAAAGACTCGTCGAACAAGACCGCGCCGGGACCCACGGGATCGGTGCCGTCGAGCAGGATGACGTCGTACGGTTCGTCGTCGCTTTGCTTCACGTACTCGATCCCGTCGATGAAACGGACGTCGAGGCGGGGATCGTCCCAGGCCGTCCCGATGCTCGGCAGGTGTTCCTTGCACACCTCGACCACCATCCGATCGAGCTCGATCATGACGCACTGACGGACATCGGGATGACGAAGCACCTCCCGCACGGTGCCTCCGTCGCCTCCTCCGATGACGAGGACGCGTTCGATCCTCGGCGCAGTGGTCAGTGCGGGATGGACGAGCATCTCGTGGTAGAGAAACTCGTCGTATTCGCTCGTCATGAAGACATGATCGATCACGAGCACGCGCCCGAAGCCCGCGGTCTCGATGACTTCGATGGTCTGGTAGGGGCTTTGGCCGGAAAAGAGGGTTCGCTTCACGCGAAGGCCCAGCCGGGTCTGGTCATCGAACGTTTCCTCGTACCACAGGCCCATCTGCTCGCCTCACAAAGCCAATGGAAGCTGACCGCCCTCCGCTGCCCCGAGCTCGAGCGGATGGCGCGGATCGGCTACGAGTATCTCGCTTCGGCCGTGAGCCAGGGCGGCTCGAGCCGAGGTGAGCGCCAGACGCGGCGCGTTGTTCGTCTCCGAAAGGTGCATCAACACCACTCGCCGTGGCACCTGGGGCAAGTACGCCAACAGGTCTCCGGCTTGTCCGTTCGAAAGGTGCCCGAGACGTCCGCCCACGCGGCGCTTGAGCGACACTGGATAAGGCCCCGTCTCCAGCATGTCGGGGTCGTGGTTGCTCTCCAACAAAATCGTTTCGCAATCGCCCAAGAAGCGCGGCAGGTCTTTCGGTACGTGACCGAGGTCGGTCACGAGGCCCACCGTGGTATCCCGCGTTTCGAAAACGAGGCCGACCTGCGGTGCGTCGTGTGGCAGCTTCATGGAGTGGATGGTGACGTCGCCGATGCGCAGACGCCCACCCGTGGCGTATGCCTGTGTGCGCACCGTGGGGTGCAGCCGGAGGGAGCCCATGGCCTCTTGGCTCGCGTGTAGTGGACAACCCAAACGTCGAGCGTAGACGGAGGCATGGGCCGCGTGATCCGAATGGGCGTGCGTGACGAGCAGCGCCGACACCTCCTCGGGCGGCTCGCGCCCGATCTCCGCAAACCGCTGAACGAGCTTGCGGTAGGACAGGCCTGCATCGACGAGCAGACGAGTCGTTCTGGACTCGAGAAAAAGCGCGTTGCCTCCGCTTCCGCTCCCGAGAATGGTCACCCGCACTCCGAACCTAGAGCACAGCTCGCGCCGAATGGCAAGACTCAGGGGCTTGCGCCGACGGGTCGATGGCGCGAGAGTTGCCGCGTGGACGAAAGCGATTTGGAATACGATAGCGTGCTCTTGGTGTCCTTCGGAGGTCCCGAGAGCCGCGCAGACGTGATGCCCTTTCTCGAGAACGTGGTCCGCGGCAAGAACGTCCCTCCGGAGCGCCTGAAGGAAGTCGCGGCGCACTACAACCATTTCGACGGCAAGAGCCCAATCAACGATCAGAACCGCGCGCTGATCGCGGCGATCGAGAGCGAGCTGCGCGAGCACCAGATCGATCTGCCCGTTTATTGGGGCAATCGAAACTGGCATCCCTTTCTCACCGAAGCGCTGGAGCAGATGCGCGACGACGGAAAGAGGAGAGCGCTTGCGTTCTTCACGTCGGCCTACAGCAGCTACAGCGGGTGTCGACAGTATCGCGAGAACATCGAAAAGGCCCGAGAGGAAGTCGGCGAGGGCGCGCCCCGCGTCGACAAGTTGCGTACCTATTTCAATCATCCGGGCTTCATCGAAGCCAACGTCGACCACTTGCTAGCGGCTCTCGAAACGTTGCCCAAGGCGCGCCGCGAGTGCGCCCGGGTGGCCTTCACTGCGCACAGCATCCCGGAAGCGATGGCCGAGACTTGCGATTACGTAGAGCAGCTTCAGGAAACGGCGCGACTGGTGGCCGAAGGCGCGCGTCACGACCGTTGGCAGCTCGTCTACCAGAGCCGAAGCGGACCGCCGCACGTGCCCTGGTTGGCCCCGGACATTCTCGACCACCTCGACGCTTTGGCGCAGATCAACGTCAAAGACGTGGTAATCGCACCCATCGGCTTCATTTCCGACCACATGGAGGTCGTCTGGGACCTCGATCACGAAGCGCGCGACCGCGCCAACGAGCTCGGCATCACGCTCACGCGAGCCTCCACCGTCGGAACCCATCCCGCGTTCGTTTCGATGATTCGCGAGCTGATCGAAGAGCGACTTGGAAAGGTGAGCGTGCGTCCAGCGCTCGGCAAGCTGGGTCCCGCCCCCGATCAGTGTCCGCCCGATTGTTGCAAGTATCAGCCGCGCGTCTCGAGGCCGGCCGAGGCTACTTGATCACTCGGGGTCCTTGAAGGCCGGCTCGCGCTTCATCATGTTCGCTTGAACCGCTTCCATTTGGTTCGAGCTGCCGAGGAGGCTCACTTGGAGAGCCGTTTCGAGCTTGAGCGCATCGGCACGCGTCATCTCGGGAGCGTCGTTCAGCAAGGTCTTGGCGGCTCGTATCGCATGGGGTGACTTGGAGGCGATCAGCTTCGCGGTCTGCAGGGCGTCGGCGAGCGGATCATCCGACACCTTGGTTGCGAGGCCGAGCGTGACGGCCTCTTCGCCCGACACGATACGACCCGTGTAGGTGAGCTCCTTGGCAACGTCGAGGCCCACCAGCCTCGGAAGCGTCTGCGTCAGGCTCATGTCGGGGATCAGGCCCCATTTGATTTCCATGACGGAGAGCTGCGCGTCGGCCGTCACGTACCTCAGGTCGGCAGCAAGCGCGATTTGCAAGCCACCGCCGAGGGCGACTCCATGCACGGCCGCAATCACGGGCACGTTGATCTCTTGCCAGATCCACGCGGCGCGCTGCGCCATGTTGGCAGGGCTCTCCTCTTTTCGCTCGAGAAGCTGCTGCATGAGCTTGGGGGAGCCCATGAAAGAACCGAAGTCGAGGCCGGCGCAAAACCCTTTGCCTTCGCCGTGCAAAACGACCGCACGAATGCTCTTGTCCGCCATGATCTGCTTGCCCGTGCGAATGAGCCCCTCGAACATCGGGGCATCCAAGGCGTTGCGCTTGTCTTGGCGAGACAAACGAACCGTGGCGACGGCTTCGTCGATGCTGAGTTGGACTCGTTCATTCATGGGGGCTCCTAACTGAAGACGACGGTTTTGTTGTCGTAGACCAGGATCCGATCGTCGAGGTGCCAGCGCACAGCGCGCGCCAGAACGACCTTCTCGAGGTCTCGGCCTTTTCGAATCAAGTCTTGGACGGAATCACGGTGGGAGCAGCGGACGACGTCTTGCTCGATGATCGGACCTTCGTCGAGGTCGGCCGTGGCGTAGTGTGCGGTTGCCCCGATGAGCTTCACGCCTCGCTCGAAGGCTCGATGATAGGGCTTGCTGCCCATGAAAGCAGGCAGGAAAGAGTGGTGAATGTTGATGACGTGGCCGGGGAAGGCGTTGAGGAAATCGTCGGTCAGGATCTGCATGTACCGAGCGAGCACCACCAAGTCGACGCTTTCCTCCTCGAGCAGCGCGAGCGCTTTGCCCTCTTGCTGTCGCTTGTTTTCTTTGTCGATCGGGATGTGGTGGAAAGGGATGTCGAACTGACGCGCGACCGGTTCCAAATCCGGGTGGTTGCTGATGATGAGCGGAATCTCCGTGGACAGCTCTCCGGAGCGCTGCCTCAGCAGGAGATCGTAGAGGCAGTGATCGTATTTCGAGACGAAGATCGCAGTTCGATGGCGTTCCGTGCCATTGGAGATGCGCCAGCTCATCGAGAACCGACCGGCAACCTCCGCGATGGCCGTTTCGAGGCTTCGCCGGTCGGTGTGTAGCTCCGACGCGTCGAAGCGAATGCGCTGGAAAAATTGTCCAGCGACCGGGTCCGTGTGTTGGTCCGCGTCGAGGATGTTGGCTCCATGCCCGTAGAGAACCTGCGCGAGCGCAGCCACGAGACCTTTGCGGTCCGGACAACAAACGAGAAGGGTGGCGGTTTGTTCCACGTCGATCTGTTTAGCTGCTGGGGCCTCCCTCGGCCAGCCCTAGCGGCTGAGCCGTTCCATCGCGTCCCCGAAGATGTAGACCAGTTGCAGAACGCCAGCGACCGTGCCGAGCACCGCGCCTGCGGCGATCAGCTTCCATTCGTCTTGCTGAAAAGCAGGCCGGAGAACCCCTTCGTAGCTCGCCCTGTCGAGGGCTTTCATCCGTCGTTCGAGCTCCCCGTCGAGATCGACGGACTGCCCGGCAAAGGTGTGAAAGAACCCCCCGGGCTTCGGCCACTCGCGCTTGATTCTGCTCAGGAGGTCGGCGCGAAGGGCTGCCTGCTCGTCCGCCGGAACCAATAGGACGGCCATCGGGTGCGTTTCGTATTTGGTGAGCAGCTCGCCTATCCGGTGCTCGATGATCTCGTCCATGCGCGCCGCACCATCGCTTTCCATGACGGTCTTCACGATGTTGTCCGCGTTGAGGACGCGGTTCGCCACGGTTCGCCCAAATGCCTCGGCGACCTCGTTTTGTCTCTTGTGGAAGAGACCTTGCACGGTGATCGGGCCCAGCTTGACCGGCTCACGCGGAGAAAAGACCAACTTGATCGCGATCCAATTGGTCATGTAGCCCACGCCGAACCCCGCGGCCGGAAGAATCCAAGGCAGAGGGTAGAGCACCCAGACGATCATCTGGACGACGCCGAACACGAATCCGAAATAGAGCCCCGAGCGCTCGATGAATTTGAACTCTTTGCGCCCGACCTCGTAGAACATCTCGCCCATCAGCTCTTTGTTGTCCTCGATGGCGTCGAGCACGGTCTGCTCGATGTCCAAGATGCTCTCGATGTCGTCTGCAATGTCCATCGCGATGCGCCGGGATACCTCGACGACTTCGGCCCGAGCCCGCTCGCGAATCTTGTTCTGCATGAACTCGCCCGCGTTGTCCCACATCGGCTTGGCGTGCTTGGTGGCGATTTCCTCGATGACCTCCTCGGTCATCTCGTCGATGACGGCGCCCAACTTGCCGGTGAATGCCTGTGCGTCGAAGGTTTCGTCGAATAGTTGCCGCAGCGAGAGCAGCTTCTTCGTGATCAGGGCGTTGGATACCCGAGCCAGGCGGAGCGCATTGGCCGGGATGACGCCCTGCCAGCCGAGATAGGGAGGAACCCCGACGAACTCGACCGGGTAGAACATCATCTTGACCGCCACGACGTTGGTGAACCAGCCTACGAGCGCGCTGATCACCGGAATGAGAAGGACGATCCAGTTCTCTTGAATGCGTGTCAGCAGCTCCATGAGCGTCGATGCTCGTGCGACCAGCTAGGCAGCGGGCGTGTAGAGGTGCATCCAATACAGGAGCAATGCGATGGTCTTGGCGTCCTCGATGTGACCGTCCTTGAGCATGTCCCGGACCTGCCACTGCGGCATGGGAAAGACCTCGATCTCTTCGCTCTCGTCCAGCGCTTGGGACGTTTGCTCGAGGTCCGTCGCCAAGAAGCCATACATCCGTTCGTTCAAGACGCCGGGAGAGGCGAAAAACTCGGTCAGCGGCGCCAAGCGGCCCGCCCGGTAGCCGGTTTCTTCCTCGACCTCGCGGGCGGCGCAGACCTCGGGGGCCTCTTCGTTCTCGAGAGTGCCTGCCGGGAGCTCCCAGAGGACCTTGTCGACGATACGCCGTAGATTGCGGATCATCACGATCCTGCCGTCGTCCAGGAGGGGCAGAATCACGGCGGCGCCGGGATGCTCCACGACGTCGCGGATGATTTCCTTGCCGTCGGGGCCCTCGAACCGGAGACGAGCCACCCGAAATTTCGCGGCGGTCAAGAGAAGCTCGCGCGATTTCATGTCGGCATCATGGCCGACTTCGTTCCGGTTTTCACGTCAATTTGACTCGATCGCGCCCGATCGCCATGGTGGGGAGGTGCGGGTCGGCAATCTAGGGAGCTCGCCCTTGGCGGTGGTGCTCGCGGGAGTCGTGGTCATGGGGGTTTGGACGCTGGGGTACGGCGCGTCGACCAGCTCTGCGGACTCCACCTCGAAGACTCCGGCTGCCCTCGCCGAAACAGGCGTTCTCGGCGCGTTCCGCTCTTCGCAACGCATGGGACCCAAGCTCTTGGAGCCGCCTCCCAACGACAAGCTCGGACTCGACATCGCCATCGAAGATCGAGACGGCACCTCGATGAAAGCCCTTCACGAGGCGCTCGCACGGGCCGCGGCGGGCCAGGGACAGGCTCGTGTGGTCTTTTTCGGGGCGTCCCACGTGGCCAGCGATCTCTTCACCGGATACATCCGGGACGAGCTGCAGGCGCGCTACGGTGACGCCGGACACGGGTTCGTCGTGCCGGTTCATCCATGGCGGACGTACCGCCACCAAGACGTGGGCATCGAGAGCGACGGGAGACGGTGGAAGACCCATCGCATTCGGGTCGGCGACGCCGAGGTCGAGCGCGTCGGCATCGCGGGCCTGGCCATGGAGAGCAGCCGGCCCGACTCGTTCGGATCCGTGACCATCGAAAAAGACGCGAGTCTCTTCGAGCTCTACTACTTGAGCCAACCTCGCGGTGGCGATCTCGAAGTGCGTATCGACGGACGGAGGGCGCGCAGAATCTCGACTCAGTCCTCGAAACCATCGACTTCCTACGCCAAATTCAAGGTTCCGGACGGGCCGCATCATTTCGAAATACGCACGCTGAGCAAGCGACCGGTGTGGCTGTTCGGTCTCGCCGTCGAGCGCGATCGACCTGGCGTCATCGTCGACACGTTGGGCATCAACGGTTCCCGCGCCCGCTACCAGCTCTTGTGGGACGACACGATCTACCGCGAGCATCTGCAACGACGAAAACCGGACCTGGTAGTCTTGGCCTACGGAACCAACGAAAGCGGAGACGACTCGCCCATCGAAGAATACGAGCGCGATCTGCGTGCCGTCGTGGAGCGCGTCCGCGAGACGGTTCCAGAAGCATCCTGTTTGTTGATCGGCCCCTCCGACCGGCCTCTGCAAGTGGAGGAGCGAGTTTTCGAAAATCGCAGCCGCACCCTTCAGATCATCGAGGTGCAGCACCGTGTCGCGATCGAGTCGGGTTGCGGGTTCTTCGATCTGGTGGCGTTCCAAGGGGGCGCGCTGTCGATGGTCCAGTGGGCTGCCAACGATCCTGCATACGCATCACAGGATCACATTCACTACAGCCGCCTCGGCTACAAGCGCCTCGGGGAAGTCCTTTTGGCGGCGCTGCTCGAGGGCATGAACGAAAAAGCCACCACGGGCTCTGCTCAAGGCTCTGCGGATGCCGTCGACGACGATCCCTCCGGCGAGGCATTTCGCTTCAAGTAGTCGGCAAACCCTGCGAGCAAGGCCTTGTAAAACATGTTGCCGATGATCTCGTAGCCTGCCGGCGTGGCGTGCCTGAAGTCGCTCATCGCGAGCCGGGGCCGTGCCTCGTACCAGCGCCGCATCGCCCCTTCGCCGCCCATCGCCTCCCAAGTGTCGTAAAACGCGCAGCCCGAGTCGAGCGCAGCCCGACGCTGCGCCGACACGATTCGCGGGATCGTGGACAGTGTTCGGATGCGCCCGAGCTCACGGTGCGCCTGATCGAGTGGAGCGAACGCGAGGCAGCCGAGATCCTCGCGTCCTTGCCGCATGTGCTCGATGACCTTCTTGTATTCCTCGTAAAAGGCCTCTTCGGTTCGATCGTCGCTTGCTTCGTTGCCGCCGAAGCCGAGTACCAGCAGGTCGACGCCGCGCTCCTGCAGCTGGTTTCGGATGTGATCGGCGTCGTAGTTCAGCAAACGGTTGGCCCGAGCGCCCACGAGCCCGAGTGAGTCGTAAACGACTCCGGGCCCCTCTCGTTCCAGCACCACACCGTAGAGGCTCACGGGCCCACCACGTGCGTAGCGGAGCTCGATCTGATGCGCTCCGTCGGGCGCCTCGATCGAGACGATGGCGTCGCGGACCTCCTCGGCTTCGGTCGAGACGGTGCGACGCTTTCCCCCGTCGAGTCGAATGGTGAACTTTCCGCCACGCGGCTGTCGTTGGTAGTAGACGTCGAAGCGCGACACCGCGGTGCCGACCTCGCCGCGCCGTGCGGTTCCGATGCGCGCCCAGGCCCCCGGCGTGGCCCGCGCCTCCACGCCTCCATAACCGTAGCGCCCCTCGCGGTCTTGGCGACGGACGACCTCGCGCACGTCCCAGGCTTCTGGGTTCGACGACTGGCGGACTCCCCGGTGTTTGTAGGGGATGTAGCCCTTGGCAGCGAGGACGAACCCATGGCCGGCGTCGCCGAACCGCGCCTGGAGGTTCTCGCGGACCGTCGACGTGATGAGATCGGTGGCGATGCTCGAGTCGCCGTAGTGGGCGACCCGCGTGATGGCGCCTTCTTCGCCACGAGCAGTCCGTTCGAGCGCCTCGTAAAAGGGCCGCATGCCATCCCCCGAGGGATCCTCGATGAAGACGGAGATCCCGTCGTACTCGGACGGATCGATCCTCAGCGCGTCCTCCGTTTTGGTGGGTACCGGCTTTCGAGGCTTCGCGCCCAGGTTGCGGGCGACCGTGTCACCGACGGTTTCGGCGAGCCGGTCCGCGCTCGCCTCGGTTGCCGTCGTATCCCGATAGGATCCACCGTGACCCGCGAAAGCGGGGATCTCTCCCGTCGCCTTGAACAGCCGGGCGATCGGCACGCCTTCCTCCCCTGGAATCCAGGGACGCAGCGACGCCATGGCGGGTACGACGTACGTCAGCGCACAGGCGGCGAGCATGAACGCGGTCACCGTGACCAGGTGCTGCAGAGGTGAGCTCGAATCTTTTTTCGACTGACGCATCAGAATTGGAAATAGATGTAGGGAACGACCTGGCTGGTGGCGACCACGCTCAGAGCCAGGCCCACGGTCGCCAACGCCACTCCTTGCGCCGGTGCGGGCATCGACTTGAAACCGAGCTCGATCGACTCGAACCAGCGTTTGGGGGTGTAGTGCGCGACGAAGCTCCCGATCAACACGAGCCAAACCGGGGTGGAGATCTGCGCCAGGGAGAATGTCCCGCTACCGAGCCGAGTGGCGATGTCGATTGCGTTCTCGAGGCTCGTCGCGCGGAACAAGATTCGCGAAAAGACCACGAATTGAAGCGCCCAGAACACCTTGAAAGCGCGGAGCTGCCACGAATCCACGGTGTCCCGGGTCCGTCCCGACAACCGATAGAAAAAGCGATGCGTGACCATCGCCATCGATTGCAGAAGCGCGTAGAAGACGAAGGTCCACGAAGCGCCGTGCCAAATTCCGATCAGGAACATGGTGAGCCACAGGTTCCAGTACGCACGAAGGGGCCCCACGCGCGAGCCGCCGAGTGGATAGTAGAGATAGTCGCGCAACCAAGTCGACAGCGTCATGTGCCATCGACGCCAGAACTCGGCTGGGCTGGCCGACTGATACGGACGATCGAAGTTCTCGGGAAGCTCGAGGCCCATCAGCTTCGCCGATCCGCGCGCCACGTCGGTGTACCCGGAGAAGTCGCAGTAAATCTGCATCGTGAATCCGTAGAGAGCGATGACCACTTCGGCGGCGGTATAGAGCTCCGGCTGGTCGAACACGCGGTCGACGAGGTTGACCGAAAGATAGTCGGCGATGGCGACCTTCTTGACCATTCCCGTCGCGATCAAGAAGAGCCCTTGAGTCACCTGCTCGTCCGCGAGAGTGATCTTGCGGCGTAGCTGAGGAAGCAGCTGGGAGGCGCGTACGATCGGGCCGGCAACGAGCTGCGGAAAATACGTGACGAACAGGGCGAACTGAAAGAAGCTCCGCGTGGGCTCGAGCTTTCTCCGGTAGATGTCGATCGTGTAGCTCAGCGTCTGGAACGTGTAGAAAGAGATCCCGACCGGAAGCAGGACGTCGAGGAAAGGTGGATGCTCGATCTCGATCCCGAAGAGCAAGCGCAAGAGGTCCGCGCTCGCTTGCGACGCGAAATTGAAGTACTTGAAGACGCCCAGCAGACCGAGATTCGACACCAGGCTGACCAGAAGCCAACGCTTTCGGGCTTTCTCGTCTCCGGTCGCATGGATGCGCAGACCAACCACGTAGTCCACGACCGTCGAGCCCAAGATCAAGACGATGTAGGCCGGGTGCCACGCCATGTAGAAGAGACACGACGCGATGAAGACGAAGATGATCCGCAACTGCGCATGGCGCGCCAACAGCCAGAATCCTGAAACGGCGATGCCCAGGAACAGAATGTAGTCGAGGCTGTTGAAGAGCACTGGTCCCCTATCCAGCGTGAATCCGCGAGGTTTTAGCTGCCGGCCGGCCTGCACGCTAGCTGCTTGACGCAGGCCCCGCTTGGCCCAAGCATCTGCGCCCGGAGGGCTCGATGAAGATCAATGGTTCGGTAGCGTTGGTGACGGGTGGGGCGTCTGGCTTGGGCGAGGCGACGGTTCGACGATTCGTCAGCCAGGGCGGGCGCGCGGTCATCGTCGACCTCAACGCGGATCGCGGGCAGAAGCTCGCTTCCGAGCTGGGCGACGCTGCCACGTTCGCGCGGGCGGACGTCAGCAACGCGGAGGAGGTCCAGGCCGCAGTCGACCAGGCCACGACCATGGGGACGCTGCGCGCGGCAATCAATTGCGCCGGCATCGGCATGGCCATGAGGACGGTCGGCAAAGACGGGACTCCCCACGATCTCGGGGTATTCCAGAAGATCATCTCCGTGAACCTGGTAGGCACCTTCAACGTGCTTCGCTTGGCCGCGTCGGCCATGGCGAACAACGAGCCAGACGATGGCGAGCGCGGGGTGGTGATCAACACCGCGTCGGTCGCCGCCTTCGACGGTCAGATCGGGCAAGTCGCGTACTCGGCGTCCAAGGGTGGCATCGTCGGGCTGACGCTGCCTGCCGCCCGTGATCTGTCGAAAGCGCTCATCCGCGTCGTCACGATCGCGCCCGGAACGTTCGACACGCCACTGCTCGGCATGCTTCCCGACGACATCCGCGCAGCCCTTGCGGCGGCGATCCCACATCCAAGTCGTCTAGGGCGTCCCGAGGAGTTTGGGGCGCTCGCCTGTCACATCGTCGAGAACAGCTACCTGAACGGTGAGGTGATCCGGCTCGACGGCGCCATTCGCATGGCGCCACGCTGAGATCTTGCTGCAACCTGGGGCGTTCGTGTGAATCCGAAGGTGCATGCAGAGGCACCGCTGCTCGGCGTGCCTCCCGAACGGCGGCGCCGCATCTTCGGGCTCGCGCTTCCCATCATCGGGGGCATGCTCTCGCAGAACGTCCTGAATCTCGTCGACACGGCGATGGTCGGCACGCTCGGGGACGTCGCCTTGGCGGGGGTCGGTCTCGGAGGGTTCGCCAACTTTCTGCTTTCGGCGTTCATTTTGGGACTGTCCGCCGGTGTGCAGGCGATGGCGGCGCGACGCGTCGGAGAGCGACGGCGAAGCGAAACCGCCATTCCCCTCAATGGTGGCCTGCTCATCGCAGTCGTGATCGCGGTGCCTTGGTCCGCGCTCCTCATCGTGCTCGCCCCGGACTACTTCCCGCTGTTGACGGGCGATGACGCGGTCATTCGAGAAGGCGTGCCGTACTTGCGCGCTCGTCTCTTCGCCATGTTCGCCATGGGCATGAATTTCTCCTTTCGAGGCTATTGGAACGCAGTCGACAAATCCGTGCTCTACATGCGGACGTTGATCTCGATGCACGCGCTCAACATCTTCCTCAATTGGGTCTTCATCTTCGGCAATCTCGGCGCGCCATCGCTCGGCGCGACGGGTGCGGGCGTGGCATCGGCGATCGCGACCGTCTTCGGCACGGCGTCCTATTTCTTCTTGGGCCGAAAGTACGCTTCCGACGCTGGGTTCATGGAGGGGCTCCCCACGAAGGAAACCCTCGTCACCATCATCCGGCTCGCGGCACCGCTTCAGCAGTTTTTCTTCGCCGGCGGAATGACGGTATTCATGGCGATCGTCGCACGGATGGGCACTCCGGAGCTGGCCGCGACCAAGGTCATCATCGATCTCATTCTCGTCGGCATCCTACCGGGCATCGGCTTCGGATTGGCGGCGGCATCGCTCGCCGGCCAAGCCCTCGGACGGGGCCATCCCGAGGACGCCATGCAGTGGGGGTGGGACGTGACCAAAATCGCCATGACCGTCGTCGGTGCGATCAGCATCCCGGTCGTGCTCTTCCCAGAGCTCATCCTGAGCATCTTCATCCGCGATCCCGCGACGCTCGACATCGCGCGAGCTCCGCTTCGGATTTTCGCCGCGTCGTTGTTCGTCGATTCGGTGGGAGTGGTCTTGATGAACGCGCTTCTCGGGGTGGGGGACACCAAGCGGGTGATGGTGATTTCCACGGCGTACCAATGGATGATCTTCCTGCCGGCCGTCTACGTGATCGGGCCGGTGCTCGGATTCGGTCTCGTCCTGGTATTCCTGATGCAGGTGTCGTACCGGGCGCTGCAGTCCGTCACGTTCGCTCTGATGTGGAAGGGCGGCCGATGGCAAGCGATCGAGCTTCATTAGACGCGGCGTCGGAGCTCATCGACGTTTCGGGCCCAGTGACGACCGTCGAACTCGACGATCACGAAGCCCGAAGGGTCGACGTCCTCGAGGCAATGCACGTTGACGTCGATTCGATCGGGGTGCGACCTCGGTCGATAGTACGAGTGAATCCCACAATGCTTGCAGAAATGGTGCTTCGCGGTGTGCGTGCCGAACGTGTACGTCGTCAGCGCGGCGGCGCCACGCAAGAGCTCGAAATCCGACTCGGGAACGATCAAGTGAAGGAAACCCTTCTTGGTGCAGATGCTGCAGTTGCATCGCACGGCCTCCCGCTCCCGAAGCGTCACCCGATAACGAACCGCTCCGCAGTGGCAGCCACCTTCGACGACCTCGGCCGCGCTCTCGCTCATTCCACGGGCTCGCCGCTCGTTCGATTCAAGACCATCCACGGCGTGCCTGCGATTTGAACCTCGATCCGATCTTGCTGGAGCACGAGGACGGGGGTCGCCGTCATCGATCCGAGCTCGGCCCGCCAGAGCTCCTTGCCGGACGCGACGTCCTTGGCCACGACGACGGCCGCGTCCCCCGCCGTCGCCTCGTAGAGAACGCCGTCGGCCAGAACGGCCGCGCTGCCGCCGGCCTCGGTGTCCGGACCCTCCGCTCTTCTCTTTTCGAGCTGCATGGCTGCGAGCCATGCGATCAGCGCGGCGATCAAGACGATTCCCAGCAGGATGCCGACGACGCGCTTTCCGGACTTTCCTTCTTCCTGCACGCGGCTGTTTTAGCACGTCTGCCGTGGTAGGGTTCGCCTCATGTTCGTCGGGCATTACGGTCCGAGCTTGGGATTGCGGCACGTTTCAGGCGGCGTGCCGCTGTGGGTGCTCTTCGTGGCCGCGCAGCTCACCGACATCCTGTGGGCCGTTCTCGTCATGACCGGGGTCGAGAAGCTGAGAATCGTCCCAGGATTCACGGCCTCGAGCCCGCTCGACTTGTACTACATGCCTTACACCCACAGCTTGACCGCTTCTTTAGCCTGGGCGGCGGCCTTCGGTGTGCTCGCTGGCTGGATCTGGGGCCGCCGGGGTGGCTTGGTCGTTGCTGTATGCGTCGTTGCCCACTGGTTCTTGGACCTTCCGGTGCACGTGGCGGACCTTCCACTCTGGGGTGACAGCCACAAGGTGGGGCTCGGCTTGTGGAATCATCGGCTCGCCGCGCTGGGGCTGGAAGCGGGGGTCTTGTTTCTCGGCACCGCGGTCTACGCGAGGCAAGCGCGGGTGAAGGCGCCGATTTGGGCGTTTTCGATCGTCATGCTCGCGATCCAAATGACGAGCTTCGTGGCGCCACCCCCTCCGGAGCCGGGCCAATTCGCCGCGATGGCTCTGTTTTCCTATCTATTTTTCGCCGTCGGGGCGTGGTTCGTCGAGAAGCGTTGGGGCCCAGGTGAATCCTTTGTCCTCCCTCGGGGCTCTCTATCGGCAAGGAGGTTCTCATGAGCAAGATTTTCCCGAGAAACGAGCATGTCGCCGATCGCGCAATCCGGGTCCTGTTGGGCCTGGGGCTTTTGTCGCTGGTCTGGGTTGGACCTCAAACCCCATGGGGATGGATCGGGCTGGTGCCTCTCTTCACCGGGTTGGTCGGCAGTTGCCCCGTCTACCGAATCTTCGGGATCTCCACATGCTCGATCGGCAGCGCTCCGAAGTCGCAATCTCCGACCGGGAGTTGATCACCCGAACGGCCGAGGGTGATCGACGCGCGTTCGAAGCGCTGGTCGAGCGTCATGCCGCGGCCGTGCTGAGAGTGGCCAAGGCCGTGACCGGTGATCCTGCCTTGGCCGAAGACGCCCTCCAACAAGCGTTTCTCGCGGTCTACCAACACGCATCCGACTGTCGAGCGGACTCGTCCGTGCGTGCGTGGGTGCTCACCATCGCGCGAAACGCGGCCTATCGGATCGGCCGCAAAGCGAGCCGAGAGCAGCCCGTCGAGGAGCCGCTCATGCGCCTGGGAATCGAAGCAGGCTGGGGCAGCGAGGACCCCGAAGCGATCGCCTTGGCCGCCGAGCGAGCCGAGCAACTGCGAGACGGGCTCTCCTCGCTTTCGAGCCAAGACCAGGAGGTCTTGGTGCTTCGGGACATGCAAGGGCTGCAGGCGTCCGAGGCGGCTGCGGTGTTGGGCATCGGGGAGCGTGCTCTAAAGAGCCGCCTCCATCGAGCTCGGCTGCGGTTGGCCGCGGCCCTTCGTCGCGGCACGGAGGTCGTCGAAGGTGCGCGGAAAGGAGTGGAGCCATGAAGGAACGAACCGTTTGCGGATTGCAGTGCTCCGAGGTTTTGGAGCTGCTGAGCGACTACTTGGACCAGGAGCTCGAAGCCGCTAAGGTCGAACGCGTGGAAGGGCATCTGCTTGGATGTCCGAATTGCGAACGCTTCGGGAAAAATTTCGGATCGATGGTCGTGTCGCTTCGAAAAGACGCTGCGATGTCCGAGATGCTCGATCCGGGATTTCTCGCGCGTCTTCTGTCCCGAATCGACCCCTTGGCGACGGAGCATTGAAACGATGACCATCACCGCGCATTTACGATCCGTGTCGAACCTCTCACGTCTCTCCGGGGTGCTGCTTCTTGCGGCGCTGCTCGCCACGCCGCTCTCCGCGACAGCCCAAGACGAGCCCGCCAGCTCTGAGGGCGAATACGAATCCGAGCAAGAGCAGCCCGAGCTTTTCGTCGATCTCTTCGCGAGCACTCGGGTCTACCCCAACGCCGACGCCGGCTTGATCGGGTTCGCGATGGGCACCGTGTGGCGTCCGACCAGCAAGTGCGTGCACATCGCGGGAGAAGTGTTTGCGAGGTTTGGCGAGCACGGCTCGGCAGCCGGGGATCAGAAGATGAGAACCGCGGGAGGCGCGCTTGGCGCGCTCTGGGGTACTGGCGACTGGGATCGATGGTTTGGTGCGGGTCCGATGTTCGATCTGGGATGGGCTGGGGTTGGGCCCCGAGACGACTTCGTCCTGAGTGGCTACCTGCGTGGGCTCCTCTACTGGAGGCTTCGGAAGGAGTTTTGGGTCGGTCTCGATGCGCGCGTCGGTCACGTCATCGTTCCGGTGACCGTCGATGGCGTCGGCATCAAAGGACCGTTCGTGGGAATCGGGGTGGGCCTGATGTGGGGCAAGGGGCGAGATTGAAGACCCCGTCTCGGCGAACCCATCGACGGCGAGATCTCGCGACTCGGCGCGCCCTGTTCCTGGTCGTCGGCTTGGCGCTCGTCTCCGGGTGCACCGGGGTCCTTCAGAATCTCGGCGCGCGCTGGGCGACCCACAAGATCTCGGACGTCTTCGATTTGGACGAGTCGCAGCGCGAAGCGACGCGCGCCGCCGTCGAACGCACCATGGAGAGCGCACCCGCAGTCCTGGGCCCCAAAATCGATCTCCTGGTCGCCACGGTCGACCGGGCACTGTGCAAGGGGCTGAACGAGAAGAGCATGCTCGTCATCGAGCGACAAATCGACGTGATGTTGGATCGCGCCGTCGCCTGGATCATCGACGAAGCGGCTCCCATTCTCGCCACGCTCGACGACGATCAAATCGATCATGCACGACGAGAGCTGGACGAACGTCTGCAGGAGACGCGAGACGAGCTCAACGCCCCTTCTTCGGAGCGGTTGGCGCGTCGCCAGGACAAGTTCGTCGACGCCATCGAAGAGTGGACGGGTCGTTTGACCGATGAGCAAGAGTCAGCCATTCGCGAGCACGTCGCATCGATGCCCGATGAGGCAGCCGATCGCTTGCGCGCGGATGAGCGAAGGCTCGCCGAGATCGCCGAGGCGCTCCGCCAGCATCCCGAGGCACCAGGTGTGCGAGAGCTTCTTTGGGATGCATGGAAGCATCGCGAAGATTGGGGTCCCCACACGCGGTCTCCCGAAGCTCGGCGGGCTGACGGCCGTCGCACCCTCTTTTTCGTTTACGGTCTTCTCGATGAACGGCAGAAAGACCATCTCAGCGCACGGCTTCACGAAATGCACGAGAAGGTCAACCGCATTGTCGGGATCGCAGGAGCCGGATGACGAGCCCCGCGCACCCTCGAGCGAGCGTTCCACGGGTTTACACCGTGCCGGCTCTCGTCCGCGACCTCAGCCGGCTGGTGGCGCGGCTTCCCTCGCTTTGGTCGATCTGGGCGGGGCGCCGAATGGATCCCGCGTTGCGCGAGAAGATCATCGTCGCCGTGGCCAAGGTCAACGCCTGCCGGATGTGCGAGCACGCACACACCCGGATGGCGCTCGATGCGGGGGTTTCCGATCGGGAGCTCGCCGCTCTCGAAGGGCTCGACGAGTCTCAGCTCGATCGCGAAACCTGGTTGGCGGTTTCCCTGGCCCGGGAGCGAACGAAGCGCGATTTCGATGCGACCGAGCCATGGGATCCCGAAATCGAGAGCACTCTCGGGATGCAGGCTTGCCGCGACGTCGAAGACGTGGCGCATGCCATGACGGTGGCCAATCGAGTGGCGAACACGCTCAACGCGTTGTCCGACCGTTGCCGAGGCCGTCCGGTGCCGGGAAGCCGTCTCCCCGACGAGATTTTCATCAATCTCGCGTTCCTCCCCGGCGCTTGGCTCGGGACGCTCGTCGCGGCGGCTCGACAGCGGAAATCTCCCTTTGCGGTTTGGCGGCAGGCCCGAGGCATCACGCGCTGACTCGCACTCGGCTTGAAATCGGTGCTGCGGCCCGTGTAGCCTCCGGGCTCGTGGCACCGGCTTCCAACACGGTCGTCCGGCGGAGTGGGGAACGGAGAAAGCATGCGTCGAACTTGGATTTTGGGCCTTGCCATGCTCGTCGGTTGTGACGATGCGGGCTCGGGCAACCAGCTCCCCGCGGAGTTTGCCAAGGGTGCGCTCACGCAGTGCTTGATCGATTCGGGTGACGTCACGGGGCGTTGCGTGGATTCGTACGTCGCTTCCCTGGCCGAATGCCGTTTGGAGGGGGACGCAGGGTGCGAGTCGGCGGCGCGCCAAGAAGGTGGAGCGCTCGACCAAGCCCTCGACGCGACTCGGAACGAGAACGCGAGCACCTGCGATGACGAGCAGGCATTTTCGTTGGGATACTTCGGAGGCGCCGACGACTTGGCGTCCAAGTCGGCGAGCGCGTGCAGGCGATTCGGGGAGGCGTTCGTCGATCTGGGCTTCTCTTCGGTGCAAGCCTTGCCCGATCCGGGCTCCCTCGCATGCCAGCAGAGGGTTTCCGACGCGCTCGACGCGCTGCGCGCCCAGGTGATCGACGCGGTCGGCCGCGAATGCGCGGTCCTCGATTTCGACCAAGATGGATGCGATCGCACCGCTCGCGACGCCTCGATCGAGGCCGCCATTCGCCAGGCCCGCCAAGCGATCCTCGAGGGCTGCGGCGAGCAGTTCGACACGCTTCGTCTGTCGGCTTTCGGTTCCAGTCTCGAGGAACGTGTGCAGAGTCTTCTCGACGTCGTTGCGGGGCGGGCGCGCAACTTGGCTTTGCTCGCGTATCCTCCGAACAACGTCGGCCCGACGGCGGAATTCGGACCGTTTCCAATCGGCATCCGAACCTTCGAGGCCGTCGATGAAACCCGGTCGAATGTCGCCGGAGATGGACCTCGGCCGGTCACGTTCGACGTCTACTACCCGTCGACGCCGGAAGCCGTCGACGGTGTGCCTCGAGAGATCGTGGAGGTGCTCGGGATCGAGATCCTACCCGCGCCGGCCTACCGTGACGTGGCGATTGCCGACGGCGAGTTTCCGCTCGTCTTGTTCTCCCACGGCTTCGAGGGAATTCGCTTTCAGTCTTTCTTCCACGTCGCCCATCTGGCCAGCCACGGATTCATCGTGGCGAGCCCCGATCACCATGGAAACACGATTCCGGATGGGTTGGCGGGCGTCGTCGACGAGTCGACCGCGGTCAACAGGGCATTCGACATGAAGCTCTTGATGGACCGACTGCTCGATCCCGCCACCGATCCGGGGTTCGAGTACGCGGCTTCCATCGATTCCGAGCGCATCGGCATGTCGGGGCACTCCTACGGAGGGTACGAAGCGTTCATCCTCACCGGTGGCGAGGTGCGGGGCACCAGCTTGGATGAAACCACCGTGACGCTCGGCACCTTCACCGACCCTCGAATCAAGGCCATCTTGCCGATGGCGCCTCGAACCATGCGGCGCGTCGATGCCGTCACCTTGAGCGACGCCTATTTTCAGACGGTCACGGTTCCGACTCTGATCATCGGGAGCGAGCTCGACATGACCGATCCGTTTTTCGTCGACGCGATGAGAGCCTTCGAGAACCTCCCGATAGGCGCGGAATTCGTCGGGCTGGCCGAGGTGCTGCGCGGCGGACACAACACCTTCACGGACCTGTGTGAGCTACAACCCGAGGTCTTGGAGCTCGTCGGCGGCGCCGAGGAAGGCTGCCTGCCGCGCCATCTGCCATGGAAGCATGCGCACGATCTGATCAACTACCTCGCGTTGAACTTCTTCGACGGCGTTCTCAACGGCAACGGCGAGGCGCTGCAACGCCTGGAGCCGGAAGTCGTGGGCGATCTCGAAGATCTTCGATTTTGGCGGAAGTAGCCGATCAGAATGCATCGACCCCCAGACCAACGAACCCCGACACGTGGGGGTCATCGAGGAGCCAGCCGGTCGGAATTGCCCAGCCCACGCGCGCGTAAAGCTGCCACCGGCCCCAGCGCAAGTCGGTGAACAACGCGAGGCCGCCGATGCCGCCAAATTCGTCGAGAAGGCCTTCGCGACGAGGGTCGTTGACGGTTCCCCCGGCGACGAGCAGGCCGAGCTCGTGGGGTTTGTCGATCTTCGGCCGGATGTGTCCGCTGAGCTGGCCGATGGCGAGGCGCTCCGCGATGTTCGACGACCACGGCAAGCCGGGGATCACCAAGACGTAGGGGTTCATGCCCCCGACACGCACGCGGGTGATGTCGTCTTGGTTCCATCCCCAGTTGAACGTCTCCTGAAGCTCGATGCGAAACCGGTCGGAGGTCTTCCAGCCGCCCCGCAGCCATTGATTGAGTGTCCAAATGGCTTTGGTCGGCTCGTTGCGACCGTCACCGACGAATCCCCACGCGCGCGCGTCCGACCGCACGTCGATTCCGACGGAAGCACCGATCGCAATCCCCGAGATTCTGGGGAAGAGCTTGGAAGCGCGATACTCTTCGGAAGGCGAATCGACCTTCCAGAAAATGTAGCCGACGCGCGGCTCGAAAACCCACGTGTCGGCGGGCAACGAATAACCAGGATCGGTGCCGTTGCTACCGAAAAACCAACGACGTACGTTCGTCACGATCTCGATGGTCTGATAGTCCGCGAAGTGCCATTGCAACTTCGGCAAGAGCACCACGTAGCTCGCGTTGAACCCGAGCTCCGATCGACTCAAGCCCCGCTCGTAGTACTGGCGCAGGAGGCCCGCGAAGAGAAACTCTCCACGTAACCCGACGGACAGCTCCAAGCTCTCGGCGAGGGGAATCCGCTCGATTTCGACGTGGAGCGTGTCCGTGTTGAAGTAGAGCCTGAGATCGCCTTTGCCGACCTGATCCTGGGCGTTGGCCTCGAACAAGACGAAGCCGAAGCCGGTCACCTCAGGCACGAACGCAAAGTCTGCGCCTGCGGCGGCCGAGCCATGCCATGGGTCCTGCGCCGCGGCCGTCGCGCCGCCCATCGGGAGCACCAGGAGCAGACCGAGGAGCCACGACGGTGCGCGGCTCCACCGGCCGCACACGCCAGGCTCAGTCATCGTCTCCCTCGTCCTCGTATTCCTCGAGAGCCTCGATGCGTCCTTGGGAGCCGGATGCGGCCGCCTCCACGTAGACTTGCGCGGCGCCGTGCTCGTAGACCAGGCGCCCACCGGCCTCGCCCGCACGGAACGCGAATGCCAACACCAAGGCGCTCGCGATGCACGCCGTCACGACTGCTCCGTTGCGGAGCGAGCCCTCCGCCAGGAACAGGGGCAGCACCATGATCGCGAGGGTGAGCGCGCTCGCCCATACGAAGATCTCGGCTGCCTCCTCGTGGGCCTCGATGTAGCGCTCCGCCACCACCTCTTCGACGCGTTCTTCCTCGGTTTCGCCCGTGTTCATCGCGAGAAATCCCGAGCCGACCAAAGCCGCCTGCAGAATCAGGACGATCACCCACACACGTCGATCGAGCCAGCCCCGCCACCACGCGAGCGCGACCCCAGTGGCCAGAAGTGGCATCAACACCGCGAGGCCGATCGGCAAATGCACGATTTTTGGGTGAAACAGAAGCTGGTCCATGGGTACCTCCACGTGGAACTTGCTTCAAATCGAGGGCGGCGACCATCGTGCAAATGTGAGAGCGCGCTGATCTCGGGCGTTTGCCGACCCCACGTGTTACACCTGGCGGATGGCGCTCCCGTCGCGGCCGGCTCTGGCCTCGGAGCGAAGACTGCTCCTCGGGCTGCTCGTCGCCTTCCTTGCCGTCGCCGTGTTGTCGGCCGTCGACGTCTGGGCCGATTTGCGGGAAGGCACGACCCCCGCTCACGTCGCGGCGGAGACCGCGGTCTTCGTCGTCGGTTTGGCCGGGTCCCTCTTTTTGGGGCGAAGGCTGGTGTTCGTCTTGCGCCAAGCCCGCGCCCTCCAAGCCGAGGCGCGTCAGCTCGCCCAGCAGCTGAGCGTGACGCGGGCCGAGGCGAACCGTTGGCGGGAAGAGGCGCGCGACCTCATGCAGGGCCTGGCGACCGCGCTCGACCAGCAATTCGACCGTTGGAGTCTCTCGCCAGCCGAAAAAGAGGTCGCGCTGCTGCTGCTAAAGGGGCTCAGTCACAAGGAAATCGCCGACATTCGATCCGTCACCGAGGCCACCGCCCGCCAGCAGGCGCGATCGATCTACAAGAAGGCAGGGCTTGGGGGGCGCCACGACCTATCGGCTTTCTTTCTCGAGGACTTGATGCTTCCGGCGCAAGGAAGCGGGAATGACCACCCGTCCGGGTCAAACGGGTAGCGCGTAGCGAAATCTTTTCGCGTGCTGCACGGGAGACGCAAACATGACGTCACGACCGATCGACATAGCACCCACGTGCCCCGGGGAACGTAGTCTTGGCACGCCTGATGCAACGAAACGGGTGGACTCAAACACGGGGAGGTCGACATGCGTTTTCAACTGAAGCTTTTTGCCACTCTGCTCTGCGCAGTGGCGGTTGCGGCCTGCGGCGACGACGATGGCAATGGCACTGGCGGGACGGGAGGTAGCGGCGGCACGGCCGGCACGGGCGGAAGCGGCGAGACCTCCACGGTGACCGGCGTCGTTTATTACTACGAAGAGGGATATCCCGCGGTCCAAGGCGCCACGGTCGAGGTGTACGACAGCAGCCTGTCGACGACGACCGATGCAAACGGCAACTTCACGCTCCAAAACGTGCCATCCGGCGATCGATTCTTCATCACGAGCGCCGAGGGGAGCTGGAGCGTCGTCGATTACTGGTTCGTCCCCGATGAGACTGCAAATGGCGTCGAGCTCCTGCTGGTTCGCGATGCCGAAGTGGCTCGGTACGCGACATCGATCGACCGTCCGATCAACGACAATCACGCCATGGTCGACATCTTCTTCTTCGGTGCACAAGGTGGCGAGACCGGCGACATCGATGCGGAGAGCGACCCGCCATTTACCTTCGACGTCTGGGATGCCGTGGACCAGCAAAGCGTGATTGCCGACGTCGATGGGTTTGGCGAATTGGTCTTTCCGAACATCGATCCTCCCAATGGGCTCGTAGACGCCACCGTGATGCCCTCGCGTTGCAGCATCGACGAGAGCCCCGGGCTCCAGTACCCCATCTTCCCGAAGTCGATCACGATCATCTACGCCGTCTGCCAGTAGGTTAAACGAGCGCCGACGCGGCGCGTCCGATCGCGCGGAGTGCGGCTGAACGCGCCCTTCGGGCCTGCAAGCATGATCCAAATGGCACACCTTGGCTCAGGTGTAGCCACGAAATCATTGAGCTTTCTTTCGGGCATGCGACTTGCTAGTCAGTTAAAGGGTCGTGAGGAGGAAGAGCATGATTCGTAGACTTGGATTTGCAGGGCTCGGCTTGGCGTTCGCCGCCGCCGTAGGGTGCCAGAGCAGCTCGGAGGTCAGCCCGTACGAGGCGGCTCTCACCAAAGCCTCGAGCTGCGAGGATGTCCTCGAAGCCATCCAGCAAGACGCGATGGCGAAGGTGGATCTCGAGCTCGAGTCGTTCATCAATCAAGACTACTACCGTTGGGGTGGGCCGGTCTTCGCGACGGACGACTTCGCGGAGGGCGCCGGAGGCTCCGGCGGCACCGGGGCTCCATCGGCTCCCGACGCCAACGGCGATGACGCACCCTCTGGTTTCTCCGACACGAATCGACAGGTAGCCGACGTCGACGAGGCGGACATCGTCAAAGTCGGTGACGAGGGTCGCAAGCTCTACGTCATTCGCGGCAATGGCTTTCACGAGCTCGATTCCTGGCCCGCCGCCGCGACCTCCAAGGTCGCCGATCTGGAGATCGAGGGCGGGGCGATGGAGATGTTCGTCGAGGGCGACCGAGCCGTCGTGTTCTCGAGCGTGTATGGCCTCGAAGCGCTCGACGACGGGGATCTGTGCCCGGACTACTACGGCCCGGAGCCCTTCGCGGCGGACGTGGCCTTCGAAGGTCCGTACTACTGCGGACGGTCGTACGTGAAGATCACCATCATCGATTTGAGCGGCGACACCCCCGCTGCGATCCGCGAGATCTACGTCGACGGCTGGTACACGTCGTCACGCCGACACGACGGCATCGTTCGGGCGGTCATCCAAAGCTCGATGGACCGACCGGGCAGCGTGCCCCAGATGTGGGAAGTGGTGTGGGGCGGCGAGGTTCAGCCCCAAACGCGTGAGGAGGAAATCGCGCTCGCGCGGAGCTGGGCTGCCCAAGCCAAGGAGGCAATTACCCAGACGACGCTCGAGCAGTGGGTGCCGGCCTGGGGGGAGCGTGTGGACGGCGAAATTCGAGAACAGCCCGTCCAGTGTGCCGACTTCTACGCGCCCGAGCCCGGGCTCACCAACTACGGCCTGACCCAAATCGTCGGCCTCGACATCGAGAGCGACAGCCCGACCGCCATCACCTCGATCCTCGGGCAGGCCACCCAAGTGTACGCCAATCGCGAAGCGCTGATCTTGGCGCAACCCGACTGGACCTGGTTCGAGCGCGACAACAACAGCGATCGGACTGCCGTGCACCGTTTTGCGGTGTCGTCGGAGGCGCAGCGAACTCCTTATCAGGGCTCTGGGTTCGTGCCGGGCGTCGTCAACGATCAGTTCTCGATCGACGAGCGTGAAGGGGTCATTCGCATCGCGACCACACGCACGACCTGGCACCACCAGAGCGGAGACGTGATCACCGACGACGTGTGGGTCCCGCCGACGACGGACAACCTGGTCACGACGATGCGACTCGCCGACGAGCGACTCGAGATCGCGGGGTCAACTCCGCCGATGGCCGAGGGCGAGCGCATCTTCTCGGCCCGGTTCGTCGGGGACCTCGGCTACGTGGTCACCTTCCGACAGGTGGACCCGCTGTTTGCCATCGACCTGAGCGATCCCGAGAGCCCCACCGTGCTCGGCGAGCTCAAGATTCCGGGCTTCAGTGACTACATGCACCCGCTCGGCGAAAATCACTTGCTGACCATCGGTCGTGACGTCGACGAGAACACGCAAATCGACAACGGCACCGCGCTGCAGATCTTCGACGTGTCCGACCCCACCAATCCGGCGCTAGCCCACAAGGCCCTGGTCGGCTCTGGATTTTCGGAGGCGAACCACAACCACAAGGCCTTCAATTTCTATGCGGACAAGGGCCTGCTCGCGTTTCCATTCGTTTCCTATGAAGCCGAGTTCTCGAGCACGC
Organism: uncultured Sandaracinaceae bacterium; assembly: GCA_964495565.1. Lineage (GTDB taxonomy): Bacteria > Myxococcota_A > Polyangia > Polyangiales > Houyiibacteriaceae > SG8-38. The sequence continues at coordinate 75,627 of CAZBWQ010000003.1, read as the reverse complement.
TCGAGCTCTGGGACGTGAGCGTGGAAAACGGCCTGAGCCGGCGAGGTGCGGTGGATCATTCCGACCTGGTTCTCGATGACTGTGGAGGCGTGCCTTACGAGGTCGAGGACTTCTACTACTATTGCGGTTACCAGCCTCAGATTCAGCGTGGCGTCTTCATCGACGACTTCATCTACTCGATCAGCCACGGAGGCGTGCGGGTCCACCCCGTGGACGACCTCTCCACGCCGGTCGCGACGGTGACTTTCTGATCCGAGCCCCCTTGCGTCACGCCCGATCGTGAGGGTATTCATCCCCCTCGCGGGCGTGACGTGAAGGTGTGGAAATGGATCCTGGGAGTGCTGGCGGCCTTGCTTGCCGTGGTCGCCGTGATGGCGGGGATGGCCTGGTGGCGACTCCATCCCGCTCCGCCGGACCTTCAGGTGTGGTGGAATGGCAACGTCTTGACGATGGACCCCGAGGGTCGACGCGCCACTGCCGTGGTGATCGAGGGCGACCGGATCCTCTTCGTGGGCAGCGACGACGAGGTCCAGCGCTGGCTGCCCGATGCGGAGGTGGAAATCGACCTCGGTGGGCGGACCGTGATTCCAGGATTCATCGAGGCGCACGGCCATTTTCCCGGGGCTGGGCTGAGCGCCGTGGCCGCGGACCTCAACAGCCCTCCGATCGGGCCGGTGACGAGCGTCGAGGAGGCCCTCACTGCGCTGCGCCGGGCTCACGAACGTGACCCGCATGACGGTTGGCTGATCGGCGTTGGGTACGACGACACGCTGCTCGCCGAGCATCGGCACCTCACCCGGCAAGACCTCGATCGGGTGACCACCGAGCGGCCCGTGATCGCCATGCACATCTCCGGGCACATGGTGGTCGTCAACACGGTCGCGCTCGAGCGCTTCGGCATCGACGCCACGACCCCGGACCCACCTGGCGGCGAGATCCAAAGAGACGGAGCGGGAGAGCCGACGGGTCTGTTGCTCGAAACCGCATCCCGCCCTCTGATCCTCGAAGCGCTGAAGTTGCCCGCAGGCCAACAGTTGGCTGTCGTCCGAGAGGCCGTCGAAACCTATGCGCGGCAAGGCTTCACGACGGTGCAGAATGGGTTCGCCGACTTGGAGCAGATCGAGGGGATGCAGATGGCATCCTGGCTCGGGCTGATCCCGCAGCGGCTCGTCGTGTGGCCCGCCGATGATCTCGGAATGCGCGACGTCGAAGGTGCGCTGGACCTTCGGCAGTACGGCTCGGAGCGAATGCGAGTGGGCGCGGTGAAGCTGATCGGAGACGGATCGATCCAAGGCTACACGGGGTTTTTGACGGAGCCGTACGCCGACCCTGGAGATCACCCGGCTGGCTATCGCGGCTATCCGAACATGGAGCCCGACGTCATGAGCTCGGAGGTGAAGGCTTTGCACTGCGCCGGCCATCAGGTGGCGGTCCATGGCAACGGCGATGCGGCGATCGACCAGTTTCTCGATGCGTGGCAAGCCGCACTGGAGGCGTGCCCAAGGGAGGACGCCCGCCCGATCTTGGTCCATGCGCAGATGGCCCGACCCGATCAGCTCGAGCGCATCAAGAGGCTCGGGGTCGTCCCCACGTTCTTCAGCGCGCACGTCTACTACTGGGGTGACCGACACCGTGACGTGTTCTTGGGGCCCGAGCGTGCAGCGCGCATCAGTCCCGCCGCGAGCGCGTTGGAGCTCGGAGTGCGTTTCACCACCCACCTCGATACGCCCGTGGTGCCGGTCGATTCGATGCTTCAGCTCTGGACGCCCGTGGTGCGTGAGACGGCGAGCGGAGAGATCTTGGGGCCTTCCGAACGCATCGCGGCGGAGCAATCACTGCGTGCCATGACTGCCGATTCGGCTTGGCAATTGCGCATGGAAGACGAGGTCGGATCCATCGAGCCTGGAAAGAAAGCGGACGTGGTGATCCTTTCTGCCGATCCCCTGGAGGCCGGCCAAGACCTGCGCGGCATTCGAGTCGACCGAACCGTCGTCGGTGGCGTTCCGATCTACGAGCGAGAGCCGATCTGAGCCGATGATCGCGCCTCAGTGCTCGAGGCCGAGCGCGTTCCTGTAGGCGCCGTCATCTGCCGAATTGTGGTTCCAGTAGTCGTCCAAGATCACGTGGGTGCGCACGGCCGTGGTTCGTTTCGGACCGATGAGCTCTTCCCAGGCCCGAATGCCATACGGAAACGCTGGCTCGTAGTAGATGATCAGGGTCCGTCCCAAGGCGGGATACGCGAGCTCGAGCGCGCTCACCGGGCCATCGACGAGCTCCGTTTCCACGTCGTCGCGTCGGCTGACTTCGACCGGGTACGCCCGCAGCGCCTTGTGACGCATCCGAATGTAGTGAAGCCCCGGGACCATCTCTCGTTTTCCCTCCTCGATCGCCGACGGATCGATCCGGACCTGAGACCAGATGCCGTCCTCCAGAGGCGCTCCCGGCAAGGTCATCTTCTGATCGGCGTCGTCTTGGAAATACGAATGTACGACCGCGTGAAGGCCGTCATCACGTCGGTTGATCTGCGTGTAGACGTGGCCGCACCATTCCTGAACCGTGGTGCTGACCTTGAGTGTCGCCGCTTGCGGGGTCCTCGCGGGCGTGAACGAGGAGGTCATCAGCGTGTACGGGTAGATGCCGGTGTAAAACCGACGATACGAATTGAGCTTCAGCACGGAAATCGCATCGGGCGAATCGCCGTGCTCCTGTTTGACCTGCAGCTTCGGAAGGAAGTCCTCCGTCACGAACACAAGGACCGCTTCGCCTTCGTGCTGGTCTCCGTACCGGGCTTGGCGAAGCTCGTACCGGCTGAGCTCTGCGACTCCCTGGTACCAGTACGTATCGAAGGTCGGGTGCGTCTGGGCAAACTGAACCGGTCGGGGCGGCTTCAGGGCCATCGAGCCGGAAGGCTCCGAATCGGAGGCCGGAATGTTTCGCGGCTCATCCCGGCATCCCGCGACGAGCACGCCGAGCAGCGACGACAAGAGGATCACACGATGCATGAGTGAGCCTTAAGCGTTGCTTTACCGAGTGACAAGTTGAATCTGCGCGAAGTTCGCATAGTTGCGGCATACCCGAATCTCCGACCGCCAAATTGTTTACAGCTCGCCTTCACGACCCCAACGTTATGGAGATGAGCGTCGAAATCCAGGGTGAGTACGAGCCCCGGTTCGAGCCGGTGGCCAACGTGCTCCGCAAGCAGGTTGCCCAGTTCGGCGGTGGGGGTGCGGCCTCGGTCTTCTTGGACGGCAAATGCGTCGTCGATATCTGGGCCGGTCAGGCCCGGCACGATGGCACTCCTTGGCAGCGAGACACGATGTCGATCTGCTTTTCCGGCACCAAAGGGGTCGCGGCGACAGCCGTGCACATCCTCGCGTCGGAAGGAGCCATCGACTACGACGCCCCGGTCGCCCGCTACTGGCCCGAGTTCGCGTCGAATGGAAAAGAGAACATCACCGTTCGGCAGGTGCTCGCCCATCAAGCCGGGCTGCTGAAGACCGTTCCTCTGGTGGATCGGCTCACCGACATTCTCGATTGGGATCTCATCTGCCATCGTCTCGCCCGCGCGAAGCCCGATTTTCATCCGGGAACCGCAAACGGCTACCACGCCATGACCTTCGGTTGGCTGGTCGGTGAATTGGTGCATCGCGTGTCGGGGATGTCTTTCTCCGACTTCGTCCAAGAGCGCATCGTCGCGCCGCTCGGTCTCGACGGCCTTTGCATCGGAGATGCGGATGCCCAGATGGAACGTCTCGCCGATCTCGTCGGGCTGCCGGCGCTGCGTCGCTATGGCGCCGCGCCATTGACGCAGTCCTACGGTGCGCCCGCGTGGATGCCCAGGGGACCGATTCGAAGCCTCATCCGTCGCGGCCTCACACCGTCCAAGACGACCGAGCTCTTCACCCATCCCGCTTTCTGGAAGGCATGTCTGCCCGCGATGAATGGCGTATGCACGGCACGATCGCTCGCCAAGATGTATTCCATGCTTTCCTTGGGCGGCGAGCTCGATGGGTTGCGTTTGGTCGATCGGGAGATCGTCGAACGTGCCTCGCAGGTCCAGATGAAGCGCCCCGACCGGGTGGTGCTCTACCCGTTGCACTGGCGGCTCGGCTATCACCGCGCGGATGCGCTGTTGATGGACGTGCCGAGAGCCTTCGGCCACTTCGGCATGGGCGGCGCTGGCGGTTGGGCCAACCCCGAGATCCGCCTTGCAGCAGCCCACGTCCACAACGGCTTTCCGCTTTCGTTGTCCGGACAGCTGCGGACGGTGAACATCACGGCTGCCATCTACGAGTCGCTCGGGCTCTACCACGGTGTCTTGCACACCTTGCGGCATGGGCCCGTCATCGAGCTGCTCCCCGCGCGCGCAGCATGACCCAACGACAGCCGCAGGTCACCGGATCCGATCGGTAGTCTGACCTTCGACGGCGTCGGTGGTTCGTTTGCTCTCCGTCTCCGCTGCCTCGACGACCTCCGCTGCGCGCTTGCGAGCCTCGGACACGGCTTGATCCGCTCTCTTGTTCGCTTCGGCGATCATCTGGTCGACTCGCTTGTCTGTCTCACTCCGGATGCGCTTCGCGGCCTCCCGCGCCGCGATCTCGGCCAGCGGGTTGCCCTTTGCTTCCTGCTCGACCTGCTTTGCCCGCGCATGGCCTTCTTGGCGGACTTTCTCGGCGGCACGTTTGGCTTCGTCACGGATCCGTTGGGCCTGTTTCTCCGCTTCGGCCAGGAGGCGGTCCGCCTGTGCTTGCGCTTCCTCCAATGCGCGAGCCCGCTGCTCTTCGAGCTCGTCCGACACCGCGTCGGCGACGGCGCTTCGAAGCTCTCCCGTGTCGACCTTCACCGAGACGCGAGGTGATTGGATCGACCCGGTCAGGGTCGCCTGGACGCCGACGGTTTTCACCTTGGCGAGATCGAGGCCGAGGCTTCGCACTTCCGAGACCAGCTTCGAGGTCAACGTCTCGATCGGGACCGCGGTCGACACCCCATACTTCATGTCTTGATCCAGCCCGTGACGTCCGCTCACCTGCATCGTCAAGCCTTTGACGTCCACGGTGAACGGCTTGACTTCGACCGCGCCGTCATCGATCGCGAAGCGCGTCCGGAAGCTCTCGATGTCGAGTGGCTTGGGAATCGCCGGAACGGCGCTCGTCAGCTCTTGAAGCGGCTTGAAGTCACTGCTGAGCTTGCTCTGTACGGCCGCGACCAGCCCCGCGGCGTCGATCGAGTCGAGCTTCGGCGCGAAATCGGGCCCCAACGTGCCGCTCGCATGGAGGTCGGTCGAAAAGCGTCCGTCGAGGTAGCGGGCGATCGGGGCGTACGCGCGCATCGAGGGGAGGGCTTCGAAGGCTCGAGCAAAGCTCGCCTTGTCGACGGTGTAGCTCATATCGAAGGTGGTGGGTCGCTCCGGATGGGTGGCGACCGCCCCCTCGAGCGTCATGGACCCACCCAGCGCCTTGGCGCGGATGTCTTCGAGGATCAGCTTCCGATCGCGGATCCGGCCGGTCCCCTCGAAATTCTCGAGCGTCAGGTCGCCGTAGGTCAAGAGCTGCACGTCGAAGTCGAGCTTGGCTTCGAGATCGTCGGGCAAGACGAAGGCAGAGTCTGAGGCAGCCTCAGAGCCTTCCTCTTCGCTTTCCGTGGGCGTTTGCTGCCCCAGGAAGTCTTCCACCCGAAGGCGTTTCGAAATGAGCGAAGCATTCATGGTAATCGTTTCGTCGTCGCTCAAGAAGGTGGTTAGCGGGGAAGCCACGCCTCGCACCAGGATGTCGCTCGTCCCGACCTCTGCCTTCAACTTCTCGATTTTGGTGTTGGAGGGCGACAGGGTGGCCGATGCCTCTGGAACTCGGATGACTGGCAAGCTCGCCGACTGGTAGGCGATCTTGGAGGCGTTGATGAAGCCGGCGAGACGTTCGATCCGGTCGCCCCGGGTTTCGAGATCGATCTCCGCCTCGACGAGCCCTTCGAGTCGATCGACCTCCGGAATCGGGTATGCCTGCGCGATCTCCGCGAGGTCGAAGCGTCCATCCAACACGAGGTCGACATTGGGGTGAGAAAGAGGGCGGGTGATCCGGAGATTGCCCTCGCCATGGCTCTGGCCGACCGTCAGACCGTACTTCGGCACCGCGATTTCCATCTTGTCGAGGTTGCCTCCTGGGTGATCGACTCTCGCGTCGAGCTGCAGGTCCGTGATCGCGAGCGGAAGGTCGGGATACTGCAGCCGACCGTTTCGCACGGTGGTGGTGATCGCAAACGAAGGAACGTCGTCGTCGTCCGGCCCGAGCTCTCCTTTTGCGCGCACTTTCAGCGTGAACGTGCCGCCGGCTTTCATTCCTTCGAAGTCGCCTGAGTACGCATCGGGAATCGCGGAGACCAGCGCTTTGACCGAAAGCCCCTCCTCGGATGCCATCTCGAGGTCGATCGCCAGCCCCTCGCCACCCCAACCAACGGATCCGGAGCCGACGATCGCGAGCTCGTTCAGCGCCAGACGGATTCGACTCAGCGCGAGCTCGTTTGCCGCCCCTTGCACGGTGGCGCGGAGGTCGAGGTTCGCGCGGGCCCTGTCGAGGTACGCGACGTCATCGAGCTTCGTGGTCAGCGTTTCGATCGTGGTCGCCGACGCCAGCTCCTGCTCCTGTCCGGCCACACGGAGGCTGCCCTCGTGTTGCAACCCCTCCACATCGACCCAGACCCCGGGGGCTTCGTAGCGGATCGAGCCGTCCTCGATCCGGTAATCCTCGATCTCGAAAGCGACTTCCTCTGTGGGCTCTTCAGGCTCCGAAGGCTCGATCAAAATGTCGTAGTTGGCGAGGCCCTCGTCGGTGACCACGACGTGGATCTTCGGCCCTTCGATCTCGATCGACTCGATCTGAATCGAATCCTCCCGAATCAAGGTGAAGAGTCCGATGCCGACGCCAATCTTCTGTGCCGCGAGCAGGCGGGTGCCCTCGAACTCGCCCTTGCCGGTGACCTCGAGCCCGGTGACTTCGAGAGTGAGATTCGGAAAGGTCGACAGCAGAGACAGATCGACGTCGGTGAGCTCGATCGTGGCGTCGACCCGTTTTTCGAGCTCGGCTCGCACGAGCGCGACGATTCGATCCTCGAAGAGGAGCGGGATCAGCGCCAAGGCGAGGATGGCCAAGCCGAAGACGGAGCCGATCGTGATCAAAGTGACCTTGAGTGGTTTGTTCATACCGATCTGGTTGTAGCACCACGCGGCCGCTCTTCGGCTATGCTCGCAAAAGTCGCGTCACACAGCAAAACGAGAAGCGCATGCGTCAAGCTCGCCCGAGCCGCTTCCGCAGGCGCGCCATCCCGGCGAACGAGGCGAGCACGTCGCCTGGCTCCTCGTCGCCCCGAAAGTCGCGGTAGAGCGTGTCCACGTTGACGTAGATGCGCTCGGGATCGAGCCAGCCGGAAAACTCCGTCAGTTGAAGGTTCGCGGCTGCCTCTTCGACCGACATGCCGGAGTCGTGTCGTTTGCGCGCCTCTTCGCTCAACACTTCGAAGTAGTGCAAAGCCTCCCGCAGACCCGATTGGTCCGTGAGGGGCCCGTGGCCCGGGACGACCGTCTCGATGTCCATGGCCAACAGGCGCCGCAGCGCGGCGATCCAATTGGAGACCGGCCCCTGCCAGACGATGGGGTGCGCGCCCTTGAACAAGAGGTCCCCGGTGAACAGGGTCTTGTCCGCCGGGACCCACACCACCGCATCGCCACGGGTATGCGCGGGACCCATCTCGAGCAGCACGACTTCTTTGTCTCCCACCCGCAGCGTCATCTCGCCCTCGAAGATCCGATTGGGAAAGACGGTCTCGGACGAAAAATCGAAGCCCTCGAACAAGGGAAGCGCCATCTCGCCCGCGTCTGCCAAGTTCGTCAGCTTGTCGACTCCGACCGCGCCGAGGACCCGACCGAGCATGCGTCCTCCGGGTCCGAGCGCGCGCATGGCGGTCGCCGCGCGCATGAGCAGTCGATTTCGGCTTGCCGGTGATTCGCGAAGATCTTCGACGCATCCGGCCGTCCCGATGATCTCCGCGTCCCGGACCAACGAGTTGCCGTAGCAGTGGTCGCCGTTACCGTGGGTGTTGACGACCACGCCGATGCGCTTGGCCGCGGGAACCGCGCGTCGCATGGTGGCGAGCATTTCGGCCGTGATCTTCTCGTCGAACAAAGTATCCACGAGAAGGCTTTGCCCCCCGTCGGTGATCAGGCCGGAGTTGCTCCAGCCCCACGACCCGGGAAGCTGCGTGTACGCGAAGATTCCGTTGCCGAGCTCGTGAAGCGTCTTTTCGATCGAGCTACCCATCCACGCTGCGTTATCGCAGAGTCGTGGATGAATGAAAAGAGCACACCTCTGCGATGAGGTCAGCTCTTTGGCTCCGCGCTGCTTTCGGACTCGAGCTGCGCGCGCATCTCTTCGAGCTCCTCGTGAGCTTCCGACCACTGCTCGAGCGCCCCCTCGAGCGACTGCTGCGCCTCGCGGACTTGTCGAAGCACCTCATCCCGCCGTTCGGCGTCCTCGTACAGCTCGGGGTTGCTGAGCGCCTCGTTGTGCTCTGCGATGGCTTTTTCCAGACCGGCGATGCTCTCTTCGAGCTGTTTCACCTTGGTTTCGAGCGGCTTGATCTCCCGGCTTTGCATGGCGCGATGCTCGGCCGCTCGTCGGCGTTCCTCTTTTCGTTCCTGCCGGCTCTTCTTGCGCGATGCTGGCCGCGGAGAGGCGTCGGTGACCGGCGTGGCGTCTCTGTCCCGACAAGACCAGAGATAGTCGTCGAGCGTGCCGGGGTAGCTTTCCACGCCGCCGTCGTGCACGACCCAGAGCTTGGTCGCCAAACGCCGAATGAAGGCTCGATTGTGACTCACGAAGAGTAGGGTTCCGTCGTAGGTCTCGAGCGCGCTCGTGAGTGCCTCGGTGGTCGCGAGATCGAGATGGTTGGTCGGCTCGTCCATCAGCAGCACGTTGCCGGGGCGAATGAGGATCTTGGCGAGGGCTACCCGCGCCCGTTCGCCGCCCGAGAGCACGGAGATCCGCTTGTCCACGGCCTGATCGCCGAAAAGCAGGCCTCCGAGAACGGTGCGCACGCGCTCCGTTGCGGCCCCGTCGCTCGCATAGCTGACCTCCTGAAGGACGGTGCGGTCGAGGCTCAGGGCTTCTGCGTGATGTTGCGCGAAGTAGCGAACGTCCGATTGGCCCGGCAGATGGACGTGGCCACCCGAGGGCTCGACCTCGCCCGCAAGGATCTTCAAAAGCGTCGTCTTGCCGGCGCCATTCGGCCCCACGATGGCGACGCGGTCGCCTCGCTCCACGGACAACGACACGTCGTTCAGGACCACGTGGTCATCGAACGACTTGCTCAAGCCGTCGGCGCGCAACGGCACGCGAGCGCCTCTCGCGGTGGCGGGGAACGCAAAGCGCGCTTCGCGCGCCGATCGATGCAGCTCGACCGTGTCCATCTTTTCGAGCTTTCGAATGCGGCTCTGGACCTGCGCGGCCTTGCTCGCCTTGGCTCGAAACCGCTTCACGAACTGCTCCAGGTGGGCCTTCTCACGCTCTATGTTCTTGGCCCGATTTTCCAACACCTGACGCTCTTGGTCTCGTTGCTCGAGATACCGTTCGTAGTCGCCTCGGAAGGTGCGCACACCCTCGGGCTCGAAGCTCACCACGCGGTTGATTTGTTCGTTGAGAAACTCCCGATCGTGAGAAACCAGAAAGAAGCAGTGGGAGTAACTCTGCAGAAAGCTGGAGAACCAAGCGACGGACGGCATGTCCAGGTGATTCGTCGGCTCGTCGAGAAGCAAGAGCTCGGGCCGCTGAAACAGGAGCGAAGCCAAGACCGCTCGCATTTTCCATCCACCGCTGAGCTCGGAGAGCGGTCGGGCATGATCCTCTTGTGTGAAGCCGAGGCCGTGAAGAATCCGCTTGGCCTCGTGCTCCGAGAACCTCGCGTCGAGAATTGCCGCTCGTTCGTGCAAGGTCGCGACCTCACTGGCCGCCGCGACCACGTCGTCGGGGCCGGCCGTCGCGGACCGCTCGAGCTCACGAAGGCGTGCCTCCGCTCTGTGCAGAGCCTCTTGAAGCTCGGGTCGTTCGGGGACGCTCTCGTAGACGAAACGAAAGAGCGCCTGGTCGGGAAACGATTCGATCTCCTGCGGCAAGAAACCGACTCGCACGCCCGGCACGATTCGAACGGCTCCGCCGTCGGGCTCGATCGAGCCAGCCAGAAGCCGCAACAAGCTCGATTTGCCAGACCCGTTGGGGCCGACCAATCCGACGTGGTCGCCTTCGTGCACCTGAAGCGAAAGCCCATCGAAGAGCTGCTGCCCTCCGAGCGCGAGCGATACGTCATCGAGCGAGGCGAGCGTCGTCAAACCAGCTCCGAGCGAATCCGGATCTCGTTGATCAGCGTTCGATGCACGGGGCACCGCGCGGAGATTTCGAGCAGGCGCTCCCGCTGCTCGTCGCTCAGCTCTCCCTCGAGCTCGAGCCGCTTGTCGATCACGTCGATCATGCCCGACTTCGTCTCACAGTCTTTGCAATCGTCCGCGTGCACCCGTCCATGCTGGAGAGTGACCCGGACCGCTTCGAGCGGCCACTCTTTGCGACCCGCGTACATCTTGAGCGTCATCGAGGTGCAGGCCCCGAGGCTGGCCAAAAGAAGATCGTAGGGGTTCGGGCCGAGGTTGGTGCCGCCCTTGTCGAGGGGCTCGTCTGCCGAAAACACGTGGTTGCGCGCCCGGATTCGCTGAAGGAAGGCAGAGGTCTTCCCCTCGACCACGACCTGACCCTGGGGCGTGTCCTCGGGGAGCTCGGCCTCCGGTTGCTCCGGCAGGTAGCGGCTGGCCCAGGCGGCCATGACGTCGGCGACGTAGCGGCCGTCGCTGCGACGGCTCAGCAAATGATCCGCCCCATCGAGCGAGATGAAGCTCTTCGGGTGTCGCGCTGCCTTGTAGATCAAGCGGGCGTTGTCGATGTCGACCACGGCGTCTTGTGGAGAATGGAACACGACCAACGCCTTCTTCATTTCGCCGATTCGCTCGGCATTGCACTGGTCTCGCAGATCATCGAGAAAGCTCTTGCGGATCTTGAATCGCCGTCCTCCCAGATCGACGACTGCTTCTCCGTCCGATTCGATTTGCTCGAGCGAAGACCCGAAGAGACGTGCCACGTGCTCCGGATCGAACGGGGAGCCAATCGTCGCCACACCGACCGCTTCGGGAATTTCCTTGGCGGCGCCCAAGACCGCGGAGCCGCCGAGGCTGTGGCCGACGAGCAGAGCCGGTGCACGATACGTCTCCCGCAGCGCGTCGGCGGCCGCCACGATGTCGCTCATGTTGTGTGAGAACGTGGTCGCGCCGAACTCCCCCTCGCTTTCTCCGAGGCCGGTGAAGTCGAAACGCAGAGTCGCGATCCCACGCTCGGCCAGGGCCGAGCTGATGAATCGAGCTGCCCGACTCTCCTTCGAGCACGTGAAGCAGTGTGCAAAGATCGCCCACGCCTTCGGCTCGACCGCGGGCAGGTGGATTCTCGCGGAGAGCGTCTCTCCCCGACCACCCGTGAACTCGAAGCGCTTTTCTTCGGTATCCATACAGCCTCCTCGGAGGCTCCAATGTACACCGGGTCCGACGGAGCGTTAGTCGGCCGCCGCTTCGCCGCTCGGCGGGCGCTATTCGGCCGCTTCGGCGTAGTCGGATCGGGCCGGCTCGTCGTAGCCGAATGCTTCGAAGATCTCGTGGAGCTCCTCGCGCACCTCGCGTCGGTTGATTCCGAAGAAATCGAGCTCGACGGTTCTCGCGCTCTCGTAGTCGCGCTGGGACATGCGTGCCTCGTCGAGCTTGGCCAACAGCGATTTGCTCACCGGCATTCCGAGGCGCTCGTACAAGCCGACGATCGTCTTCTTGGGGTCGGCCACGAGGTCCTCGTAGCGGACCGCGATGAACTGATCCGGCGGGATGTCTTTGCGACACTCCATGGCGTATCGGTAGTACTCGTAGCCGAGCCGCTTGAGCGCCTGAATCTCTTTTCCATCGGGTCGGATTCCCGGCGAATGTGCTTTCCAAGCGCGATAGAACATGTTGAGGAACGAGGGAAGGCAATCGTGAGGATTGCGGACCAGGTAGACGAACACGGCGTCTGGAAACTTTTCGTGCACGGCGCGGATCCGAGTCGAAAAGAAGACGTTCTTGTTCAGGAACCGCTTGCCACCCGCCTCGAAGACGTGCCGCTTGATCGTGTCCTCGTAGCAATCCATGAACGCGCGGCGTTCTTCGGGCGGCTGCCGGTCGATCCAGGTCTGACTCGGGATGTCTTCCATGAAGGGAAAGAGCAGACCCGTCGCAGGCGAGGTCAGGCTCCAGAGCAGGGTGCAAACGTCTTCTTCGGGCTGGTCGAGGCTCAGCCGATGGACGTCTTGCCACCGTCGTTCGAGCGGCGCGTTGAAGAAGTCATACGCCCGGCGCAGCCAGGAGCCGGTCGGCCCCGAAGAGAGCGCGATGAGCCGTTTGAAGGTTCGCGTCGCCGTCACGGCGGGGAAGATCGTCTGATAGAGCTTGACGGTCGTGAAGACCTCCTCGTCCATGCTCAGCAGCCGGTGCATGAGCGTGGTGCCGCTACGCGGATTTGCGAACACGAACACCGGGCGCTCCACTCGTTGCCCGCGGTATTCCGGGCAGACCACCTCGTCCAATGCACGGAAGGTCGCGGCGGTTTGACGCAGTCCGAGGTAAATCGGCGCGATCCAGGCGGTCGTCACCAACCTTCCAACCGTCGGCTCCTTGAACAAGACGCCCCCGATTTCGCGAAGGCCGCGTTTGTTGATGTACATCTCGAACCCCGTGGTGATGCCTGCCCCGGCTTCCCCAATCTAGGGTCGTCCCACGGAATTGCTGAAGAAACCGGGCCAATGGTGCCCTCGGTCCGATGAACGGTCGAAGGCCCGCACCGAGCGGGGCGCTTACTCGTCCGTGACGCAGCCCTCGGAGGCGCTTTTCACGTTTTTGATGTACTTGTAAAGTGTGCCGCGCCGCGCTTTGAGTGGAGGCGGCTCCCAGGATGCCTGCCGTCTGGCCAGCTCGGCCGGGTCGACGTCGACGTCGATGGTGCGCGCACGCGCGTCGATCGTGATCGGATCGCCATCGTGAACCAATGCGATCGGACCGCCCTCCTGCGCTTCGGGCGTGATGTGACCGATGATGAACCCGTGCGAGCCGCCCGAAAATCGACCGTCGGTGATCAGCGCCACGTCCTGGCCGAGCCCGGCTCCCATGATCACCGAGGTGGGGGAAAGCATTTCTGGCATGCCCGGCCCGCCCTTGGGTCCTTCGTAGCGAATGACGACGACCTGGCCTTTCACGATCTCGCCGCGCTCCATGGCCGACAACATCGCCTCTTCGCTGTCGAAGACCTTGGCCGGCCCCTGGAAGTAGAGTCCCTCCTTGCCGGTGATCTTCGCGACCGCGCCTTCGGGTGCGAGGCTCCCCCGCAAGATCGTCAGATGCCCGGTTTCCTTGATCGGTTGATCCCAGGAGCGAATGATTCGCTGGCCCTCTGCGAGACCAGGGAGCTCGGCGAGATTTTCTGCCAGCGTCTTCCCGGTCACCGTGAGGCATTCGCCGTGCAGCGCACCTTGCTCGAGCAAGTAACGAAGAACTGCCGGAACCCCGCCCACGCGATGAAGGTCCTCCATGACGTACTGGCCGCTCGGCTTGAGATCGGCGAGCAATGGAACCCGGTTGCTGACGGCTTGAAAATCGTCGATCGAGAGCGGCACCTCGACGGCGCGAGCCATCGCGATCAGATGCAAGACCGCGTTGGTCGAGCCCCCGAGGGCCATGATCGTCACCATGGCATTTTCGAAGGCTTCGCGGGTCATGATGTCTCTGGGCTTGATGTCGCGCTCGAGCAACGAGCGAATCGCTTGTCCAGCGCGGAGGCACTCCTCTCGCTTCTTCGGATCTTCCGCGGGCGTCGAGGAGCTATAGGGCAGCGACATGCCCATCGCTTCTATGGCCGACGCCATCGTGTTGGCGGTATACATTCCGCCGCAGGCGCCTGCACCGGGACACGCATGCTCGATGATGTCGAGGCGCTTGTGCTCGTCGATCGACTGCGCGAGCAGCTGTCCGTAGGACTGGAATGCCGACACGACGTCGAGCTTCTCCCCGTCACTGCCCCGGCCGGCTCGGATCGTTCCGCCGTAAATCATCAATGCGGGGCGATTGAGTCGTCCTATGGCGATCATGCAGCCGGGCATGTTCTTGTCGCATCCGGGGATCGAGATGTTGGCGTCGTACCACTGGGCGCTCATCACCGTCTCGATCGAGTCCGCGATCAGATCACGAGACTGAAGCGAGTAGCTCATTCCGTCGGTGCCCATCGAGATGCCGTCCGAGACACCGATGGTGTTGAAGCGCATGCCCACGAGGCCGGCCTCGACCACGCCCTCTTTCACGGCGGCGGCCAGGTCGTTGAGATGCATGTTGCAGCTGTTCCCTTCGTACCAGACTGCCGAGATTCCGACCTGGGCCTTGTCCATGTCGGCCCGGGTCAGACCGGTCGCATGAAGCATCGCTTGGGATGCGCCCTGCGAGGGGGGTTGCGTGATGCGGCTGCTGTACTTGTTCAACTTGGCGCTCATGGGGCCCGGGAGTCTAGCACCGGCGGTGGCCGGCGGTGCCACGCGCCGTTTGCTTGACGCGCTGCTGCCAGAGCCCTACGTCTCTTCAAGAAAATTTGAAGGAACTGAGCCATCCGAGTGCCGAGCGCCGTAGCAAAACGACAAGAGTTCAATGATTCCGAGCCTCTATGGCGGAGCGCCGAGCTCCAGGCCGCCGACGCGATCGGCCGCTTGATGGAGTTTTGGGGGTTTCGGCGTCACATGGGGCGTCTTTGGACGATCCTCTACCTCTCGCCCGAGCCCCTGACCACGGCGGAGTTGGCCGACACCCTTCGGTTGAGCAGCAGCGCGGTGAGCTTGTCTCTCGGGGACCTCGTGCGGTGGGGCGCGGTCCGCAAGACCTGGCGGCCGGGCGAGCGCAAGGACTTTTACGAAGCAGAAACGAGCGTTTGGAAGTTGTTGCGACGCGTCTACGAGCGGAGGGAGCTCAACTTGATTCGCGAGGCGAACGACGCGCTCGGCGAGGCACAACAGGTCCTCGAGCAGGTTCGGGGGCGTTTGGACCACGCGGAGCGCCGGCGGGTCGACTTCATGCGCAAGCGACTTTCGCGGCTGAGTGCGCTATCAAGGGCTGGCGAGCGGCTCGTCCGTCTGTTGGTGGCGGGGCGCGCGATCAACCCGAGCGACCTTCGCTCGGTCGAAGAAGACGAACCATGACCCAGGGGAATCTCAACGGAGGCTTGCTGTGTCTCTGATAGCCGCGGTTCGGAGTGACTCGTCGTCCGACGTGCTCTCGAGCCTGCAGGCCGTGTGCGATTCACAGGGCCTCGGCGATTTGTCCGCGCACCTGGCCGACCTCGCAGAGCTGGTCCGTTGGGACATGGCTTCCCTCGAGGAGGGGATCCGCAGCATGCCCGTGGGCGAAAGCGTCGTCCACAAGAGCGCGCACCATTTGCTGGAGATCGCGGGCAAGCGTCTACGGCCGATGTGCGTCGTTCTCGCATCGAAGCTCGGAAACGGGCTCGACGAAAAGACACGCGAATTCGGAGTGGCCGTCGAGCTGGTGCACTGTGCAACCCTCTTGCACGACGACGTCGTCGATGCGGGCGAGCAGCGGCGAGGAGCTCCCGCGGCGCGGACCTTGTACGGGAACGCGGCTTCGATTTTCGCGGGCGACTGGCTTTTGGTCGATGCCCTGCGGCGTGTTCGTGCCGCGGAGATGCCCGATGTTCTGACTCGCCTCCTCGACATCATCGACGAGATGATTTTCGCCGAGGCGATCCAACTCGAGAACCGAGGCCACCTCGATGCCCGCATGAGCACCTACATGAAGGTGGTCGAAGGCAAGACCGCGGCGCTGTTTCGGTGGGCCATGTTCGCCGGCGCCCGCGCTGGCGGCCTCGATCCGCGCGCCTGCAAGGCGGTCGAAGAGTACGGGCTTCATTTGGGGGTCGCGTTTCAGCTGATCGACGACCATCTCGACTATGCAGGCGACGGCGCGACCACGGGCAAGTCTCCTTTTGCCGATTTGCGCGAAGGGAAGATGACCCATCCCGTGCTCGTCGCGCTCGAACGAGAGCCTTCTCTGCTGCCGGTTCTCGAAGAGGTCGTGAACGGCAACCCAGACGACGCGACCGAGAAAGCGAAAACGAGGCTCCTGACGGCCCTCCACGAGACGGGGGCGCTCGAGTCGACGAGGGAGGTCGCCGTCCGAGAAGCCGAGGCGGCCTGTCGCGCGCTGGGGGATCTCCCCGACAGTCGAGCACGCGATGCACTGTTTACGGTGGCACGTGCCACCGTCCACCGGGAGTCCTAGCGAGCAATCAGGAGATACGCATCGATGTCCAAGCAACCACCAGCCGTGACCAGCCGGATCCCGGGTTTTTATCGTGAGCACATCACGACTCGGCTACGCGTCATGATCGAGACCGGGCTTCTCTCGGAGGAGTCCGTGCGACACCTGCAGGACGGCGGCCGGCTCGCGCTCGACGTGGCGGACCGCATGAGTGAGAACGTGATCGGTGTCCACGGATTGCCGCTCTCGATCGCGCTCAACTTCCGAGTGAACAACACCGACGTGCTCGTTCCGATGGCGGTCGAAGAGCCTTCCGTCGTCGCGGCCGCTTCGAATGCCGCCAGGCAGGTCCGAATGACGGGCGGATTCTTCGGCGAGGCGACCGCTCCCATCATGACCACCCAAGTCCAGTTCGACGACGTTCCCGAGCCCGAGGCTGCCAAAGCGCGCGTCGAAGCCGAGCGCGAACGCATCTTCCAGATCGCGGACGCGGCAATTCCGGGCATGGTGCGACGCGGCGGCGGGTGCCGCGACCTCGACGTGCGCGTGCTCGACGAGGAGGATGGCGTCTTGGTAGTGCATCTCTACGTCGATGTCGGGGACGCCATGGGTGCCAACGTGGTCGACGCCGTCGCCGAAGCCGTGGCTCCTCACATCCACGAGCTCACCGGTGGCACGGTCGGGCTTCGAATTCTCAGCAACCTGCCTCTGCGGCGCCGGGTCTTCGTCCGTTGCGACGTCAGCGTCGACGCGCTCGGAGGACCGGAGCTGGCCGACGGGATCGTGAAAGCGAGCCGATTCGCCGAGCTCGATCCGTTCCGTGCGGTCACCCACAACAAGGGCGTGATGAACGGCATCGACGCCGTGGCGCTCGCCATGGGTCAGGACTGGCGGTCGATCGAAGCCGGCGCGCACGCGTTTGCGTCCCTGTCCGGAACCTACAAGCCCCTCGTCGTGTGGAAGCGAACGGAAAGCGGCATTCACGGCGAGCTCGAGATGCCGATGGCCGTCGGGACCGTGGGAGGATCGACCCGCGTACATCGAGGCGTCCGCGCAGCGTTCGAGCTCATGGGAATCAAGAATGCCGGCGAGCTCGCGGTGGTGATGGGGGCTGCGGGCATGGCTTCGAACCTCGCCGCGCTTCGCGCGCTCGCAGGGGAGGGCATTCAACGCGGACACATGCGGCTTCACTCTCGCAAGGAAGAGGTGTTGGAGAACGCCCGTATCCAAGCACAAAAGGTCGAGCGAGGTGGTACGTGACCGGATCGCTGCACCAGGCGGCCCCGAAGGCGGGCTCGGGCGCGATGTTCGACGAGATCGCCGGACGGTACGACTTACTCAACCGATTGATGTCGATGGGCATCGACCAGTCTTGGCGACGCAAGACCGTCGCGGCCATGAGCTTGCCACCCAACGCCCGCGTGCTCGATCTGGCGACGGGTACCGCCGACCTCGCGCTGATGATCGCCCGCTTGCATCCGGACGCGCAGGTGACCGGCAGCGATCCCTCAGACCGCATGCTCGCGATCGGGACGCAAAAGGCCGAGCGGAGCGGGTTGTCCGACCGTGTTCGGCTGGAGCCGGGCGATGCGCAGTCACTCCCCTACGAAGACGATGCGTTCGACGGCTGTTGCATCGCATTTGGCATCCGAAACGTCCCCGACCGGGCGGCGGCTCTGCGGGAAATGGCCCGCGTGACGAAGCCAGGAGGTCGTGTGGCCGTGCTGGAGCTGGGCGAGCCGAGCGTCGGCTGGCTGAGCCCGCTGGCGCGGTTCCACGTCCGCAAGGTCATCCCCCGGCTCGGCGGGATGCTGTCGGGCTCGCGTGAGTATCGGTACCTGCAAGAGTCGATTGCGGCATTTCCTCCGGCCGACGAGTTCGCCGCGCTGATGGCCGAATGCGGCATGAAGTTGGTCGAGGTGAAGCCCTTGACCTTCGGCGCTTGCACGCTCTTCGTCGCGGAGCCCGAGGAGGCTTCCTCGTGAGATCGCAGGGCGCCGCCTTTGCTTTGGATGGCCTTCCCCGGCGTGAGGCGTCCCGTGCACTCTTCGAGCGCGCGCTCCGGACGCGAAGCTCGGACGCGAACGGCCTCATCGTGACGGTGCCAGCGCCAGTCGCGCCACCCGATGCCTTGCTCCGTGTGCTGCCGAACGAAGCCAGCCTGTTGTGGGATCCTCCGCTGAGCGCCGCCTGCGCGGGACTGGGTGTCGCTGCGACCCTTCCGATGGATGCCGAGGCGGTGACCGAATTCTTCGCCCAGATCCACCACATGACCGAAGCGTCGAGCCCGGCGCCACGCGTGTTCGGGGGAGCGTCGTTCGCCCCGGGCGCCGCGTCGCAGCACCCCTGGGAGGCTTTTGGAGACGGATTTCTGCGGCTACCCCGCTGGACGTACCACGTGGACGAGCGAGCCTGGCTGTCCTTTGCGATCCACGGAGCGGATGACGCCACCATCGAAGAGCGCTTGGACGAGCTCGATACCATTTGGGGAGGCCTCGAGCGACCGATCGGGGTGATTCCGTCGCCGGTGTCCGCGAGCCGCATCGAGGAAGCCGACCGCTCTACGTGGTCGGCTCAAGTCGAGCGAATTCGCGACCGGATTCAAAGCGGGAGCTTCGAAAAGGTCGTGGCGGCACGACACTGCGTGGTCGAGCTGGAGGCCGGAACGGCGCCCCTCGACGTTCTGAAGCGCCTCGAGCAGCGCTTCCCCGGATGCACGCGGTTTGCCGTGTGGCGCGATCGAACGACCTTCCTGGGTGCGACGCCCGAGCTTCTGGTTTCGCGCCGGGGAGCGGCTGTCCTGAGCGAAGCGCTTGCGGGATCGACGGCACATGGCGAGGCAGCTCGGATGATGGCGAGCGCCAAAGAACGCGAAGAGCATCAGCTCGTCGTCAACGCCATTCTTCGGGCGCTCGATCCATTCTGCGATTCCCTTCGCTCGGCTTCGGAGCCCAGCGTACGCGAGCTTCCCAACGTCCTTCACATGCAAACGCCTATCGAAGGGCATCTTCGCGAGTCGACGCACGTCCTCGAGTTGGTCCGGGCGCTTCATCCGACGCCGGCGGTCGGCGGCGTGCCGACGAGCGATGCAGTTCGGTGGATCATCGAAAACGAAGCATTGCCTCGTGGCTGGTTCAGCGCGCCCGTCGGCTGGGCGGATGCGGCCGGCGATGGGGAGTTCGTCGTCGCGCTTCGGTCCGGGCTGCTGCGGGACGGAAAGGCTTGGGTCTACGCGGGTGCCGGCATCATGGCCGACTCCGACCCCGACGCCGAGTACGTCGAAACCGAGCTCAAGATGCAGGCGCTTCTTGGAGCGCTCCATGGGGACGGCCGCTGATCGACAGACACAGTGGACGAGGCTCGTCATCGACAGCTTCGTCCGTGCGGGAGTCGATCATGCCGTCATCAGCCCCGGTTCCCGCTCGACTCCATTCGTGATCGCCGCGCTCCAACGGCAGGGGCTCGAGTGCGTGAGTGCCATCGACGAGCGTTCCGCAGCGCACTACGCCTTGGGTCGCGCGCGTGCGACCCTCCGCCCGTCTTTGCTGCTCTGCACCTCCGGAAGCGCCGCCGCCAACTACTTTCCCGCCGTGATGGAGGCCAACGAGGCCGGCGTCCCCGTGGTCGTGCTCTCGGCCGACCGGCCGCCGGAGCTCCATCATTGCGGGGCCAATCAGACGACCGATCAGGTCGGTCTCTTCGGCACGCACGTCCGATTCTTTGCGGATCTCGGAGAGCCGCGAAGCGACGAGCAAAGCCTGCATGCGCTCCGGCGCCTGATCGCGCAGTCGGTGGCCGCGGCGACGGCGCCGGCTCCGGGGCCCGTCCACCTCAACGCCCAAGCGCGCAAGCCTCTCGAGCCCATCGCCTCCGCGACCGAGCTCCGGACGCAGGTCGATCGAATCGCGTCGGAGCCCATGCCCACGGTTTGGCGCGCGCGATCATACGACTCCGACCCATGCGACCCGGTCCCCCCACGGATCGTCGATGCGGTCGTCGAGGCGCTCGATTCCGCATCCCGGCCCATCCTGTTGTGCGGCCCCTCCGATTGGCCAACCGGTCGGTTTGCGGGCGCGGCCGACGAGCTCGCGGCGCGCGCGGGTGCGCTGATCCTCGCCGAGACTTCGAGCCAGCTCCGGCATCGAGGCCTCGGCCACGTGCTCGGGGGATTCGACACGACATGGCGGGCTCCGAGCGGCCGCCAGAGGTGTCTTCCCGATTTCGTCTTGCAGCTCGGCGCGGCCCCGGTCTCGAAAGGGTGGGAGCAGCTTTGCGCGGCGGGGCGCATTCGTCGGTTGGTGGTCCATCCGTGGAAGTGGGTCGATCCGACGTCCGACGCCGAGGCGATCGTCCAGTGTGACGTCGGCTCGTTGCTCGCCGCGTTGCGTGACGCTCGCTATCACGCGGAACGAAGGGACGTCGCATTCGTCGAGCGCTTCAAACGAGCCGAAGCCACGGTCTGGAATGCGGTGGAGGATCTTCTCTCGGAAGACACGGATACGTTGACGGAGCCCGCCGCCACCAGAGCGGTCGTGGAGTCGCTACCTCGCGGCAGCGCATTCGTGCTCGGCAACAGCCTTCCCATTCGCGATGTCGACACCTGGGCGCCCCCGAGCGACAAGATGCTCGACGTGTTCCACCAGCGCGGCGTGAGCGGAATCGACGGCGTCGTCTCTGGCGCTGCGGGCGTGGCCTCAGGCACGACCGGCCCCACCACGCTGTTGGTCGGAGACGTCAGCTTCTTGCACGATTTGAATGGACTTCAGCTCGCCGGGCGTGCCGAGCACCCGTTGGTCGTCGTGGTGATTCACAACGGGGGCGGCCGGATCTTCGACCAGCTACCCGTCGCGCAAAGCGGTGAGCCGCCGTGGCTTCGGTATTTCACGACGCCGCATGACGTCGACTTCGAGAAAGCCGTCGCCGCGTTTGGATGTCGTTTCATCGGGGTCCGGACCGTGTCCGACCTTCGAAGGGCTCTTCCGTCGGCCTATGCGCGAGCGGGTTGCACGGTGATCGAGGCCCGGGTCGTGCCCGAGAGCGCACGTGAGCTCGGAAGCGAGCTCGTCGCCCGCGTCGAGCGCAAGCTCGCGGCAGGGGCCTCTTGATGTGGCTCCTCCTGCACGGTTTCACGGGGTCGCCGCGAGCTTGGGATGACGTGCTCCGTCATGCCGAGCTGCGTCGTGCCCCGCTCGTTCCCACACTGACCGGACACGGAAAAGACTGGCGTGATGTCTCGTCGAGCTCGTTCGAGGACGAGCTACGCCGTCTCGCGGCGTTGGCTGCGCGTCTCGAGCCGCCACGCTTGGTGGCCGGCTACTCGATGGGAGCCCGGCTCGCGCTGGGGCTGATCCTCGGTCACCCGTCCCTTTTCGCCGGGGCCGTGTTGATCGGCGTGCACCCCGGTTTGTCCGACTCTTCGGCCCGCGAGGAGCGGCGCGCCCTCGATCGGGACCGTGCCCGTCGGCTCAGGGATGACGGCTTGGAGGCCTTCGTGTCGGAGTGGGAACGGTTGCCTCTGTTCGAGACGCAGCAGTCGTTGCCCCGCGCGCTCGTCGACCGGCAGCGTGCCATCCGGATGAGCCATGAAGCGGACGGTTTGGCGCATGCCTTGGAGGTCTTGGGTCTTGCCGAAATGCCGGACTACGGACCGGCTCTGCGACGGAGCTCGACTCCAACGATCGTGATGGCCGGCGATCGGGATTCCAAGTTCCGCGACGTCGCCGCGGCCCTCGGCGCCCGGCATCCGAGCCTCGAGCCACGCATCATCGAAGGCGCCGGGCACAACTTGCTCGTCGAGGCACCCCGCGCGGTGGCCGAGGCGCTGCTCGCGGCGGAGGAGGCCGCTCGACGATGACGAGCGTGCGCCCGGGGTCGGTGCGCGCCTGGACGCTCGCCGCGCGTCCCGCGACGCTTCCCGCCGCCTTTGCGCCCGTCGCCGTCGGCACGGCCTGCGCGTGGGACGCCCACGCGTTTCGCGCGGATGCGGCGCTGGCCGCGCTCCTCGGGGCGTTTCTCATCCAAATCGGCACCAACTTCGCCAACGACCTCTACGACTTTCAGAAGGGAGCCGATACCGAGCACCGTCTGGGTCCGGTGCGCGCCGCCCAGGCCGGCCTTCTGACCCCGGTACAGCTCCGACGTGGAATCGCGGTCACCTTCGCGCTCGCTTTGATCGTCGGGGTGTATCTGACCTGGATCGCCGGCCCCGTCGTGGTGGTCATCGGGCTGGCCTCCATGGCCGCCGGGCTCGCTTACACCGGAGGACCGTTTCCATTGGCATACAACGGTCTGGGAGACGTATTCGTGATGGCCTTCTTCGGATTCGTGGCGGTGTGCGGTACGGCGTTCGTCCAAGCGTCTTTCGTTCCGAGTGTGGCGTGGGCCGCATCGATCCCGATCGGCGCCCTCGCTACCGCGATTTTGGTCGTCAACAACGTGCGCGACGTCGAAGGAGATGAGCGCGCCGGCAAACGCACTTTGGTCGTCCGGTTGAGGAGACGCGGCGGCGTGTGTGAATACGCGCTGCTGCTCGGCGCGGCCTACGTGACGCCGGTCGTGATGTTCGCTTCGGGTGCGAGCGCTGTTTGGGTCTGCCTGCCGCTGTTGACGCTGCCATGGGCGGCGCGCTTGTTTCGCTCGGTGGCGGAAGACCGTGGACCGGCGCTCAATCGCACGCTGGCCGGCACCGCCAAGCTGCTCTCGGTGTTCGGAGCGTCGTTCGCGCTGGGGATCGCCCTATGACCGAGTTGCACGCGAAGCTCGATCTGCTCGAAGGGGCGCTCCCGCAGACGCTCGTCGGCGCCGCCTCCGGGCTTGCCAAACGCAGCTTCGCCGTGCTCCAACTGACGCGCTCGGACGGCACCTTCGGGCTCGGAGAGGCCTCGCCCCTGCCAGGATACTCACCGGACGCATTCGACGGCGTCGAGCGCGAGCTCGCACGATTGGTGGAGGCCCCCCTCGAGGTCGACGCGCTGTCGACGCCACTGGCGCTATTGGCCGATGCGTGGGCCGCGCATCCGGTGACCGGCCCTTCTTGTCGCTTCGCCCTCGAGACGGCGCTTCTGGATTGGCTGGGTCACAACCGCGGCCGGCCGGTGCATCGGCTTCTCGCCGACCCAGCCATCGGTCGACCGGTTCCCATGGCGGATCTGGTCCCGACATCCGATCACGGCGCGTGGTCCGCGTGCGTCGATCGGCTCGCCGAAGACGGGGCGACGCATCTCAAGCTCAAGATCGGAGCAAACCTCGACGCCGAGGTGGCGGAGCTGAGCCGAATTCGCAAGGCGCATCCGGACGTCACGCTTCGGCTGGATGCCAACGGTAGGATCCCGCCTCGAGCGCTCGAGCGGCATGCCTCGGCCCTCGAGGCCCTCGAGGTCGAGTTGATCGAGGAGCCCGTGCCCAAGGCGAGCTGGCCCGAGGTGCTCGGCCTGCCGCTGCCTTTCGCGCTCGACGAGACCTTGCGCGACGGGTCTCTTTCGCAGCGGCTGCTCGAGACCGGAAAGATCCGTGCAGTCGTTCTCAAGCCGATGGTGTTGGGCGGGTTCCTCGCATCGTTCGAGATCGCGAGGCATGCCGCCGCGCATGGAGCACGCGCGCTGGTATCCCACTGCTTCGACGGGCCCATCGCGAGGGCCGCGACTGCCGAGCTGGCCTTGGCCTTGGGCACCGAGCTGGCGGCCGGCCTCGGGCCGCACCCAGCGCTCGACTTGTGGCCGTCGCACGACATCGCCGCGATCCGCGGCCGCGAAATCGTCGGGCACGACCAGCCCGGCCTCGGGCTCCATCTGGAGGAACCATCCGATGCGTGAGCTCAGCGTGTTGGCCGCGGCAAGGGAGGATGCCACCCGCGACTGCCTCGTCGATCGAGGGCGAGCGTTGTCCTATGCCGAGGTGGCCGAGCGCGTGCGCGGAGCCATGCGTGCGCTTCGTGCGCGTGGGATCGAGCCTGGCGATCCCATCGCAATCGCTCCGCGCCCGGATCTGGCCTCCGCCGTGTGGTTGTATGCGCTCTTCGAGATCGGGTGTCCTGCGGTCCTCCTGCATCCGCGTCTCACCGACCGCGAGCGCGGCACCGTGCTCTCGCAATCGCAGCCCGTGTACCGAATCGACGGCGCGCCCCCGGAGTCCTCGGCTTCGGGCGAACAAATTGAGCTCGGCGATCGCACGGTTCCCGAAGAGCGCACGCTGGCCGTGGTCTACACCTCCGGCACCCGCGGCGTGCCCCGCGGCGCACGGCTGTCGCGCCGCGCGTTCGTCGCTTCGGCCTCCGCCCATGCGTCGAACCTGCCTTGGGAGCCCGAGGACCGATGGCTCTTGTGCATGCCGCCGGCTCACGTTGGGGGCCTCTCGATACTCACCCGGTGCTTGATCGCACGCAGGTGCGTAGCGTTGAGCGAAGGTCCTTTCGAAGCAGAGCGTGCGATCCGGATCATGGAGCGGGATCGAGTGACCTTGTTGAGCGTGGTGCCGACGATGTTGCACCGGCTCTTGTCTTGCGACGAGCCTCGTTGGGCGCCCGATCCAGCGCTTCGGGCCGTGCTGGTGGGCGGCGCTCCGTTTCCCGACTCGCTTCGCCGTCGTGCCGTCGAGCGCGGAATTCCCGCGCTGGCGACCTACGGATGCACCGAGGCATGCTCACAGGTCGCGACACAGAGTCTACATCAAATCGGGACGCCGGGTTCGGGCGCGCCGCTCGAAGGCATCGGGCTCCGCATTCGACGAGACGAAATTCAGATCCGGGGATCGGTTCTCATGGATGGATATCTCGACGAAGATCGCATGGGCGCGTCATGGACGGACGACGGGTGGTTTCGCACCGGGGACGCGGGGGCGTTTTCGACCGACGGGCAGCTGATGGTCCACGGCCGCCTCGACGAGATGATCGTCACCGGCGGTGAGAACGTGGCGCCTCGGGAAGTCGAAGCATCCCTCGAAGCCGTGCCCGGCGTCCGGGCTGCGTGCGTGTTCTCGGTCCCGGATGAAGAGTGGGGACAGCGCGTGGTGGCAGCCCTCGAGATCGAGCCCGGCGCTTACCGAGTGGATGCCTTGCGTGCACGACTCGACCGAGACTTGGCGTCGTACAAGCATCCCAAGCAGATCTGCATCGTCGAGGCTCTGCCATTGAACCGATCGGGCAAGATCGATCGCATGGAGGTCGCACGGCGTTTCATCGGAGCGCTGCGCCCGATCTCGAGCCTTTCGTGAGAGACGAATTCTGTTAGGCTCTCCCGCGGAACGAAAGGGGAGGGTACGACATGGCCGATCAGATCAGCGCCTCACACATCTTGCTCATGTACGCTGGGTCCGAGCGTTCGAACGCGACGCGCAGCAAAGAGGAAGCCCGATCCGGAATCGAAGAAATTCAACGCCAGCTATCCGCGGGCGCCGATTTCTCGACGTTGGCCCGCGAGCATTCCGATTGCGGATCGGCGCAAGCTGGAGGCGATCTAGGGAGCTTCGGACGCGGTCAGATGGTCAAAGGCTTCGAAGACGCGGCTTTTGCGCTCGAGGTCGGAGGGACGAGCCCGATCATCGAAACCCCCTTCGGGTTTCATCTGATCCGCCGAACTGCATGAGCCCTCAGCGGCTCGCACCTTGCTCGCGCAAGAAGTCGCGAACGACACCCGCGTAGCCTTCGCGGAAGGTCGGATACTCGAAACGGTAGCCGCTTCGTCGCAGCCTCGCGTTGCGGCACCTCTTGTTCAAGCGGTCGGTTGGCTCGGCCGGGGGCTCGGCGACCCCGAGCGCCGTGCTCAGCCAACGTACCACCTCGGCCGTGGTCGCCGGGTCGTCGTCCGAGGCGAGATACAGCCCCTCCGGCTCCTTCGCGCGCATCAGGTGGTGGAGCACGCCCGCGCAGTCCTCGACGTGGATCCGGTTGGTGAAGCTCGGGGTTGCTTTCGCTTCTCCGTTCCACACGTTCCGCACCAGCCTCGTCCTTCCCGGCCCGTAAATTCCCGAAAGTCGAACGTTGATTCCGCCCGGACCCCAGTTGCGGACGATCGACTCGGCCTCCAACAAGATCCGTCCGTTGAATCGGGAAGGCTCCGTCGCCGAGGTCTCGTCGACCCACTCGCCGTCGCTTTGGCCGTAGACCGCGGTGCTCGAAGTGAAAAGCACTCGTCGAAGCGGGCACCCGGCTTCGCGAAGCGTGCGAAGAAGGTCATCGAGTGCTTTCACGTAGATCGATCGGTAGTGATCTTCGTCTCGCCGATCGGCGCTCGCCGTGTAGAAGACGTAGTCGAATCGAGCCGGGGGATCCGTCATGGCGGCGGGGTCCTGAAGATCGATCGGCCAAGGAGCAATTCCGGGGCCGAGGGCCTCGATGCGCCGCCGCACACCCCAGACCGCACAACCGTCTGCGAGCAGCCGCGCCCCCAGAGCGTTGCCGACGTCACCGCAACCTGCAATCAGGACTCGTTCCGCCATCCCTCAACCGCAAAGGCGATTGCCGCCTTTGGCCTTGGCGGAGTATGCGAAATCGTCAGCACGCTTCAAGAGGCTCGCCACGGTGTCTCCGGGACGTGCGATGCTCAGTCCCGCGCTGGCGGTCACCGGGTTGATCGCGTCGTATTTCATGCCCACTTCCCGGATCGCCGCGACGAAACGATTTCCCGCAGCCCGGCCTTCTTCTTGATTGGTATCGGCCAAAACCACGACGAACTCGTCACCACCGTAACGGCCTGCCACGTCGACCTCACGGGTCGATCGCCGCAGCGCATCGGCGACGCTCTGCAGCAGCCGGTCGCCTTGGAGGTGCCCGCTGCTGTCGTTGACTCGCTTGAATTGGTCCAGATCGATCATCACGATCGCCATCGGCCTTCCGCGATTCAGCCATGCGAGACCCTGCTCGATGTGACTCAAGATGTGCCGTCGGTTCCACAGCTTGGTCAACGGGTCTTGTCGGGAGAGCTCCGCGAGTCGCTCGTTGGCGATCACCAGCTCCGTTTCCCGCTGATTGATCCTCCGAACCAGAGTCGCGACGATCGCCGTGCCGAACATCAGCAGCACGGTCACCAGGAGCGCTTGAAGCACACCTAGGCTCGCGTTGGGCCGGTGGGACTGAAGCCAAAGCGGGCCGTCTGGGGCGTACGGAAGCTCTCCACGCACTTCCATCACCACCACGGCCGAATACATCGCGGCGCCGATGCCCGACAGCAAGAGGCCCATCCGCGGGGTGACGACCAGGGAGTTGACGATCCCCGCCACGAAGTAGAGAGCCACGATGACGGTGCGGGAAGAGCCCACGCGCTGGACGAGGAAGGTGAGAAGGGCCATATCGAGAATCCCACCCAGAAAGGGGCGCCAAGGACCGCCGATGTCTCGCCAGATGAAAAACTGCTCGACGAGAGCCACCCCGGCGTAGGCGATGAACACCCATCGGTGCGCCGCCATCGGTGGATAGACGAGCGGAATGAGCCAGACTCCACAGGCGGCCAGAAGAAAACGAACCCATGCAGTGCCAAAAGCCAATCGGTTGGAATTCATCGTCGGCGCACCCGTTCCAGACAGTCTACCTTAACCCATCAGGAGCAATGTACCCCCCGAGGCGCCTGGCGGGTTTGGGGGGCGCGCAGCCTCTTTTCGGGTCATTACCCAGGCCCGCCGAGGAGGGGGTGGAGGCGGCATGAGCGACGCGATGACCCAGCAGCTCGAACGACTACTCGACGAGCGGATCGTGCTCTTCGACGGGGCCATGGGCACCATGGTGCAGCGTGCCGGCTTGAGCGAGCAGGACTTTCGTGGAGACCGCTTTGCGGACCATCCGAGCGACCTGCAGGGCAACAACGACCTGCTGGTGCTCACGCGGCCCGACGTGATTCGGCAGATTCACGACGCCTACCTCGACGCGGGCGCCGACATCATCGAGACAAACACGTTCAATGCGAATGCGTTCTCCCAAGCGGACTACGGTCTCGAGTCGATCGTGTACGAGCTCAACGTCGCAGCCGCCCGGCTCGCCAAGGAGGCGACGGCAGCTCGTCCCGATCGTCCGTGCTTCGTGGCTGGCGCCGTCGGCCCGCTCAACAAGACCTTGAGCCTGAGTCCCGACGTGAACGACCCAGGCTTTCGAGCGCTCACCTTCGATCAGGCGCGTCAGGCGTACGCCGAGCAAGTCAGAGGCTTGTTGGATGGAGGCTCCGACCTCATTTTGGTGGAGACGATCTTCGATACGCTGAATGCCAAAGCGGCGCTGTGCGCCATCGAAGACGTCTTTGCCGAAAAAGACGTACGCCTGCCGATCGTGATCTCGGTCACCATCGTCGATCGGAGCGGTCGCACGTTGTCGGGCCAGACCGTCGAAGCGTTCTATTTGTCGATCGAGCATGCCAGGCCGCTCGCCGTCGGGATCAACTGCTCGCTCGGGGCCTCGGAAATGCGGCCGTTCCTTCAAGATCTGGCCGGCATCGCCGATTGCTACGTTCATTGCTACCCGAATGCGGGGCTTCCCAATGCCTTCGGAGGCTACGATCAGAGCCCCGAGGAAATGGCCGGGCTTCTGCGAGGCTTCGCGGCCGATGGCCTGGTGAATCTCATCGGTGGTTGCTGCGGCACGACGCCAGAGCACATCCGAGCGATCGCCGAAGCCGTCCGTGGCGAGGCTCCGCGTCCGCAACCCGAGAGGACAGGGCGTTTCCCGAGATTCAGTGGGCTCGAGCCCCTGATCATCCGGCCCGAGACCAACTTCATCATGGTTGGCGAGCGCACCAACGTGACGGGCTCCGCGAAATTCCGCCGATTGGTCACCGAGGGAGACTTTCCCGAAGCGGTTTCGGTGGCGCTGCAACAGGTGCGAAACGGCGCGAACATCATCGACATCAACATGGACGAAGGCATGCTCGATTCGGAGCAGGCCATGACGACCTTTCTCAATCTGATCGGTGCGGAGCCGGAGATTTCGAAGGTGCCCTTCATGATCGACAGCTCCAAGTGGAGCGTCCTCGAAGCCGGTCTCAAGTGCGTCCAAGGAAAGGCGATCGTCAACTCGATCAGCCTGAAGGAAGGCGTGGAGGATTTCCTGGCGAAAGCGCGCGCCGTGCGGCGGTATGGCGCCGCCGCTGTCGTCATGGCGTTCGACGAGGAGGGGCAGGCCGAATCGATCGAGCGTAAGGTGAGCATCTGTGAACGTGCCTACCGCTTGCTGATCGACGAGGCGGGGTTCGAGCCAACGGACATCATCTTCGATCCCAACATTTTCGCCATCGCGACGGGCATCGAGGAGCACAACGAGTACGGGGTCAACTTCATCGAAGCGACCAAGCAGATCAAGGAGCGCTGTCCGGGCGCGCTCGTGAGCGGTGGCGTCAGCAATTTGAGCTTTTCTTTTCGCGGCAACGACCGCGTTCGAGAGGCGATGCACTCGGCATTCCTGTATCACGCCATCACGGCGGGGATGGACATGGGCATCGTCAACGCCGGTCAGCTCGAGGTCTACGAAGAAATTCCGGAGCAGCTGCGCGAACGCGTCGAAGACGTGCTGTTCAATCGCCGACCCGACGCGACAGAGCGTTTGGTTGCCTTCGCCGAAAGCGTCAAAGGCAAAGGGAAGAAACAGGCGAAGGACCTCGCATGGCGAGAAGCATCGGTCGAGGAGCGGTTGGAGCACGCTCTCGTCAACGGCATCCTCGATTTCATCATCGAAGACACCGAAGAAGCGCGTCTCAAGTATGCCAAGCCTCTCGAGGTGATCGAAGGTCCGCTGATGAACGGCATGTCGGTGGTCGGCGATCTGTTCGGGGAAGGCAAGATGTTCCTGCCGCAGGTGGTCAAGAGCGCGCGGGTGATGAAGAAGGCCGTCGCACATCTCGAGCCGTACATGGAAGCGGAGAAGGAGCAGAACGCTGGGCCGTCCTCCCAGGGAAGGGTGCTCCTCGCCACGGTGAAAGGCGACGTGCACGACATCGGCAAAAACATCGTGGGCGTCGTGCTCGGGTGCAACAGCTACGAGGTCGTGGACCTCGGGGTCATGGTGCCCGCGGATCGAATCCTCGACGAAGCGCTCGAAAAGCATTGCGACATCGTCGGGCTGAGCGGGCTGATCACGCCTTCACTCGACGAAATGGTGCACGTCGCGACCGAGATGCAGCGCCGCGGCCTCGATCTTCCGCTGCTGATTGGGGGCGCCACCACGAGCCGCGCTCATACGGCGGTGAAAATTGCGCCCGCCTACCACGGAAGCACCGTCCACGTCCTCGACGCGTCGCGCGTCGTGAACGTCGTCTCGACGCTGCTGAGCCCCGAGCGGCGCGGAGAGTTCGATGCCAAGAATCGCGAGGAGCAGGAGAAATCGAGAAAGCTCTTCGAACACCGTCAAAGCCGAGAGCTGGTGTCGATCGAGATTGCGCGCGAAAACGGCTTCCCGATCGACTGGCGGAGCGCGGAGCCGGCCACTCCGGTCTTCGAGGGCCGAAGAGTCGTCGACGAGGTGACCCTCGAGGAAATCGCACGGTACATCGACTGGACCTTCTTCTTTTCGGCCTGGGACCTCAAAGGCAAGTTTCCGAAGATCCTGGACCACGAAACGCATGGAGCCGCGGCCAGGGAGCTCTACGACCACGGCCGCGAGCTGCTCGACCGAATCATTTCGGAAGAGCTGCTGACGCCGCGTGGAGTGTACGGGTTTTGGCCTGCCAACCGGGACGGGGACGACGTGGTCGTCTGGGCAGATTCAGGCCGAGATCGGGAGCTTTTGCGGTTTCACATGCTGCGTCAGCAGGCGGTCAAGCCGAACGAGCAACCGTATTACTGCCTCTCCGACTTCGTCGCGCCCATCTCTTCCGGGCTCTCGGACTACGTGGGCGCTTTCGCGGTGACCACCGGGATCGGTGCGGACGAGCTCGCAGCGCGATTCGAGCGGGATCACGACGACTACAATGCGATCATGGTCAAGGCATTGGCCGATCGTTTGGCCGAAGCCTTCGCAGAGCTGCTCCACGAGCGAGCGAGACGTGAGTGGGGATACGAGCCCGAGGACGGGTTCACCAACGAGGAGCTGATCGCCGAGAGGTATCGAGGAATTCGTCCTGCGTTCGGTTACCCGGCGTGTCCGGATCACACCGAGAAGACGACGTTGTGGAATTTGCTCGGCGCCGACGAGATCGGCATCTCACTGACGGAGCATTTCGCGATGAGCCCAGCGGCCAGCGTGAGCGGCATCTACCTCGCGCATCCCCAGTCTCGCTACTTCGCGGTCGGCCCCATCGATCGTGATCAGGTCGAGGACTACGCGGAGCGCAAAGGGATGACCGTGGCCGAGGTGGAGCGCTGGCTGCAACCAAATCTCGGCTATTCTCGAGGTGGTTGATGCAGAGGCTTCGTATTCGGGATCTGCGCCCAATCACCGTTCGCGTGTTCGATCCCGACGAGGTGACGATCAAAAGTCACCGCGAGACCGATCCGAGGGCGGTGGGTCTGACCAAAGACGACGTCGATGCGATTTGGGACGCGGTGGTGAGGTTCTACAAGACGGGGCTTCATCCCGCCATCGCGCTGTGCATTCGGCGCCGCGGCGAGATCATCCTCGACCGCGCGATCGGTCATGCACGCGGCAACAGCCCGGACGATCCGGAAGGTACGCCGCTGGTGAAGGCAACTCCGGACACGCTGTACAACTTCTTTTCCGGATCGAAGACCGTCACGGCGATGTTGATTCACCTGCTTCAGGAGCAAGAGCAGCTTCACGTCGACGAGCCGGTCGCAACCTTCATTCCCGAGTTCGCGAAGAAGCGAAAGCACAACATCACGATTCGGGACATTCTCACGCATCGGGCAGGCATCCCGCCGACGCCCGAGGAGGCAATCGACCTGGATTTGTTGTCCAGGCCCGACGAGATCGTGCGGGCCTTCTGTGAGCTCGAGCCCACCCATCGGCCTGGGAGCGTCCAGGCCTATCAGGCGATCACGAGCGGCTTCATTCTCGGTGAGATCATTCGGCGCGTGACCGGGACGGACATCCAGAGCTTCTTGAAGACCAAGATCCGTGACCCACTCGAGATGAGGCACTTCCGATTTGGGGTCTCCGCCGACGAGCTGGATCGAGTCGCCGTCGATGCCTTCACCGGACCGGCACCCACGTGGCCTTACAAAAATCTGGTTCAAGTGGCCTTCGGCGCGTCGATGCGGGAGCTGGTCGAGATTGCCAACGATCCGCGTTTTCGGACGGCCGTCGTGCCGGCCGGGAACCTCATCGCGACGCCGGAAGAGATATCTCGGTTCTTCGAAACCCTGCTTTGCGGTGGAACCTTCGAGGACACGCGGGTCTTCGATCCACGGACCGTGGCTCGCGCGGTCAAGCCACAGGTCACTGGGCAAGTAGACCGGGTCTTGATGATGCCGATTCCGCTGTCGATGGGGTTCATGCTCGGCGGGCGCCGATTCGGGTTTTATGGTCCTCGAACCGCAAACGCCTACGGGCATCTCGGGTTCACCAACGTGCTCGGATGGGCCGATCCCGACCGCGACATCAGCGTCGCGTTCCTCAACACCGGCAAACCGTTGCTGTCCGCAAAGATGCTGGCCTGGCTCAACGTCACCCGCGTGATCGGCAATCGAATCCCGCGCGACAGGGCGTGATTGCGATGGGGGCTATGCTAGGCTCCCGGCCATGAAGTTCAGCGTCTCCATCGCCATGGCGCCTCCTGAGCAGTACATCCCGGTCGCACGAGAGGCCGAAAAGCTCGGGTACCATGCCGTCGTCCTGCCGGACTCGATCTTCTTTTCGCAAGAGGTGAGCAAGCCGTATCCGTACACGCAGGACGGAAGCCGCATGTGGGACGGCGAGACACCTTGGATCGAGCCGCTGGTCGGAGCGGCCGCGATGGCGGGCGCGACGGAACGAATCTTCTTCTACACCAGCGTGGTGAAGCTCCCTGTGCGTCATCCCGTGTTGGTGGCGAAACAAGTGGCATCGCTCGCTGCGATTTCCAACAATCGGTTCGGCTTCGGATGCGGGCTCGGCTGGCTTCCCGAAGAGTTCAAGTGGTGTGGCACCGATTTCGACACTCGCGGCAAACGGATGGACGAATGCCTGGAGATACTTCGTCTGATCTGGGGCGGAGGGATGGTCGAGTACCACGGCGAGCACTACGACTTCGGAAAGATCCAGATGAGCCCGGCACCGACCGAGCCGATTCCCATCTACATCGGCGGACACAGCAAGCCGGGCCTCCGGCGCGCTGCAAAGTATGGGGACGGGTGGTCTTCGGCGATGCTGCCCTCCAAGCAGTTGCTTGCTCTGATCGCGCAAATCGAAGCGTTCCGCAAGGAATACGGCCGCGATCATCTCCCGATGGAATACCAGGCGGTCGTGACCGACGTCTGGGATGCGGATGGCTACAAGCGGCTCGAGGAGGCTGGCGTCACGGACATCATCACAGTGCCTTGGCTCATGTATGGCACCCCGATGGTGGGCGGAACCTTGGAGGGCCGAATCGACGGCTTGAAACGGTTCGCGGACAACGTTATCGCCAAGATGCCATGACCTCCGCTTCGGCGATTCTGCGGCGAGCCAGCTCGAGCCCGGTCGAGGCCTCGGATGCCCATCGCCTCGCCGAGGCGGACACCGACGGCCTGCTCTCGGCCGCTCGAACGCGTCGTGACCGAGCTTGGGGAAAGGCTCTCACTTTCTCCCCGAAGGTGTTCTTGCCGATCACCAACCTTTGCCGAAACCAGTGCGACTATTGCTCGTTTCGGCGCTCTCCGGGTGATCCGGGCGAGTGGACCATGAGCCCGAAAGAAGTCCGGACCTGGCTGGGACGCGCGCGCGAGCAAGGTTGCGTGGAGGCGCTGCTCTGCCTCGGAGACACTCCCGAGACCGGGTTTCGAGAGTATCGCGCCTTGCTCCGATCGTGGGGACACGAGCGCACCGTCGATTATCTGCGCTGGGTCGCCGAGGAAGCGCTTGCGCTCGGCCTGCTCCCGCACACCAACGCGGGGATTCTGACGCGCGAGGAAATGCTCACGCTGAAGCCGGTGAACGTCAGCCTCGGGCTGATGCTCGAAAACGTCAGCGAGCGGTTGTGCGAAAAGGGCATGCCGCATCATCGTGCGCCCGACAAGAGGCCCGCCAAGCGGATTCGCATGACGCGCGAGGCCGGCGAATTGCAGATTCCGTTCACCTCCGGGCTGCTGATCGGAATCGGCGAGACGGTAGCGGAACGCATCGACACGATCCTCGCGATACGAGAGTTGCACGCGGAGCACGGTCACATCGGAGAGGTGATCGTGCAGAACTTCCGCTCGCACCCACGGATTCCGATGGCGGGCGCTCCCGAGCCGACTTCCGAGGACCTGGCCCGGACGATCGCGCTTGCCCGCTTGCTGCTCGACGACGAGATCAGCGTTCAGGCTCCGCCAAACCTCAGCCCCGCTGCCGCCTGCACTCTGATTGCCGCCGGAATCAACGATTTCGGCGGGATTTCTCCGGTCAGCCCGGACTACATCAATCCATCCCATCCCTGGCCTCATCTCGAGGCCCTTCGACACGTTTGCCGAGAAGAGGGTTTTCGGCTGGAGCCACGACTGCCGATCTATCCCTCGCACCTCGCGACCGCTGGATTCGTGGATCCATCGTTGCGTCCTCACGTCGACCGCCTGCAATTGGAGCTCACCGGGCCATGACCACCGCTCTCGAAAGCTGTCTTCAATCCGTTTCCCCGACCATCCGCGTGATTCTCGAGCAAAGCCTGGAGGGTCGCGAGATCGGTGTGCAGGAGGGGGTGGCGCTGAGCGAGGCGCGGGGGGTGGACCTTCACGCGCTCTGCCTCGTTGCGAACGAGCTACGGCGACAACAAGCCGGTGACCGCGTCACCTACGTGGTCAACCGAAACATCAATTTCACGAACGTGTGCATCAAGAACTGCAAGTTCTGCGCGTTTGCCCGCACCGTGCGGTCGGAGCAGGGGTACTTCCTGCCGCACGACGAAATCGCGCACCGCGTACGGCAGGCATGGGAGATGGGTGCGACGGAGGTATGCCTCCAGGCGGGGCTGTCGCCCAACCTCACCGCGGACAGCTACGTCGAGCTCTGCAAGGTGGTCAAGCGAGCAGCCCCCGAAATCCACATTCACGCATTTTCGCCGGAGGAAGTGAAGTTCGGAGCTTCGCTCAAACGCGTCCCGTACGCGGACTACCTCGCCGAGCTCAAGGAAGCCGGCCTCGGGTCCTTGCCGGGCACTTCGGCGGAGATCCTCGATGATCGACTCCGGAAGACGATTTCTCCGACTCGAATCACGACCGGTGAGTGGTTGGAGGTCATCGAGTCCGCTCATCGCTTGGGGATACCCACGACGTCGACGATGATGTTCGGTCACGTCGAATCGGTCGAACAGCGAATGCTGCACATGGAGCTGTTGCGCAGCGT
Organism: uncultured Sandaracinaceae bacterium; assembly: GCA_964495565.1. Lineage (GTDB taxonomy): Bacteria > Myxococcota_A > Polyangia > Polyangiales > Houyiibacteriaceae > SG8-38. The sequence goes on along the minus strand of CAZBWQ010000003.1, from coordinate 39,856 downwards.
TCAACGCGAGACGGGCGGCTTCACGGAGTTCGTTCCGCTGTCCTTCGTACACGAGGAAGCGCCACTGTTCGCTTCGAGCAAGGTGCCCGGTGTACGGCCGGGACCGACCGGGGACGACGTGCTGCGTCTGTATGCGACCGCGCGCCTCATGCTCGGCCGAGACATCCCCAATCTTCAGGCATCTTGGGTCAAGGAAGGGCTTCGAGTCTCACAGTTTCTGCTCAGCTGTGGTGTCAACGACCTCGGAGGGACCCTGATGAACGAGAGCATCTCGACCGCCGCGGGCGCCCGACACGGTCAGCTCATGACGCCGGCCACGCTGCGGCGAGCGATTCGGGACGCAGGCCGCCTTCCGGTTCAACGAACGACGACCTATGGAGTGGTACGCGATTTCGGCATGTCCGCCGAAACCGATCCGGTCGAGCCGCTCGATTCGATCGACGATTGCGAGCAGGTGTTCGGCTCTTATGACGCGCTCACCCGGGATCCGCGATTTCATTACGAGCCCCGGGGACTGCGGGTCGTCGGCTGAGCATGGGCGAGTTCGCCGAGCGATACGGCCCGTGGGCGGTGATCACGGGAGCTTCCGCCGGGATCGGAGCGGAATACGCGCGTCGCATCGCAGAACGAGGAATCCACGTCGTCTTGGTCGCGAGGCGGCGTCAGCGGCTCGAAGAGCTCGCCGCGATCATCGAGGATGCTTGCGGCGTCGAGGTGCGGGTGGCGCCCGTCGATCTCGCGTCACGGGACCCGATGCGGGTCTTGCAGCCGGTGATCGAGGACCTCGAGATCGGTCTTCTGGTGCACTGCGCGGGTTTCGGCTCGAGCGGTCCGTTTCTCGACATGGATCTCCACGTCCAGGAATCCATGATCAACCTCAACTGCCGCGCACCTGCTCTGTTGACTCACGAGCTTGCACAGGGAATGCGGGATCGAGGCCGTGGCGGCATCGTCGTCGTTTCCTCGGTCAACGCGTTTTGCGCCGCTCGCGGGATGGCCAACTACAACGCGACGAAGGCATACGACCTCCTCTTTGCCGAGGGGCTCGCGTCCGAGCTCGCGCCGTACGGCGTCGACGTGCAGGCTCTGTGCCCCGGCGGGACGCGCACGGAATTTCAGCAGGTTGCCGGTCTCGAGCCGCGCCGCTTCGGTCCGTTTGCGGCCCTGATCTTTTCGAGCCCGAGCCACGTCGTGAGAGCCAGCATGAAAAAGATGGGTCGCCGCGTGACCGTGATTCCGGGCGTCGTCAACAAGCTGACGGTCATCGCAATGACGCTGCTGCCCCGATGGCTCAGCAGACGGATGTTCGGAATGGTGATGGACCGCTTCTCGGCGAGTCATTAGCGGCGGCGCAGGCGGTCGAGATCTCCAGGATGGTCGACGTCGAAGGCGATACCCGGCCGCCGTTCGACGTGCACCTCGAGACCGAGGGTGCGTGCGCGCTCGCGATGGCGGCGAAGGCTGTCTTCGTGGCCCAAGCAGCTCGGTAGCGCAGCGGCCGGTTTCATCCCGATGAGGTTGGTGCCCCGATCGGAAAGATCGGGCCCCAGCACCACGTCGAACTCGTCGAGCCTCCGGCTCACGACCGCGACGTCTTCGTCGCCGAGCTCGGGAAGATCGCTCATGCACACGATCACGCGCGTGGCTCCGCGAAGTTTCAACTCGGCGATCGCGGCATCCACGACGGAGGCCAATCCTTCGCTCCCCTCCGCGTCCGCGAGTGGCACGGCCCCGAGGTGCTCTGCACGACGCCGCGTGCGTGCGGAGTCGCTCACCACGGCGATTTCGTCGACGGTCGCGGAGGCACGAAGAACGTCGATGACGTGCTCGAACATCTCTCGGGCCAACCGCGAACGCTCGCTCGGTGGCAACGCCGCGGCCAACCGCGACTTTCCCCGATCGAATCCCTTGGTCGGTACGAGTGCCCAGCAGCTCATGGCAAGCCTCGGGCGAGCACGAGCAGCTCGCGCGCCAAAGCTGTCCGGTCTTCTTCGGATTCGATCAGGATGTTCGTTTCGAGCACGGGGTAGGGCGCATCGAACCCATCGCCCTCGTGGACGACGTACGCGTCCAAGAGCCCTTCGTAGTGCTGCGCTACCGCTTGGGCCGAAGGCTGCCATCCGTCGAGCTCCACGAGCATGCTTGCGAGAGGGCCTTTGACCGCGCGTCCGCCGAGGATGGGGCTCACGGCGATCGCGGGGATGGCGCTCACTCGCTCACGGACGCCGGAAAGCGAGAGGATGGGATCGACCGACACGTACGGGTTGGACGGGCAGATCACCGCCAAGGTCGCACGTTCGAGCGCGTCGAGCACCGACGGCGAGGGCACCGCAGAGCCTCCGTGACGAACCTCGCGCACCGACGGCTCTGCTCTCTGTCGCACCAGCCAGTCTTGAAACGCGAGCTCTGCCCCTCGCTCGGTCACGATCGTGGTCGGGCGGAGTCGATCGCTCATCGGCAGAATCGGGCGATCGACTCCCAAGGACAGGCAGAGTGCACGGGTGGCCTCGGTGAGCGTCATCCCTCTCGAGAGGGCCGCCGATCGCGACAGATGCGTGACCAAGTCGCGATCGCCGAGTTGAAACCAATCGGGCTCCCCTCTTCGACGGGCCTCTTCGAGGACGTGAAAGGTGTCGCCGTCAATCCCCCACCCGCGGTCTTGCGGCGCCAACCCGGCCAGGGTGTACATGATGGTGTCGAGGTCGGGGCTGATGTGCAGACCCCAGTGCTCGAAGTCGTCGCCCGTGTTCGCGATGATCGTCAAAGCCCCGGGGGGCAACACACGATCGAGCCCGTCGACGAGCCTTGCACCGCCGACCCCCCCAGCCAGCGCGACCACGTGGTGGCTCGCTCCTGATGGCTCCGTCATGCGTACAAGTCGGTTTCGGGGTCGCGCATGATGGTCTGGGCCGAATCCAGGGATGGGGTGAAGCGCAGCCCTCGGATCAGCGTCACGGGGCGGCCCTCGTCAGCCTGCCCCGCCACGAGGTCGGCCGCGGCCGCCAGGGAATCCGCGACCGCTGATTCGGTCGCCTCCAAGACCCGTCCATGCCGGTCGGGCGCGCCTCGTCGATCCCACAGAGCGGGAACGCCTGCGATGCCGATCGCGAAGCCCACCGTGCCGCGGCGAAAGGGCCGGCCCCACGAGTCGCTGATGACGACGCCGATGTCCGCGGCGAAACGCTCGGAGAGCGCCGCGCGAAGGGCCATCGCGGTCGCATCGGGATCACGCGGAAGCGTCAGCACCCAGGTCCCCGACGGCGAGTCGTCTGCGACATCCCCCGCATTGCTGGCATCGATGCCGGCATTGGCGGAGATGAAGCCCAGGCGATGACGCACGATCAGCGCCCCGATTCTCTTCCGAGAGACCGCCGTGCTCTCGCGAATGATCAATTCCACCAGCCGCGGGTCTTTGTCGACCTCGCGTGCGAGCTCGAGCGCCCGATCGCTCGGGACGATGCCGCCCAGGTCGACGAAGCAATTTTCCGCGCGGGAAACGATCTTGCTAGCGACCACGACGACGTCCCCGTCCACTAGCGCGATCCCCGCATCGACCAAGCTCCGGACGAGAATCGCCGCGAGATCGTCGCCGGGACGAACCGTCGGGATGCCCGGAAGGGCGCGGACCCACAGCTCCGAGCCGACTTGCAGCGCGCCTGCAGCTGGCTCGGCTCGGGTCATTCCGACTCCGGAATGCCCGTGATGCGGATCCCCGAGCCCACGACTTTGTAGCGGCGATTGATGTGAAGCAACACCGGAGTGAGCGATTCGAGTGCGATGGCGTTCTTGAGCACGCCCGCATCGATGCCTCGCAACCCCAGATCGGAGATCAGATCGATGACCGCGGCCCGCGCCTCTTTGTCGTCTCCACAAACCAACACGTCGCAGTCGAAGTCGTGATCCGGATCGGTCAGGTGCTCGGAGCTGATGTGGTGGAGGGCCGCCACGAGACGCGTTCCTTCCGGCAGTAGCTCCCGTGCTTCGAGCGCGGCGGCCTGACCCTCCGGCAAGTGCACCGATCGGACCTTCGGCGGTTGGAGGGGCACGGTGATGTCGACCAGGATCTTGTCTCCCACGGCTTCTGCAATCGACTCGAACGTGGCTCGGTGCGCGCCGTAGGGCACCGTGACGACGATGAGCTCCGACTCGCGACAAGCCGTCAGGTTGTCTGCGCCCCGGATGTCGACGCCGAGCTCCTCGGTCAGCTCAGCCGCCTTGGCTGCGCCCTTTTCGGCCTGGCGCGACCCGATGAACACGTCGTGTCCTGCTTTGGCCCATCGAGCCACGAGGCCGCGTCCTTCACGGCCGGTGCCACCCACGATTCCGATCTTCATTGATTCTACCTCACGCGTTGAGCTCGGCCATGAACCGTAGCGTGTCCATGTCCTGCGAGCCGATCATCATGGTGCCGACGGGGGACTCTTTCCACCGCTGGAAGCGATCGCGAATTCGATCCTTGGACCCCACCAGGTAGAGGGCATCGACCATTTCGTCTGGGACCGCCGCGATCGCCTCATTGCGCTTGCCGTCCAAGAACAGGGTCTGCACCTTCTCACACGCTTCTTCGAAGCCCACCCGGCTCAGGTAGTCTTTGTAGAAGTTCTTCTTTCGGGACCCCATCCCGCCGATGTAGAGCGCCAGTTGCATCTTGCAAGGCACCATCGCCTGCTCGGGCTCACCGATGATGACTACGACGGTGGGCGCGATGTCGAAGCTCTCGAGTCCTTTTCCGTTTCCGGCTTTGGCGAATCCCTCGTCGAAGTTCTCCATGAGCACGTCGGGGCGCTCCGGATGCATGCAGGTCAGCAGGCAGCCGTCGGCGATTTCAGCCGACATCGCCTGCGACTTCGGCGCCATCGAGCCCGTGTACACGGGAATGTCCGGCCGGCTCCGAATCATGCTCCGAAGAGGCTTCCCTTGGCCCGAGGACCCCTCGCCGGTGTACGGGATCTGATAGCGCTCCCCGTCGAACTCGAGAGGGGCCTCACGCGCGAAGATCTTCTTCACGATCGTCACGTACTCACGAAGCCAGGTGAGGCTCTTGTGGAAGGGGACACCATGCCATCCTTCGACGACCTGCGGCCCCGACGTTCCGAGCCCCATGATGAAGCGGCCGTTGGAGAGGATGTCCATCGTCATGGCCGTCATCGCGGCGTTGGCCGGAGAGCGTCCCGGGAGCTGCATGATCGCGGTGCCGAGCTTGATGCGGGAGGTCTGGGAGCCCACCCACGCGAGGGGGGTGACGGCGTCGTTGCCCCACGACTCGGCCGTCCAAATCGAGTCGTAACCGAGCCTTTCGACCTCGCCAATCTTGTCCATGTTCACGAGGTCCTGCACCGTCGTGTTCAGTTGAGGACCTGCGTATCCGAGAGTCAGTCCGAGGCGCATCCCATCTCCTTCCAACAGAGGGTTCCGCTTCGTATCAGGAACTGACAGCCGCTTCAATTTGATACCTGGCACGGAGCAGGTCAGCCTGAGGCGAATGAGGGTGTTGGTGACCGGCGCTTTCGGGCGGCTCGGACAGGAGGCCCTCCGGCGCTCGTTGGAGGAAGGTCACAGCGTCATCGCCTTCGACGTGCCGAATCGCCGGAACCGACGGGAAGCACGCCGATTTCGCGATGCGGTGACGACCGTCTGGGGCGACATTCGCGAGGCGAAGGACGTCGAGCCGTGCGTGGCGGAGTGCGATGCGATCATCCACGACGCCGCGATTCTCGCACCGGCTACGGAAAAACACCCCCAGCTGGCGCACGAGGTCAACGTCGGCGGAACCCGAAATCTCTTGGCTGCGATGAGGGTGCGAGAGCGGCCTCCCGTGCTGGTGTTTGCGTCCTCGCTCTCGGTTTGTGGGCCCCGCGCTCCTGGAGGGCCTCCACTGACGTCCGCGGACCCTGCCTTCGGCACCGACGTCTACACGTCGAACAAAGCCGAATGCGAGGGCTTGTTGCAGTCGTCCGGGTTGCCTCACGTCATTTTGCGGATCGGTGTCTCGGTGGGGACCAAGACCGCGGCCGGTGACCTGTCACCAGACGTCTTTCGGGTTCTGTTCGGCATCGATCCGCGAACGCGGCTCGAGTGGGTCCACCCCGAAGACGTGGCGCTTGCGCAGGTGCGCGCCCTCGAGACTCCGGAGGCGTGGGGCAAAATCCTGATGATCGGAGGGGGAGAGGGCTGCCGCCTCACGTTCGGGGAGCTCTACGGCGCCATGTTCGAGGCCGCGGGACTCGGGCGGTTTCCCGAGGAGGCGTACGGGACCGACGTCTACTACTGCGATTGGCTCGATACCACGGAGAGTCAGGCGTTGTTGCGCTATCAAAGGCACCGCTTCGACGATCTCGTCGAAGAGCTGCGCCGAAAATCGCGTTTCACCCGTCCTCTGGTACGGCCGGTTGCGCCTTTGATCAGGCGCTACCTGCTTCGGCACTCGGACGCCTGGCAGCAACGCGTGGCAGCCCGGTAACGGGTGTCAGGCGTGCTGGTTCGAGACGGAGACCACCTCGCCGGTCATGTAGGAGCTGTAGTCGCTCGCCAAGAACACCATGACGTTCGACACCTCCCAGGGCTCGGCGCCCCGGCCGAACGCCTCCCGTTTTTGGAGCTCCTCGAGGAGCCCGGGCGGGGTGACTTTTTCGAGAAACGGGTGCATCGCGAGGGAGGGCGCGACGCAGTTGATCCGTACGCCCGCCTCTGCCGCTTCGATCGCAGCGCACCGGGTGAGTGCCATCACGCCCGCCTTGGCGGCCGCGTAATGTGCCTGCCCTTCCTGCGCTCTCCATCCGAGCACCGAAGCATTGTTCACGATCGTCCCCTGGCCTCGCGGCATCATGTGTCGAAGCGCGGCCCGCGTGCATCGAAAGCAGCCGTTGAGCGTCACGTCGAGCACCTTGCCCCATTGATCGTCGGTCATGTCGACGACCTTGGCATATCCGCCGAGGCCGGCATTGTTCATCAAGACGTCGACGTGCCCCATCGCGTCGATCGCCGTTTCGAACATGGTCTGCACCTGTTGCTCGTTGGTCACGTCGCACAAGACGACGGCAGGCCGCATCCCGGTTTTGCTCTCGATTTCGTCTGCTGCCTCCGTGAGCCTTCGTTCGTGGATGTCGCTGATGACGAGCCCGGCGGCCCCCTCTTCGGCACACCGCATGGCGGTCGCGAATCCGATTCCCGTTCCCGCCGACGCAGTGACGAGAACCATTTTGCCCTCGAGCAGACCGTGTCCGCTCACGTATCTGGGTTGCTTGCTCATCGAGGCTCCTTCGGGAGGCCGAGCCCTCGCTCGCCGATGATGTTTCTTTGAATCTGGTTCGAGCCTGCGTAAATCGTATCGGCTCTCGCGAATAGGTACCACTTCTGCATCGAGGTCAGCTCGTAAGGCGTCCCCTCGATGAGCTCCGCGTCTAGGCCGAGCACGTCCATGGCGAGCTTACCGAGATCGCGGTGCCAGTTCGACCAATAGAGCTTGCTGATCAGCGCTTCACGGCTCAGGTCTGCGCCCTGGTGCTCCAACGTGCGCAGCGCATTGACTCGCATGATCCTCAAGCCGATCTGGGCAGCCGCGAGGCGTTGGCGGAAGACGGGATCCTTGGCGGCGCCTGTCCGCTTGGCAGTCTCGAGCACTTGCTCGAGCTCTTGTTGGAAGAGGTACTGCTGACCCAAGGTCGATGCGCCGCGCTCGAACGCCAGCGTTCCCATCGCGACCTTCCAGCCCTCGTTGACTCCTCCCACCACGTGATCCTGTCGTGCCTTCGCGCCATCGAAGAACACTTCGGCGAACTCGGCTCCTCCGCTCATTTGCTTGATCGGCCGAATCTCGATGCCGTCTTGGTGCATCGGCACCAGGATGTAGCTGATACCCCGATGTTTGGGTGCCGAAGGGTCCGTTCGGCACAGGACGAAGCACCAGTCCGAGTGCAGCGCCCCGGAGGTCCAGATCTTCTGTCCTTCGATGATCCATTCGTTCCCCACGAGGGTCGCTTTGGTCTGCACGTTGGCGAGGTCGGATCCGGCGCCCGGCTCCGAGTAGCCCTGACACCAGATCTCGTCGCCCGACACGATCGGTGGGAGAAAACGCCGTCGCTGCTCGTCCGTCCCGAAGTGAATCAGCGTGGGCCCGAGCAAAGTCTCTCCGATGTGGCCGACTCGACCGGGGCCGTTGGCGCGCACGTACTCCTCGTTGAAGATCGCTTCCTCTTTGATGGTGCAGCCGCGGCCACCGTATTCCTCGGGCCACCCGATGCAGTTCCAGCCTGCCGCTCCCATGACTTTGCCCCACTCGATGCGTTCTTCGACGTAGGACTCCTGGTCACCCGACGCGCCACGCCCGCGGAGATGGCGGTAAGGCCCACCGAGCTGCTCGGCGAGCCAGGACCTCACTTCCTGTCGGAACGCTTCTTCCTCTTCGGTCAGCTGTAGCTCCATCACAACCCCATGCATCGCGCGACGCGCTCGCGGTGAAAAGGAGGATCCCCGAAAAGAGCCTCCGAGGATTTCGCTCGCTTGAAATACAGATGGGCGGGATGCTCCCAGGTAAACCCGATCCCACCGTGGATCTGGATGTTCTCCGCAGCGCAGTGAAAGAAGGTGTCGGAGCAATACGATTTCGCGCCTGATGCCGCTTCGGCGAGATCCTGCTCGCCCTGCGAAGCCAGCGCGCTCGCATAGAACGCCGCGGACCGTGCGGACTCGACCATCGTCAGCATGTCGGCACACTTGTGTTTGATCGCCTGAAACGACCCGATCGGCCGGCCGAACTGCTGGCGCACTTTCGCGTACTCGACCGACATGTCGAGTGTCTTCTCGGCGCCGCCCACCTGCTCCGCAGCGAGGGCGATTCTCGCGAGATCGAGCGTTTTTTCGCACGAGGTCCATCCGCTTCCTTCGAGGCCCACCAGCGCATCGCGTGGAACGACGACGTCGTCGAGTTGCAACGCGGCCAACCGCCGCGTTTGATCCATGGTCGGCAGCCAGACGCGCTTCAAGCCCCTCGTCTCCCCGGGCACCAAGAACAGGCTCACGCCGTCGGCGCCACGGCTGCCCGGCGCCCTGGCGACGACGATGATCGCGTCTGCCGTGTGGCCGTCGAGCACGTAGCTCTTTGCTCCGGTGAGCACGTAGTCGACGCCGTCCCGGCGGTACGTCGTCTCGATCCCTTCGGGCTCGTCGGGATGGACCTGCTCTGCGTAAGCCAGGGTCAGCTTCACGTCGCCTGCCGCGACGGCTGGAAGGTAGTGGGCCTTTTGGGCTTCGGTTCCGCCCACCAGCAACGCGTTGGCTCCGAGGCAGATCGTCGAAAAGAACGGGGAGCACAGCAACGCGCGCCCCATTTCCTCCATGAGTGGATGGAGGTCGAGGTAGCTCATGCCGAGCCCCCCATGCTCCTCTGGAATGGTCAGGGCCGTCCAGGCCAGCTCCTTCGAAAGCTGCTCCCAGACCGAGGGATCGTAGCCCCGCTCCGTCGCCATCGCCGAGCGGACCCGGTCCTCGGCGGATGCCACCTCGAGAAAGCGCCTCGCGACTCTCCTCAGCTCGTTTTGTTCCTCCGAAAACGCAAAGTCCATGGGCTCTCACTCCTCACGGTTGGCCGTTGCGGCGGCGAGGAAGGCGGGCGTCTCACCTCCGCCGTGCAAGAGCAGGTTGGCGCCGCTCACGTAGGACGCGAGTGGGGAAGCGAGATACAAGCATGCTCCGGCGATGTCCTCCGAGGTGCCCAGGCGCCTGAGGGGTACGGTTTCGGCGACACGAGCCACGCCAGCCTGGTCGCCGTAGTGAAGATGCGCTTGCTCGGTCTCGATGAGACCCGCCGAGATCGCATTGACACGCACTTTGGGCGCCCACTCGATGGCCAGGCTTCCCGTCAGATTGATGAGACCGGCCTTGGCGGCGCCGTACGCAGCGGTTCCGGGCGACGGACGCACCCCCGACACGCTCGCGATGTTGATGATGGAGCCACCCGAGCGTTGCGCCTGCATGAGTCGATTGGCTTGTTGCGCGCAGTGCAGAGCGGCGATGAGATTCAGCTGGATGACCTTCTCCGAGAATCGAGGCGACGCCGTCGCCGCGTCCGCAGGAGGCGCCCCGCCCGCGTTGTTGATCAGGACGTCGAGTCGGCCGAGGCGGCTCCGGATCTGCTCGAACAGCGCCTCGACTTGGTTCGCGTCTCGCACGTCGGCCTGGATGAAGCTCGCGCTGTTGTCGCTTGCCGTGGGCAGACGCTCGGGCTCGCTCCGGCCGCAGATGACGACTTCGGCTCCCATCGCCAAAAAGGCCTCGGCGATGCCTCGGCCGATCCCGCGGCTTCCGCCCGTCACCAGCACGGTGGTCTTCGAAAAGTCGAAAGGTTGCCTCATGAGCCGTAGACCTCGACGGGCGGGCGCGCTTTCGAAAGAACCTCTTCGACGGCCGACCCGATGGCGGCCGGATCCCACCGCTTGCCGATGTCGACGGTCTGCTCGCGCCGGTACCCGTCGAACACGGTGATCGTGCCCCCGAACACCTCCCAGACCCGGCCGGTGACGCCACGGGATTGGGCGCTGCCGAGCCAGACCACGAACGGAGAGACGTTGGCAGGATCGTTGCGGTCGAAGCCTTGCTCGGGAGCTTTCATCGCATCGCCGAAGACCTCCGTCATGCGGGTGCGCGCGATGGGACAGATGGCGTTCGCGGTGATGCCGTAGCGACCGAGCTCTGCGGCCTGAACGAGCGTCAACGTCGCGATCCCCGCCTTGGCCGCCGAGTAACTGGCCTGTCCGACGCTTCCGAGGACACCGGCTCCGGAGCTCGTGTTGATGATGCGTGCGTCGACCTCCTCACCGGATTTCACACGCTGCCTCCAGTACGCCGCCGCGTGCCGCGTGACGCAAAAGTGCCCTTTGAGGTGCACCCGGATCACGGCGTCCCACTCGTCCTCGCTGCAGCTCACGAACATACGATCTCGAACGAACCCCGCGTTGTTGACGACGACGTCGAGTCGACCGAACTCGTCGATCGCTTGTCGGACCAGGGCTTCGGATTGCGCCCAGTCCGCAACGTCGGCCCCGTTTGCGACCGCTTCTCCACCCATCTCGCGGATCGCGCGAACCACCTCGTGTGCCGGTCCTTCGTCGGGCCCTTCGCCGCTGTTGCTGACGCCGAGATCGTTGACCACCACTTTGGCGCCCTGCCTCGCGAACTCGAGGGCATGCTCCCGGCCGATGCCACGGCCTGCGCCCGTCACGATCACGACCCGTCCTTCACAAATTCCTGCCATCGTCACACCTCTGCTTCGGCGATTTCGACCATCAGTTTGCCGCGATGATCGCCGGTGAATAGTCGGAGCAAATGCGCCGGTGCACGCTCCAGCCCCTCGACGACGTCGTCACGGTGAACGATCTTGCCCTCTGCGATCCACTTTGCCAGCTCTTGGCGGGCATCGTCGTAGCGAGTCGCGAAGTCCAACGTCGTGAAGCCTTCCATCCGCGCGCTCTTGGCCAGAAGCTGAAGATAGTTGCTCGGGCCGGGGGGCAGCTCCCGCGCATTGATCTGGGACATCGCCCCGCAAATGACGACGCGTCCGTGGTAACGAATCCGTGTCAGCACCGTGTTCAAAATCTCCCCGCCCACACTGTCGAAGAAGACGTCGACGCCATCGGGACAGGCCTCGCCGAGCGCGGCCTTGAGGTCGGCCGTCTTGTAGTTGATGGCCACGTCGTAGCCGAGCTCGTCGACGATCCAGTTGCACTTGTCGTCGGTTCCCGTCAGCCCCACGGCTCGACATCCTCGAATCTTCGCGAGCTGGCCGACGATCGAGCCAACCCCCCCGGCAGCTGCAGAGACCAAGACCGTTTCGCCTGCTCGAGGGCGCCCCACGTGCAGCAGCCCGAAGTACGCGGTCAGCCCGGTGCCGCCGAGCACGCTCAACATCGAGGAAAGGGGCACCCCTTCGATCGGGCGTACCTTGCCGTGCAGGTTGCGGACCGGCACGACGCTGTACGATTCCCACGCGGCGAGCGCCCGCACGAGGTCGCCCGGCTCCCAACCCTCGGCGTTCGATTCGACGACCTCGGACAAAGTCCCGCTGCGAATCGAGTCGCCGAGCTCGATGGGCGGCAGATACGACTTCGCGTCGCTCATCCAACCGCGAATGGCCGGATCGATCGACAGATAGAGATTTCGGAGCAGCACTTCGCCTGGCCCGGGGTTCCCGATCGGTCCCTCACCGACGGCGAAGTCCTCGCGTGACGGCATGCCGACCGGACGCCTCTTCAGCAGGATCTTTCGGTTGCTTGCCGCCACGGATACGCGGCAAGACTGAAACATGTTTCACTTTCTGCAAGGGGACACGCTCGCCCTCGAAAACCCTCGTCGTTTCAACCACCTACGACCCACATCGCGAAAATCGAGCCCGGCTGGGACGCACCCGGGTTTTCGCGGTCTGGGGTCCAAGTGCTGGAAATCGCGGTAGTTTTAGAAGGGGTGCGTGTCCCAGGTCACGCCTCGCTGCCAGAGGACGGCGAGATCCATGCTCAGCGCGATCGACCAGTGGAGCAGAGCCCCGAGAAAAAACGAGCGGTGCCGCAGCGCCAGGTACCCGAGGACGTATCCGGCGACGATCGAGCCATTCACTTCGAGGATCGGCTTCGCGTAGTGGCCGATGCTGTAGAGCATGACCATCCACGGCAGCGCCAACACGTCGAGATCCCGCCCGAGACCGAAGGTCATGTATCCGCGCCAGAAGCTCTCGCCGGAAAGGAACATCAAGAAATAGGCGACGTGGTACATCACGAACAGCCGGAGCGACACCTGGTTTGCAACCACGATTCCCCGGCTCTGTGGGTAGCTCGCTTGGAAGTCGGCCAGGGTCGACGCCCAAAGCACCAGTGGGACCATCCCCAAGAACAGCCCGAGATAGACCCAACGCCAGCGCGTCCCACCGCGCACCACGTAGCCGTACTCACGCGGTCGCTGTCGCAACTTGAAGCGAAGCAACAGATAGGGGACCGCCAACCGCAAAAGCACGCTGCACGTCGCGAAGTAGAAGAAGCCGAACAAGGGCATCCTCGCGTCGCGTGGCACGTATCTCTCCCAAAATCCGAAATAGGCATTGGCGCGCCCGAACGCGAGAAACACGATGAGCAACAGCGTGGCGCTGACGACGACGAACTTCGCTTCGTAAGACAAGCTCCGAAAACGGATTCCAGCGACCCAGCGCAGAAGGCCGAAGTACACGGCGCTCCCCGCGATCAGATACACCGCAAGCGATCCTGGAATCTCACGAGCCCACGCGTACCAGCTCCAGTTGAGCAGAACGAGCACGACCGCGCATGCTGCGGCCAAGCGCCAGAAGACGCGGCTCTCCGGTTTGGGGCTCGCTTCGCTCAAGGGACCTCGCCCGATCCTAGCATTGCAGCCGTGGTTGCCCTGCACTAAACACGCAGACCATGCCCTTCAAAGTCATTCAGTGGAGCACGGGAAACGTAGGCCGCTACGCGCTGCGTGCCATCGTCGGTCATCCAGAGCTCGAGCTCGTGGGGCTCTTCGTGAGCAGCGAAGCCAAGGAGGGCAAAGACGCCGGCGAGCTCGCGGGGGTTGCGCCGGTTGGCATTCGAGCCACGCGGGACGTCGAAGCGCTGCTCGCCCTCGACGCTGACTGCGTTTGTTACACGGCCGATGCCGGCATGCGCCCGGCAGAAGCCATCGAGGACATGGCACGCATTCTGGCGTCCGGAAAGAACGTCGTATCCTGCTCCATGGTCGGGTTGGTTCATCCGACCACCCTGAACGACATGTTCACCAAGCGGCTGAGCGACGCCTGCGAGGCCGGCGGCACGTCGTTCTTGACCTCGGGCATCGACCCTGGGTTTGCAAACGACACCCTGCCGCTCGTTCTGTCGGGACTCTCGGAGCACTGGAGCGAAATCCGGATCCAAGAGATCATCAACTACGCGACCTACAACCAACCAGAAACCATCGTCGACATCATGGGTTTCGGGAAGCCGCTCGATCACACGCCCGTGTTGCTGATGCCTGGCATGCTGACGTTTGCATGGGGCGGCACGTTGCGGCTCTTGGCCGAGGGAGTCGGCTTGGAGCTCGACGAGATACGCGAGGTTCACGAACGCCGTCCCGCGATCAAGCCGATGCAGCTCGGACCTTACCAAATCGAAGAGGGCACGACTGGAGCGCTTCGTTTCGAGGTACAGGGCATCGTGGATGGCCGCCCTGCGCTGGTCGTCGAGCACGTGACCCGGTTGGACGACGACCTCGCGCCCGAGTGGCCACAGAGCAACGGCTCGTATCGCGTGCTCATTCGGGGCGTGCCCAGCATGCGTGTCGAGTACGAGTTCGAAGACGAGCACGGCGATCACGCCGTGGGTGGCGTCGTGTTGACGGCGACCCGGATCGTCAATGCGATTCCCGCCGTCTGCGGGGCGCACCCTGGGCTGCTTTCCGCGCTCGATCTACCGATGATCACCGGCAAAGGGCTCTACAAGCCGAGCGCTTGACGCTGCGATCACCGGCCGGTCGCCGGCACCACCGAATCAACGCTCGATCCAGGTAGCGTCGCCGCGTCCAGGTCCCGCTCAAGCGACGTCGAAGAGGATGAGCTCGCTGCCGCCAATCGCTTGGACTTCGATCGTCGAGGCCCGGTCGAAGGATGCCCCGTCACCCTCGCTCAGCTCGACTCCGTCGACCGAGACGCTGCCTCGCACGATTTGAATCCACGCGTGACGCCCATCGGCGAGCTCGTGACGGACTCGCTGCCCGTCTTCCAAGACCGAGGCAAACATCGACAGGTCTTGCTCGATCTGAACCGAGCCATCACGACCGTCCCGGGATGCCACCAGCCTCAGCCGCCCCCGTCTCTCGTCCCCAAAGAGCTTCTGCGCATACCCCGGCTCCATTCCGCGTCTTTCCGGAACCACCCAGATTTGAAGAAACCGCACGGGCTCGGTCCGGGAGTGGTTGTACTCGCTGTGCGTCACGCCGGTCCCCGCGCGCATGCGCTGGACCTCGCCGGGACGAATGATCGACCCGTTGCCCATGCTGTCCTGGTGCTCGAGGGCACCCTCGACGACGTAGGAGATGATCTCCATGTCGCGATGTGGGTGCGTAGGAAACCCTTCGCCGCCCACCACGCGGTCGTCGTTGATGACCCGAAGGCTCCGAAACCCCATGTGCTCGGGGTCGTAGTAATTCGCGAACGAAAAAGTGTGGTGGGTGTCGAGCCAGCCGTAGTTGGCATGACCCCGTTCGTGGCTCCGGCGTACCTGCATCGTGTCTCGGGCTCCTTGTCTCTCTGCCTCTATGTGGCCGGTGGCAAGCCCCTCGATTTGCCGGCGAGGAGCCCCTTTTTGTGGCCTGGCCCCTCGACAGGCCATGCTACCGTCACGACCTCCATGGCCGCCCGAATCCTCGTTCCCACGTTCGCCGCGATGGCCGTGCTCGGGCTGGCCCCAGCGCCCCTTCACGCCGACCCCCCCGCGCCGGCAACGACGGAAGCCGTAGCCCCGACGCCTCCACCGACCCAGATCGCTGCCAAACATCGAGCCACGCTCGAGAGGCCACCCAAAGTCGAGTGGTCGTTGTCCGCCGAGATCGGCATGCTCGTGGTGGCCAGCCACATCGTCCAGCTCAGCAACGACGGCAGCCGATTCGACTACCGCGACGACGGCGGACAGGACGTGCTGTTCCCATTCTTCCGCCTCAGCACCGACCTGAAGATCAAGGGGCGGCACACCCTGGTATTCCTCTATCAGCCTCTCAAGCTTTCCGGCGAGACCGTGCTCAGCGAGGACACGGTGTTTGACGGCGTCGTCTTTCCGGCCGGCACCGCGCTCGACTCGACGTATGGATTTCCTTTTTGGCGGGTGAGCTATCTCTACGACTTCCTGCGTCGTCGAGGCGACGAGGCATCACTCGGGTTCGGCCTGCAAATCCGAAACGCCACCATCACCTTCACCTCCGCCGATGGCACTCTTCGCGCCGATCGCCGCGACGTCGGGCCGGTTCCCCTCTTGAAGTTTCGAGGACGATGGCTCTTCGACAGCGGGGTGTGGTGGGGCACCGAGATTGACGGAATCTACGCACCGATCAGCGTGATCAACGGAAGCGACGAGGAGATCACCGGCGCGCTACTCGATGCCAGCCTGCGTGTCGGTTACGACTTCACCAAGCGTGTGTCGGCATTTTTCAACGTTCGCTATTTGGGAGGCGGGGCGGAGGGCACGGATAGCGATCCCGATCCGCCCGGTGACGGTTTCACGAAGAACTGGCTGCACTTCGTCACGGTGAGCCTCGGCTTCGAGCTCCGCGCCGTGCCCTGAGGTCCGTCGAGGGTCAGTCCAGCCGCTCGATCACGGCGGCCATGCCTTGGCCGCCCCCGACGCACATGGTTTCGAGGCCGTAGCGCCCGCCGCGGCTCTGCAGATTGTGGATGAGGGTCGTCATGATGCGCGCGCCGGTTTGGCCGAAGGGGTGCCCGAGCGCGATGGCGCCGCCGTTGACGTTGAGCTTTTCGATGGGCACCTCGAGCTCGCGGGCTGACGGAAGGACCTGCGCGGCAAAGGCCTCGTTGATTTCGACGAGATCGATGTCTCTCATCGTGAGGCCGGCTCGTTGAAGCGCCCGCTTGCTCGCTTCGACCGGACCGAGGCCCATGATCTCCGGATTGAGCGCAGACACGGCGGTGGACACGATGCGAGCGAGCGGTTTGATCCCGAGCTCTGCGGCTCGGGTGTCGCTCATCACCACCACGGCCGCGGCTCCGTCGTTGAGCGGGCAGGCATTGCCTGCGGTGACGGTCGCACGGTCGCCCATCTGCTCGGCGAGGACGGGCTTGAGGGTCGCGAGCTTCTCCACGGTGGTTCCGTGACGTGGGCAGTCGTCGGTATCGACGACCGCGCCGCTCGGAGTCGTGACGGGCGTGATTTCCTCGGCGAAGAACCCGGACTTTTGCGCCGCTTCGGCACGCTGTTGAGACAACGCGGCGAACTCGTCCTGCGCTTCGCGTGAGATCGCCACGTATTGTGCGACGTTCTCGGCCGTCTGAAGCATGGTGATGTAGACGTCCGGCAAGCCTGGTGCGGGCTCCCAGTTTCCGCGATCCGGAGACATGTACTCGGCCATACGGGCCTGGGCACCTCCAAACTTGGGGTTCTTGGTGTTTTCCATGCCGTCGGCCTTGCCGAGCCCGAAGCGGCTGACGCACTCGACGCCCGCGGCCACGAACACGTCGCCTTCTCCGGCTTTGATCGCATGGGCGGCCATGCGAATCGTCTGAAGCGAGGAGGAACAGTAACGATTGACCGTGGTCCCGGGGCAGTCGATGCCTGCGAGCAGGCTGACGACGCGCGCCATGTTGTACCCGTGCTCGCCCGCAGGCTGCGCACAGCCGAGCATCAGGTCTTCGATCGTCGAAGGATCCAAGCTCGGGACCTTCGCGAGCGCGGCCTTCACGACGATGGCGGCCAAGTCGTCGGGACGCATCTCGACCAAGGAGCCTTTGAAGGCACGCCCAATGGGGCTGCGCGCGGTGGCGACGATGACGGCTTCTCGCATGTGACTCACTCCTCGATGAACATCGAATCCTGCGGATCGCGCAGGGCGTTCTTTAGCACCTTTCCGGTGGCGTTGCGTGGGAGTGGGCGTTCGCGCATCTCCCACCGACTGGGCACCTTGTAGTAGGCGAGGGCGTCCGCGACCCACTTGCGCAGCTCCTCCCAGGATGCGGAAGCCTCTTCTTCGAGCACGACGAAGGCCTTCACCTCTTGCCCGAGCTCCTCGTGCTCGACTCCGATCACGGCGGCCTCCGCTACGGCCGGATGTGCCTCGAGACGCTGCTCGATCTCGAACGGGTACACATTTTCGCCGCCTCGGAGGATGAGGTCTCTCTTGCGCGACGCGATGTAGAGCTTGCCGTTTTCGATCCGGCCCACGTCGCCCGTGTTCAGCCACCGCCCAGGGCGGATGGCCACGTTCGTGGACTCCGGATCGTTCCAGTAGCCGAGCATCACCAGCGGACCGCGCACGTGAATCTCGCCTTCTTCGCCGTCTGGCACCGGTCTTCCCTGCTCGTCGCGAATTTCGACGTCGACCACCGGAACCGGGCGGCCGACCGATTCGGGGTCGTCGTTCAGCTCGTCGCCGGCGTTGAGCGTCGCGAAGGCGGTTCCTTCGGTCAAGCCGTATCCGACGCCCATCGTGTGCTGGCAGTTGGGGAAGAGCGCCCGTGCTTTGTCGAGCAAGGGCGAGGGGATCGGAGAGCCGCCCCCGCCGACGGATCGGAACGAGCTCAGGTCGTATTCGTGGGCCTTCGGGTGATTCAGCAGGCGATGGAGAACGGTGGCGGTGTAACCCCAACCCGTGATCTTCTCACGCTCGATGAGCTCGAGGGCGAGCTCGGGATCGAATCTTCCCATGGGCCACACGGTCTTCGCGCCCCCGGCCAGCGCCGTCACGGCCGCGCAGTGGAGACCGGACACGTGAAAGAGGGGGCTCGTCACGAGAATGCTGTTCGGCAGTTGCGGCAGTGACGCCTGCTTCGGGTTGGCCATCATCAGCCGCGCGCCGTGAAAGAAGCTCACCATGATCATGTTCGTGACGTTGCCATGCGTGTGTACGACGCCTTTGGCGCGACCCGTCGTGCCGCTGGTGTAGAGCATGATGGCCGGGTCGCTCTCGGCAATCGGCACGGTGGGAAGCGTCGCGTCCCGATACCCTTCGAGCAGCGCATCGAGCTCGTCTTCGACCACCAACAGCGGCGCTCCGACGTCGCCACGAATGCGCGATGCGCGCTTGCGGTCTGTGATCAACAGCTTGGGCTGGCTGTGGCGCACCGAGTACCGGATTTCGTCTTCGGTCCACCACCCGTTCAGGCCGACGCAGATGGCGCCGAGGCTGACCGTAGCCCAAAACGAGATCACCCACTCGGGGCAGTTCGCCGCCAAGATGGCGACGCGGTCTCCCTTGCCGACGCCATACCGGTCCGCAAAGGCCGCTGCGGCGCCTGCCACGAGCTGCTCGTGCTCGCCGAAGGTGTAGCGCCGCTCCCGTGGGCCGTCCCGGAAGACCAAATACTCGGCATCCGCGAATTCCCGGGCTCGTAGTAGCAGGTCACGAAGCGATCGGGCACGGTTCGCGAAGACCTTGACCCGTTCGCCCAGCACCTCTTCCTCGGTGAGCTCGAACGGGGAGCCCTTCGCGAGAAGCTGTGCCTCGATTGCCTGCATGCGGCTCTGGTCGGCCGTCGATGGCTCCGATGAATTCGGGGAGCTCATGATTTCTCCAGACGCAACGAGGGAAACTTCGCGGCCAGCATGTCTCGAAGCCAAGATTCGGCGGCGGACACATCACGGAACACCTTGACCGGAATCGGGCTCGGGGTGACCCACGAGATGGCGGTCCAAAGCCCTTGCTGGATGGGGCTCGAGAAGATCAGCGCGCCGCCGGCGCAGTTGACCTTGAGGTGCTGACGATCCCGGTCGATCCACTCGGTGATGGCCTTCCGTTGCGTGGCAGGCACGCGGCCCACCTGACGGGCGTCGATGACGACGGCGTAAGGCTCTCCTCGTCGGGCCCACTCCGACATGCGGCCGACGTGTCGCCGCCACTCTGCATCGTCGCACAGACCCTGATACGTCATTCGCATCAGCGGTCGTCGGCTTTCATCGAAGAGAACCTGCCCCATGCTTCCCCGTTGCGCAGTCTACTCAGGCCGACGCAGCCCTACAACGTGTAACCTCCGTCGACGAACAGAGTCTGTCCGGTGATGTAGCGTGCACGTGAGGAAGCCAGGAAGACCACGGCATCTGCGATCTCGTCGGGTGTGCCGAATCGCCGCATCGGAGTGTTGCGAATCGCGGCGTCGATCCACGCTTGGCTGAGCTCACCGCTCTCGACCAGCTTCGGAAACATGCCGGCGTCGACCACGGCAACCGCGACACTGTTGGCGCGGACGCCGTACCGCCCCTCCTCGCGAGCGATGCCACGTATCAGTGCCTCGATCGCCCCCTTGGGAGCGACGGACAGAACGTCGCCGGGCGGAAAGCGCTTCAGGCCCGCCGAGCTGACGAACACGATCGAGCCGCGGCTGCGCCGAAGATGCGGCAGTGCGACGTGAGCGACGTGAAAAAACCCGTGGACGTCGCAGTCGATCGTCTTTCGCCACTGCTCGGGGCTCACCTGGCTGATGTAGGGCTGATCGATGCGCGTTCCGGCGGCATGGGCGACCGTGTGAATCTGACCGTGGCTCGCCGACAGGCTTTCGAAGCACGCGGTCACCGACTCCAAATCTTCGAGGTCCACGCGGTGCAGCTCGCAAGCGCCCCCATGCTGCTCGATTTGCCGTGCCACCTCCGATGCAGCATCGCGATTGCGGCGATAGGTCAGGGCGATCCGTGCGCCACGGGCGGCCAGGTTGCGCGCGATCGCGCTCCCGATCCCACCGCTTCCGCCCACCACGAGGGCCACGCCGTCTGGGAATTCATGCACGGGCGCGCTCACGAAGCTCGTACTTGACGACCTTGCCGGTCGCGTTGCGCGGAAGGGCCTCCACGATCTTCACTTGGCGAGGCACCTTGAAGTTCGCCATGTGAGCCCGGCTCCACCGGATGACGGCTTCCGGCTCGAGCTCGTGTCCGGGCGCCGGCACCACGAACGCCATCCCGACCTCGCCGAGTCGCTCATCCGGGATCCCGATGACCGCGACCTCGCCAACACCGGGCATCTGCAGAAGGATGTTCTCGATCTCCGCGGGGTAGGCGTTGAACCCACCGACGATGAACATGTCTTTCAGCCGGTCGGTGATGCGGATGTAGCCGCGCTCGTCCAGCGTGCCGACGTCTCCGGTGTGCAGCCACCCGTCTTCGTCGATCGCCTCCGTGGTCTCCTCCGGCGCGTCGAAGTACCCCTTCATCACGTTGTAGCCGCGGACCACGATCTCGCCGGGCTGATTGGGCGGCATGGGCTTGCCGTCCGCATCGACGATACGGACTTCGACGTCCGGAATGGCGCGCCCGCTGGTCGTCGCGATGGTTTCGGCGTCGTCGTCGAGCCGACACATCGTCACCACGCCGCAGCTTTCGGTGAGGCCGTATGCCGTGATCACCGTCTCGAAGCCGAGGTCGCGCTTCATTTTGTGGATGAGCTCGACTGGAATCGCGGCGGCGCCGGTCACCGCGAGTCGAAGGCTCGAGAGGTCGAAGCGGTCTCGATTGGGGTGCAGGAGAATCGACTGGTACAGAGCAGGCGGCCCCGGGAGCATGGTGATCTGGTCTTGTTCGACGCGCCGCAGGACCACATCGACGTCGAAAACCGGCTCCGGAAAGACGACCGCGCCGCGCATCAAGGCCGAAAGCCAACCGGCCTTGTAACCGAAGCTGTGAAAGAAAGGCAGCACGATCAGGTAGCGATCCCCCTCCCGCAGGCCGACGATCGAGCTCCATTGATCGAACACACGAAGGTTTTGCCGGTGCGTGCACATCGCCCCTTTGGGCTTGCCCGTCGTCCCGGAGGTGAAGAGGATGTCGGCCAGGTCGTCGGGGCTCACGGTGGCAGACCTCTCCATGCCAGCCGTGCTCGGGACCCGGGACGCGGCCGCGAGCAGCTCATCGTAGCCGAGCGTTCTCTCCGGGGCTCGTCCGCGAAGGACGATCACGTTCGACAGCGCAGGCAGGTCCACCTCACATTCTCGCAGGAGGGTGACGTAATCGACCCCGAGGAAGTCGGTGACCGTGAAGAGCGCCTTGGCGCCGCTCTTGTTCAAGAGATAGGCCGCCTCGATGCCCTTGTAGCGCGTGTTGATCGGAACCATCACGCCACCGACCGTGTGAATCGCCAGGGCGCACACGATCCACTCCCACATGTTGGGAGCCCAAATGGCGACCCGATCGCCCTTGTGAATGCCGAGCCCGAGCAGGGCCCGTGCCGTCTCGTCGACCCGCTCCGCGAGCGTGGCAAAGCTCAGGGTCGTGGGCCCGTCGATGATCGCCGGTCGATCCCCCAGCGCCAGGGCCTGTGTTCGAACGAGCTCGGGGATCGTCTCCACCACCGCGCCCTTGATATCGCCAAGCTGGGAGCGCGGCAATCACCGCCTCGCAACCGGGTTTCGCCCGTCCTCGGCCGAGGGTTGACGGGCGTCGGAAACCAGGCAAATTCCGGCCTCGCTGCTTATTTATGAGGTTTGCTCACCTTTGGATGGCTTATGCATACACGACACCGATGGGACCCGGAGCCCACCTACGAATCTGAACGAATCCGAATCGATGCGACGCTTTCGCCGCTCGTGTTCTTCGACATGAAGCTGCCCCGCTTGGTGCAGGAAGGCGAGGTCGACCGGATGCTCGCTCTCGCGGACTCTCACCTCACCCAGAGCCGGCCCTTTCTCGGGCTGGTCCAGCACCATCGCGGGACGGGGGTGATCTCGAGCTCGGTTCGAAGAAAGTTCTCCGAATGGCTGGAGGCGCGCCGCCACGAGCTCGATCGGGATGACGTGGCGGTCGTCGTCGTGATGCCCGAGGCGATCTTTCGCGCCGTCCTTCGGGTGGTCTACCGGTTTCGCGTTCCGCCGCTTCGGACGATCACCACGTCGGACGTCGGCAGCGCGATCGAGTCCGTGCGCGCCGAGCTGACGCGCATGGGTCGACCGATCACGCCGTCGATCGAAGCGTTCCTCGAGGGTCTCCGGGCGGCGGCGCCTTCCGCGTCGACTTGACCGGAGCACTGAAACGCGTTTCACTTCGCCCCTCCCGCCGAAGGATGCGTCGTGGGCATTTCAGTTGAAATCATTGATGGAATAGCCGAAATCACGGTCGACTACCCTCCGGTCAACGCGATTCCGGTCCAAGGCTGGTTCGAGCTCGCGGACCTCGTGACCGGGGCAGGCCGGGATCCAGACACGCGCGCGGTGATCCTTCGCGCCGAGGGCCGCGGGTTCAACGCCGGCGTCGACATCAAGGAAATGCAAACCACCGAGGGCTTCGATGCGTTGCTCGGCGCCAATCGAGGCTGCTGGGAAGCCTTCAAGGCCGTGTACGAGTGCCCGGTGCCCGTGATCACGGCGGTGCACGGCTACTGCGTGGGCGGTGGCATCGGTCTGGCTGGAAACTCCGACATCCTGATCGCCGCCAGGGGGGCCAAATTCGCGCTTCCCGAGGTCGATCGGGGCGCGCTTGGCGCGGCCACGCACCTGGCCCGCTTGGTCCCGCCACTCAAGATGCGCGCGATGGTTCTCACCTGCGAGCCGGCGTCGGCCGAAGAGCTTCACGCCTGGGGCTCCGTGTACGCGGTGGTCGATCCGGATCAGCTCGTCGACGAAGCGAGGAAGGTCGCTCGCACCTTCACCAAGAAGATCCCGCGGGTGGTGCGAGTCGCCAAACAGTGCCTGAACAACATCGATCCGGTCGACGTCAACCGCTCCTATCGGTTCGAGCAGGGTTTCACGTTCGAGTTGAATCTCGCGGGTGTGGCAGACGAGGCGCGCGATGCGTTCGTCGAAAAGCGCGACCCCGACACAGAGGAGTGAGGTAGCTTCGTGAACGACAAGCGCATGACCGTCGATGAAGCGGTCGCGGAAGTCACCGACGGGATGACCATCGGCTTCGGCGGGTGGGGGTCTCGTCGCAAGCCCATGGCATTCGTTCGCGCGCTCGTGCGCAAAGGGGTCAAGGATCTGACGGTCGTTTCGTATGGCGGCCCCGACGTCGGCATCCTTTGCGCGACCGGCCAGCTGAAGAAGGCCGTATACGGATTCGTGTCGTTGGACTCGATCCCACTCGAGCCGCACTTTCGAAAGGCCCGGCAGGAGGGCTCGGTGGAAGCCATCGAGCTCGACGAGGGCATGTTCCTGCTCGGGCTTCGGGCCGCGGCCCAACGCCTTCCGTTCTTGCCGACCCGGGCGGGTCTCGGCTCGGACGTGATGAAGATCAACCCGCACCTCAAAACCGTCCGTTCCCCCTACGACGACGGGGAAGAGCTCGTGGCCGTGCCGGCGCTTCACGTAGACGTGGCCTTCGTCCACATGAATCGCGCCGATTCGAGCGGCAATGGTCAGTCGCTCGGACGCGATCCGTACTTCGACCACCTCTTCTGCATGGCGGCAAAGAAGGCATTCATGAGCTGCGAGAGAGTCGTTCCAACCGAGGAGCTGGTCCAGGGCGGACCTCTCCAGAGCTTGCAGATCAATCGCATGATGGTTCAGGGAGTGGTGGAAGCGCCCCATGGTGCGCACTTCACCGAGTGTCCGCCCGACTACGGCCGCGACGAGGCGTTCCAACGCCTGTACGCGGAGAGCGCCAAAGACGGAGCGGCGTGGGAATCCTTTCGGGCGGACTATCTCGAGCTCAGCGAGGCGGACTATCAAAAGGCGGTGGCGAAATGACCGCGGTCGAAGCGACCCGGGCCGACATATGTGCGCTCGCCATCGCCGAATGCTTTCGGGGCGACGGCGAAATCCTGGTGAGCGCCATGGGCACGACGCCCAGCTTGGGGGCCCGTCTGGCCAAGGCCAGCTTCGCGCCCGAGATCTTGATGACCGATGGCTTCAACCTGCTCCTGCGACGGGCGTTGCCGCTCGGCGCCAAGCCCGCCGAGAGCGACATCGAAGGGTGGATGCCGTTCGGGACCGTCTTCGAGACCCTTTGGTGGGGCCGCAGACACGTCATGATGGGTGCCTCCCAAATCGATCGATACGGAAACCAGAACATCGCGTGCATCGGCGATTGGACGCGGCCCAAAGCCCAGCTGCTCGGTGTGCGCGGCGCCCCCGGCAACACGATCAATCACGTCACCAGCTATTGGGTGCCCAATCACACCCCGAAGACCTTCGTGGCCGAGGTCGACATGGTGAGCGGGGTGGGATACGACCGCGCCCGCGAGCTCGGTCCGGACGTCAGCCGCTTTCACGAGATTCGGCGGGTGATCACCAATCTCGGGGTGTTCGACTTCGACACTCCCGACCGTCGGATGCGGCTCGTTTCCCTGCATCCGGGTGTCGGTCTGCAGGACGTCGTCGACAATACGGGATTCGAGCTGGTCATTCCCGAAAAGCTGGACACGACGCCCACGCCGACCCCAGATGCCTTGAAGCTCCTCCGTGAGCTCGACCCCAAGGGCTACGCGCAAAAGGAAGTCGCAGCATGAGCGCCGAGAAGCGAACCAAGAAGGCCGCATCCAAAAGAAAAGCCGCGCCCACGAAGAAGGCCACGAAGAAGAAGGCCACCAAGAAATCGCCGTCGAAGAAGGCGGAGCGTCGGACGCGCGCGCCGAAGAAAGCGCCCGAGGCCGAGGCCAAGCCCAAAGCACGCAAGAAGAAGCCGTCCAAGCGGTCGGTCGTATCGCGCGTGGAGGCAACCACAAAAGCAACCGGGGGCGCCGAGACCAA
This sequence comes from uncultured Sandaracinaceae bacterium, assembly GCA_964495565.1. Taxonomy (GTDB): domain Bacteria; phylum Myxococcota_A; class Polyangia; order Polyangiales; family Houyiibacteriaceae; genus SG8-38. The sequence continues at coordinate 14,499 of CAZBWQ010000003.1, read as the reverse complement.
GCCCTCGCACGCGCTGCGCACGCGCATTTGTGAGCTCTTCGGGATCGAGTATCCGATCGTGCAGACCGGAATGGGCTGGGTGTCGGGGGCGAGCTTGACTTCCGCGACGAGCGAGGCGGGCGGCCTCGGCATCTTGGCCGCTGCGACGATGACTTTTCGGGAGCTGCGCGAGGCCATCGCGAAGGTCAAGGATCGAACCGACAAGCCTTTCGGGGTCAACATGCGCGCCGATCAGAGCGACATCATGAAGCGGGTCGACCTCTTGATTGAGCAGAAAGTCCGGGTTGCGAGCTTTGCCCAGGCGCCGGGCGAGCGCGTGGTCAAGACTCTCAAAGATGCGGGTGTCCTGACCATGCCTACCATCGGAGCGCGCCGGCACGCCGAGAAGGTCCAGGGTTGGGGTGTCGACGCGGTGATCGCGCAGGGGCAGGAGGGTGGCGGACACACCGGGCAGATACCGACCTCCATTCTGATCCCGGACGTCGCGTCCGCCGTCGACATTCCCGTCGTGGCTGCCGGTGGTTTCCGCGACGGCCGCGGGCTGGTGGCTGCGCTCGCGCTCGGCGCCGAGGGAATCGCCATGGGAACGCGTTTCCTGCTCACGAAGGAAAGCCAGGTCCCCGACCAGGTGAAGCAGATCTATCTCGAAACCAAGGCCAACGGGACGGTCGTCACCAAGGCGGTCGATGGATATCCTCAGCGCGTCATCCGCACACCGCTCATCGAGCAGCTCGAGAAAGCGAGCCTCCTGACCCGATTTCCACGGGCGGCGCTCAATGCCCTGTCGCTGATGCGGGTCACCGGCACTTCCCTTCCAGAGCTTCTCGAGGAGGGGCTGGCCATGAAGAAGAACCAAGAGCTCACTTGGTCCCAGCTCGCGATGGCGGCCAACGCGCCGATGTTGACGAAGGCATCGATGGTCGATGGCAAAATCGAGGCGGGCATCCTGCCCACCGGTCAGGTGACGGGTGTGATCGACGAGATCCCGACGGTGTTGGAGCTCCTCGAGCGGATCATGACGGAAGCTCGAGACACCCTCGGGCGCTTGTGTGCGTGAGAGGGCGCATGGATCTCGACTTCACCGAATCGGAGAAGGCATTTCGGCAGGAGTGCCGATCGTGGCTCGAAGCCCACGTGCCTCGCGAGCCCTTTTCGTCTGGCGATACCCGGGAGGGGTTTGCGCAGCACCTCGAGTGGGAGCGGGATCTCTTCGATGCGGGGTGGGCGGCCGTGTCCTGGCCCAAGCCATACGGAGGTCGGGAGGCTTCGCTCGTCGAATGGTTGATCTTCGAAGAAGAGTACTACCGCGCTGGCGCGCCCAACCGGGTCACCCAAAACGGCATCTTCTTGCTGGCGCCCACGCTCTTCGAGTTCGGCACCGAGGATCAGAAAGAGCGAATCTTGCGTCCCATGGCGCGCGGAGACGTCACCTGGGCGCAGGCGTGGTCCGAGCCCAATGCCGGTAGTGATCTCGCCGCGCTCAAGAGCACGGCGCGTCGCACCGAAGGGGGTTGGTTGCTGAGTGGCCAGAAGACCTGGTCCACCCGTGCTGCATTCTGCGACATGGCGTACGGCTTGTTCCGCACCGATCCCGAGCAGACGCGGCACCGCGGGCTGACGTATTTCATGTTCCCGCTTCGCGCGCAGGGTGTGACCGTGCGCGGCGTGGATCGTCTCGATGGAGACGAAGGCTTTGCCGAGATCTTCTTGGAAGAGGTGTTCGTTCCCGATCGAGACGTCATCGGCGAAGTGCACCAGGGTTGGAAAGTCGCCATGGCCACCACGAGCTCCGAACGTGGCCTGAGCCTGCGAAGCCCGGGGCGTTTCATGGCGACGGCCGCGCGCTTGATCGACTTGTATCGAAGTCGCCGAGCGCAGGCCGATCCCGCGCTGCGCGATCAGGTCGTGCGGGCTTGGATGGACGCCCAGGCGTATCGGTGGTTCACCTTCCAGACCGTCAGTCGCATGATGGAAGGTCATCCGATCGGCGCCGACTCCAGCATGAACAAGGTCTTTTGGTCCGAGATGGACGTGCGGACGCACGAAACCGCGCTGGCCATTCTCGGTGCGTTGCAAGAGCTCGACGAGGGCGCACCGAGCGCGATCGATGACGGGCAGTGGATGAAGGGTTTTCAGTTCGCGCTAGCGGGGCCGATCTACGCAGGTACCAACGAGATCCAGCGAAACATCATCGCCGAGCGTGTTCTCGGATTGCCGCGGAAATAGGTCATGCGTTTCACGTTCACGGACGACCAAAAGATGCTTCGCGACACCGTTCGAGACGTGTTGCAGCGGGAGTGTCCGCCCGATGTCGTCCGCGCGGCGTGGGAGGGGCGGCTCGACGGAGCCCACGCCGTCTGGGAAACGCTGGCACAAACCGGATTGGTCGGCATGACCGCGAGCGAAGAGGCAGGCGGCATGGCCATGACGGAGCTCGACTGGGTGCTCCCCGTGGAGGAGGTCGGTTACGCGGCTTGTCCCGTTCCCATCGTGGAAACGCTTGCCGTGGGGATCCCTTTGCTCGAGCTCGCCGGTACCGACGAACAACGGGAACGTTGGCTCGGCCGGGCCCTGGCGGGAACCGCGCAGATGACGGTGTCGCTCGGAGCGCCGCCGATCGCCCCGCACGTCGGCTCGGCGGACGTCTTGATCGCCGAACGCGATGGCGAGCTCTTTTGCGTACCGCTCGCCGAGGCCGAGGTCGTCGCGGAACAGTCGGTGGACCGCGCCCGGAATCTGGGCCGTGTTTCCTTTCGGCACGAAGAACGCTACCGCATGCGACGCGACGTCGACGTCGACGCGTTGCTGTCGATGAGCCACGACCGCGCAGCGCTCGGTGCCTCGGCGCTCCTCGTCGGGCTCTGCCGTAGGATGCTCGACATGGCGGTGCAGTACGCGAAGGACCGCGAGCAGTTCGGAAAGCCCATCGGCGCGCAGCAGGCGGTCAAGCACCGCCTCGCCGATGCGCTCATCCAGCAGGAATTCGCTCGGCCTCTCGTGTATCGGGCCGCCTGGAGCCTCGCGAGCTCGAGCGCCGACGCGTCTATCGCCGTGTCTCTGGCCAAGATCTATGCAGGGCAGGCTGCACAATTCGTGGCCAAGCAGGCTCTGCAGGTCCATGGCGCCATCGGCTACACCATCGAATACGACCTGCATATGTGGATGAAACGTGCCTGGGCGCTCGCCGCAGCCCATGGCGACGAGCCTCACCATCGGGGGCGCATCGACCAACACGTTCTTTGATCACGCAAGGCGAGTCCTTGCGGCGGACGACGACAACCCTTACAAAACAGCAAGCACAGAGAGGTTCACATGCCGGAAGCGTACATCGTCGAAGCAGCTCGTTCGCCCGTCGGAAGGAAGAAGGGCGGTCTGAGCAAAGTTCATTCTGCCGATCTCGGCGCGCATGCCATCAAGGGCTTGATCGAGCGCGCTGGCATCGACCCGGCCGTCGTGGACGACGTCATCTTTGGTTGTGTCGACTCCGTCGCCACGCAGGCCGGTGACATCGCCCGGACGTGCTGGTTGGCCGCCGGCTATCCGGAGCACGTGCCCGGCGTGACGATCGACCGTCAGTGCGGTTCTTCTCAACAAGCGGTCCATTTTGCTGCCCAGGCCGTCATGAGCGGCACCCAAGACGTGGTCGTGGCAGGCGGCGTGCAGAACATGAGCATGATTCCGATCGGCGCTTCGATGCTGGCCGGCCAAGCATTCGGCATTCCCGATCCGTTCTCGGGGTCGGTGGGCTGGACGGAACGCTACGGCGACAAACCCGTCAACCAGTTCTACGGGGCCGAGCTGATCGCCAAGCAGTGGGACCTCTCGCGCGAGGAGCTCGAGAAGTTCGCGCTGGAAAGCCATCAGCGGGCTCTGCGTGCGCAGAAGGAGGGGCGTTTCGATCGTGAGATCGTTCCCTTCGGCGACGTGAAGGCCGACGAGGGTCCGCGTGCCGACACCACCCTCGAAAAGATGGCCGCGCTCCCCGTTCTGATGGATGGCGGCCGCCTCACTGCCGCGGTCGCGAGTCAGATCTCGGACGGCTCTGCGGCCATGCTCGTCGTGTCGGAGAAGGCTCTCAAAGAGCACGGGTTGAAGCCCCGAGCCCGAATCCATCACATGAGCGTTCGCGGTGAGGACCCGATCCGCATGTTGTCGGCGCCGATTCCGGCTACGCGCTACGCGCTGAAGAAGGCGGGCATGAGCTTGAACGACATCGACCTCGTCGAGATCAACGAGGCTTTCGCGCCCGTGGTTCTCGCATGGGCCAAGGAGCTCGATGCAGATCTCGAAAAGGTCAACGTCAACGGCGGTGCGATCGCGCTAGGTCACCCCCTCGGTGCGACGGGTGCCAAGCTCATGACCACGCTCTTGCACGAGCTCGAGCGAACCGGTGGCAAGTACGGTTTGCAGACGATGTGCGAAGGTGGCGGTCAAGCGAACGTCACCATCATCGAGCGGCTGAGCTGAGCCGAGTCCCATTTCGGGGACCCTGAACCGCCGTTTGCCCGTCCACGTTTCGTGACGTGTGACGTGCCGCACATGCCCGTGCGACTTAGTCGACAATCGCTCCCGACACGGGCATCATGAAAACCTACGCTGCGAGCACGCCGACCGCGCGGCGCAGGCTAGCGATGGCCTTCAAACCGAAACGAGGCTCGACCCGACCTCCTCCCGTGCGCAAGCACTCGCAGGTTCGGCCGGCTGCGTCTTCGGACGAGCGCCGCCGCAACCGGCGTTGGTCCTCGGACGTCGAGGTCCAGATCCTCAGCCCCATCGAAGCAACCGCGTCGGCCATCGACGTGAGCGCACGGGGTATTCAGCTCTCCTTCGATGGCTGGGTTCACACCGGGGATCTCTGTCATCTGCGAATCACGACTCACAGCGGTCGCCAAATCTACAAACGCGCCCTGGTCGTTTGGGTGCGACGCGCCGGCAACGGGTGCATGGCGGGGCTGCGGGTGTTGGGATCGTTCACGCCCTCGGGGTGACCCGGGCTAGCGTGATCGGTCCGAGCCGACTTGACGGGCGGGCTCGGGCAAAATAGAACATGTTTCACTTCTGAACACCCGGAAAGACACGGGGAGGTGAATACATGGCCAAGGTAGCCAACACGCAAGAATACTTCGACACGCTCGCGGAACGATTCGTGCCGGACCAAGCCAAAGGCGTGAGCGCCCAGCTCCAGTATACGCTGAGCGGCGAGGGTGGCGGCGAGTGGGTCGTCACGATCGAAGACGGCGAGTTCAAAGGCGTCGAGAAGGGCACCGTGGAAAAGCCCTCGCTCAACATCATGATGGACGCCGGGAAGTTCATCGAGATGGCCAATGGCGATCTCGACGGCCGGAAGGCCTTTCTGACCCGCAAGCTCAAGGTCAAGGGCAACATCGCGCTTGCCCAGAAGATGCAGAAGTTCTTCCCTCAAGGCTGACCACGCATCGCGAGAGAACCCATGAGTGAGATTCTTTCGGCTCCGTACGTGCTCGAATACACGTACACTCGAAGCACTGGCCCCATCGTCGGCCGGTTTTTGGAGAGCCTCCGGTACGAGGTGCTCGAAGGCGTGAAGACGGCAGACGGCCGCGTCCTTTGCCCGCCGCTCGAGTACGACGAGGACGGGGAAGCGACCACCGGCGAATTCGTCGAGCTGCGCCCGACGGGCACCGTGAAATCGTGGTCCTGGGTGACGGCGCCTCGCACCGCCCATCCTCTCGACCGCCCTTTCGCGTGGGCCCTGATCCAAATCGACGGAGCCGACAATGCCATGGTGCATGCCGTCGACGCCGGCGATGCCAAGCAAATGAAGACCGGCATGCGCGTTCGGCTCCGCTGGGCAGAGCACAAAACCGGGACGATTCGCGACATCGCTTGTTTCGAGCCCGTCTCGGCATTCATGCCCGGACCGGTGCACCTGCAGTTCGAGGTGAACCCGGGACAGCACTACTCGGCGTATCTCCAGGGCCTTCAAGAGGGCAAGATCATCGGCGGACGGGACCCGGAGTCCGGCAAGGTGTACGTCCCACCGCGGGCAGCCGATCCGGTGACCGGCAAACCGACCAGCGAGTACGTCGAGGTCACCGATCGCGGGGTGCTCACGACGTTCACGATCATTCGAATCCCGTTCGAGGGTCAGAAGCTCAAGCCTCCGTATTGCTTTGGCGCGATCGTGCTCGACGGCGCCGACATGCCGATCTACCACCTGATCAGCGGCATTCCGTACGACGAGGTACGGATGGGCATGCGAGTTCAAGCCAAGTGGAAGCCGCAGGATCAGTGGCAACCGTCGCTCGAGAACATCCTGTATTTCGAGCCCACCGGCGAGCCGGACGTTCCGTTCGAAAAGTACAAGGAGCACCTCTGATGCGGGACATCGCCATCGTCTCTTTCGCGCAGTTGCCGTCGGCCCCGGTCATTCACGCCGATGAGCCCGAGCTCGTGCAACCGGTCACGTCCCAGGCGATGAGCCAAGTCGGGCTCACGCAGGACGACATCGGGTTCACGGTGTCCGGCAGCACCGACTATCTGCTTGGACGCGCCTTTTCGTTCGTGGCGGCGGTCGATGGGCTCAAGGCCTGGCCTCCGATCCGTGAGTCGCACGTGGAGATGGACGGAGCCTTCGCGCTCTACGAAGCGTGGGTCCGTCTTTTGCACGGCGACATCGATACGGCGCTCGTCTTTGCGTTCGGTCGTTGCTCGCTCGGTCCGGTCCCCGACGTGATGAACATCCAGAACGACCCCTATTACGTGCAGCCGCTCGGTCTCGATTCGATCAGCGCCGCCGCCCTCCAAGCGCAAGCGATGTTGGATGCGGGCAAGGCGACGGAGCGCGATTTCGCCGAGGTGGCCGTGCGGAGCCGCAAGAGCGCCATGAGCAATCCGAACGCGCACATCAAGTCTCCAGTCGAGCTCGAAGAAGTCTTGGAAGAGCCCTACATCAGCTCGCCGTTGCGCAAGAGCTTGTGCTCACCCCGCAGTGACGCGGCGGCTGCAATCGTGCTCGCCGCGGGCGACAAGGCTCGGGATCTGGTGGATCGGCCCGCGTGGATTCGCGGTATCGATCACCGGACGGAGCCGAGCTCGCTCGGGCAACGCGATCTCACCACGTCGAGGTCCGCGAGGATTGCGGCCGAAAAGGCCGGTGTTGCGAAGGGGCCGGTCGACGTGGCGGAGCTTTACGCGCCGTTTGCACATCAGGAGCTCATCTTGCGCGATGCCCTCGGGCTTGGCGAGGGCGTCGACATCAATCCGTCCGGGGGCGCCCTGACGGCCAACTCGTTGATGACCGCGGGGCTCATTCGATTCGGCGAGGTCGCGAGCCGCATCTGGTCTGGGAACGCCGACCGTGCGGTCGCCCATGCGACGAGCGGCGCGTGCCTACAACAGAACCTGGTTGCTGTGTTGGAGGGCGAGTAAATGGCTGAGCATTGCGCCGTCATCGGCATCGGTCAGACGAAGCATCGTGAGAGCCGGCGGGATCTTTCGCTTCCGGGGCTGGTTCGCGATGCGGCGCTACGCGCGCTGGAGGACGCGAACATGAGCTGGAAGGACGTGGACTGCGTCGTCATCGGGACTGCGCCGGACATGTTCGAGGGTGTCATGATGCCCGAGCTTTGGCTGTCGGATGCGCTCGGTGCTTCGGGCAAGCCGATCTTTCGCGTCCATACGGCCGGCTCGGTGGGCGGCTCGACCGCGGTCGTGGCCTCTCATCTCGTGCAAGCGGGCGTTCACGAAAAGGTGCTCACGCTCGCTTTCGAGAAGCAGAGCGAATCCAATGCGATGTGGGCTCTCTCGCCGGCGGTGCCATTTCAGCCGCAGTTGGTCGCCGGTGCAGGAGGGTACTTCGCGCCGCTTATTCGCTCCTACATTCGGCGATCGGATGCGCATCCCGACACGGGTTGCATGGTGGCCGTCAAAGACCGCCAGCACGGGTTGCTCAACCCCGACGCGCATCTGCACCTCAATCAGACACTCGAGGAAGTGAAGGCGTCTCCCATGCTCTGGGATCCCATCCGGTACTCGGAGACGTGCCCGTCTTCGGACGGAGCGGTCGCCATGGTCTTGGTGAGCGACAAGCACGCAGCGCGCGTCAAGAACCCCGCTTGGGTCAAAGGCACGTCGGTTCGCACCGAGCGGACGTTCTTCGCAGGCCGCGATCAGGTGAATCCGGCGGCTGGAAGGCTGTGTGCAAAGGACGTCTACGACCAAGCTGGCATCACCAATCCACTTCGAGACATCGACTGTGCCGAAATCTACGTCCCGTTCTCGTGGTTCGAGCCGATGTGGCTCGAAAACCTCGGCTTTGCCGAGGAGGGCGAGGGCTGGCGCATGACCATGGAAGGAAAGACGAAGCTCGGCGGCGAGATGCCCTGGAACATGTCTGGTGGAGTCATGTGCACCAACCCGATCGGTGCCAGTGGCATGCTTCGTTTTGCAGAAGCGGCTCGCCAGGTTCGCGGCACGGCGGGGCAGCACCAGGTGGATGGGGCCAAGGTGGCAATCGGCCACGCCTACGGAGGCGGCTCGCAGTTCTTTGCCATGTGGGTGGTGAGCTCGGAGCGCTGAGCAGGAGCAACGATGGAATACAATCTGGCGGATCTATTCGAAGCCATCGCGGACACGGTGCCGGACAACGTCGCGTTGGCGTCGGGCGACGTGCATCACTCCTATGCGGATCTCGAAAAGCGCGCGAACCGGCTGGCGCACTACTTGAAGGGTCGAGGCATCGGCCCTGGTGATCACGTCGGGTTGCACCTCTTCAACGGGCACGAGTTCGTCGAGGCAATCCTCGCGCTCTTCAAGCTTCGCGCCGTCGGGATCAACGTCAACTACCGGTTCGTCGGACCCGAAGTCCGCTACATGATCGAAAACGCCGACCTCAAGGGCGTGATCACGCAACGCCGCTTCATTCCGGTCATCAACGAAGCCACCCGCGGCCTTGCGCCCATGCGTTCGCTGCTGGTGATCGAAGACGGGTCGGACGCCGTGTCGGACCAAGAGGCGGTCGAATACGAAACCGCCTTGGCGCAAGGCTCCGAGGAGCGGGATTTCGGTCCTCGGTCAGGAGACGATCTCTACATCATCTACACCGGCGGAACGACGGGAATGCCCAAGGGCGTCATGTGGCGCCACGAAGATCTCTTCTTCACGGGACTGCAAGGCGGCTCGCCCGGCGGCGACCCAGTCGAGTCCCCCGAGCAGCTCATCGAGCAGGTCAAGGAGGGTTGGTACACCGTCACGATGCTTCCGTGCGCGCCCTTCATCCACGGGGCCGCCCAGTGGACCCAGTGGATCTGCCATCTCACGGGCGGCAAGCTCGTGCTGCAGCCGGGACCGAGCTTCGACCCGAAGCGCATCCTCTCCCTGATCGCCGAAGAGGATGTCTCCACGATGTCCTTGGTGGGCGATGCGATGGCGATTCCGCTGGTCGAAGAGCTCAAGACGGGTGACTACGACATGTCGAACCTCGCCGTCATCGCGTCTGCGGGCGCGATTCTGTCGCCCAGCGTGCAGCGGGACATCGAGGAGCTTCTTCCCGACGTGATGATCATCAACAGCTTCGGCACGAGCGAGTCGGGCGATCTCGGCCGCGCGGCTGCGGACGAAGAGAGCCACGACAACCGCCCGTCGTTCTACATGGGCGAAGAGGTCACCGTGCTGGACGAGGATGGAAACCCCATCGAGCCGGGCTCCGGCAAGATCGGAATGGTCGCGCGCTCGGGTCGCCTGCCGCTCGGTTACTACAAGGATCCCGAAAAGACCGCCGAGCGATTCAAGGAGCTCGCCGGCAAACGGTGGGTGGTGCCCGGCGACTTCGCCACGGTCGAACCGGACGGCCGAATCACCTTCCTCGGGCGCGGCAGCAAGTGCATCAATACCGGCGGGGAGAAGGTGTTTCCCGAAGAGGTCGAGGAAGCCCTCAAGGCCCACCCCGACATCGTCGATGCATTGGTGGTGGCGGTTCCCGATCCGCGCTTCGGCTCGAAAGTCGCTGCCGTCTTCAACACGCGTGGAAACAAGCAGCTCACGCTCGAAGAGGTGCAGGAGCACTGCCGCAAGCACGTCGCCGGCTACAAGATTCCGCGGCAGATTACGATTGCCGAGACGGTATCGCGGATGCCGAGCGGCAAACCCGACTACAAATGGGCCGAGGAGATCGCACGCGCCCAAGCGAGCGCCTGAGCGCGGTTCTGCCGACGGGCAACGGAGGAGTTGATGACAGCAGCACGAGAAAAAGAAGACGAGCTTTTTCCTGGCTATCCCCGCGGCTGGTTCGTCATCGGTGTTTCGAAGGAGCTCGCCCCCGGAGACGTGAGGCCGATCAAGTACTTCGGTCGGGAGATGGTCCTGTATCGCAGCGAGAGCGGCAAAGCGATCATTCACGACGCCTTCTGTCCGCATCTCGGGGCGCACCTCGGACACGGCGGCAAGGTTTCCGGGGAGAGCATCGTCTGCCCCTTCCACGCATGGCGTTTCGACGAGACCGGCAAGTGTGTCGAGGTGCCCTACGCAAAACGCATTCCTCCTCGTGCTTGCGTGAAGAACAATCCGGTTCTCGAGCGCAACGGCTTGATCTTCATGTGGAACGCGCACGAGGAAGGCGAACAGCCCACCTGGGAGATTCCCGAGATTCCCGAGTACGGCACCGATGGCTGGACCGATTGGGGGGCCGAGCTGATCGAGATCAAGACCCATCCCAAGGAGATCGTCGAGAATCTCGCGGACAAGGGGCATTTCGGCCCGGTGCACGGCACGTGGGCGAACGAGTTTGGCAACGAGTTCGAGGGCCACGTCGGCATTCAACGGGTCAAGGGCGTAGCTTATCCGCGCGGGGGCGGGGAGGACCCCTTCGAGCTCCAGTCCACGTACTACGGTCCCGGCTACATGCTCACCGAGATGCAGAGCGTGCTCCCGAACATCATGCTTTTGTGTCACACCCCCGTCGACCACGACAAGGTTCACGTCCGAATCGGCGCGATGATCGACATATCCAACGTCAAGGAGGGCAAGGGCGCCTTCTTGGAGGGATACCGCCAGAACATCATCGTCGGGTTCAAAGAAGACATCGCGATATGGGAGAACAAGAAATATCGTCCTCGTCCGATTCTCTGCGATGGCGATGGCGACATCGGAGGTTTGCGGCGCTGGTACCAGAAGTTCTACATGCCCCAGGCTGAAGTCGGGTACTAGCCATGGACGATCGAGCCAAACGCATCGTGGAAACGGCGGTCGCGCTCGCCGAGCGGGACGGGTACCAGGCCGTACGGCTTCGGGACGTGGCGGCGACGGCGCAGGTTGCGCTCGGCACGGTGTACAAGCGATTTGCCAGCAAAGAAGAGATTCTGATCGCAGCGCTCGAGCAGGAAAGCGAGAAATTGCTCGCCAGGATCGGAAAGAAGCCGGTTCCCGGAAACGACGCCCAAGAACGCGTACGGTTCGTATTCAACGCGCTCACCAAAGGGCTCTTGCGGAGACCCAACTTGGCCAAAGCCCTGGTCCGATCGCTCGCCTCCGGAGACCCGAACATCACGGAACGGGTGGCGAGCTTTCACGCTTTGATCACGGCCCTGGTCATGGCGGCGATTCGAGGTGAAGCTGCCGAAGAACACGCGGAGTGGGGCGGGGATGTCGATGCGCGGGAGCGAACGATCGCATCGATTCTGCAGAACGTCTGGTTCTCTTCGTTCGTGGGCTGGGCCGGTGGCCTTCACGATGCGACCCAGGTCCTTTCGGACGTCGACAAGACGAGCGAGCTCTTGCTCGCCAGATAGACGAGGGTCTCATCGGTTCCGAGGAGAGGTTGCGCTGGGTGTTGCCCTGCCCGAGGGGCTGCGAGGACGTTCTCGCCGAAGAGGTGCGCACGCTCGGACTGCAGGTGTCCGAAGCGCGCCCCACGACCGTGGAGGCCTTCGGCTCGCTTCGGGAGGGATACCGGCTGTGTCTGTGGTCGAGGGTCGCTTCCCGGGTGCTCCTCCCTCTGGCCGACTTCGAAGCCTCGGACGACGATCAGCTCTATCGAGCGGCTCGAGAGATTCCCTGGTGGGAGCATTTCGACCCGTCGTCCACGTTCGCCATCGGAAGCTCTCAGGCTCCGAAGAGCCCAATCCCGTCGCACTTCTGGGTCCAGCGAGCCAAGGATGCGATCGTCGACGGGTTCCGTGCGCGCACCGGGGTCCGACCGAGCGTCGACAAGACCAGCCCTTCGATTCGTTTGCACCTGCACATCGGAGAGAGACGTCACGAGCTCGCCCTCGACTTCTCGGGCGGAGGACAACACCGCAGAGGCTATCGCCGGGCCGGAGGACAGGCCCCGCTCAAGGAAAACTTGGCCGCAGCGATTCTCTATTTGGCCGATTGGCCCGCTGCGGCGAATCGGGGGTTTTCGTTGGTGGACCCCACCTGTGGCTCGGGAACCTTCCTCGTCGAGGCCGCCTGGATGGCGACGAGCTGCGCGCCCGGGCTCTTGCGAGACCACTTCGGCTTCGACTCGTGGTTGAAGCATCGCCCCGAGATCTGGCGGCAGGAGCTCGAACGCGCACGCGAGCGGCGTAGGGCCGAGTGCCCCGCTCCCATCTTCGGCTACGACGCGTCGGAAGAAGCGCTCGGATACGCGCGGCAAAACCTCCGAGCGGCCGGCGTCGAGCGCCATGTCGCACTCGAGGCGAAGTCCTTGTCCGAGGCCCGCAAGCCCGCAGAGCACGGCATCGTGGTGTGCAACCCGCCCTATGGGCATCGCCTCGGCGATGCAGGCACGCTCTTTCTCTTCTACCAAGCCCTGGGCGACGCGCTCAAGCAGGGCTTCGGCGGATGGACTGCCTACGTGTTTGCGGCCCGGAACGAGAGCCTCAAGCACCTCGGCCTGCGGCCGGCACGCCGGCACGTGCTCTACAACGGTGCGATCGAGTGCCGCCTGCTGGAGATACCGCTCCACGCCTCTGCTTCCGGACCATCCGCCTCCCCGTCATGGCGCAAGCCGAGCGCGAAGTCCGACATGTTCGTCAATCGGATCGCGAAGAATCGAAAGAAATGGGAGCGATGGGCCAGGCGCCACGACATCGACGCCTACCGGCTCTACGACGGGGACATTCCGGAGTACGACCTGGCCGTCGACCGATATTCGGGCAAAGTGGTCGTGCACTTCTTCGAACGACGGAAGGATTCCGACGCGGACCGAGCCCAGCAACGCATGCAGGACGTCGTGCTCACACTTCCCGACGCGCTCGGCGTCGATCCGGACGACATCGTCGTCAAGGTTCGGCACCGGCACGACCAGGGAGAGCAGTATGCGCGCTTGTCTCAGACCGAAAGCGAAATCGTCGTGCGGGAAGGCGGACTCCGTTTCCTCATCAACCTCGAAGATCGCATCGACACCGGTCTTTTCTTGGATCATCGAAAGGTGAGGGCTCACGCGCTCGAGCGTTGCGAAGGCCTGCGAGCTCTCAATTTGTTCGCATACACGTGCACGGTGAGCGTCGCCGCGGCCGTTGCTGGCGCGAGAACGACCAACGTCGACCTCTCCAATACGTACCTGGAATGGGGAAAGCGAAACTTCCGCCTCAATGGTCTCGACCTCGGGCCGCATCGATTCTTTCGGAGGGATGCCATGGGGTGGATCGCCAAAGACCGCGCGACGTACGATTGGATCTTCATCAACCCACCCACCTTCTCGCGTTCGAAAACGGCGAAGCACCCATTCAACGTGCACAAGGACCACCCCGCCTTGATCGAGCACGCCATGCATCGCCTGGCGAAGGATGGCGAGCTGCTGTTCACGACCCATGCTCAGGGCTTCGAAATCGACCCGCGGCTCGCTCGGCGCTTTCGGGTCGAAGACGTCACGAAGCAATTCGTTCCACCGGACTTTCGGCGCCCCCCCTTTCGGGCCTTTCGGCTTTCGGAAGGCGAGTCGATCAGCCCTCGAGCCGGAACACGCGAAGCGCGTTCTCGCGCAAGAACTTCGGCCAAACGGTCTCCTTGAAAGGCACGTTCGGCATTTCGGTGAAGATCCTCTCGAGCGACAAACCCATGGGAAAATACCCCGCGTACATGATCTTGTCGGCGCCTCGCGTGTTCGCGTAGTCGATGATGGCCCGCGGGTAGTGCTTGGGCGCGAACGCGCTCGTGCTGTAGTAGAGGTTCGGGTACTTCAACATCAGCTTGACCGCCAAGTCGACCCAGGGCTCGCCCCCGTGCCGCATCACGATCTTGAGCTCGGGAAAGAACCAACACACCTCGTCGAGGTGCTCGACCTTTTGCGGCTCCATCGGGATGCGAGGGCCGGGAACGCCCACGGTCAGGCAGATGGGAATGTCCAGGTCGACGCAGGTCGCGTAAATCGGGTAGTACTTCTTGTCGTTGATGGGCACTTGGGGGCAGAGGCCGGAGGGGAAGCCCGTCACGGCCTTGAGGCCGTGCTCCTCGTGCAGGCGCCGGATCGTCCGCACCTCCTCCATGCCGTTGTTGGGGTTTGCCCCGTAGGAAGGAAAGAACCGGTCGGGGTGTCTT
>CAZBWQ010000002.1:101176-112304 GCA_964495565.1 uncultured Sandaracinaceae bacterium | reverse complement strand
GACAAGCACAACCATCATCTGTTCCAGCCACTGCTGTACCAGATCGCGACCGCCGCCCTGCATCCCGGAACCATCGCGGCCCCCATCCGGGCGATGCTCGGGGAGCAGCAGAACTGCAGGGTGCTGATGAAGGAAGTCGACGACGTCGACCTCGACGCACGGACCGTCATGTTGGGCGGCGAGCCGTACGCCTACGACTATCTCGTGGTGGCCACCGGATTCGAGACCAACTACTTCGGGAACGACTCGTGGAAGGAGTATGCCCCGGGTCTCAAGACGATCGATGAAGCGGTCGACGTGCGGGCGCGTTTCTTGCTCGCCTTCGAGCAGGCGGAGTTCGAAAAGGACCCGGCGGCCCAGCGGGCTGCGCTGACCTTCGCCATCGTGGGCGCCGGACCGACCGGCGTGGAAATGGCCGGGGCCCTCGCCGAAATTGCGAGGTCGATGCGAAGGGACTTCCGGTCGATCGACACGCAAACCGCGCGGATCATCCTGCTCGATTTCGCGCCGCGGGTGCTGATGGGTTTCCCGGACGATCTGGGCGATCGCGCTCGGCGCGATCTGGAGAAGCTCGGCATCGAGGTGATGGTCGAAACCCGGGTCACCGACGTCGATGAAAAGGGCCTGACCGCCGAAGGCCACGAGGGCACGATTCGAATCGACGCCAACAACGTCATCTGGGCCGCGGGTGTCAAAGGCACCTCCCTCGGGGAGAAGCTCGGAGTCGAGCTCGACCGGATGGGAAGGGTCATCGTGAAGAAAGACCTCACGGTGCCAGGTCATCCCAACGTCTTCGTGGCCGGCGATTTGGCTCATTGCGTCGACCCGGACACGGAAGAGCCGGTCCCCGCGGTCGCCCAAGGCGCGATTCAAGGCGGGCAGTTTGCCGGTGAAACCATCGCGGCCGAGATCAAGGCGCTCCAGAGCGGCCGCCCGGCACCCGCACGCAAGATCTTTCGTTACAAGGACAAGGGCTCGATGGCCATCATCGGGCGAAACCACGCCGTCGCCCGAATCGGCAGTTGGCACATCGGCGGCTACCTCGCGTTCTTGATCTGGGCGCTCATTCACATTTTGTTTCTGATCGGGTTTCGCCGGAAGCTGGTGGTATTCATCGAATGGGTGTGGCTCTATCTCACGGGCGGACGCGGGGCGCGCCTCATCACGGGCGACGAGCACATGCCCAAGGCGATCGAGCCGCCGCCCGATCCACGTCTCATCGCACGCGAATCGAACCCCGACGCAGCCTCCGCGCCGTCGGCCAGAGCCGTGGAAACGCCGGCTTCTGGCTCGTGACTTCCCGCTCCCGTCCATTCGTCGAAGAACGGCCGGAACGTGCTAGGAGTGCTCCGTGACGGACTGGAAGCTCAGAAGGCACCCGACGTTTCCCGGAGTCCCGGGTCCCGTGTTGATCGTCGTGATGGATGGCGTCGGGTGTGGCGCCTCCAACGAAGGCGATGCGGTCTGGCTGGCTCGAACACCCAACCTTGAGCGCCTCGGGGAGATTTCGTTGACCACTCGGCTCAAAGCGCACGGCAGGGCGGTCGGCTTGCCCAGCGACGACGACATGGGCAACAGCGAGGTCGGGCACAACGCCTTCGGCGCGGGTCGAGTCTTCGATCAGGGTGCCAAGCGCGTGAACGAAGCGATCAAGAGCGGCGAAATCTTCCGTGGCGAAGTTTGGCAGCGGCTGGTTCGGCAGGTGAAGGAGAGCGGCGAGCCCATGCATTTCATCGGGCTTCTCTCCGACGGCAACGTGCACAGCCACATCGAGCATCTGTTTGCGATGTTGCGAAGATGCGACGAGGAGGGGATCGAAAAAGCCAGGGTTCACACCCTTCTAGACGGCCGAGACGTTCCGGAGACGAGCGCTCTGCAGTACGTCGATGCGCTCGAGAAGGTTCTGCACGAGATCAGCGCGAGCGACGAGCGCGACTACCGCATCGCTTCGGGTGGCGGCCGGATGTACATGACCATGGACCGCTACAACGCCGACTGGGCGATGGTCGAGCGCGGGTGGAAGCACCACGTCCTCGGCGAGGGCAGGGGCTTTTCGAGCGCGGCCGAGGCGATCGAAACGATCCGGCGTGAAAACCCGGGCATGATCGATCAGGACTTGCTCGGCTTCGTGATCGTCGACCAGGACGGAAGGCCGGTCGGCCCGATTCGCGATGGTGCGTCGGTGGTCTTGTTCAACTTCCGTGGTGACCGAGCGCTCGAGCTGACGCGTGCGTTCACCGAGCCCGACTTCACGGAGTTCGACCGCGGCCCCATTCCCGACGTCGAATTCGCCGGCATGATGGAGTACGACGGCGACCTCAAGCTGCCCCGGCAGTACCTGGTGCAGCCTCCGGAGATCGACCGGACGATGGGGGAATACCTCGCAAAGAATCGAATCCGCCAGTTCGCCTGCAGCGAGACGCAGAAGTTCGGCCACGTCACCTACTTTTGGAACGGCAACCGGACGGGCATGTTCGACCCGGCCTACGAGGACTATTTCGAGGTGCCGAGCGATCGAGTGCCTTTCGAGCAGCGTCCCTGGATGAAGGCCGCCGAGATTACCGACGCGACCATCGCCGCTCTCGGGCGCGAGGAGTTGCGCCATGCGCGAATCAACTACGCCAACGGCGACATGGTGGGACACACCGGCCACCTCAACGCGGCCGTGATCGGGGTCGAAGCGGTCGATCTGTGTTTGGGGCGCCTCATCCCGGTCATCCAAAAGCTCGACGGTGCGCTGATCGTGACCGCCGACCACGGCAACTGCGACGAGATGTTCGAGGTCGACAAGAAGACGGGCGAGCTCTTGCGAGATGACGAGGGACGCCTTCGGAACAAGACGAGCCACACGTTGAACCCAGTTCCTTGTTACGTCTACGTGCCGGGCAACACGACCTTGGCTCTGAACGAAGACCTCGCGCAGCCGGGCATCGCCAACGTCGCGGCGACGGCGCTCCAGCTGCTCGGCTTCGATCGCCCCGAGGGCTACGAGCCCTCGATCCTTCGCTGATCACTCAGCGGTAACGCAGCCTGAGCTTGATACCGAGAAAGTCGGCGATCTGTTGCGCGTAGGACCGCGGAATCAGATTCAGCCTGCCTTCGACGACCGCGCGCGCGCGGGCGTGCGGCTCGCCCTTGAGGGCAGGGAGGACGATTTGGCTCCATGCCAGAAGCGTCTTGCCGTCTGCCTTGCTGAGCGCCAGGGTGAGCACGGGCTCCAAGCGCTTCTGGTAGGCGACGGACGCGGTGCACAACGCGGCGAAGGTCTTGACCAAGCCGTCCTTGCCGACCTCGTTGGCCTCTTGGAACGAGCTCTTGAGGACCTCGAGCTGGCGCGCGACGCGGGCTGGGGCGATGCGGGCGATGGCCGGAAGGGCTTCGGCGGAGGTCTGGACGACCCGCTTGTTGGAAGACGAGATGCCTTTGGCGAACTTGGCGACCAGAGGAACGACGAGCTCGGGCTTTTCGTTGACGATTTCACTGAGCACGCGGGCGGACTGGGTCGCCGCCGTGCGGGGCCCCTCCATCATGGTTTCGCCGTGCTCTGCGATCTTCGACTGAGGGTTTTCCTCGGCGAGGATCTTTCGAGCCACGGCGGCTGCCCCCCCGCCTCTCTTGGCTGGCTTGCCGCCGGCCGTCTCCTTCTTGGCCGGGCTCGATTTCGTGCTCTTCTTCTTTGTCGTCATTCGGATCCTCGAAGTGCTTCCACGATCTTCGGAAGTGAAACCTCGTAGCGCCAGGAGGTGCCACGGTGTCCGCCCTCGTACTCCTCGTATTGAACGGGCAGCCCGCGTCGTTGCAGCGCGTCGTTGAGCACCCGCGCTGCGAAGTGTAGCCCGTGCTCATCCCGGTTGCCTGCATCAATGTAAATAAGCGACATCTTTTCCAAAGCCGCTGCGGACCTATCGAGCCGCCCGATTGGGTCATGGTCGAGCCAGCGCTCCCAAACCTCCGGCACGAGCTCGCCGGTTGCGAGATCGACCGGGAGCTCGGCAAACGGAAAGCTTCGGCTCGGCGAGTAGGCCGCCGCCTCGGCGAGGGCGAAGATCGCATCGAATTGGGATGCGCTCTGGGGGCCGCCGATCGGGATCGCTTCCGCGAAAGCTTCGAGCCCGCCGGCGAGACCGATCTCGATCGCCGCCGTCGTCAGCATCGGACGCATGGTGACCTCGAAGCTCGCATCACCCGCATGGCTGCCTACGACCGAGACGAGATCCGGTCGGTCCATCCCGAGACGCAGCGCTCCGAAGCCCCCGGACGAACGGCCCACGACCGCTCTCGCTTCCCGCGCGGGGATCGTTCGAAGCTCGCCGTCGAGGAAGGGGACGATTTCCTCGGCGAGGTACGTTTGGTATCGGCCGGTGCCTTCGGAATCCACGAACTGCGACCCGCCCCAGCGGTTGAAGCAGTCGGGCAGGGCGAGGATGGCCGGCGGGCATGCGCCTCGGGTCACCAGGTCGTCGAAGAGCTCGACCGTGTTGGGCTTCCAGGGGCTCCAGGCCACGATCGAGTGATTGGTGGCGCCGAAGCCGGCCAGCATCATCACGACGGGAAAGCGCCTCTTGCCATCGTACTGCGGAGGCAAGTAGGCGTAGAGGTCGCGCTCGTGCGGATCGCCGAGCGGGTTGTCCCGCAAGCAGCGACTTTCATGCGCGAAGCGAACGATCCGGCCCTTCATCGAGGTGCTTCGCATAGCACATTCGTGCCACGGCGGCGGGAAATACTGGCCTTGCGCTCACATGCGATCGACCACGCCGATGCCCACCAACCCGAGCCCACGTCGGATCTGGCGCGCGGTCAGCGCCGTGAGCCCGAGCCGGCTCTGGCGCGTCGGGCCTTCGGCATCCAAGACCGGACACTCTGCGTAGAACCCGTTGAAGGCACGTGCGAGCTCGTAGATGTGCTCGCAAACGAGGTGTGGTTGGCTCGTGGCCGCCGCCTGGTACACGACGTCGCCGAATCGCAAGAGATGCTTGCCGAGGCCGATCTCCGCCGCGGCATCGAGGGAGATGTCGGCCGTGTCCGCCACCTCCTCCATGACCAAGCCCCCTTTGGCGAAGATCGAGGCACAACGTGCATACGCGTATTGCAAGTACGGGCCCGCGTTGCCTTGAAACGAGATCATCTTGTCCCAGTCGAACTGGTAGTCGCTGAGCCGGTTTTGGCGTAGGTCGGCGTACTTCACCGCGCCGATGCCGACGACACGGCACACTTGGTCCATCTCGTCGGGTCGAACGCGAAGGCGCCCCTCGGCGATGCCTTCTTCGATGCGCTGCCGAGCGCGCTCTTTGGCTTCGTCGAGCAGCGACACCAAGGTGATCACCTGACCGCTCGCGTCCCGCGTGCGCAGCGGTTTTCCGTCGGGGCCGAGAACCGTGCCGAACCCCACGTGCTCGAGCTCCATCTCGACTCCGAGGAGCTTCATCACGGCGAAGAGCTGCTGGAAGTGAAGCGCTTGCCGGTTGTCGACCACGTAAAGCGCGCGATCCGCGCCGAACCGATCGCGCCGGTGGAGCACGGTGGCGATGTCGGTCGTCGAGTAGAGAAACGCGCCGTCCTTCTTCTGAACGATGAAAGGCGTCTTTTGCTTGCGAAGCGCCTTGGGTGCGTCGACCTCGTCCCAGAAGATGCACACCGCGCCCTCGTCTTTGCGTGCGATGCCGCGAGACAGGAGCTCCTCGACCACGCCGGGCAACGCATCGTGGTAGGCGCTCTCACCCAGCCAGACGTCGAACGAGACCCCGAGCTCCGCATAGACCTCGTCGAGCGCCTTGCGGCTGACCTCGACGAAATGCTTCCAGAGCGCGAGGTTCTCTTCGTCCCCACTCTGCAGCTTGGCGAGCTCGGCGCGAGCGCGTTCGGCAAACGCGTCCTCGTTGGCGGCGCGCTCGGAGGCCAGCTTGTAGACGCGTTCGAGCTCGCGAATGGGATCGCTCTGGAGCGCACCTTCGTCTCCCCATTCCCGCATCCCGACGATCAACAAGCCGAACTGCGTTCCCCAGTCGCCGAGGTGGTTGTCGCGGATCACGTCGTGCCCGAGGAACTCGAGAAGCCGCGCGATCGCATCGCCGATGATCGTCGAGCGCAGATGCCCCACGTGCATTTGTTTGGCGATGTTCGGGCTGGAGAAGTCGACGATGATCTTCGACGCCGGCTCGACCTCGGGGACCCCATCGCGTTCGGGATCGCGCAACGCGTCGGTGAGCTTCGACGCGATCCAGCGGGTCGACAGGTGCAGGTTGATGAAGCCAGGCCCGGCGACTTCGGCCTTTTCCACGGCGTCGAGGGTGCTCAAGCGCGCCGCGACGGGCTGAGCGAGCTCGCGAGGCGGTTTGCCGAGCTCTTTGCCGAGAGGCATCGCGCCGTTGAGCTGGAAGTCTCCGAACTTGGGATCCTGGGTGGGACGGACCAACGCGGGGCGACCTTCTTTCAATCCAAGCGCATCGCGAATGGCCTCGGAGCCCATCGACTCCAGATATCGCTCGAGCAGCATCGTCGGAGGGATATCAGAAAAAAAGCGCCCGTCCCGTTTTTCTCCGCGTGGTAGGCTCCGGCGCCGTGAACGTCATTCGGGCCATGATGGGCGGGCTCAAGCCCATGATTCGCGTTCGCCGGGCGATCGTTGGGCCGAGACGACCGACCTGGACCCTCGAGCTCGAGACCGTTGCCGAGGTGCTGCGCCGCTCGGCCACGCTGTCGACCGTCCTGCCGCTGCAGATCCAGCGCCGCGTCATCGATCCACCGCGGCCCGTGACCACGCCGATGCGCGAAGTCGAGATGCGTCCGGTCGACGCGGGCGGCGTTTCGGCGGAGTGGTTTTCGCGGCCGAGCAGCGATGCGAAGCGAGTGGTCTTGTACTTTCACGGCGGAGGCTACTCCACCGGCTCGATCAACTCGCATCGAGACTTCCTGGCTCGCCTTTGCATCGCGAGTGGCGTGCGCATTCTGGCAGCCGACTACCGCCTCGCCCCCGAGCACCCGTTTCCCGCACAGCTCGAGGACGCCCGACGCGTGTACCTGTGGTTGATCGAGAGGCACGGAATCCATCCCGACCACATCGTCATCGGAGGCGAGTCGGCCGGTGCAGGCTTGACCCTCTCGACCCTGGTCTCGCTTCGCGAGGAGAGGTTGCCGCAGCCGGCCGGCGGTGTCCTCTTGTCCGGCTGGTTCGACCTGGAACCGCGCAGCACCTCCATGCAATTCAACAGGCACTACGACTTCGTCACTCGCCTCAGCATCCGCGCGATGGCCAAGCGGTTCGCGCCTCGCCACGAGCACACCAACCCTTTGGTGTCACCCGTTCATGCCGACATGGAGGGCCTGCCACCCCTGCTGATCCAGGTCGGAGCCGCAGAAACCCTGCTGGACGACAGCCTTCGCGTGGCCGAACGGGCTCGTTCGGCCGGGGTCGACGTCCAGCTCGAGGTCTGGCCGGACATGATTCACGCCTGGCACGTTTTCGCGCCGATGCTCGAAGAGGGCCGGCGGGCGATCGATCGGATCGGCGGGTTTGTGAGCCGGATTACAGCCGATTCGCCGGGCCCGTAGCTTGACGGCGCCTCCGCTTGCCCCCACTAATGTTACCGCTGGCATCTATCAGGGCCGTCTGAAGTAATCACGGCGGACCGGAAGGTGACCGGTTCGAAGACTGGAGGCTGTCGTGGCGCAAGCAATCAACCGCTACCGTGCGGACCTAAGAGACTTTCGTTTCCTCTTTTTCGAGCAGTTCGACCTGCCTTCGCTTCTCGGGAAAGAGCCATTCCGTGAATGGGGACCCGACGAGTGCAACATGGTGCTCGACGAGGTGTACCGCTTCGTTTGCGACGTGACGGGCCCGCTCAATGCCTCGGGTGACGAGCAAGGCTGTCGAATCGAGGACGGCCGCGTGCTCACACCCGACGGGTTCAAGGACGCATGGGACAAGCTGTGGGAGGCCGGTTGGCGGACGATCGCTGCGCCGTCGCGGTGGGGCGGCCAAGACGCGCCGACGATGTTGGGCTCCTTCGTCGAAGAGATGCTCTGCGGCGCCAATACCGCATTCACGATGTACACGGGTCTCACCCTCTCGGCGGCGGAGCTGCTGCTCGAGTTCGGCACCGAGAAGCAAAAGAAGAAGTACGTTCCGAAGATGCTCAGCGGGGAGTGGACCGGCACGATGTGCCTGACGGAGCCCCATGCCGGCTCGGACGTGGGCGCGGCGTCGACGATGGCGACGCGAAACTCGGATGGGACGTACAACGTTCGCGGAACCAAGATCTTCATCAGCGGCGGCGACAGTGACCTCGGCGAGAACGTGATTCACCTCGTCCTCGCGCGCATCGAGGGAGCCGAGCCCGGCACGAAAGGGCTTTCGCTCTTCATCGTGCCACGCGTCCGCATCGAAGAAGACGGCTCGCTCGGCGAAACCAACGACGTCACCGTGCCCTCGATCGAGCACAAGATGGGCATCAACGCGTCGGCGACCTGTGTGATGAACTTCGGGGACGAGGACCGCTGCATCGGCGAGGTCGTGGGCGGCATCGAGCACCAAGGCATTCGCCAGATGTTTCACATGATGAACGCGGCGCGAATCGGCGTCGGCATCCAAGGCGTGGCCGTCGCGTCCGCAGCATTTTTGAGCGCCCTCGATTACGCGCGGGAGCGAAAGCAGGGCTCGAGCGTCAAGCAGTTCAAAGATGCAAACGCGCCGAGGGTCCCGATCCTCGAGCATCCGAACATCCGCCGTGACCTACTCGACATGAAGGCCCGCGTGGAGGGCATCCGGGCGCTCATCATGAAGCTGTCCAACCACGCCGATCGCCTCCGCGTGGCCCGAGGCAAGGACGACGAATCCGAGGCGTACCACAAGGGTCAGATCGACCTGCTGACTCCGCTCGTGAAGGCCTACGGGACCGATACCGCCTTCGAGGTGTCGAGCCGCGCCATCCAAGTCTACGGGGGTCACGGCTATCTCAAGGACTACCCGGTCGAGCAGTACTGCAGGGACTCCAAGATCTTTCAGATCTACGAAGGCACCAACTTCATCCAGTCGATGGACCTGGTCGGCCGCAAGCTCGGCCAAGCCGGTGGCGCCAACACGCAGGCGTTCCTGATGGACATTCAGCGATTCATCGACGCCAACAAGGACACGCCGGAGCTCGCCGAAGGCCTCGGTCATCTGCAGTCCGCGCACGAGGCGGTCGCTGCCTTGGTCATGAGCCTCGTCGAATGGTTCAAGGGCGGCAAGATCGAGCACATTCCACTCGGCGCCGAAGACTGCTTGCGCGTTCTGAGCGAGCTCGCCGTGGGCTGGCTGCTGCTCGAGCAGGCCGCCATTGCCGTCGGGAAGCTGGCCGAGACTCCGTCGTCGCATCCCGATCATGCCTTCTACACGGGCAAGAAGATCGCCGCGCAGCACTTCGCCAACAACGTGCTCACGACGCTTCCGAGCCGCGTGCAACGCATCAACGCGATCGACACCCTGCCGGTCGAGATGCCCGACGAGGCCTTTGCGAGCGTCTGAGCGTCCGTTGCCGTCCGGCTGCCGGGCCTAGCGCTTGGCCTGGCAGTCGGGACAGACGCCGTAGAGCTCCAACTTGTGCCGGACGAGGCGGAAGCCGTGCTTCGATGCGACCTGCCGTTGAAGCCGTTCGATCGCGTCGTCCTCGAACTCGATGATCTTTTCGCAGTCGACGCAGATCAGGTGGTCGTGGTGCTCGTCTTCCCAGGCGACCTCGTAGCGGGACACCCCGTCTCCGAAATGGCGCTCGAACGCGAGGCCGCACTCCTTGAGCAGCTTCAGGGTCCGGTACACGGTCGCGTACCCGATCTTGGGCTCCTCGATGCGCACCTTGTCGAGCAAGTCCTCGATCGAGAGGTGCCCGTCGCTCGCGAAGAACTGCTCGGTCACGATCCGGCGTTGCTCGGTCGAGCGCAGCCCATGCCGAGTCATGTAGTCGTTCAAGCGAGCACGAAGTTGCTCGACGTCACGTTCGGCGTGCTCTCCCATTCGCGCTCTCTACCGACTGGTTACCTAAGGTAACATTGCTTCTTTGTCCATCCCCATGAAGCAAACGGAGCGGTATTGGTCGCGTTTTCGCTGGGCGATCGTGATCTCGCCAGCAGCCGTCGCGTCGATCCTCGCGGCGCTTTGGCTCAGCGGAACTGCAACCAGCGAGCCGGACTTGCGCTTCAGCGCACCCGTCGTGGCTCGCCCCGGCGCGACGATCGGCTTGCGAGCCTGGTTGGTACGGGAAGAGGGGCGTGGACAAACCGTCATCGATGCGGTCGACGTCGAGGTCGAGCTCGTTCGCGGCGACGGAACGCCGCTCGCCCAAGCTTGGTTGCACCCGTCACGCGTTCAGGGGAGCGAGGGATGGCTCGCGGTGCCGGAGCACCTCGATGGCGTCTTCGATCTCGTCGCGACGGCGCGGATCGAGGGACGAGCGGTGTCGGTGGCGCGAGCTCTCTACGTCGGTGACTCGATCGAGTCTCGCGCGCCGGCGGGCCGTGCGGTCAACGCGTTTCAGATCTACGAGCTCGGTCCGATTCGCGCTGCTGGTCGCGCCGCGGACGTCGTGCTCGACCCTCGGATCGAGGAGGGTGCTTGCACCCCCGATCTGCCGTGCTGGTTGTCGGTATGGGTCGCCGACCACGAAGGGGAGGTACGACTCCGCCCCCGCGCCGGCTTGCCGCCCGCGCCCGTAATTCGGTTCGCGCGGCACGGGTTCGCGCGCTTCGCCTTGATGGTGGCCGGGAGCGAGGCGCTCGTCGACGTCGAGCTCTTGGGACCCGACCGTCGCGTGATCGCCGCCCGCGAAGTCCGGTTGCCGGTGGTGCTCGGCGGCCTCGTCCAGCGCGCGGAGGCCACCGAGGGCGGGATCCGGGTGGATTGGCAGCAGCTCGGGGGCGCGAGCCCGGTGCTGATCGACGTGTTTCGCGAAGACCGTTGGGTTGCCGCCCTCTCGCTCGACCCGTCGAGCCCGTCTTTCGAGTGGTCCGAATCGGGCCTCTGGCGCGTGCAAGCGCGCACGGACTTGTTTTCCGACGACACGGCGGGGGTGTCGCACGTGGTGGTGCCGTCTCCACGGGGCCCGAAACCCCTCGTGCAGGCAGCCCGGTTCGTCCTGGCCCACGCCGACCGCCAAGG
>CAZBWQ010000002.1:0-101076 GCA_964495565.1 uncultured Sandaracinaceae bacterium | reverse complement strand
CGAAACCCCTCGTGCAGGCAGCCCGGTTCGTCCTGGCCCACGCCGACCGCCAAGGGTTGGATCCGCTCGCGATGGCCGTCCTCGAGGGCGACGTTTCCGACGCGGCGGAGGCCGCAATCTTGGACGCCTTGTTTGCGGTGCCCAACTTCGACGTCGTGTCGACGGGTCTCGGGACCAGCTCGCGTCTGGCACGCGACCAAGCCCGCGAAACCACTCAGGAGCGGAGACGTTGGTGGGCCGCCGGTGCGATCTTGGCAATCGGCTTGATCGTGAGCCTCGCGCTGTTTCGCGTGGAAGCACGGGCGCGACGGGAGGCTCGAGCGCTTTTGTCCGAGCTCGGGGACGATCCGTCGGCCGTCCCGGCTCGCGGTCCCTCGGGGCGGTGGTTGTGGGCGTTCGTGTTCCTCGTCTTCGTCGCGATCGCGGTCCTGGCGCTCTCTAAGCGTTGGTTTTGACAGTCGTTTGCGCGCCTCCCCGGCCCGACCTAGATTGCAGCGGTGTTCAGCTCGCTCCTCAAAAAGGTGCTTGGCACCAAGCATCAGCGTGAAGTGAAGCGCATGCAGCCGATGGTGGCTGCCATCTCGGCGCTCGAAGACGAGATGAAGAAGCTCTCCGATGCGCAGCTTCGCGGCAAGACCGCCGAATTTCGCCAGCAGCTCGACAATGGCGCTTCGCTCGATGACCTGCTGGTGCCCGCGTATGCGGTCGTCCGGGAGGCCAGTCGGCGAGTGCTCGGCATGCGCCACTACGACGTCCAGCTCGTCGGTGGCATCGTCCTGCATCAGGGGAAGATCGCCGAGATGAAGACCGGCGAGGGCAAGACCTTGGTCGCGACCTTGCCCTGCTATCTGAACGGCCTCGAGGGCAAGGGCGTTCACGTGGTGACGGTCAACGATTACCTCGCCACGCGTGACGCCGAATGGATGGGCAAGGTGTACGGGTTCCTCGGGTTGAGCACGGGCGTGGTCGTTCCCAGTCAGAGCAACCAGGTGAAGAAGCGCGCTTACGCGTGCGACATCACCTACGGCCAGAACAACGAGTTCGGCTTCGACTACATGCGCGACAACATGAAGTTCAGCATCTACGACTACGTGCAGCGTGATCTGAACTACGCGATCGTCGACGAGGTCGACTCGATTTTGATCGACGAGGCGCGAACCCCGTTGATCATCAGCGGTCCGGGGGAGACCGCGAGCGACAAGTACGAAATCATCAACGAGATCATTCCGCGCCTGCGCAAAGACGAGCACTACGACCTCGACGAAAAGAATCGCAGCGTCACCCTGACCGAAGAGGGCATGGAGCGCGCGCAGGAGCTGTTGGCGGGGCGGGGGCTCCTCAGCGGCGATGGCGCCAATCTCTACGACCCCGTCAACCTCGAGACGCTACACATCTTGCAGCAGTGCTTGCGTGCGCACGCGCTCTACCACCGCGACCAGCACTACATGGTATCCGAGGATGGCAAGGTGATGATCATCGACGAGTTCACCGGCCGAGTCCTTCCCGGACGCCGCTGGTCCGACGGGCTTCACCAAGCAGTCGAAGCCAAAGAGCGGGTGTCCATTCAAAGCGAGAACCTCACCCTCGCGACGATTTCGTTCCAGAACCTGTTCCGCCTCTACAAGAAGCTGTCCGGCATGACGGGCACCGCCGACACCGAAGCGACCGAATTCCACAACATCTACAACCTCGACGTCGTCGTGATCCCGACGAACAAGCCGATCGCGCGCATCGACGAAGAAGACCTGATCTACAAGACCGAGCGCGAGAAGTTTCGCGCGATCTGCGAGGAGATCGAAGCCTCCCACAAGCGCGGCCAGCCGGTGTTGGTGGGCACGACCAGCGTCGAGAAATCGGACGCCGTCGCGCACTTTCTCGATCGGCGCAACGTGCCTCACAACGTGCTCAACGCGAAGCAGCACGAGCGGGAGGCTTACGTCGTGGCGCAGGCAGGCACGCCTGGCGCCGTGACCGTCGCCACCAACATGGCCGGTCGAGGCACCGACATCGTGTTGGGCGGCAACCCCGAGATGCTCGCGCGCATGGAGGTGTTGGAGAACGCACCGACCGACGTGCTGTCGGATCCCGAGCGACGCGACGCCGCGATCAAGAGCGCCACCGAGCACTTCATCGCCAAGTGCAAAGAAGACGCCAAGCGCGTGAAAGAGGCCGGTGGATTGCGCATCATCGGCACCGAGCGCCACGAGTCACGCCGGATCGACAATCAGCTTCGAGGCCGATCCGGACGACAGGGCGATCCGGGATCGTCACGTTTCTTCTTGTCGCTCGAAGACGACCTCATGCGGATCTTCGCCGGCGAGCGGGTTCAGGCCATGATGGATCGGCTCGGCATGGAAGAAGACGTGCCAATCGAGCACCGTTGGGTGACGCGGGCCGTCGAGAACGCACAAAAGAAGGTGGAGGAGCGGAACTTCGACATCCGCAAGCACCTCCTCGAGTACGACGACGTCATGAATCAGCAGCGCAAGAGCATGTACGCGCTGCGAAAGCAGGTGCTGCGAGGCGAGTATCGGACGGTGCCGTCGGACGAGGAGAGCAAGGCCGGGGTCGAATCTCAGCCGTTGGTCGACGAAATCGACGAGGCGCTGCTGTCGCGGGTCACCCAAGTGCTCGAGAACATGGTCAAATTCCATGCTTATCCCTTGCCCGAGGCCGGGGTCACCCAGGAGGAGCTGCCCGCGCATCGAAAGCGGGCGCTCGAAACCGATCTTTCCGCGCTGACCGAGGTGCGTGTGCAGCCTCTCGAGCGCGACGTGTACTTGTGGTTCGGCTGCGTCGTGCCGCTCCAGAAATATCGAAACGACCCGGTCGGTGCGTACGAGCGCCTGCAACAGGCCGTCGGCATGTCCCTCACCGAGCAGAAGGAGCGTCTGCTCGACTTGGTCGACGAGATCGTCGTCACCATGACCGATCATGCCTGCCCCCCCGGCAAGCACTACGAAGACTGGGATCTCGACGGCCTCGAGCGGGCCTACAAGGAGCAATTCGGAATTCGCGCCACGGGAATTCACGAGATCACCGACCGGGACGAGCTCCTCCGAAAGCTGTACGCCGACGCGGCGGCGATCCTCGACCGCAAGGAAGAGGAGTTCGGGACCGAGAACTTCTTGCGGCTGTTCCGCGATCTGTATCTGCAAGAGATCGACAAGCAGTGGATCGATCACCTGCAGGCGATGGATCATCTCCGCGATGGGATCGGCCTACGCGGATACGGTCAGCGCGACCCGAAGAAAGAGTACAAGCGCGAAGGCTTCGACATGTATCTCGAGATGGTGCAGAGCGTGAAGTCGTCGGTGGCGCTGGCCATGTTCACGGTCGAGCGCGCTCGCGAAGAAGACTTGCAACGGCTCGAGGAGCAGCGAAGGCAAGCCACCGAGAAGCGCCAGCAGCAGATTCGGGCGAGTCATTCGGGCGACGATGGCGGCGGCGCGGCTCCACAGCAGCCGGGGCTCAGTCGACGTGCGCGGCGCGCGGCGGCCCGACGAGACCGACGTGCGGGAGCGCCGAGCCCCGCCCAACCCGCGGCACAGCCGGGGGCGGCGAGCCAATCGACCGTCAAGCGTGAGCGGCCCAAGATCGGCCGCAACGACCCCTGCTATTGCGGCAGCGGGAAGAAGTACAAGAACTGCCACTACCGCGAAGACCAGGCCGCGGCTTCACCGCACTAGCGCCTCGGGGGAGGGGACGTCATGCGCTCGCGGATCAAGGGTTTTCGCTTCGCGGGGGTGCACGGGGGAATCAAGGCCACCGGGGCCCTGGACCTCGCCCTGCTGTGCGCCGAAGAGCCCGCCGCGGCGGCCGGTGTGTTCACCCAGAATCGGGTGCGCGCCGCACCGGTGACCATCAGCGAACGTCGACTCCGGACCGGGACCTGCCAGGCAGTTCTCGTGAACAGCGGAAACGCGAATGCGTGCACGGGACGGCAAGGACGCCAGGCGGCGCTCGCGCTCTCCCACGCCACGGCGAAGGCGCTCGGCATCCCGCGGTCGTTGGTCGTGCCCGCCTCGACGGGTGTCATCGGTGCGCAGCTCCCCCGGGAGCGCATCGAAGCGGCGTTGCCGAGCCTGGTGTCCGATCTGTCCGAAGGGGGCGCGAAACGCTTCGCCCGCGCCATCATGACCACGGACCGTGGCCCCAAGATGGCGTCGGCCGAGTGCAAGGTGGGGAGCACGGTTTGCCGCCTGCTCGGCATCGCGAAGGGTGCGGGGATGATCCACCCCAACATGGCCACGACGCTTGCATTCGTCGCGACGGATGCGTCCGTGTCGCCCGAGGTTCTTTCTGCGGCGCTGCGCCAGGCTACCGAGCAGACTTTCAATCGCGCCACCGTCGACGGCGACACCAGCACGAACGATTCGATCTATGCGCTTGCGTCCGGCGCCGCGACGAGCCGTGCCGTGATGGACGGCACCGCCGCGGGACGGCGGTTTTCGAGCGCGCTCACCGACGTGCTGGAGTCGCTCGCCAAGCAGATCGTGGCCGACGGCGAAGGAGCGGAGCACCTGGTGCGCATCGAGGTTCGGGGCGCGCGCAGCGACGCCGAGGCGGTTCAGATCGCCCGGACCGTGGCAGGCTCTCAGCTGGTCAAGACGGCGATTTTCGGCTGCGATCCCAACTGGGGCCGGCTTCTCGCAGCGGCCGGCCGATCGGGGGCCCGTTTCAATCCTGATCACGTCTCGATGAAGATCGGCGATGTGCCCATTTTTCGACGAGGGGCGCCTGTCGCCCAGCCACGAACCGAGGCCAAGGCCGCGGTGGTGATGAAGCGACGTGAGTACTTCATCACGATGACGGTGGGCCGCGGTCGCGGCACCGGCCATTACTGGACGTGCGACCTCGGTCACGAGTACGTTCGGATCAACGCCGACTACCGGACCTGAAGCCAACACATGCTACGCAAGCTCATCGTGCCGTTCGCGGTGCTGCTCTCGCTCCGAGCGACAGCCGCCGCCGAGCCATCCTCGGAGGAAGCGACTGCCGAAGCGCCCTCGGCTTCGCCTGCGCCCCTGTGCATTCGGAGCACGAAGCTCGAAGGCGTGGCGCAGCAGCTCGCGGACCTGCAGCACATACCACCTTCGTCGGAGCTGATTCGTTCGGCGCGTGACGCCGGGGTGGACGCGAATCCCGTCTATGCCAAGTTCGGGGTCGTCGGCGAGTTCGAGAGCTTCAAAGCTTGGGTCGAAGATCTCAAGCGATCCGCCGATGCGCCTCTGATCTGCGGGCGGGCGCGCGCTCAGGAGCGCATCGTGTTGGTGGCCGCGGTTCGGGCCGGCTCGCTGACCGTCCAAGGAGGTCGAACCGTCCACGCAGAGGTGATCGAAGAGTTCCGGGACCCGTTTCTCGTCGTCCGCGATGCCAAAGGCGGCTCGCACCGCATGGCCGTCGAGGCCGCGGGTGCGACGGTCAGCCTGCCTTTGGAATGGGGGCGTCCCTTGTTCGTCCAGCTCGTGGCGACCGGCCCCAACGGCCCGCGCCCGGTGGCGGAGCAGTGGGTAGGCAAGATTCCCGAGCAAGCTCCGGCCCGTGCCGCGTCGCAGTCGCCGGAGGCTTGGTTGATGCAGCTCCGGCGGTCGGCGGGGGCCCGGTCGGTGCGCTTCAATCGTCTGCTCAGCCAAGAGGCCGCGAGCCACGCCCAAAACGTGTGTGAGTCGGGCAAGCTCGGTCATGAGCTCGACCCCCATGGAGACCCGGAAGCGCGTCTGCTCAGGCGCGGGCTCGAGGCTCGTGTCGTCGGTGAGGCGGTGGCCCGGGCTGCGACGCTCTCCGATGCGCTCCATGCGATCGAGGACAGCCCCAGCCATCGGATGACGGTCACCGATCCCCGGTTCACCGATGCAGGCTACGGACAGGCTCGCGACGAAAAAGGCCGAACTTGCGCCGTCGTTCTGTTGGCCTCCTGGCCTCGCAAGGTTCCGTGAGCTCGAAAGGCGGCGCCCTCAGAATCGATCTTTGATTCGGCTCGAGGCGGCCTGATACACGACGACCAAGACCTGCGCGAGCGCGAGACCGGCGACGAGGGTGCCGACCATTCCTGCCAGCATGGCCCCGATCGCGGGTCCGTCCAGGCTCGGCTGGACGCCCTGCAAGGGCCAGAGCTCTCCGGCCACGAGCAAACCGATGTGCAAGGCATAGAGGAAGAGTAGCGACGCGGCCCACACGTGAGAGCCCCCGCGTGTGCTGCTTTCCATGAACGCGAGCAACGAGAGGAGCGCCAAGATCCCGAAGCTCATGTGGGTGATCGCGGGCGCCCAGGACTGCCAATGCCCCTCCAGCGTCACGAGGCTCTCGTGTCCCTTGGAAACGAAGAACCACGCGCCGAGTGCGGCGACGCCGAACGTCACCGCGATTCGCGCCAAGCGCGCACCTCGATAATACGCACGAAACAAGAGGCTCCCGCTGAGCAGGATCGTCGCCCCTGCGAGGATGATTCCTTCGGGGGCGATCGCGTGGAGGGTCTGCTGCCAAAGCGCGAGGCCGGTGGCGATGGCGCCGGTCAAGAAGAGCGCGATCGCACGGCTCCGGTACGACATCGGCGTGACGGCGAGAATCGCCATCGCGATGAGCAAGGCCAGCGCGGTGAAGATCAATGGATGCAACCCGCCGGTCCAGATGGCTCCGACGGCGCCCAGCACGCTCAGCGCGATGGCGACCCGTCGAATCGTCTTGGCCCCGGGGATGGACGGCCGCATTTGTTCGCGCAGGAGGTCCGAAGCCAAAATCGGGGGGGCGGGCGGAGCTTGGACCCGAGGCGCGCCGTCGTCGGGGGTCGAGGCGGACGCATCCGGATCGGGTGCTTCATGGATTTCGCTGCCCGCGTTCTCTCGGCTCTCGGTCGCGGCTCCGTCCTTCTTTCGCTGAAGGGGCAACACCGGGGCGGGCTCGCTCACCGGCTCCCGCTCCAGCACGCCGGTCTGGTGGGTCTGTGCGCGGGGTGGTTCGGCGACCTCCGGCTCGCTCAAGGCCACGGCCGCGATGGCCCGCGCCGACCCGCCCACCGAAGCGTCCGGAAAGGGACTTCGGGTCGCGCTCTGGATCCCGCTCGGCTTTCGCGGGTGTGAGATCGGAAGCACCGGCTTTGCACCGGGCACGGGCTCACCGCACTTGCCACAAAAAGCGTCGGTCCTCAGAAGGCTTGCGTCGCAGCTCTTGCATTTCGGCATCGGGTCCGCCCCATCCGGTCTTCTCGATCATACGCGCGTCCCGCCGCGGACTTCAACCAACCGATGTGCGCAGATGTGTGCTTCATGGTCGTTCCAAGTCGTTCCAAAGCGCGACAATCGGCGCAGGCCCATGACAGAAATGTCCTACTGGAGATGTCCGGGTCCTCGAAAAGCCGCGCATTTCCGGACGAGCCGAGGTTGGCACCCCGATTGCAATACCTAGGGGTGCTTGCTTATGACCCACGCCGTGCTCTTTCCAGCTTGCCCGGCATCCGCACGGCGATGGGTCGTCCTTAACTCCGAAAAACTCAGGAACTCACGCTTGGCTTAGTCCCTTTGCTTTTCCCACTATAGCATCGATTTTTCCCATTGAAATGGGCTGCCTCACGGCGGCCCATTTGCTTTTGTGGGGCTGGCCGCAGCCGAAAAACGAACGGCCCGCCGTAGAGGCGGGCCGTGCGCAGCTCCGTCGAGCTCCGTGCGAGAGTCTCGATGTTTCGGAGACCAGTTACCCGACCGCCTGGAGCTCGTCTTTGGCGCGCAGCTTTTGCTTCTTGAGGCGCTGGAGCTCCATCTCTTCGCTTGGCGTGAGGCTCAACCGGCTGTCGAGCGCTTCGACGCGTGCGGCAAGCTCCGCGTGCTTTCTTTCCAGGCGTGCCTTCTGCCGCTCGGGCTCGATGGTTCGGGCATGGTGCTTGGTCATGTCACCTCCAGATGCTGACGGGTTTCTAAGCCAAGCTGCGAGCCGGGCATGGGCTGCCCGTCGCTATATGCTACGGATCCGTCCAGTAATGATCAATCCCACGTTGGGGGCATTTGTGGGCTGCGAGCCACGGGGGCTATCGAGATGAATAGGAATCGCGGACGCGCGTTCTACTTGGAAGTGAGCTCGAGGGCGGCGCGGATAGTTCTTGGTTTTTGCATGGTTGCGATTGCACATCCGGCTGCGGGCGACGAGCGCGAGCTTCTCGACGCCCGTGCGGTCGTCGCCATGGTTCAGGCATTTTACGACCAAACCGAGACTCTTCAGGCCGAGTTTGAGCAGACGCGCTACACGCGACTCTACGATCGGTACGATCGCGCCCGTGGCCAGGTCGTGTTCAAGAAGCCGGGCAAGATGCGGTGGGACTACGCCAAGCCAAACGGCCAGGTGTTCGTGAGTGACGGGAAGAAGCTTCTCATCTACCAGCCGCCCGAGGAGGGTGAAAAGAACGGCCAGCTCATCGAGCGGGCGCTCGACGAAGACCAGCTCCCCTCGGCGTTTTCGTTTCTCACGGGGACCGGAAACCTCGACGAGGACTTCGAGGTGCGTTTGCTCGAGCACGACGACGAGCGCTTTCGCGACGGCTACGTCTTGCAGCTCATCCCGCGAAAGCCGACGCCGAGTTACGAGCAGCTCGTCTTCTACGTGCGCACCGTTTCCGATGGCGATCGACGCGCGGGGATCGTTCAGCGGGTCTTGATCATCGACGCCGCGGGCAACCGCAACCGGTTCGACTTCTCGAACATCAAGTTCAACCGGGAGGTTTCGGACAAGCGGTTCACCTTCCGCCCTCCGCGCGGTACGCAGCGCGTGACGCCCTGAGCTTCGACGCGCCACGGTCCGCGCATCGCAGACCGTCGATCGCGAACCCGAGCGCAGCCGCGTCGCCGGGCGGAACGAGAAGGACATCCTTCGAGCGACCGAGCGCCTCGCGAATCGCGCCGACCTCGGTCGCGATCACCGGAAGCTCGCGAGCGCGCGCCTCGAACAGCACCGTGGGCAGCCCCTCGTCCCGTCGCGACGGTGCGACGAGCACATCGCAAGCTCGGAGAAGCGTGTCCTTTCGCTCGCCTGCCACCCAGCCTTCGAACACCGTGTCGAGGCCCAGGCGAGCAGCCAGCGATTCGAGCGCGGCCCGCTCCGGACCGTCTCCGGCGATCCGGAGCGCGACGGGCTCCGGCAGGGAGGCCACGGCATGAAGCAGGTCCCGCGCGCCTTTGACCGGCACCAACCTCCCCAAGAAAAGCACCGTGAACCCCTCGATCCCGAGGGAGCGGCGTAGCGCTTGCCGCGATGCCGCCGCGGATGGGGGCCGTTCGATGGGCATCGACCCGACGTGGACCGTCACGCGCCCGGGTGCGAGGTTGGCGGCTTCGAAGAATCGATCCCGAAGCGCGGTGCTCAGGAACCACATCGACGTGCTGCCCGAGGCGATCCGGCGCGCGGCCCTCCTCGCGCCCGGCATTCGGGTGAGCCAACGCACGTCGGTGGCGTGGCAGATGCAGAGATGGGACCGCCCTTGCGCGACCGAGGACGCGATCCAGCCGCAGGGCACACACCACGAGCTCACCAGCGCTTCGCAGTCGTCGAGCTGGCGCGCAGCCCGTGCGAGCCACCCGGTGAAGCTCAATGCCCCCGCCCAGCGAGCAGGATGCCGGCGCAAGTTGTCGGGCGCGCCGCTTTCGTAGAAGGCGCCCTGCAGCGCACGGGGCCGCAAGTAAGGGACCCACGCGAGCTCGATGCCCGGCCAGGTCGGGACCGGACGAAGCTCGCGCGGCTCGGGCGCCAAGACCCGCACGCGGTGCCCCGCGTCGACGAGGCCGCGCGCGAGCGTGAGCAAGAAGGAGCCGCTGTGGTCGCCTTCGAAGCGTGGAAATCCCGTGGTGAGCAACCCGACCTTCACGTGGACGTCGGCTTACTCCACGGTGACCGTCTTGGCCAAGTTGCGCGGCTGATCGACGTCGGTGCCCTTGTGGTCGGCCACGCAATACGCGTAGAGCTGCAGCGGAATCACGGTGACGAACGGAGTGAGCTCTTCGGGGGTGGCGGCCACCTCGATCACCGCGTCGCAAAGCGCTTGGGCCTCGGTGTCGCCGGCGGTGGTGATCCCGATGATCTTCGCTTCGCGTGCCTTGGCTTCCTGGAGGTTGCTGGAGACGCGCTCGTAGTGCCGATCCCGTGGCATGAGGACGATCACCGGCACGTGCGCATCGAGAAGAGCGATCGGCCCATGCTTCATCTCGCCCGCGGCGTATCCCTCGGCATGCACGTAGGAGATCTCCTTGAGCTTGAGCGCCCCTTCGAGGGCCATCGGGAAGCTCAGGCCCCGGCCCAAGAACAACACGTCCTGGGCTTCCGAGTACTCGCGGATCATCTCGCTGATCGCGTCGTGGGTCGGTTGAAGCCGCTCCTCGATCCAGCTCGGCACCCGAGCCAAGCCCTCCACCAATTCGCGGGCACGTGCTTGGTCGAGCACGCCACGCCGTTTGCCGAGCCAGATGCTCAGCATGAGCAAGTTCGCGAGCTGGGTCGTGAAACACTTGGTCGAGGCGACGCCGATTTCGGGCCCGGCGTGCGTATAGAAGCTGGCGTCGGCCATGCGCGGGATCGCGCTGCCGTTGACGTTGACGATCGCCAACACCTTGGCGCCGCGTTCTTTCGCGGCTTTGGCCGCCATCAGCGTGTCGATCGTCTCGCCCGATTGGCTGACGGCGACGACCAGGTCGCCTTCGCCCACCACCGCGTCCCGCCCCCGGAACTCGCTCGCGAGCTCGGTGATGGCGGGGATCTTGGCGAGCTCCTCCAACCAATACCGGCCGGCCAACGTCGCATGATGGCTGGTGCCGCACGCGAGGAGGATCACGCGCTCGATGCCGCGGGCGTCCTCGTCGCCGAGGCCGACCTCCGACGACAGCACGTCGCCGTTCTCTCGATCGAGGCGGCCGCGCAGGGTGTCTTCGAGCGCGCGGGGTTGCTCGAAGATCTCTTTGAGCATGAAGTGCTTGAAGCCGGCCTTTTCGGCCATCACCGGCGACCACGAGATCCGCCGCGCCCGGCGGGTCAAGGTCGCGCCCGCGAGGGTCGACAAGGTGTAGCCATCGGGCTCGAGGACAGCCAGCTCCTCGTCCTCCAAAAACACCATTTCGTTGGTATACGGAAGCAGGGCGGGAATGTCGCTCGCACAGAACGTCGCCTGGCCGGTCAAGCCGAGGACCAGCGGGGAGGCCTTCTTGGCGACGACGATCCGCTGCGGTTCCTCCTGCGACAGAACGGCGATGGCGTAGGCCCCTTTGACTTTGGCGAGCGCCCTTCGCACGGCTGCCGACAGATCGTGGCCGCTCGTCGTCTCGCGATGAATCAGGTGAGAGACGATCTCCGTGTCGGTATCGCTGCTCATCGTGACGCCGCTCGCCTCGAGCTCGGCGCGTAGCTGAAGGTGGTTTTCGATGATGCCGTTGTGCACGACCGCGATGGGCCCTGCGACGTGCGGATGGGCGTTGACCTCGGAGGGCCGGCCGTGGGTGGCCCAGCGCGTGTGGCCGATGCCGACGCGACCCGGAAGCCCGTTTTCGAGCAGCGCATTCTCCAAGTTGCGGAGCTTGCCTACGGCCCGGACGATTCGAATCCGCCCCTCGCTGTGCACGGCCAAACCCGCCGAGTCATAACCGCGGTACTCGAGCCGCCGTAGGCCGTCGAGCAGGATGGGGGCCGCGGCCTCTCGACCGGCGTAACCGACGATTCCACACATTCTTCGAATTTAGTCGATGGAATCGGGCTTCGCACCCGAGGTCTGGCCTGCCGGCCTCGCGTCTTCGAAGCGCGCCTTCACCTCGCCGTCCGGAGAGACGACCGTCACCGGCCCAAACGGGGTGAGCGACCGGGCGAAGTCGGCGGCTTGCCCGACGACGACCACCAAGGCTTGGGCCGGCCGGATGTAGCTCCGCGCCACGTAGTGAGCCTCGGAGGCGCTGGTGCTCCGAATCCACTGCCGGTAGTGGTCCCAGTAGTCGTTGGGGAGCCCGTAGGTCCGAAGCTCCATGACCAGCTCCGCGAGCTTTCCGGGCGTATCGACCTGGAGGGGGAAAGAGTCGCTCAGGTACCGCTTGGCGTTGACGAGCTCCTCGGTCGTCGGCGGCTCGCGATGGATCTGTTCGAGGTGGCTGAAGAATGCACCCACCGCCTCCGGGGTGACCTCGGTGCGGACCGAGGCATAGGCGACGAACGGACCGACGTCGACGCGCTCGGCCACGGCGCTGTAGGCTCCGTAGGTCAGGCTCCGCTTTTCGCGCAGGTCCATGAAGAGCCGGGACGCGGCCGAGCCCCCGAGCACCTGGTTGGCCACCGTGAGCGGAATCCATTCCCGGCTCGCGCGAGGGATGGCGAGATTGCCGACGTAGATGACCGATTGCACGGAGCCGGGGCGATCCACGACCACGATTTGGCGATCCTCGCGCGTCGGGGGGTCGTCGTAGTCCGGCACGGTACGACGGCCCGGGCGCCAGGTGCCGAGCGTCGTTTCGGCCGCGCTCCGCACCGCGTCGGGGTCGACGTCCCCCGCGACGATGAGAAACGCGTTCTTGCCGACGAAATGGGTCCGGTGCCAACGAAGCATGTCTTGCCGGCGCACCCGCTTCACCGCCTGGGGGGTGGTATCGACCGTGCCATAGGGATGCGACCCGTACAGCCGGCGAAAGAACGTGCGTCGGGCGATGTAGCTCGGCTCACGCTCGGAAAGCGCCAAACGGTCGAGCTCCCTCCGCTTGAGCTTTTCGAGCTCCTCGGGATCGAACGCAGGCTGCCCGGCGACCTCGGCCAGCATCTCGATCGCTTCATCGAGGTGTTCGGCGAGGACCCGGGTCCCCACGTAGGTGTTCTCCTCGTCCGAATCGGTCCACAAATCGGCGCCGAGGAACTCGATCTCCTCGGCGATTTCGGCGCCCGACCTCTCGGTCGTGCCCTCCTTGAGCATTTGCGCCACGAGGCTCGAGAGGCCCGGAATCCGATCCGGGTCCGACTCACGCCCACTGCGCACCACCAGGATCGCGTAGACGACCGGAAGCTGATCGGTCACGACCGAGTTGACCTGCAAGCCGTTGTCGAGCTCCGTCACCACCACCTCGGGCAGCGTCAGGTCCTTCGGCTCGGCTGGCGGTGGTGGCGACTCGAGCGCGGCTGCATCGGGCTGCGGCTGCGTGTCGTCGGCCGTTTGCGTCGGGGTCCCGTTCTTGGAGCAAGCCGCCGAGGACACGACGAGCAAGAGCCCGAGCAAGCACGAACGAAATGCAAACGTCATGTCTTATTTCTCCTCGGGCGCGGGTGCCGGGCCGGGCTGCACGTCGAGCACCGTCCGGTTTTCGGGTTTGAAGTAAAGCCCCGCTACGCGCTTGATGTCGTCTGCGGTGACGCGGAGATAGTGATCCAGCTCCAGCTTCAGCAGATTGGCGTCTCCCCAGTAGAGCTCGTACTCGGCGAGACGTTGCGAGCGCGACATGTTGGATTGAAGCCCGAATACGAATCCCGCGCTCACGCGATTCTTCGCCTTCTGAAGCTCTCGCGCGGAGACGCCTTCGGCCGCGATCGAATCGATCTCGGCGAAGATCAACGCTTGCGCCTCGTCGTTTGCGTGGCCGCTCGCCATCACCGCCCAGACGCTGAAGAGGTCTGGTCCGCGTCGATCGTCGGTGCCCACTGCGATGTCCTGACAGATCTCTTCTTGCTTGATCAGCTTTTGATAGAGCCGGCTCGACTCGCCATCGCCGAGGATGATCGCCAACATTTCGAGCGCGTAGTGATCGGGCGTGCGGCTCGGGGGGATGTGATACGCCAAGTGGAACGCGGGGAGGGTCGCGTTCGGATCGTACATCGTCTCGGTGCGCTCCTCGGTCTGCTCGGGGGGAGGCGGCGGAATGTACGGTGGGGTCTGCCGCGGATCGATCGAGCCGAAATGCTTCTCGACCAACCGAAGCGCTTCTTCGGTTTGAAAGTCTCCGCTGATGCTCAGTACGGCGTTGTTCGGTGCATAATAGGTGTCGAAGAACTCCTGCACCGCCTCGAGGGGCGCGTCGATCAGATCCTGCATGTCACCGATCGTCGAGTGCGCGTAGGGCCAGTAGTCGCCGTACGCGAGCTCGTTGATGCGCAACATGCTCGGGATGTACGGTTGGTTGTCGATGCGCTGCCGACGCTCTTCCATCACCGTCTGTCGCTGATTCTCGAAATTCTCCTGGGTCACTGCCAAGGAGCGCATTCGGTCGGCTTCGAGCCAAAGCCCCAACGCCAGCTCGTTGGCCGGCAGGGTTTCGAAATAGTTGGTGCGGTCGACGCTGGTCGTGCCGTTGGCGCTTCCGCCTCGGTTGATGATCAAGCTGAAGTGCTCGCCCTTGCCGACGTTGGCCGAGCCCTGAAACATCATGTGCTCGAACAGATGTGCGAATCCGGACCGGCCGGGCGCCTCGTTTCGAGAGCCGACGTCGTAGTAGACCGAGATCGCCACCGTCGGCACGGTGTGGTCTTCGTTGAGCACGACCCGAAGGCCGTTGTCCAGGGTCGCGCGACTGACTTGGAGGTTCGACAGAGCAGAGGGGCTTTGCTCGGCCATCGCGTGCCCGTGGTCACCCACGAGCGCCCAGGCAGCCGCCACCCCCAACGCGGCGGCCAATAAAATTCGTCTCATTGGACTCCCATCAACAAGCGAAACGCGAAAAACGTTCCAGGGGCGCTACCACATCCGCTCCGAGGGGCAAAGCGGTTGACGTGCTCCTCCGTTTTGCGGACACTACGCGGCCCCCATGACCGCGGCAGTGCTATCGATCGGCACCGAGCTCACCCGTGGCGAGCTGGTGAACACCAACGCGGCCTGGCTTGCCGAAGAGCTGACCAAGCTCGGATTCGACGTCGTCGAGCATTCCGTCGTGGACGACGATGCGGGCCGAATCGCGGCCGTCATCCGACGGTTTTCCGAGATGCACCCGATCGTGATCGCCACTGGGGGGCTCGGTCCGACCTCCGACGATTGCACGACCGCGGCGGCGGCCGAGGCGGCCGGGGTGGGGCTGCGGCGCAACCAAGCGGTCGTCGAGGACATCCGCCGCAAGTTCGAGGCGTTCGGACGGGTGATGCCCGAGTCGAACGCCAAACAGGGCGATTTCCCCGAGGGCGCCGAGATCCTGCCCAATCCCGTGGGGACCGCGCCAGGCTTCTCGGTGACGATCGGCCGAGCGCGCCTGTTCTTCGTTCCCGGGGTGCCGCGCGAGATGAAGCACATCTTCGGTGAGTCGATCGTGCCGCAGATCGCCGGTCTCGCGGAGCGACGCACCCATCAGATCCGGATCAAGACCTTCGGCATGACCGAATCGGGCGTAGCCCAGGCGCTCGAGGGCCTCGAAGAAGAGATTCCGGGGCTGACCCTCGGGTACCGGGCCCACTTCCCCGAGATCGAGGTCAAGGTGCACGTGCGCGCGAGCTCGGCTGCCGAAGCGGAGCGCCTCTCCCATGCGGCCGCGGAGAAGGTCCGGGCGATCCTCGGCGAGGCGGTGTTCGGCGCTGAGTCGGACACCTTCGCCGAGGCGGTGGGCAACACGCTCCGCGACCGTGGCAAGACCCTTGCGGTGGCGGAGTCGTGCACTGGCGGTCAGGTGGGCGAGATGCTGACGCGCGCCCCCGGAGCATCGGACTATCTCCTCCTCGATGCGGTGGTGTACGCCAACAGCGCGAAAGAAGCCGTGCTCGGGGTCGGGCCAGAGCTGCTGCGGGCCCATGGCGCCGTCAGCTCGGAGACGGCCGCCGCGATGGCCGAAGGGGCCCTGCGCGTGGCCGGCGCAGACCTCGCGGTGTCGATCACCGGAGTCGCGGGGCCCGGAGGGGGCACCGACGACAAGCCGGTTGGCACGGTGTGGTTCGGGTTGGCGCGCAAAGGGGAGCCGACGATCACCCGGCACCGTAAGCTCCCGTGGGGTCGGGACCGCATTCAGACCCTCTCGGCCTACATCGCGCTCGAGCTGGTCCGCCGCGCGGCCCTCGGCCGAGACTTCGACCTTGCCGAGCGCTGACCCGCGTTGCAGTCTCGCTCCGGGGCTTTTGCACGAGTCTTGACTCGTGTGAGGAACCCGACTAAACGGTTGTTCAGGTATCTCACACAAAAGGAATCCAGCCATGGCCGACTCGAACCGCGAAAAAGCCCTCCATCTAGCTCTCGGAAGTATCGAGAAAGCTTACGGAAAAGGCTCGATCATGCGCCTCGGGGACGC
This sequence comes from uncultured Sandaracinaceae bacterium, assembly GCA_964495565.1. Taxonomy (GTDB): domain Bacteria; phylum Myxococcota_A; class Polyangia; order Polyangiales; family Houyiibacteriaceae; genus SG8-38. Next base: position 84,886 of record CAZBWQ010000002.1, on the reverse strand, counting down.
CGACGCGAAGATCGAGGTGCCCGTGATTTCGAGCGGCTCGATTTCTCTCGATTTGGCGCTGGGTACGGGCGGATACCCCCGCGGCCGGATCGTCGAGATCTACGGTCCCGAGTCCAGCGGAAAGACGACCCTCACCCTCCACGCGATCGCCGAATGCCAGCGCAACGGCGGAATTGCGGCCTTCATCGATGCCGAGCACGCCCTCGACCCGAGCTACGCGCGAAAGCTCGGCGTCAAGGTCGACGAGCTCTTGGTGAGCCAGCCCGACCATGGCGAGCAGGCCCTCGAGATCGCCGATACGCTCGTTCGTTCGGGCGCGGTGGACGTCATCGTGGTCGACTCGGTGGCGGCCTTGGTACCCCGCGCCGAAATCGAGGGAGAGATGGGCGATAGCCACGTCGGGTTGCAGGCGCGCCTGATGAGCCAGGCGCTGCGAAAGCTGACGGGCACCGTTCAGAAGAGCAACACCACGCTCTTCTTCATCAACCAGATCCGAATGAAGATCGGCGTGATGTTCGGCAGCCCCGAGACGACGAGCGGCGGCAACGCCCTCAAATTCTACGCATCGCAGCGCCTCGACATCCGCCGGATCGGGACGATCAAAGTCGGGGATGCAGCCGTCGGAAACCGCTGTCGGGTGAAGGTCGTCAAGAACAAGCTCGCACCCCCGTTTCGGCTCTGTGAGTTCGACATCTTGTTCGGAAAGGGGATCAGCCGAAGCGGCGACGTGCTCGATCTCGGTGTCGAGGCGGGCATCGTGCAGAAGTCGGGTGCCTGGTACAGCTACGGTGAGGAGCGCGTCGGCCAGGGTCGCGACAACGCCCGTACGTTCCTCGAGGAGCATCCCGAGGTGCTGGCCGAGATCGAACGCAAGCTCCTGCAAAAGCACGGGCTCGTCGAAGAGGAATCCAAACCGAAGGAGGCCGACGCCAACGCGGCGAGCGCGGCCCCGAAGGCCGCGGCCAGCAAGCGCGCGAGGCCCAACTGAGCCCCTTTTGGGGCGACTCGACGCGGCGGATTTGTCAACCCCAAATCGACCCCAAAAATACAGCCCAAGCAGCCGGAATCACACCACTTTAGTCGATGATCGGCGTTGACTGAAAGAGCCGGTTTTGCTATAAATGATGGGTGCATGTAGTGGATTGCACACCTCTTGACGAAACGTTTGCGGCCCGCGCTCCCGGCGCGGGTTTTCGTCAATTCTAGCCCGAAGGAGGGTCCTCTCATGAGCTTCAGCGTAGGCGACAAGGCAGTCCATCCCGCCCATGGCGTTGCCGAAATTACAAAAATCGAGAAGCGCGTCATCGGCACCGACAACGTCGACTTCTACATTCTGAAGCTCGTGAACGGAAAGGCCGGCACGATCCGCGTCGCGATGAACGCAGTGGATCGGGTGGGCTTGCGCCAGGTCATGTCCCGCCGTGCCGCCAAGACGGTATTGGACGAGCTCAAGAAGGACGAGATGGCGGTCACCTCCCAGCCGTGGAATCGGCGCTACCGGGAGTACACCGAGATGCTGAAGAGTGGCTCGCCGGTCAAGGCCGCGAAGGTGCGCCGGGACCTCTCCAAGGTACGCGCAGAGAAGGGCGAGCTGAGCTACGGCGAGAAGAAGCTCATGGAGCAGGCACGCCAGCTCTTGATCACCGAGCTCGCGCTGGCAAGGCGGGTCCGCGAGGAGACCATCGAGCGCGACATCGACAAGATCCTCAACTGAGCGGCAGCTAGCTCACCGGCTTGCTTTTTCCTCGTGGCCGGATTGGCCAAAGCGGCGGCTCAGCTCGGACAGGACTGCACGCAAAGGCACCTCGCGCAGCAGGAGCCCGACGAGCAAGTGGTAGAGCAGGTCGCCGGCTTCGGACGCGACCCGTTCGTCGGATTCCTCGGCCAGCGCTTGGCCGAGCTCCGCGGCCTCTTCGCGAAGCTTCTCGTCGATCTTTTGCGCTCCGCCGTCGAGCAGTGACTTCGTGTAGCTCTTGCCCGCGTCGGAGTGGCGCCGGCGTTGCAGCGTGCGCTCGAGGCGTAGCAAGGTGGGCTCCGCCAGCGCGGGCTCGCTCCTTGCCAGATCGCCGTTCGGCTCGAGCTCGCGGAAGAAGCAGGTTTCCTCTCCGGTGTGGCAGGTGGGACCGGCCGGGTCGACCATGTAGATCAAGGTGTCCCCGTCGCAGTCCACCCAAACGCTTCGGACGCGGAGGGTGTTGCCGCTGCTTTCGCCCTTTTTCCAGAGCCGTTCGCGACTCCGGCTGTAGAAGTGGGCCAATCCGGTGCGAAGCGTCGTCTCGACCGCCGTCTCGTCGGCGTAGGCGAGCATTCGGACTTCACCCGTCTCGGCATCTTGGGCGATGACCGCAACCAGACCGCGGTCGTCGTAATTGAGCGCTTCGGTGCCCATGGATGATGCGTACGTGAGGTTCCGGCTCGAGGCAACCGCGGCTGCCGTCAGTGGCGGAGCCCCATCAGGGCGCTCAGGGTGTCGCGGAGACCGTTGCAGTCGGAGGCCCGGACATAGGCCGAAGCCCCGGCCTCGAGAGCCGCCTGCCGGTCCTGCTCGTCTCCTGCGACCAGAATGGCTCGCACGTGCCGGGTGGCATCGTCACGCTTGAGGGCGGCGATGATTTGGACGCCCGAAACTTCGCCGAGCTTCGCCGCCAAGACCGCCGCGTCGGGCGGCTGCTGCCCCATGTGCAAGAGCGCCGCAAGCGGGTCCGCGTAGTCGATGACCTCGAAAGCCGGCTCGAGCGCTGCGGCCAATGGAGCATGGGCCTGCCCATTCCGGACCAGAAGCGCGACCCTGGGTCGATCCGACTCGAGCTCTTCAGGAATTGGATAACCGTACTTCCTCAGGAAATCGAGGACGTGCGGCCGCCTGAAACGCAAATGCCGCCCTGGCGTCCGAAAGTGAGGAATGCGGCCCCGATCGGCCCAGTTGTGAATCGTTTTGAGATCCACCTGACAAAAACGAGCGATTTGGGACGCCGTGAACAGGTCCTTGGGCTTGGGCGTGCTCGCAACCACCTCTTTTGGGTAGCGGTTGGCTGGTTCGAGAGCCAAGGCCAAAAGCGTAGAATCTCGAAAAACTGTGGCCTACCGAACAGGCTCGGGCGCATCGCGCCATGCGCCGCCTTCGAAGATCATGCGCGTGGCGCCCGGCAGCACGGGCTCGTTCTCGGGATGCTCCGAGTCGCCTGGGAGAGCCAAGAACCAACCGTCTTTGCCGGCGACGATTTCGGGCCGCACGAGCGGAGGCTTGCGACGAAGCGCGTCTTCGATGACCGAGCCGGCATCGGCGAAGCCCGAAAGCCAGTGAAGCGTTCGCACGGTGGGTGGCGCGAGCTTGATTTGGCCCGCCCGCATTTGCTCGATGGCCGCGGCAGGCCGCAGCCATGCGGCGGACGTGGTTTCGCATCCGTCGGGCGATGCGTGCTGACCCGGCGGCAGGACGCCCACGTAGAATCGCGTGTCGAAGCGGCTGCTTTCCATCTTGGGGGTGATCCAACGCGCATACGGAGCGAGCGTCAGGGCATCGATGTGCATGTCGATCGCTTCTGCGAAATCGAGGAACGAGCGTCCCGTGTCGAGCTCGATTCGTGCCGCCGCGAGATCGAGGGCACCGGCTGCGCTCGCCATCAACACGCCTGCCTCTTCGAACGTCTCACGCACCGCAGCGATCAGCAGCCCGAGGCTGAGCTCCGGATCGGTTTCGCCGAGGCCCTCGGCGAGCTCCTGCGGTGAGCGGCTCACCCGCGAAACCCAACTCGCGTGCATGTCGGCTCGGTCGACCTTGCCGCCTGGAAAGACGTGGGCGCCGCCCATGAAGCCGCTGCGGCTGTGCCTGCAGAGCATGAACGTCTCGAGCCCCTGGTCGCCTTCACGCAGAAGGATCACCGTCGATGCGTCTTTGATCGGCTTTTGGCCTGCCTCGCGGCTCATGATTCGCGCGACACGAGCACTTGTGTCGTCGAGACCCCGATGGCGTTTGCGATCCGTGCCAACGTTTCGAGCGAGGGTGTGTGGCGGCCGGCTTCGACGCGGGCGATGTTCGGGCGGTGAATGCCGGTTCGTCGCGCCAGCTCCGCCTGGGTCAAGCCCGCCGCCAGCCGGAGCTCTCGAAGCCGCGCGCCCAATTTTTCGCCGTCGATGGCGATGTCGCCCTGGCCGTCGGTCATGTCCGAGCCGCTCGACCGTGCCGCGTCGGCCACGAGTTGGCAGAGCACGCCGCTCTTCAGTCGAACGGTGGCCTTCGATGCAGTCGAATCGATTCGGATGTCGACGATTTCGGAGCCGTCATCCGAGCCATCGATCGGACGCGAATGGAACGAGGCGTGCCCGTTGCCGAACACCACCAACAAGTCATCGCTGCACGGGGAGACCGTGACGAACTCGAGTCGGCCGGAGCGGCGACGGTCCGCGCGGCGGGAGAGCGCCGCTGCGACTTGAGCGACCTCCCGATCGTTGCTGGTCACGAGCCCTTCGCAAATCTCGGTCACGATGTCTTCGAGCGCATCGCGATCGCGGTCGAGGTGGGTGATCGCGAGAGCACCCGACGCCCGCACGAAGCCGATGGTCGACAAGAGCTCGTCGGCATCGAGACCTGCTCCGTCGACGTCGACGACGACTGCGACTTGCCCCTCGCACGCTTCGGCGAGCGAGCTCGGAGCCAATACCCGGCAGTCCACACGGTGCGGTGACAACGCTTGCCTCCAGGTCCGTGCCACGTCTTCGCGCTCCGTCAGCAATGTCACGCTCAGTGTCATCATTCCTCCGTGTGCGGGAGCGATGAGGTTTACACTCCTGCGTGCCGAACCTCAACCGTCTATTCACGGCACGTCGAAAAGGTCGTCGACATGGTGCCGATCCGCGCCGCGGTTGACACCGGTCTGGCCCTTTGCTACCTCGGACCGCCTTCCTACCGGGGTGGCGGCTTTACTCTCTCTTTCGCGCTGGAGGGAACCACCGATGTTCAAGTCGACTTGTGTTTTCTCGGGAAACTCGAATCCGGCGCTTGCCGAGAAGATCGCCAAGTATCTGGAATTGCCTTTGGGACGCGTGCGCGTCTCTCGTTTTTCCGACGGCGAGGTGTTCGCGGAGATCAAGGAGAACGTGCGCGGCGTCGACGTGTACGTGATCCAGTCGACCTGCGCGCCCGTCAACGACAACTTGATGGAGCTCTTGGTGATGACCGACGCGCTCAAGCGCGCATCCGCGGGCTCGATCACCGCCGTCATCCCCTATTACGGGTACGCGCGGCAGGATCGAAAAGCCGCGCCGCGCACGCCGATCACCGCCAAGCTCGTCGCGGACTTGCTGAGCGCATCCGGGGTCGACCGGGTCGTGGCCATGGACCTGCATGCGGCCCAGATCCAGGGCTTCTTCAACACGCCGTTCGATCACCTCTACGCGCTTCCGGTATTTCTGCAGCATTTGAAGCCACGCTTTCAGACGCCCCCCGTGTTCGTGTCCCCCGACGCAGGCGGTGTGGAGCGAACCCGCGCGTACGCCAAACGCCTGGGCGCTGACCTCGCCATCATCGACAAGCGTCGCGAGGCCAAAAACGTGAGTGAGGTCATGAACATCATCGGCGACGTGAAGGGCCGAGAGTGTGTGATCTTGGACGACATGATCGACACCGCCGGGACGATCACGAACGCCGGCCGGGCGCTTCGCGAAAAGGGCGCTGCCAAGGTCCTCGCGGCCGCCACGCACCCGGTCCTGTCGGGCCCGGCCCTCGAGCGCATCGTGGACTCCCCGCTCGAGGAGGTGATCGTCACCGACACGATTCCCCTCCGAAAAGAGGCCGAGGAGACCGGGCGCTTCCGCGTGCTTTCGGTGGCAAGTTTGCTAGGAGAGGCCATCAAACGGATTCACCACAGCGACTCGGTGAGCTCGCTGTTCGTATGATTTGGAGAACGAACGACCATGGAAACGACGACGTTGCAGGCTGAGGTCCGCGAGAGCCGCGGAAAGGGGCCAGCGCGTCGGCTGCGTGAGCAAGGAAAGCTCCCAGGGGTGTTTTACGGCCCCGGAGTCCAGCCCACGCCGCTGACCCTGTCCCCCAAGGAACTGGAAAAAGCACTTCGAGGAGACAGGGGGCGAAACGTGGTGTTCAAGCTGTCCGTGGGCGGCGAAGAGCAACTGGCGATGGTCAAGGACGTGACCACCGACCCCGTCACGCAAGAGCTTCTGCACGTGGACTTGTACCGCGTGTTCGAGGACAAGGAGCTCGAGGTGAACGTCCCCTTCTACACGCACGGCAGGGCTGCCGGCGTCGTCCAGGGCGGCGTGCTGAACGTGACGCGCCGCACGCTTCCGCTGCGCACGACACCGGCCCGAATTCCGGTCTCGATCGACGTGGATGTCACGCCGTTGGGCCTCAAGGACACCATCGCCGTCGAAGACATCGAGCTTCCCGAGGGCGTGGAGTGCACGCTTTCGCCCAAGCTCACCTTGGTCATCATCCTCGAGCCCCGTAAGGCCGCTCCCGGAGCGGGCGAAGAGGGGGCAGCCGGTGGAGCCGCCGAGGCTGGCGCCGGCGAGGCCGAGGCCGGCAAGAAGGCCGCTGGCTAACCAGCCCTCGGGGCGAACGTGGGCGTACACCTCATCGCGGGCCTCGGGAACCCGGGGCCCAAGTACGCTGGCCATCGCCACAACGTCGGGTTTCGTGTGGTGGACGAGCTCGCTCGGCGCTGGGGCGCGCCCGCGTACCGAAGCAAGTGCAAGGGCGAGCTCACCAAGGTGGCGGTGGGGGCAGAGGACGTGGTGCTCCTCAAGCCCATGACCTACATGAACCGAAGCGGCGAGTCGGTTCAGGCCGCCATGCAGTTCTTCAAGGTGCCGCTTTCGCACGTGCTCTGCGTTCACGACGAGCTCGACCTCGCGTTCGGGGTGGTCCGGATGAAGATCGGCGGGGGCACGGCCGGGCACAACGGGCTCCGCTCGGTCGTGCAGCACTGCGGCGGTCCGGACTTTCTGCGATGTCGCGTCGGGATCGGCCGTCCGGCGCGCGGCCGGCCCGAGCAATACGTTCTCAGTGATTTCAACAGCTTGGAGCAAGCCGAGCTCGAGGACGTCCTCGGCTTGGCTGCCGATGTCGCCGAAACCTGCATCGTCGACGGGCCCCGCCAGGCGATGAATCTTCATCACCACCGTTCCTGACGGCTGGCACCGTCCTGAAGATCGGCTATGCCTTCGCTTTCCTCGCTCCAGCATCGGGCTGGGGCCGCTAGACCAGGAGGAGCTCATGGCTACCCAAGCCGCTGCGTCCCCGATTCGGTGGGCGCGCGAATACGAAACCATCTACATCCTTCGGCCCGACGTCGACAACGAAAAGGCCGAGCAAATCGTCGAACGCCTCAAAGAGGTGGTCTCCCGCCTCGACGGCACGCTGACCAAGCTCGACAACTGGGGCAAGCGCAAGCTCGCGTACCCGATCGAGAAGAACAGCCGCGGCATCTTCGTGTACATGAAGTACGTCGGCTTCAACGATCTCGTGGCGGAGCTCGAGCGAAATCTGCGCCTGCTCGACGACGTGGTGCGCTTCCAGACGGTGCTACTCGCCGAGGAGATCGACATGGCCACCGTGCAGGTGGACCCCGAAGAGGTGCAGTATCTTCACCTCGAGGACCTCGAGGAGCAGGAAGACGCCGAGACCGAGCGCGCGCGAAGCCTCGGGATGGGTCCGCGGGCCTCGGAAGAAGAGAGCGGTCAGGATCGGGATCAGGACGAGTCGAGCGACGAAGAGGGCTCGGGAGACCGCGACGAAAGCGACGATGGCGATTACGAGTCGGATGAGGAATCGTCCGACGACGAGCGTGAGGAGGGCTGATCCATGGCCGACGACATGCAGCAAGACTTCGACGTAGATGCGAGGAGCCGCCGCGGAGGGCGCAAGCGCGCGCCTGGGCTCACGCTCCCGCCGGATTTCAAGTTCGATTACAAAGATCCCCAGCAGTTGCGTCATTTCATCACCGATCGTGGCAAGATCGTGCCGCGTCGCGTGAGCGGGCTGACCGCAAAGCAGCAGCGTGACCTGACCCGTGCCATCAAGCGGGCACGCAACATTGCACTGCTCCCCTACACGGCGACGAAGTGAGGTAGCGATGGCATCCACGGTCGAAGTCGTTTTGAAGGAAAATCTCGAGCACTTGGGCTCGATTGGTGACGTGGTACGAGTACGCCGCGGCTACGCGCGCAACTACCTGCTCCCCCGAGGGCTCGCGGTCGTTGCAAGTCGCGGAAACGTCAAGCAGATCGAGCACGAAAAAGAAGTGCAGGCGCGTCGAATCGAAAAGCTTCGCGTCGAGCAGGAGACGCTGATCGACGAGCTCGGGAAGGTCACCGTCATGATCGCCAAAGAAGCCGGCGAGGATGGAAAGTTGTTCGGCTCGGTCACCTCGGCGGACATTCTCGAAGGCCTCAAGGCCAAGGGTGTCGAGACCGAGATCGACAAGAAGAAGCTCATCATGCCCGAGCAGCCGATCAAAGAGGTTGGCAGCTACGAGGTGGGCGTGAAGCTACCGTATGGCTTGACGGCGACCATCAAGGTCGAGGTCAAGACCAAAGCATAACGCGGCCGGTTCACGGCCATCTTGAGACGCGTCTCGACTCGCCCCTTTCGCGGAGCGGGCCGAGACGCTACAACCACGGTTGGAAAGCGAGGGGGCCATCTCTGCGACGGCACGATCCGGACAAGTCCCGCCGAATTCGCTCGACGCCGAACGAGCGGTGCTCGGCGGGATCCTTCTCGAGAACGAGGCGATGAACGTCGTTCTCGAGGAGATCTCCGCGGAGGACTTCTACAGCGAGGCGAATGGCAAGATCTTCGACGCCATGACCGAGCTGTTTCGACGTGGCCAACCGGTCGACCACGTCACGCTACGCGAATCCCTGGCCAACAGCGGCAAGCTCGGATCGATCGGCGGCGACGAGTATCTGCTGTCTTTGAGCAACACGATCCCCAGCGTCTCGAACATCCAGGCGCATGCGCGGATCGTCCGCGAGAAGGCTCTGGTCCGTTCCCTCATTCAGGTCTGCCACGAGGTCGCGTCGCGGGGATACGGCGATTACGGGGCGGTCGAGGAGTTTCTCGATCAATCCGAATCGTCGATCTTCTCGGTTGCGAGGGAGCGCGCACGGAACCCGTACGAGCACGTCAAAGACGTCGTCATGCGGACGTTCCAGGAGATTCACGAGACCGCCAACCGAGGCGAGGCGATCACCGGGCTTCCCACGGGTTACAAACAGCTCGACAAGATGACCGCCGGGATGCACGCCGGAGACCTGATCATCGTGGCAGGGCGGCCGGGCATGGGCAAGACCTCGTTCGCGCTGAACGTCGCTCACAATGCCTGTGCGAAGGCCAAGTCGCCGGTGGCCATCTTTTCGTTGGAGATGCCGAAAGGCCAGCTCGTTCGGCGATTTCTGGGTGCCGAGGCGCGGGTCGACGGAAACCGAATTCGAACCGGCCAGCTCCACAAGGACGACTGGCCGAAGCTGGCCGATGCGGCGGGCACGCTCAGCGAGATGCCGATCTGGATCGATGACACCCCGGCCATCACCATGCTCGAGCTTCGCGCGAAGTCCCGCCGTCTCAAATCCGAGATTGGCCTCGGCTTGATCGTGGTCGACTACCTGCAGCTGATGCGATCGGGCTCGCGAAACGACTCTCGGGAGCAGGAGATCAGCGAGATCAGCCGGAGCCTCAAGGCGCTCGCCAAGGAGCTCGAGGTGCCGGTGATCGCGCTGTCACAGCTCAATCGCGGCGTGGAGTCGCGCGGCGTCAAAGACAAGAGACCTCAACTCTCCGATCTCCGCGAGTCCGGTGCCATCGAGCAGGATGCCGACACGATTTGGTTCATCTACCGCGACGAGGTCTACAACCGCGACAGCGACGATCGCGGGATTGCCGAGATCATCATCGGCAAGCAGCGCGCGGGCCCGACGGGCACCTGCCGCGTCCGCTTTTTCAACGAGTATACCCGCTTCGACGATCTCGCCGACTCGGACTACTACGGCGTGCCCGCGCCCGAGGTGGCCGACTTCCTCGACACCTGAGCGTTGGGCATTGCGACGGCTCAGAGGTCTTTGACCTCGCCGATCAGGTCCTGAATGACCTTCTTCGCGTCGCCGAAGATCATCATCGTGTTGTCGTACTCGAAGAGCTCGTTCTTGATGCCCGCGTAACCCGGGCTCAAGCTGCGTTTCACGACGAAAACCGAGCGTGACTCGTAGGCATTGAGGATGGGCATCCCCGCGATCGGGCTGCTCGGATCCTTGTTGGCGACGGGGTTCACCACGTCGTTGGCCCCGAGGATGATCGCCACGTCGGTGTTCTTGAACTCGGGGTTGATCACGTCCATCTCGAGGAGGTCCTCGTAGGGAACGTCAGCCTCAGCGAGAAGCACGTTCATGTGCCCGGGCATGCGTCCCGCGACCGGATGAATCGCGTAGGTCACCTTGGTGCCCCTGGCCTTCAAGAGGTCGGCCAGCTCGCGAACCGCATGTTGGGCCTGGGCGACCGCCAATCCATAGCCCGGAACGATGACCACCGATTCGGCAGTCTCGAGAACCATCGCCGCCTCTTCGGCGCCGCAGGAGGTCACGTTGGTGTATTCGTCGCTGCCCCCTCCGGCGCCCTCGGTCACGCCGAAGCCCCCGACCAAGACGTTCAGCAACGAGCGGTTCATCGCCACGCACATGATCTGGGTCAGGATCAGACCGGCCGCGCCAACCATCGCACCGGCGATGATCAAGAGCGGGTTTCCGATGACGAAACCCGCCATCGCGGCGGCCACACCCGAGTAGGAGTTGAGGAGCGAAACGACGACGGGCATGTCCGCTCCGCCGATCGGAATCGTCAGCAAGATGCCGAGCAAGAGCGAGGCAGCGGCCAGAACCAGGACCAAGGCGACCGAGTCCGCCGCGGTCGCCGCGGTGGCGAATCCACTGATGACGAAAGCGCCTGCGAGCAGCCCGAGGGTGATGAAATGCCTCGCCGGCAACAGGATCGGCTGGCCCTTCTTCAAATTGCCCTGGAGCTTGAGGAGCGCGATGATGCTTCCGGTGAAGGTGACGCTTCCGATCAAGATCGAGAGCATGACGGTGATTGCCGAGTCCGTTCCGAGCACTTGGTAGATGCGGCCGGTCGCTCCCTGCTCGACGATGCGATCCCAGTACACCGAGCCGGCGACCAAGGCCGATGCGATTCCGCCGAAGCCGTTGAAAAGCGCGACCATCTCGGGCATGGCCGTCATCTGGACGCGGATCGCGAAGGTCGCGCCGATGATCGTGCCGAGAACCATGCCGCCACCGATCCAGCGGTAGTCGACGATGCCGAGCTCCAAGAGGGAGCCGACGATGGCCAAGAGCATACCCACCGCGGCAATCGTGTTTCCTCGCCGCGCGGTCTTCACGCGGGCGAGCTGCTTGATCCCGAAGATGAACAAGACCGCCGATGCGAGATAGATGATCGGAACTACGGTCGATCGAATGACTTCGTGACTCATCGCTACTTCTTTCGAAACATCCGCAGCATGCGGTCAGTGACGAGAAAACCGCCCACCACGTTGATGGTCGCGGTGACGATGGCCAGCGCTCCCAAGATGTTCGCGACCGTGGGCGCGCCGGTGGTGGCCGCGGCCAAGGCGCCGACGATGGTGATTCCGCTGATGGCGTTTGCTCCGCTCATCAGGGGGGTATGCAACGTGGGGGGTACTTTCGTGATCATCTCGAAGCCAACGAAGCTGGCCAGGACGAACACGTAAATTCCTATGAGCAAAGGTCCCAGGGTCACGGTTCCTCTCCTTTCCTAGAGCGCCTCTGCGGTCGGTCCGTGGCGGACCTCGCCGGCGTGAGTGAGTAGGGCGCCGTCGATGATCTCGTCTTCGAGGCTCAGGGTGACCGCGCCTTCGGACAACATGCTGAGCAAGAGGGCCTGGATGTTTCGCGAGTAGAGAAGGCTCGCGTCGGCCGGTGTCGCGGCCGGCAGGTTCGGGAGGCCGATGATCGTCACCCCGTGCGCCTCGACCATCTCGCCACTCTTCGAAAGCTCGCAGTTGCCTCCCTGCTCGACGGCCAAATCCACGATCACGGCGCCCTCTCGCATTTCCTCGACCATGTCGCGGGTGATCAGCTTCGGAGCAGGGCGTCCGGGGACGAGCGCCGTGGTGATGACGGCATCCGCCGCGACGACCTTCTTGCGTACGATCTCTTGCTGCTTCTTGAGCTGCTCTGGTGTGAGCTCGCGCGCGTAGCCGCCTTCGCCTTCGCCGCTTTCATCCAGGGGAACGTCGATGAAACGCCCACCCAGGGATTCGACTTGCTCCTTGACCGCCGGTCGGATGTCCGACACGTCGACGACCGCTCCGAGCCGCTTCGCCGTGGCGATGGCCTGAAGGCCGGCCACACCGGCGCCCATGATGACGACCTTGGCTGGCTGAATCGTCCCCGCGGCGGTCATCAGCAAGGGAAAGTACTTGTCGAGGTAGGTCGCGGCGAGCAGCACCGCCTGGTATCCGGAAATCGAGGCTTGCGAGCTGAGCGCATCCATCGTCTGGGCGCGGCTGATCCGGGGGATCAGCTCCATCGCGATCGTGCTGACTTTCCGGTCACGCAAAATCCGAACCGAGTCGAGATTCTTGTGAGGCGACATGAAGCCGACGAGGATGGCGCCCTCCTTGATCTTGGACGCTTCCTCCGGGGTGATCGGATACACCCGGAAGATCAGGTCGGCCTCCGACCACGCTCGATCGGCGTCCTCTCCCGCGACCACTTCGGCGCCGGCGTCGCGGTAGTGGTCGTCGGTGAAGTGCGCGTGCCGCCCCGCGCCGCTCTCGACGACGACCTCCAGGCCTTCCTTCACGTAGCGCTTCGTTGTTTCTGGTGTGCAGGCGACCCGAGTTTCGCCAGGGGCGATTTCCTTGGGCACGAAGATCCGAGGCATGCCTTCCTCCTGCGCAGGCTCCTTGGGAGGTCAAACCCCACGGAACCGGTCAACAACCGAATGCCTGCGCTCGGGGGTGTTAGTGGCGATTTGGCACGATGTCCAGCCGTGAGCGAAAAAGCCTGCGATACGCCCTTTTGCGTTTCGGCCCATCCTGCTAGATCCGGCCCGCGAACCTGGAGGAGAGCATGGGGCAGCCCGCGAAGCTCGATGAGCTCGCTATCAAAACCATCCGAGGCCTGAGCATGGACGCGGTGCAGGCCGCCAACTCGGGTCATCCGGGAACCCCCATGGCACTGGCCCCCTTGGGCTGGGCGCTGTTTTCCAAGCTTCGCCGGCACGACCCCGCCCACCCGGGGTGGCCGGACCGCGACCGCTTCGTGCTGTCCTGTGGCCACGCGTCGATGCTCCAGTACTCGCTCCTGCACCTCAGCGGGTATCCGATCACCCTGGACGACATTCGCAATTTCCGGCAGTGGGGAAGCATCACGCCCGGCCACCCGGAGTCGCACCTCACCCCGGGGGTCGAGACGACGACCGGGCCGTTGGGGCAGGGCTTCGGGAACGCGGTGGGAATGGCGATGGCCGAACGCCATTTGGCGGCGCGGTTCAACAAGCCCGGGCACACGCTGTTCGACCACAGGACGTGGGTCGTGGCTTCCGACGGGGACATCATGGAGGGGGTCGCCTCCGAGGCCGCGTCCCTCGCAGGGCATTTCCAGCTCGGCAAGCTCATCGTCTTTTGGGACGACAACCGAATCACGATCGACGGAAGCACCGAGCTCACGTTCAGCGAGGACGTGCTCGCGCGGTTCGAGGCGTACGGGTGGCACACGCAAAGCGTCGACGATGGAGAGGATTTCGCCCGTTTGATCGAGGCCGGGGAAACGGCGATCGCCGATCCGAGACCGAGCTTCATCCGGGTCCGGACGATCATCGGATATCCCGCACCCAACAAGCGCGACACCTCCGACGCGCATGGCGCCCCGCTCGGAGAAGACGAGGTCGTGGCCACCAAACAGCTCCTCGAGTGGCCCACCGAGCCCTTCTTCGTGCCAGACGAGCTGGCCGCCGCGGCGGAGTCGATTCGGGAGCGGGGTGCCGAAGGCTATCGGGCATGGCAACGGGACCTGGCGAAGTACCAAGAAGAGTTTCCCGGGGACGCCGAAGACTTGGAGTGCGCCTTGGACGGTGGTTTGCCCGCGGCATGGGATGCCGATCTGCCCAGCTTCGATGCCGATCCGAAAGGGATGGCCACCCGAAAAGCAAGCGGCGTCGTGCTCAACGCGTTGGCTTCCAAGATCGGCAACCTGGTCGGTGGGTCCGCCGACCTGGCCGGGTCGAACAACAGCCGAATGAAGGGGCTCAGCACCTTCCAAGCCGGAGCGGAGGGCGTTCCCCGCAACGTGGATTGGGGCATTCGAGAGCACGGGATGGGTGCCGCGCTCAACGGCATGGCGCTTCATGGCGGCGTGATCCCTTACGGCGCTACGTTCTTGGTCTTCAGCGATTACATGCGCCCCGCCATCCGATTGGCCGCCCTGATGAAGCTTCCAACCCGCTACATCTACACCCACGACAGCATCGGCCTCGGTGAGGATGGGCCGACCCACCAACCGATCGAGCAGCTCGCGGCGCTTCGCGCCATCCCGGGCCTCGCGGTGTTTCGGCCCGCCGACGCCAACGAGGTGCGCGAATGTTGGAAAGCAGCCCTCGAGTGGGAGGGACCTGCGGCGCTGGCGTTGACCCGCCAAAACGTGCCCGTCTTGGACCGGACGGCGTTGGCCCATGCGGAGCGAGCCCAGCGTGGGGCGTATACCCTCCGTGAGGCGGGGGGCGGAGGTCCCGACGTGGTCTTGGTTGCAACCGGCAGCGAAGTGCCGATCGCGCTGCAGGCAGCCGAGGCTCTCGAAGAAGAGGGCGCTTCGGTGCGGGTGGTGAGCATGCCTTGCTGGGAGCTGTTCGAGCAGCAAGACGATGCGTATCGCAACGAGCTTTTGCCTTCCGGCGTCGCCAAGGTCGTCGTCGAGGCCGGGGTACGGCAAGGTTGGGATCGATGGGTGGGAAGCGATGCCGCGTTCGTCACCATCGAAACCTTCGGCGCTTCCGCGCCCTACCAGGTGCTTTACGAAAAGTACGGCATCACGGCCGAGCGCGTCGCCGCAGAGGCGCGGCGACTGCTCGCCTGAGTCACTTCACCGCGGAGAGCGCGGCGTCGTAGTCGGGCTCTTGGGCGATGTCGGGTACCAGCTCGCGATGCACGACTTGGTCGTTTTCATCGAGCACCACGATCGCGCGCGCCGCCAGGCCTTCGAGCGGGCCATCGACGAGCTCGACGCCGTAGTCCTGCAGAAAGCTTCCGCGAAACGTGGAGAGTGGCACGACACCTTCCAAGTCCTCGGCCACGCAGAACCGCTTTTGCGCGAATGGCAGATCGGCGCTGATCACCAGCACCACCACGTCCTCGAGGCTGCCGGCGCGCTCGTTGAAGGTGCGAGCGGCTGCCTGGCAGACCGGCGTGTCGTAACTGGGATTGATCGTCAGGATCTTTTTTTGTCCTTGGAAGTCGGCGAGCGTTTTGACGCTCAGGTCGGTGCCGATGAGCCGAAAATCCGGAGCCGAGGTCCCAGGCGCGGGAAGCTCGCCGTTGGTGTGAACCGGGGTGCCCTTAAATGCTGTCGTTGCCATGATTCTCCTTCTTCGTGAGGCGCTGCTGTTTTATAGGGACTGGGCGGTCAATTCCAAGCGGTTGCGAACGAAAAAGAAAGTCATTATCAATAGCCGATGAGCCCCTCACTCGCGGATCTGCGTCCGGGTCAAGTTGCCGAAATCGTATCCCTCGACTGCGAGCAACGCATTTCGCGACGCCTCATGGAAATGGGGCTCTTGCCGGGGACACGAATCCGCCTCATCCGTCTCGCGCCGCTCGGCGATCCCCTCGAGCTACGGGTTCGAGGCTACTCCCTCTCGGTCCGGCGGTCCGAAGCAAATCGAATCATGATTCGAACCGAAGGAGCGAGCTGAGGTTGGACGCCCGGATTCCACAGGTCCTGCTTGCCGGCAATCCGAATAGCGGCAAGAGCACGCTCTTCAACGCGCTCTCGGGGGGAGGAGCACGCGTCGGAAACTATCCGGGTGTCACCGTCGACCGGACGAGCGCCGACGTGCAGCTCGATTCCGGAACGGTCGAGCTGGTCGACGTGCCGGGTACGTACAGCCTGAGCGCGAGCTCACCCGAGGAGCAGTTGGCCGTCAACGCGCTCCTCGAACGAAACACCCGGGCCGTCGTCTGTGTCGTCGATGCGACGACCCTCGAGCGTGGGCTCTACCTCGCTTTGCAGCTCATCGAGTCCGGCCTTCCGGTCGTCGTCGCCATGAACATGATGGACGCCGCGGAGCGGGCCGGGCTGGTCATCGACACGGAGCGCTTGGCCAGCCTGTTGAACGCGCCCGTCGTCCCCGTGGTGGCGACCCGGCGACGGGGCCTGGACGTGCTGCGACAGGAGATCGACCGGGCTCTGTCCGCACGAGCCTCGACCGAGCCCCCGAACGTTCCCTATCCCGAGGCCTTGCGAGAGGATTTGGAGGCGCTGATCCCCGCGATCGCGCGTTGGCGCCCCCATGCGAGCGAGGGCGAAATTCGAGCCTTTGCCCTGTGGTGCATGCTTTCGCTGGGAGACGACGATCTGGTCGGCGTGCCCGACGAGGTTCGACGAAAAACCATCGAGCTCCGCGATCGCGCGCTTTCCCGGGGCCGCGAGCCTCACCTCGAGATCATCGCGGCACGTTATCGCTGGCTCGACGAGGTCGTCGCCGAGGCCTGCTCGGTCCGTGCGCCGGACCGTTCCTTGAGCGAGCGCATCGATCGGGTGCTCACGCATCCCGTCGCAGGCATCCTCATCTTCGCCCTGGTCATGTTCGGCATCTTCGAGGCCCTCTTCGCCGGGGCCGAGCCGTTCATGGACATGATCGAGAGCCTGACGACCGCGCTTCAAGATCTGGCCGTCGCATGGCTTCCGGCGGGCGTGTTCCGGGACATGATCGTCGAAGGCATCATCGCGGGCGTCGGCAACGTGGTCGTATTCGCGCCTCAGATCCTCTTTTTGTTTCTGTTCATCGGGTTCTTGGAGGATTCGGGTTATCTGGCGCGCGTCGCGTTCGTGATCGACCGCGTGATGAAGGGCGTCGGTCTTCACGGCAAAGCCTTCGTTCCCCTGCTTTCCGGGTTCGCGTGTGCCGTTCCGGCGGTGATGGCGACCCGAACCATCGAGCGACCTCGAGATCGACTCGTCACGATGTTGGCCTTGCCTCTGATGTCGTGCAGCGCGCGCTTGCCGGTCTACATCTTGATTACCGGCACCGTCTTCGCCGGCATGTCGGTCGGGTGGTTCAGCGCCGGCGCGGTGGCGCTTTTTTCGATGTACGTCCTGTCCGTCCTCGTGACGCTCGGAGCGGCCGCCGTGATCCGCCGCACCGTCCTGCGCGGCCCGACCCCCACGTTCGTCCTCGAAATGCCGCCTTACCGCTGGCCTTCGGCCTCGATCCTGTGGCTGAATGCGTGGAGGCGCCTCCGGATCTTCTTGGTGGACGCGGGGACGATCATCTTGGCGATGACGGTCATCCTGTGGGCCTTCCTGTCTTTCCCGAAGTCCGAGGAGCTTGCGCAGCGCTACGACACCCAGCGGGCTCGCGTGGTGCAGGCGGATCTGCCCGAGGCGCAAAAGAACGAAATCTTGCAGTCGCTCGACGCCGAGGAGGCGAGCGCACAGCTCGAGCAGAGCTTCGGGGGCCAATTTGGACATGCGATCGAGCCAATTCTTCGCCCGATCGGCTTCGACTGGCAGATCGGTGTAGGCATCATCGGCGCCTTTGCGGCCCGGGAGGTTTTCGTCTCGACCTTGGGCGTCGTCTTCGGCATCGGGGAAGCGGACGAGGAGAACAAGCCGCTCCGCGAGGCGCTTCGCGAGGCGCGACATGCGGACGGCACACCGGTGATGACGCCGCTCAGCGGCGTGTCGCTGATGGTGTTCTTCTTGCTCGCGTGCCAGTGCATGAGCACAATCGCCGTCGTCAAAAGGGAGTCTGGCTCGTGGAGATGGCCCCTGTTCCTCTTCTCGTACATGACGGTGCTCGCCTACGTGGCCTCGTTCCTCGTCTATCAGGGTGGACGGCTTCTCGGGTTGGAGTAGGGTTGTTTCGTGCCTTGGCAGGAGATCATCGCAGGCTCGATCGTGGTAGGCGCGGCGTTTTACCTGGTCCGCCGGCTTCGTCGGCGCCCACCGCCGCCGGTCTCCAAGGCTCCCGACGTTCCGGTGTCTCGGCTGACGCGAAAACGTTCCCCTTCCTCCGGCTCGTGCGGGCACTGAGCGAAATGATTAAGCTGGGTTGAGGATGGGACGCCACGCCACGATCGAGGGGCTTCGCAAGTTTCGAAAGAGGTTGTTGCGCGAGCGCGATCCTTGGCACGACGCATCACGCCGCTTTCGCATTCGGCGCTTTGCGGGGCCGGAGTGCTTCATGGAGCACCTCCAGGGCTTGCGGGTTGCCCACCTGACCGACCTTCATGTGGGACGCGTCACACCCATGGCCGTTCAATACGACGCGGTGTCGATGACCAACGCCGGCGATCCCGATCTCGTGGTGATCAGCGGCGACTTCGTTTGTCACAGCCAGGTCTACCTCGACGATCTGACCGAGGTGATCAGCAAGATCGATGCGCCGGTGTTCGCCGTGCTCGGAAACCACGACCACTGGGCGGGAGCCGAGCCGGTTCGGAAGGCCTTGAAACGCGGAGGCGCCGAAGTCCTCGACAACGCCAACACGACGGTGGGCATCGGACATCAACGCATTCAGGTATTGGGATTGGACGACGCCTACACCGGGCATGCCGACCGCCAAAAGGCGCTCAAGGGTCTGCGCTCCGATCTTCCGGTCATCGGGCTCTCGCACATCGGGGAGGAGGCGGACGGCCTTTGGGAGGCGGGGGTGCCGCTGGTGTTCTCCGGTCACACGCACGCGGGCCAGATCACCGTCGCGAGGCTGCACGAGCTGTCCGTCGGAAAGCTGGCCGGCCACAAGTACATTCATGGGCTCTACGGGTCGCGCGGCGTCGACGACCCCCGCGGGGCCGTGTACGTCGGCGCCGGCGTCGGCGCGGCAGTCGTGCCCCTTCGTGTCGGAGAACGAGCCAAGCGGGAGGTCGCGTTCTTCGAGCTCGGGGAGCAGCCGGGCTCCTTCGACGAGCATCATCGAGAGCAGCCTGCACATCCGGGGCGCGCTCCCTCGCCGAAGACGAAGAAGCGCCGTGCCCTCGCCGTGCTTCGCAAGCAGGAACGCCGAGAGCGTCGCAACGGAAACGGCAACGGCGCCGCCGGACCACGGTCCTGAGGCTGGTTCTCACTCGTGGGCAGCGAGGAAGTGCTCTGCTTCCAGCGCGGCCATGCAGCCGGTGCCAGCCGCGGTGACCGCTTGGCGCCACTTCTTGTCCTGAACGTCGCCTGCCGCGAACACGCCTGGCACGTTGGTCTGCGTCGAGTCCGGCTTCGTGATCAAATACCCCTGCTCGTCGGTCTCGAGCTGCCCTTGCAGGAACTCGGTGTTGGGCACGTGGCCGATCGCGAAGAACAGCCCAGCCACCGGAACGTCTCGCTCCTGGTTGGTCTTGAGGTCCTTGACGGTGATGGCCTCGAGGAAGTCCTGGCCTTTGGCCTGCGTCACCACCTGGGACCACAAGAGCTCGATCTTGGGGTTCTTGAATGCGCGCTGCTGCATGATTTTGGAGGCGCGAAGCTCGTCGCGACGGTGCACGATGTAGACCTTCGAGCCGTACTTCGTGAGGAACGTCGCTTCCTCGACGGCGGAATCACCGCCTCCGATCACGGCAAGCGGTTGATTCCGAAACGCAGGAAGCGCCCCATCGCACACCGCGCAGGCCGAGATGCCTCGTTGCCAAAGCTCGCCGTCTCTCGCCCCCGGGATCTCGAGCCGCTTCGCAGTGGCGCCGGTTGCGATGATCACCGAGTCCGCCGTTCCTTCCTCCGAATCGGCTTTGAAGCGGAAAGGCCGGCTCGAGAGGTCGATTTCGTGGATCGTCTCCGTGACGATCCGGGTTCCGAATCGCTCGGACTGAGCGCGCATGCGCTCCATCAGCTCCGGACCCATGATGCCCTCGGGAAATCCGGGGAAGTTCTCCACGTCGGTGGTGGTGGTGAGCTGCCCGCCGGCCGCGATGCCGCCGGCCATGAAACCCTCGAAAAGCACGGGCTTCAATTCTGCGCGGGCCGCGTAAATGGCCGCGGTGTGGGCGGCAGGACCACTACCGATGATCAAGAGTCGATGGCTCATGACACTCCTTTGACGCGGGGTTATGCCTACCCGGCCAGTGCGGCGCAAGCCTCAGGTGATTCGGTCGGCGACGTGTGCGCCGATCGCCAACGACGCCGTGAGGCCGGGAGACTCGATGCCTATCAGATGTACCATTTGGGGCTGGCTCGGGGGGCTGGCAATCACGAAATCCGCGAAGCCTCCCTCCGGGCCTACCAGCTTGGGCCGGATCCCACTGTAATCCGGCGTCAAGTGCTCGGATCGGATGGCGGGCAGATAGCGCGCGACGGCTCGCGCGAAGTCATGGGCGCGCGTCTCGTCGATCGCGTAGTCGAGATGGTCCACGAGCTGGACGTCCGGCCCCGCGCGGCGCGCTCCGGAGAGGTCGGCGGTCAGATGGATGCCGAGGCCGCCGGCTTCCGGCAAGGGATAGATCAGGCTGTGCCGTGTGGGCGGTGCGCCCGCCCCGAGAACGAAATACGAGCCTTTGCACAAGTGGAGCCGCCACGGACGCTCCGCTGCGGGCAAACCGGATGCTTCCGCGACGCGCAGCGCGGAAAGCCCTGCGGCATTGACGACCCGGCGCGCATGCACCGAGGCTCGACGTCCCATGGTGTCTTTCGTTTCGATCATCCACCCCTGATTCGCGCGGGCGATCGATTCGATCGTCGTCTGATACACCACCGCGCCATCCGCTTCCCGGATCTCGCGCACCAGGCTTTCCGCGAGGGCGTGAACGTCGACGATGCCCGAGCTCGGGGAGAAAAGCGCCTCGGTGCACCGAACTTCGGGCTCCGTCGTTCTGAGCGTGTCACGGCTCACCGCCCGCAGATCGTCCACGCCCACCCGTTTGCCGTGGCGCGCGATGGCCCGGAGACGCCGTTCCTCCTCTGCGTTGGTCGCTACGATGAGCTTGCCCGTCCGTCGGTGCGGCACCTCGTGTGATTCACACCAGTCGTAGAGGCGTCGTCTGCCCTCGATGCACAGCTTGGTCTTGAGTGAGTCTGCGGGATAATAGATGCCGGCGTGGATGACACCGCTGTTTCGGCTCGAGGTTTCGCGTGCTGGGCCCACGTCGCGCTCGACCACCACGACCGAGGCCAGTCGCCGCGAAAGCTCGTATGCGCAAGCCAAGCCGACGACGCCTGCGCCGATGACGACGGCGTCAATTTCGTCGGAAAGCCCCATGGGCAGCTCTCAGAAGGCGATGGGGTCGACTCGTGGCTCGGGAAGCTCGATCGCGAGTTGCGGCATTTCCAGCTCCCGTTGTTGCCGATAGGCCTCGTAGTGGACCAAGACCTTGCGCACGTAGCGGTGCGTCTGACTGAACGGAATCCGCTCGAGCAGCACGTCGACCGGTGTCTCCTCTGCGCTTTCTTGCATCCACTTGCGGACATTGTGAGGCCCGCCGTTGTAGGCGGCAACGGCCAAGGGAAGCCGCCCGTCGAACCGGTGGATCAGAGAGGTCAAGTACCAGGCTGCAAATTCCAGATTGAGACGCGGATCCAGCAGATCCGCTGGAGTGAAGTCGTCGCGGCCGAGCGCGTGGGCGATCAGTTGCCCGGTTCGCGGCATGATTTGCATCAGGCCGACGGCACCTGCGTACGAGACGATGTGTTTTTGATAGGCGCTCTCGACCCGCATGACGGCGAGGAGCAGGTTCGGATCGAGCCCGTACCGATTCGCTGCCGGCACGACCAGCCACTCGTACGCGCGAGGAAGCGTTTCGATGAGCTCGGGTCCGGAGAAGCCTCCTGCCGTCCCCATGTCTCCCAATGCCGTCGCGACCGCCGACAGGACCGAGCGATCGTCTTGGGAGAGATCCAAGTCGGTGGTCCGCGCATCACTGGCCAGGATCGAATGTTTTCGTTTGTCGGCCCTCGCGACCGAATCGAGCCCGGCGCGCGCGACCGGCTTTCCCTGGGCCTCGCGCCAGACGAGATACGTCTCGAAAAGCTCTTCGGTCGCGGCTTCCCGCTCTCCTATCCGCAACAGGTCGACCGCGCGCGCATGAACGTGCCGACGAGGACGACGGCCATGGCGATCCACGGGTAGCGGTCGGCATGCTTTCGCCCGATGGGATCGAGCGCCTCGGCGAGCGCATCTTCGCGCGCCCGCGGCGGTTTCGGGGTCGTGGGGATGGCAGCGCCCGGGTCGATCAAGCCCTCGGGTCGCGCGGTCCGATCGGGGCTTTCGAGCCTCTGCAGACCGCTTTCAGCCCATACCACGTAGTAGCGATCTCCAGCTTCTCGGGCTGCGTTTCGCGCATGCTCGAAGAAGAGCCCCGCATCGGCCAGCCGGCCCGCGCGCTCGTGCGCTCTCGCGAGATGATACAGGGCGGCAATGCGGTATGCCGAGTGGCCGCGTTTCGCGATCTGTTCGAGCAGGGCCGCGATTCGCTCTTCGCTGCCCGTGCCGACGGCGCCCATCGCCGCCTCGAAAAGCGAAGAAGCCGGGACGCCCGGGCGGCGGGCGAGCACGCTCAACATGCCGTCCACCTCGTCCCGAATCCCCGCAGCCGACGCGATTGCGATCATTTCGGTCAGTCGCGAAGACGAGAGCTGCGCACTCGTCTTCCCCTGGCGGAGCTCGCTCAATCGCTCCAACGCGAGGTCGCGGTCTCGCGCGCGAGCGGTTTCGGCGATGTCCTCCGCGCGGTCTTGGATCCGTCGCGCTGCAATCGCATCGCCAATCGGAAACGTCTGCGCGTTGCGCATGTGACTCTCCGCGTCGTTCCAGCGACCCTCGTACTTCGCGAGACGGCCTGCGAGGTAGTAGATCTCCGCATGATGCTCCCCAGTGAGGGAGGTATCCAAGAGCTCTCCCACGGCGAGCTTCGCGGCATCGAGAGGTCCCATTCGCACGAGCTCACGCGCGCGGGTCACTCGGTCCTCGTCGGTCATCGCAGGGGTTTCGTATCCGAGGGATCGCAGACGCCTGAGCTCGCTCTCGGCGAGGGGCGCCGCCCTGTCGCCAGGGTGCTCTACCCGGATCGCATGCAGCAGAGCTGCTGCTTCGGCATGACGTCGCCGACGGATCAGGCTCTGCGCCTGCTCGTACGAGAGCTCGGCGCGATTGGGAATGGACGGGTAGGCCTCCAGGAGCTCCGCGACCCTCTCGTCGCCGCTGGGGTCGTCGGCTCGGAGCAGCGCGAACGCGTGCCCAAAGGCGGCTTCCACGCGGACGGAGTCATGCGGGCTCTCCGAGGCTTCTTCGAAAAACCTCGCAGCACGCCAAGGCCGCTCACGCAAGAGCTCGAGACGGCCGCTCTGCAGGGCGATGCGGTCGGCGATTCGCGGGAGCCCTCGGTGTGCCAAGTCGAGCTGAAGCCGTGCATCCTCGTATCGCGCCGCGAGGATGTCCTCGGTCGCTTGACGGTATGCTTCGATGGCCCGCCGCTCGAGCGAACGATGATCGGCCATCGCAAAGACGTGGAAGTAGGGGCCGCACATCGGAGCACGCCACCGCACCTCGTGGAGCGGTGCGACCGAGACGGACGCAAACGCGTCGTCGGCCATGCACATCGGCCCGTCCGGAGATGCGTGGGCCGCGGGCAGCGGAGACCACGCGAGCCCCAACACCGAAGACACGAGAGCGATGAATGCTCGACGAAGCACGCTCTCTACAACATTGCAAACATGTGAGCTGGGACGCAAAGATCGGCTCGCGGGCACACCTGTTTATACATGAGCGGCGCTCTGTTGCGTCATTCTTGCAGCTCGTCCGCCTCCTCGGTGCGTCCGCTTTCGTCGCCGTCGGATCGCTCTTCGCTCTGCGCGTCGTCCTTCACATCCTCTTGCACGTCCTCTTTCACGTCTTCGAGCTCGGGCAGCACGACCGTCACCGCGCCGATGCCGACCAGCACTGCAAAGGCGAGCAGCAGCCACGTCGTTCGCCATTTTGCCGTCTCGTGGCCTCGCCCCGAATCGACCATGTCAGGACCGCAGCTCCCGAAGAGCTGCCACGGTGGCCGAGACCGCCTCCGGCAGCGGCACCTCGCGCGGGCTGCTCTCCGTGCGCTTCTTGAGCTCCGCGACCCCTTGCTTCAAGCCTCGAGAGCCGATGGTGAGCCGTACCGGAATCCCGAGCAGATCCGCATCGTTGAACTTCACTCCCGGTCGCTCGTCCCGATCGTCGAGGAGCACTTCGACGCCTTCTGCCCGGAGCCCCTCGTAGATCTCGACGGCCTTCGACAGCGGGCCTTCGTCCTTTCCGATGGGGGTGACGATCACCTCGTAGGGCGCCACGGGAGCCGGCCAGCAGATGCCCTGGTCGTCGTGGTGCTGTTCGATGATCGCCGCGATCAAACGGCTGACGCCAATCCCGTAGCATCCCATCACGACCGGGTGGCTCGTGCCGTCCTCGTCGAGGAAGGTGGCGTTCATCTTCTCGCTGTAGTGCGTTCCAAGCACGAAGATGTGTCCCCCCTCGATTCCCCGGTAGAGCTCGAGCCGTCCCTCGCAGGCCGGGCAGGGATCCCCCGAGGTTGCCTGCCGAATCGAGACGACCTCCGCCTCGAAGTCGCGGCCGTGGTTGACGTTTCGGTAGTGGTAGGGCGTCTGACCGGCTCCCGCGATGGCATTGCGGACCTCGATGGCGTCGGGATCGGCGATGATCCGACCTCGGAACCCGACCGGACCGACGAATCCAATCTCGGTGCCGGTCGCCTCCCGCACTGCGGCGTCGCTCGCCAACAGCACCTCGCCGACATCGAGGTGACGGGCGAGCTTGATCTCGTTGATTTCGTGATCGCCCCGGACGACGGCGAGCACGAGCTCACCGTCCGCGAGGTAGAGGAGCGACTTGAGCGTGTCGGCCGCCGTCGTGGGCCCACCGAAAAAGCGCACGACCTCCTCGATGCTCTTGGTGTCGGGCGTCTCGACCTTCTCGAGCGGTTCGGGCTCCGCGGTCTCCGGGGCTGACGTTCGATTTCGTCCCGCTTCGGCTATTTCCACGTTGGCGGCGTAGTCGCAGCGATCGCATGCGACGATGCGATCCTCGCCCGTCTGCGCCAGGACCTGAAACTCGGCACTCTGCTTTCCGCCGATCGCACCGCTGTCGGCTTCGACTACGCGGTACTGCAGGCCGAGCCTTCGAAAGATGCGGTGATACGTGTCCCGCATGTCCGCGTAGCTGCGCTGCGCGGCTTCCTCCGAGACGTCGAAGGAATAGGCGTCCTTCATGATGAACTCGCGGCACCGCAAGAGACCGGCGCGCGGGCGTGGCTCGTCGCGGTACTTGAGTTGGATTTGATAGAGGTTGAGCGGAAGCTGGCGGTAGCTCTTCACCTCACGCCGAACGAGATCCGTGATGATCTCTTCGTGCGTCGGCGCCAGATGATACTCGCCGCCTTTGCGGTCTTCGATGCGCAGCAGCGTCGGCCCGTAGAGGTCCCACCGCCCGGATTCCTTGAAGTACTCCCCCGGCAGGAAGGTCGGCATCAGGAGCTCTTGCGCTCCGGCCGCGTCCATTTCCTCTCGGATGATTCGCTCGATCTTGTGGAGCACCCGGGTGCCGAGTGGCAGGAGCTCGTAAATGCCGGCGCCCACCATGCGCGCGTACCCAGCACGCAGCATGAGAACGTGGGACGGCATCGTGGCGTCCTTTGGTGCTTCCTTGACGGTTGGAATGAACGCTTGCGAATACCGCACCGCGCCCTCCTAGCAGTAGAAGGGGACACGTTCCACCCCTCCAACCGCACGAGATCCTTCACTCTTCTGCCGAAAGATCGCAGCGACGAATCACTTGGAGATTCGTCGCTGGAGCGTCGCCGCGAGGGAAAGACGCTGCGATCTTTCGTGGGGGAAGCACGTGATTTCGGGGGGATAGGCGCCCGGAGAGTGTCCCTAGGTGCCGATGATGAAGCTGACGCTGGTCGTGCCGGAGCCCCCGATGTTGAGGGTCTGCACGTTCTTGGCGCCCTCGACTTGGTAGTCTCCGGCCGCTTCGGTGACCTGCTTGTGACCGTCGAGCACCTGCCGCACGCCCGTGGCGCCGACCGGGTGCCCTGCGCCGATGAGACCGCCGCTCGGGTTGATGGGCGTCTTGCCTCCGAGGGCAATGTCGCCCTCCTCGATCGCCTTCCAGCTCTCGCCAGGGGCGGTCATCCCGAAGTGGTCGATCGCCATGTATTCGGACGTGGTGAAGCAGTCGTGGGTTTCGATGGCGTCGATGCCGCTCACGTCCGGAATGCCCGCGCGTTTCTGCGCCGAGAGGATCGTGCTGCGAACGTGCGGCAGGACGTACTTCGCGTCGCGGCTTTCCGCGACCTTGTCCTCGAACCGGATGCGTGCCGTGTTGTGTCCCCAGCCCTTGATGCGCGGGATCGACTCGAGTGACACGCCCATACGATCCGCCCACTTCTTGGCGTACGCCGGGGAGGCGAGCAGCAGCGCGACGGCTCCGTCGGTCACCTGCGAGCAATCCGAGATGTGGATTCGGCCGCCGATGTTTCCATTGAACTGATCACGGCTCATCGCGTGATCGTAGTTCATGTACCACGTCCGGGTTTGCGCGTTGGGGTTCAGCTTCGCATTTGCGTAGTTGATGGTGCTGATCTGCGCGAGATGCTCGTCCTTGAGGCCGTAGCGCTTGTCGTACTCGTCGCCGAGCTTTCCGAAGAGCTTCGGAAACGGAAACTCGATGCCCTTCGCTTCGAGCTCGTACCAAGCCGCCGTGCCGAGGTAGTCGCCTCCCTCGGAAGCCCCCACGGTCTTCATCTGCTCGACGCCGACCACGCACGCGAGGTCGTACCGCTGCGCTTCGATTTCGGCCGATGCGGCCAAAATGGCGATGCTGCCGGACGCGCACGCCGCCTCGTGTCGCGAGGTGGGGAGCCCGCTGAACGCCGGGTCGATCTCCAAGAAGAACGCACCGAAGTGGCCCTGCTTGCTGTAGAGCTCACCGGCGAAATTCCCCGTATGCGCGACCTCGATTTCCTTTGGATCGATCTTGGTCTTGTCGAGCGCGCCGAGCACCGCTTCGCGCATCATCGCGACGAAATGCTTCTTTTCTTTGCTCCAGTTGCGGGCGAAGTCCGTCTGGTACCCGCCAAGAACGTAAACTTCTGGAAGCTTTGCCATTTTCCTCACCAAACCTTTCGCTATGAAGCGACGAAGAACTTACCCACGTCCACCTGTGGGTCATCGAAGAACGTCGTGCCCTCTTGGGCATTCGCAAGTGCAGGCGGAACCGGCAGGCCCGCTCTGTCGATCATCGCGACCGTGCGTTTCAACCCGATCGTGTCGACCAGCACGCTCGGCGGCGCCCAGTTGAATCCGTAGCCCATGATGCGGTCGATCCCGGAGATGTCGTCCGTGACCTCGCCAACCCGGTGGAACGAGTAGCTGATGTAGCCGCCGATGACTTTTTGCGCGATTTCCGCGTACGGACCCTTGGCATCCGCAAACGCCTGCATTCCCTCCTGGTAGCGTCCCACGCGGTGCAGATTCGAGATCGCGTCGATGAAGCCGAGGTCGGGCCTCGAAATCGACGACTTCGAGACGTACTTGCGGGACTTCGGCTCGAGCACGATGCGGTTGCCTGCGTCGTCCTTTCCGAAGAAGCCCGCGCCCGTCTTCCGGCCGAGGACGCCCTTGGCCATCATGTCGGCCATGTACTCGGGAAGCTTGAGCGTTTCGTGCGCCTCGTCCGCGGCTAGCTCGTAGATGTTGTCGACGATCGCGCGATGAATGTCCCAGCCCACGAGATCGATCGTTGCAAGCGGGGTCATGGCTCGGCCCGTGTACGGGCCCACGAGCTCGTCGATCAGCAGGGGCCCGTGCTCCTCGGCGAGAATCGCGCACTCGTTGAGGACCTTGAACCCGATGCGATTGCCCGCGAAGCCTGGCGTGTCGGCTGTGCGAACCATCGCTCGCCCCAAGCGCTCGGTGCAGAACGCCTCGACGAAATCCACGAGCTTCGGATCGGTGTCCTTGCCCGCGATCAGCTCGGTGCCGACGATCACGTTCGGAGGGTTGAAGAAGTGCAAGCCCATGAAGTGCTTGCGGAACGAATCGCTGCGCCCCTCGGCGAGCTGGTTGATCGAAAGCCCCGAGGTGACCGTCGCGACGATCGAGTCGGGCCGCCGGACCGCGTCGATTCGGTCGAAAAACTGGTTCTTCAGATCGAGTTGCTCGGTGACCGCCTCGAAGATCAGGTCCGCTTCGCCCACCACGCGGTCGAAGTCTTCGTCGTAGCTTCCGGTGTCCACCCGGTTTGCCACGGTCGAGGAGCGCACCATCTTGATGGCCGCGGCAAGCCCGCCTTCCGCCTTTTCTTTGGTACGTGCGAGGAACGTCACCCGCGGCACCGCCGTCGTGAACAGCGCCCCGCTGCCGAGGCCCATCGCGCCATTGGCGCCGAGGACCACCACGTGATTGATCTTGCGGGAGCTCAACAAATCCGAAGACTTAGAGCTTGCCGCTCCTGTGGTCGACAACATCCTTCGTCCTTTCTCTTCGCCGCTTTGGGCAGCGGTCGTTTACAAGTTAACTGACCGCAAGCGGTCAATGTGTTTGCAGCAAGGACGGTAGTCAACCCGCGCCATGAAAAAAGCAGCCTTTACAACAGATTTACAACCCCGCCGAAAGCACTTTTCGGCCGCAGAGCCGGGATCTCGGCGATCCGAGCCCCCGACCGTTTCGGCTGAGACGTGGTAGGGACCCCCGCGATGGATGCCACCGAGACGGCCCGAGAGCTCGACGTGAGCCCCGAAGCGGTGGCGCTCCTTCACGACGCCGACGCGATCGATTTGCACATCGACTCGTTCATCTGGCACCGGGTCTTCGGTTACGACCTCGGCCGCACGCATCGAGGGGGGCTGTTCGGTCGGAGCTTTTTCGGCCACGCCGACTTTCCGACGGCGCGGGAGTCCGGTCTCGCCGGCGCCACCTGGGTCATCACGACGAATCCCGCGCGCACGGCGCGAGGCCGCAGACGCGCGTTCGAACGCAACCTCGAGAGATTGCGCGGCCTCCTCGACTCCGCACCCGGCATTCGACACGTCCGGTCGGCGGCGGAAATGCGGGCCGCTCGCAAAGCAGGGGAGCATGCGGCGTTCATCGGCATTCAAGGCGGCAACGCGCTCGACGAGAGCCTCGACGCCCTCGACGTCCTTCGCGACCACTCCGTCCTTCGCGTGACCCTTCTCCATCTGACCTCTTCCCGGCTCGGCGCCTCGAGTGCGCCTGGGTCGTCCCGCAACGTCGGTCTCACCGACTTCGGCCGTTCCTACGTGGAGCGCCTCAACGAGCTCCGAGTCGGCGTCGACCTCGCGCACATCGGCCGTCGCGCGTTTTTCGATGCAGTCGAGGTGCACGACCCAGCCCAACCCCTGCTCGTCACGCATACCGGAGTCGTCGGTGTCTACGATCACTGGCGCAACGTGACGGACGACCAGTTGCGCGCCATCGCCGACACCGGCGGGACGGTCGGTGTGATGCTGCACGCGCCTTTCTTGGGCCGGCGAAACGTGAACGTGGGCACGGTCGTCGACCACCTCGCTCACATCGTCGAGACGGTAGGGGAGGATCACGCGTCGCTCGGCACCGATTACGACGGTGCGATTCGTCCGCCCGAGGACCTGCCGGGCCTTTGGGCGCTTCCGAGGCTGGTGCAGGAGATGCTGGACCGCGAATGGCCCGAAGCGCGGATCCGGAAGATTCTCGGCGGCAATGCGCTTCGCGTGATCGAGTCGTTGCGCGGGTAGCCCGAGCCGCACAGGCTTGAGCCATGGCACTGCTGGAAAAGATCGAGGCCGATCTGAAGAAGGCCATGCTGGAGCGCGACGAAGTCACCCGCGACACGCTCCGCATGCTCAAATCCGAGCTGATCACGCTGGATGATCCGGACGAGCTCGCCGTTCTCTCGCGCGCGGTCAAATCACGAAGGGACAGCATCCAGAGCTACCTCGATGCGGACCGGCAGGATCTCGCCGACAAGGAGCGCGCCGAAATCGAGGTCATCGAGCGTTACCTGCCCAAGCAACTGAGCGAAGAAGAAGCCCAAGAAGCGATCGCCGCGATCGTCGAGGAGCTCGGTGCTTCGAGCAAAAAGGACCTCGGCAACGTGATGAAAGAGGTCAAGGCGCGGTATCCGGGCCAGATCGAAGGCAAGGTCGCCGCTTCGATCGCGGGCCGACTGCTGAGCTGAGCGTCACGGCCCGTCGTCGGGACCACGGGACCACCAGAGCCGATACCGCTCGCGTATCTCCCGACATCGTTCGAGCGGCATGTCCGTCCGGTAACCGAAATCCCGTCCGGACGTTTGTCGAAGGTCGCGCCCTGCGATGCGCCGGATTTCGGGATCCTCGTGCACCAATCCTTCGATGAGCCACTCCACCCGCGGACGCGAGCCATGTTTCGCGAACCAGGCTGTCCACGGCGCCGGCTCCTGCCCGAGGTCTTGCGCCGTCAGCATCCGAAGCACGCGCCACGCCGCCTCTCCCACGACGCCCCGTTCGGGTAGGGCCGAAATCAGCGTCTCGATGCATCCGCGATCACGGAGCACCGCGAGCGCGCGCATGGCCAGCAGGCGGGAACGTTGGTCGGCATCGGAGGCCACCGCGAGCGCTCGAAGGGAGGTCTTCAATCGTTCGAGACCTTCTCGTCCTCGAAACGCCTCCAGTGCATGGAGCGCGGCACGAGACACTCCCTGGTCCTCGTCGAACAAGACCGCGGCCAGCGGCTCGACGAGAAGATCGTGGTGCAGGTCGGCCGCCACCAGAATCGCGTAGTACCGGACTTCGGGATCGTCCGACTTCAGCAGCTCGGCGACGTGGGGAACCGCAGCCCTTCCAAACGCCACGAGGGTTCGACACAGGCCGGACACGCTGCGCCCGCTCGGAGGCCCACCCCCGCGTTCCCGTCGACCGCAGCCGGCCCGGGAACGAATCCCGCAACACCGGCAGAGCCTCGTCGCCGAGCGCCAACAACGCGCCGTGGTCGGGAGCCTCTTCGTTGGGCCCGTGTTGACCCAGTCGCTCGACCATCGCACGGATGCGTGTTTGGCGGTCGGGCGGTTCGAGGTCGATCGACGCGCGTGGTGCCGTGCCCACGGCGGTCAGCTCACCCACGTTGAGGTGCTCGACGAGAAACTTCATCGCCACGGCGCGCCCTGCATCGCCTCGCGCCGGCGGAATGCCCGTCCAACGACGAAACGCGGTCCCCAGCTCCTGATCGGGCCACCACTTCGCTTCCAAGCTGTCGCCAGGCGGTGGGTTCGAGGTCCGCCATCGATCGTCGGGCGGCGTCGACGGAGCAGCGTCGGGCGGCGGAGGGGTGTCGACCCGGTCCGACGGGGCGTTCTTGATCAGGTACGTCGAGTGCCGATCGTCTCCCGTGGCCATGCCTTCGAAGGGTACACGAATCCCGCTCAAACGAGCATTTTGATTCGGCGCTCCTCTTGGGCCTGACCGTGGCGACCCGCTGCCGCCTCGCGCAAGAGCTTCTTGATGCGGAGACCGAGGACGTCGATCTCGGTCGATGCAAAGTCTTCTTTGCCGAAGCGCTCCACTTGCTCGGTTTGGCGTCTCAAGATCTCGACGTCCTGCCCCAAGATCCGCATGGCGACCGGCTTGAACACCGCCCGCACGATCGATTTGGGAATGGGAACCTTGACGGCGACCGTCGCGTACAGGTCCGTCATGGTGGCGTGGCGTGGCGTGAGCGCTGCCGTCGTCACCAGGTGGCTCCGATCGCCCAAGCGATACTCGACCTGCGCGATGCACGGCAGCAGGAAGCGGTCCCAATGAAAGACTTCGCCTCCTCGAGGCGCGAGCAAACGACCGACCAAGCCTTCGGGTCTCTTTTCGCCGAGGAACTGTGCTTCGACGCCGCGGTCCAGCGCGCGAATCACGACTTCGATCGGCATCCGGTCGCTGTTTTTGCGAAAGAGCCCGGAATGCACGAACGCCGTATGAGGCACGTCGAGCGCGTTTTCCGCGACGGCATCGAGAGGGCCCGGCATCTCGAGATGCTCACGGATCGTGAGGTAGCCCGGCTCGTCCGCGCAGGGGATCTGGTACGGCCCGTGATCGGGCTCGACGTCGGGCTCGGAGTATGCCCAGAGCCAACCCTGCGAGTCGCGGCATGCAAACGAGGGCACGTGTCTCGCCGGGTGATCGGGCTCTGCGCAGAGCCCCGGGACGGCCCTGCATGCGCCGGCCCCGTCGAACTCCCAGCCGTGGTAGTGGCACTGAATGTGATCGCCGACGATCCGGCCAGCTGACAACGGCGCATTGCGATGCGGGCATCGATCGAGGAGCGCGATGCTTCGTCCTCGGGTGTCGCGGAACAAGACCAACGGCAACCCGTTGAGCACGACCTGCCGCGGCTTGGTTCCGACGTCCTTGCTCGCCGCCAGTACGTACCAGCCAGGTGCGAAATCGGCGGTCGCACTGGACTTCACCAAAGGCTCCGATGGATGCGTGTTCATGGGTCGGCGCAATTTCTGCGCGTGGCTCGAGAGGTCTTTCTTTCAATTTCGTAAATAGCACGATTCGCGTCGAACTTTCGATGGAACCGGCCGGACCTGACTGCTACACGAACGGCATGTCTCGGCAGATGAACAAGGAACGGACGCGGCGTCGCCTTCTCCAGGCGATCCTCAAGACGATCCATCGTTACGGTTACGGGGCTTTGACCACGGGACGAGTGGCGCAGCTTGCCGGGGTCGCGCAGCCGACCTTCTACGTGCATTTTCGAAGCATGGACCAGGCGCTCGAGCAGGTGGCCGAGTGGGTCGCGGCCGAGCTGAGCCCCGCTCTCGACGTGGACGCCTCGGCCGAGGTCGATCGCGCGGCGGAGGTTCTCGAAGAGGCGGTCCTCAAGTGTACGCAATCCTTGGTGCACGATCGCAAAGTCGCCGAGGTTTTTTTGAGCAATCGCCGGAACCAGACGTCGGCGCTCGGGAAGCGTTGGAGCATCCTCACCGCCGGCCTCCGCGACCGGATGCGGGAAATCGTATCGAGCGTCCGTCCAGACATCGCCGCGGCCGACGCTTCGCTCCACGCCGATCTCCTCGTCAGCATCATCTTCGGCTTGGCCGAAGCCCATTTGGATGGGCGGGTCGAGAACCTCGAGCGAGCCACCGCCGTGGCCTCTCGAGCCATCGTGACCAGCATCTTGACGACGTCGTCGGTCGCCGACGCGGCCTGAGCCGCTCGGCTTCCGATCGAAGCGCGGGCGTGATAAGCCCGCCACCGTGACTGATCTGTTCAACCCTTCAGCCGAGCATCGCGCATTGCGCGAGCTCGTTCGTTCCTTCGCCGAGCGCGAGGTAGATCCACAGGCCGAGTCCTGTGACCACCAGGAGCGTTTCAATCGCGCGCTCTTCGACCGGCTCGGTGACCTGGGGCTTCTGGGCATCACCGTCGACGAGCAATTCGGAGGTGCCGGCCTCGATGCCGTGGCTGCCGTGATCGCGCACGAAGAGCTCTCGGCGGCCGACCCCGGGTTCACCCTGGCCTATCTCGCGCACTCGATGCTCTTCGCCAACAACCTCCAGGTGAATGGCAGCGACGAGCAACGGCACCGGTATCTACCCGAGGCATGCTCCGGCAAAAAGGTCTGCGGCATGTGCATGAGCGAGCCGGGCGCGGGCACGGACGTCCTGGGAATGCAAACCCAGGCCAGAAAAAAGGGCGATCGATACGTGCTCAACGGCGCCAAGATGTGGATCACGAACGGCGCGGTGAGCGACGAGGAGCTCGGGGACACGTTTTTGGTCTACGCACGCATCGAAGGTCAGCCCCGCCATCAGCTCTCGATGTTCATCGTCGAAAAGGGATT
Organism: uncultured Sandaracinaceae bacterium; assembly: GCA_964495565.1. Lineage (GTDB taxonomy): Bacteria > Myxococcota_A > Polyangia > Polyangiales > Houyiibacteriaceae > SG8-38. Next base: position 50,839 of record CAZBWQ010000002.1, on the reverse strand, counting down.
CTCGGGGTTCCAGCTCGGACAAAAGATCAAAGGCAAGCTCGGAATGCGTGCGTCGACGACCGCGGAGCTGGTGTTCGAGGACTGCGAGGTGCCCGCCGAAAACCTCGTGGGGACCGAGGGCGAAGCGACGCTGCACATGATGCGCAATCTCGAGATCGAGCGCGTGGCGCTCGCCGCGATGAGCCTAGGCATCGCGCGCCGGTCGATCGAGGTCATGAACCGCTACGCCAGCGAGCGGACCTCCTTCGGGAAGCCACTTCGAGACTTCGGCCAAATCCAGCGCTACATCGCCCAGTCCTACGCGGAATACATGGCCGGGCGCGCCTATACGTATCACACGGCTGCGACCATGCGCCTCGATGCGCCTGGGCACCGACTCGATTCGGATGGCGTGAAGCTCTTCACGTCGACCATGGGCAAGGAGGTCGCCGATCGAGCGATTCAGGTGCTCGGCGGCTACGGATACGTATCGGAGTACGGAGTCGAGCGGCTCTGGCGCGATGCCAAGCTTCTCGAAATCGGTGGCGGCACCCTCGAGGCGCACCAGAAGAACATGTGCCGCGAGCTGCGCCACATGGAACGCATTTTGTGAGAAACCCCACATCTGGCTCGACCGCGTCGCCACGACCTCGTTCACGAAGTAGGCGGCCGGTCGTCCAACCCGCTATGCTGACTGGAAGGGTTCCTAGGAGGGGGAAGCCGCCAACGCAGTGCCCCGATGGCGCCGCGGAGGCGGTCCGGGAGGACCTTCGGGGGAGTAGTGACGCAAGAAGCATCAGTCAGCCAAATGCCGAAGCCGACGGTGGACCTGCCCGTTCTCGGGAAGTTCGCCGGCTATGACATTCTGGGACGCCTCGCTCTCGGCGGAATGGCCGAGATTCTGTTGGCTCGGCATGCGAACACCGATGGGCACCATCGCTTGCTGGTGGTCAAACGAATCCTGCCTCACTTCGAGCAAGACAAAGACTTCGTTCAGATGTTTCTCGACGAGGCGCGGATCGGGATGCAGCTCAAGCACCCGAACATCTGTCAGTTTCATCAGTTCGGCGCCGACGAAGGCTCCCACTTCATCGTCATGGAATGGGTTCACGGGATGCCGCTCGGCCGCATCATCCGCAAGGCGCGCAACACGGGCGGTGTCGGGGTACCGGTCGCCATTCGCATGGGAGTCGACGTGGCTCGAGCGCTTCACTACGCGCACATCGCGAACGACGAGCACGGGGAGCCGCTGAACATCATCCATCGCGACGTTTCGCCGCACAACATCATGATCGGCTACAACGGCGCCGTGAAGTTGCTCGATTTCGGCATCGCCAAGGCGGACCACCGAGCCCACAAGACCCAGGCTGGGGTCGTGAAGGGCAAGTTCGCATACATGGCGCCCGAACAGTGCACTGCGGGCAAAGCGGATCATCGCCTCGACATCTTCGCGCTCGGCGTCTGCATTTTCGAGACTCTCACCGGGAAGTCGCTCTATCGGCGCCAGACCGAAGCCGCCACCATGCGTGCGGTCATCATGGACCCGGTGCCATCGCTCCGCGATCGACTTCCCGACGCTCCCGAGGAGCTCGACCAGATTCTCCAAAAGGCGCTCGCGAAAGACGCGAAAGACCGATTTGCCACCGCGGAGGAGCTCGCCAACGAGCTCGAGCGGTTCGGACGCGCCCACGAGGCATTCGCGAAGCAGCGCGAGGTGGCGGATTTCGTCAAGAAGGTCTTCCCCGAGGACTTCTCCCGCGGGCCGCGGGTCGACACGGTTCCTTTCGGCGCATCGATTACGATCGACATGGTCAGCAACAACAACGGCTCCTCGTCGTCGGCGAAGTCGTACGTATCGCACGTTCCGGGCGCCATTCGGGAGCTCGAGGTAGACGGTCCGCAGGACCAGGTCGATCTCGGGCACCTCATCGACGCGCCGGTCGTCGCGCCACTTCCGCCGCCGCCGAGCGCGAGCAACTCCAACATGGATGGCCTTCCGCCGGGTGCCACCGCGCGAGAAGCTCCTCAGCCGGCACGCAAGCGAACGAAAAAGAAGCAGAAGGCAACTGCCGCGGCCAGCCGGCGTTCGGGCTTCGGTTGGAAGCACCTGGCGGTGCTCGCCCTCCTTCTCGGCGGGGGCCTGGTGGTCGCGTACGACCAGACGGACGTGGTCAAGGACGCGGTAGGCCGTTTCGAGAGCTTGTTCGAAGAAGAGCCACCGCCCGAGGTCGCGATCGACGAAAACCCCCTGCTTCAACAACACGGCGCACGCATCTTGGTGGCCTCCTCTCCACCCGGAGCCAAAGTCTTCTTGGATGGGAAGGAGCAAGGCGTCGCACCGGTTGCGCTCACCGGGCTGATGCCGGGTGACTACCGAGTCCGCGTCGAAGCGCCGGGCTTCGCTTCGTGGTCGACCACCGTGAAGGTGTCGCACGGCGAAACGGCCGGAGTGACGGCCGGCTTGGTCGGGAAGCAAGGTGGCGCGTCCCCGGGCTCGTTCGGCCGCGTGAGCGTGGAAACCACGCCCCCGAGCGACGTCTACATCGCCGGTGACCTGATCGGGCGTACCCCGATGAAGACCGTGTACGCCCCCCTGGGCCGGGTGACGTTCGACTTCGAGCTTCCGGACGGGCGCCGGGTGAGCCGGAAGGTGGCTGTGACCTCCGACGCGGTGGCGCGTGCGCAGTTCGATCTCACTCGCGACGAGCCCTAGGCTCCTGCCTCGTCTCGGAGACGCAGGTAGCTCTCGTAGCGCCCCGGGTCGATGCGACCGGATTCGACGGCTTCGACCACCGCGCATCCAGGTTCATGGGTGTGGCTGCAGCTTCGAAACGCGCAAAGCCCGAGGTGAGGCACGAGCTCGGGGAAGCATCGATCCAAGTCCCGGGCTGGCAGCTGCCAGGTGCCGAGCTCGCGAATCCCGGGCGTGTCCGCCAAAAATCCCCCCTCGGGCAGCGGGTGCAACGAAGCCACTCGCGTGGTGTGTCGCCCTTTGCCGTGGTGGGCGCTGATCTCCGCGGTCCCCAGGTCGAGATCAGGCAGAATTTGGTTGATCAGGCTGCTCTTGCCGACGCCGGAAGGGCCTACGAAAGCCGAAATCTTGTCGCGAAGCGCGTCCTTCAAGGCGCTCAGTCCCTCTTTCGTTTCGGCGCTGACGTTCAAGACGGTGTAGCCGATCGACGTGTACGTGCGTTGCCATTCGAGATCGCCGGCTCGCGCGAGGTCGCATTTGTTCACGACGATTTGCGGGACGACGGCCTGATGCTCGGCCATGACCAGGAAGCGATCGAGAAGACGAAGGTTGATCGGAGGTTGGCGGTGGCTGAAGGTGACCAGCAACTGGTCCAAGTTCGCGACCAGGACGTCCTCGCGCAGCGGTCCGCGACCGGGTTGCCGCCGAGAGAACCGACTCTTGCGGGACAACACCTCGACCACCACGGCGCTTCGTGCATCGGGCTGGGCAACCAAGACCTGATCGCCGATGACGCAGATCTCGGCGCCGAGAGGGGCATTCTTCAATCGCCCTCGGATGCGAGCTTGCACGATCTCGCCATCGATCAGGACGTCCACGAACCCAGCGGTCGAGCGAACCACGAGGCCTTGTCGCGTCACGGTCACGGTCAGCCTCGACAGCTCGAGTCTCGATCGCGGGTGATCAAGTGGCGCAGGGAGTCTTGATGGCCTACCCACGCCTCGATGACTTCCTGCGGCGCATCGTGGTCCCGCAAGGTCTCGATCAAGATCTGCCGTCGACGCGCAAACTGGCCACCGAAAATTCGATGTGGGCGATGTGCCTGGTCGAGCGGACGTCCGCCGTACTCGACAGGTGCTCCGAGGTGCTGTGCGGCGTGCTCGTACTCGAAGCGCTTGATTCGATCCCGGTCGGCTCGCGCGAACATGAAGCCAATCATCGTGTCGGCAAAGCAACGGTCGACGAAGTCATCGACGACGGCGCGAAGCGCGGGCTCTCCACCGAGTTGCTCGAAGAGGCTCATCAGACCGAAGAAAGTGAGCCAATGTGCGGCGCGGATCAAGTTGCGTCGTCCGACTCGATGAGCTCGCCCAGCCGGCGCATCGTCTCGTCCAGGTCGAGCGTGCCCGAAAACGCGTCTGCCATGGGATCGCCGAGAGTCTGTACCCGATCGGGCACCGTGAAGAGGTCGAAGGCCGACGGGTCGAGCCCGAGGCCTACCTCGTCCCACGACAGCGGGGTCGACACTTGAGCCCCCGGAACGGCACGAGCCGAGTAGGGGGCTGCGATGGTCCGAAGAGGACCGGTTTGCCCCACGTCGATGAGCACGCGTGATCCGCGCGCGTCTTTTCGTCGCTCCATGGTCGCATCCTGCGGGTGGCGTCGAAGCGCGATCGTCCCGATGAGCTCGAGCAGCTGCTTGGCCAAGTCGAACGGGAGCCCTTCGCCCAATGGTACGAGCACGTGCAGTCCATTCTTGCCGGACGTCTTCGGGAAGCTCGGAAGCTGGATCTGCGTGAGCAAGTCCCGCAAGGTCAGCGCGATCGGAATGGCCGCTTCCAAGCTCGCCAGCTCGACGTCGAGATCGAGGGTCAAGAAGTCGCAAGTATCCAGCGAGGCGGCGCGAGCCGCGATGACGTGCAGCGGAATGCACCCGAGATTGGCGACGTACATCAGTGACGACAGATCGTTGATCAGGATCGTGCTGACCTCCTTGCCGTCGAGCTCTGGCGACCGAAGGCGAAGCGACTGAACCCAAGAGGGAGCCGAATCGGGAATGCGCCATTGATGAAAGCTCTTGCCCTCGATCCCGTCGGGGTAGCGCACCAGCGTGACGGGTCGATCCCGAAGGTGGGGAAGGAGAACGGGGGCGATGGCTTCGTAGTAATCGCAGAGATCGCCCTTGGTGATCCCGTCGGCCGGCCAAAATACCTTGTCCTGATTCGTGAGCCGTGCCTTGCCCACGATTCGATCGGCGCGCGCATCGTCCGCGTGGCCGATCATGGTGGCGTCTTCCAACTTCGGTGCGAGCACCACGTCTTGCGGAGACACGTCGGTACGAATTCCCACGTACACCGGATGCCGGAGGTTTCCCTCGTCGGTCCAACCCGCGTAACGAACGCGCACCACGATGGGCTCGTCGGCTTCGAGCTTCGGCAACAAGCGGTCGATCTCGGCATCCGACAGCCCGCTTCCCACCTTTCCGCACGGCTGAAGCTCGCCGTCCCGATAGGTCCCGAGCTCCAACGCGCCCAGACGCTTTCGACTGCCTTTTCCAGCGGTGTAGCCTCGTACGACGAAGTCGTCCTCACGCACACGCTTGATCTTGACCCAATCTCGCGTGCGCTGGGGGCCGACGCGATAGAGCGAATCGGTGCGTTTGGCCACGAGCCCTTCCAGCCCATGTTCCTCGCAAAAGGCGAGCAGGCGTCGACCGTCATCTTCGAAATGGTCCAGCCTGCGGATCACACCGACCTGCCCAGGCAGCACCCTCTCGAGCAATGCCTTTCGCTGGTGCAGGGGCAGGGACCTCGAGTCGCGGCCGCCGAGCTGCAGCACGTCGAACACGACGAAGATCGCGGGCACTGCATCCCGGAGGAAACGTACGTCGGCGGGACGGCGCACGTGCAGGCGGCTCGCCAGCTTCTGGAATGAAGGAAGGCCTTTCTCGTCGAACGCGATGATCTCCCCGTCCAGGATCACGTCGTCGGTCAACAAAGCGCGCAGAGCTTCCACGACCTCTGGAAAGGCGGACGTCGCGGAGCGATGCGTGCGATAGAAGAGACGCGCTTCGTCGCCCTTGCGCTCCGCCAAGATGCGGACGCCGTCGAGCTTCAGCTCGTAGAGCCAACCAGCCCGATCGACCGGCGCGTCGTACGTAGAGCAAAGCATCGGCGTCAAACGGCTCGCGCGCATCTCGCTCTTCGGTGCGCCCCATGCTCGTGCCTGCTCGACCGCTGCCGAATGAATGTCCTTCGCGTTCTGAAGCTCGGAGACGGTCAGCCCCGACAACACGCTCCGCGGGCTTGTCTCGAGCACGTCTCGATCTTCCGCAAAGGCGTCATCGCGTTTGATCAGCAGCCATTGCTCCTCGTCTCCTCCTCGATCACCGGAGGTGCGTACCAGGCTGAAGCGGCCTCGGAGCTTGAACCCCGAAAGCTCGAACGAAAGCGCGCCTTTTTCCAGGCCTTCTTCGGCGGAATGCTCGAGATAGGAGATGCGTCCCCGATCCCACACGATCATCGCGCCCGCACCGTAGTTGCCCTCTGGAATGATTCCCTCGAAACCCAGGTAGCGAAGAGGGTGGGGCTCCGTCCGAATGGCGAGCCGTTTTTCGCCGACGCGCAGGCTCGGCCCTTTGGGAACCGCGAAGCTCTCCAGCACACCGCCGACTTGAATGCGCAGATCGTAGTGAAGGCGTCTGGCCTCGTGACGATGCACGACGAAACGTCCACGTTTCGTGACTCCGCTCCTGCGCGCGGGTTCAGCGTCGAACGGCTCCTTCGTTTTGCCGGGATCGCGCTTTTTTCGGTAGCGCGAGAGTCGTTCGTCTTCGGATTTATTCAACGCTTCGCCAATCCTGAGATGCGATCTATCATGGTTCGATGCCCGCGCGTGCGATCAGCTCCGGCACTCTGTCCTTCGGCCTCGTTTCGATTCCGTTCAAGATCTATACCGCAGCCAGCGCGGAGGGCATCAGCTTCCATCAGTTGCACGACGAGTGTGGAAGTCGAATCAAGTATCAGGTCTACTGTCCCGTCCACGAGGAGGTCGTCCCTCGCTCCGACCTCGTGAAGGGCTACGAGTACGCGAAAGGTCAATACGTTCGCTTCGACCCCGAGGAGCTGAAGGCCCTCGAAGAAGAGAAGACGCACAACCTCGACATCATCGAGTTCGTTCCGCTCGATACGGTCGATTTCGTCTATGTCGACAAGTCGTACTACCTGGGTCCGGACAAGGGCGGGCAGAAGGCTTACAGGCTCTTGTCGAAAGCGATGAGCGATACCGGCGAAGTGGCGCTCGGGCGTTACATCGCTCGCGGCAAGAGTCACCTCGTGTTGATTCGGCCCTACCAGGAGGGGCTCATCATGCACCAGCTCTTCTACGCCAACGAGGTTCGCGACTTCGGCGAGCTGGATCTCGGTGAGGACATCTCGTTCAAGGCCGCCGAGCTCGACATGGCCCGTCAGTTGATCGAGCAGCTCAGCGTCGAGCGCTTCGAGCCCGAGAAGTTCGAAGACGAGTTTCGCGCGCGCGTTCTGCAGGCCGTCGAAGAGAAGATCGCGGGCCATGAAATCACGACGACTCCCGAGGCGCCCAAAGCGAAGGTCATCGATCTGTTCGAAGCTCTCAAGGCGAGTGTCGAAGAGTCGGGAGCCACCGAGAAGAGGAAGCTCAAGCCACCGAAGAAGGCAGCCGCGAAGAAGCGAGGCAGCGCCAAGAAGAGCCGAAAGAAGAAGAGCGCTTCGGGCAAGGGTGAGTGACGGGCCATGAGTCGCGCGGACCTGGAGCTCGTCGAGCATGCGTTCGATCTGTGCCAACGGCTTCTTCGGATCGACACCACCAACCCTCCGGGAAACGAGCTGGCGGCCGCTGAGCTCCTCGCCGAGGAGCTCCGTGCGGGAGGCCTCGAGCCGGTGTTGCTGCAAAGCGCTCCCGGCCGCGGCAACGTGGTGAGCCGGCTCCGCGGGACGGGTGAAGAGCCTCCTCTGCTGCTGACCGCACATCTCGACGTCGTGGAGGCCGATCCTTCCGCCTGGAAGCACCCGCCCTTTTGTGGCGAGGTCCACGATGGCTGCTTGTGGGGTCGAGGCGCGATCGACATGAAGAACATGGCGGCGATGTCCGTCGCGATCATCACGCGGCTCGCCAAAGAAGGCGTACGGCCCGCGCGTGACCTGATTTTCGCGGGGGTCGCCGACGAGGAAGCGGGATGCCGACACGGCTCGCTTTGGCTCTGCGAAAACCACGCGGATCTCGTGCGGAGCGAGTTCGCGATCGGCGAGGGGGGCGGCTTCAACATCCAGGTTGCCGGCAGAACGTTCTTCACCGTCCAAGTCGCGGAAAAGGGCGTTTGCTGGGTTCGCGCCCGAGCGACCGGAGAGCCAGGACACGGCTCCATGCCTCGCGAGGATTCGGCGGTCGTCCAACTCACCGAAGCGATCGCCCGGCTGGGCAAACAGGGTCTGCCTCATCACGCATCGGCGCCCGTCCAGGCATTCGTCGGCGCGCTCGCATCGCACCTCCCCGGTCCCATGAGGCCCGTGATCAAAGCGCTCGGCAGCCCTCGATTCGGCCCGGCCATGCTCCGCGCGCTCCCCGATCCCTCGGCCCGACGAGCTTTTCGGGCGCTGCTCGGCAACACCGCCTCGCCCACCGTGCTCCGCGCCGGCAGCAAGGTGAACGTGATCCCGGGTCGCGCCGAGGCGGAGATCGACGGACGAATTCTGCCGGGGCAGAGCCAAGACGATTTCATGCGAGAGCTTCGAGACGTGCTCGGGCCCGACATCGACATCGACGTCGTTCATTCGCTGCCGCCGGTGGTGACGGAGCCCAAGGAGTCGTCGTTGTATTCGGTGATCCACGAGGTGATGGCCGAGCGCGCGCCCGACGCGCCGGTGGTCCCTTTCGTCTTGCAGGGCTTCACCGACGCGAAGGCATTCACCTCGCTCGGAGCCAAGTGGTACGGCTTCGCACCCGTCAGGTTGCCTCCTCACATGCGATTCGCGGACATGTTTCATGGTCACGACGAGCGAATCCCGGTCGACGGCCTCGCGTGGGGCACCGAAACCCTCATGAAAGTCGTACGGCGCTGCATTCGGGCGTGATGCCGCGAAATGGATGGGGATGCGCGGGGTGACGTAAGCTCGCTCGGATGGAGCGTTCCGTTCCCCTGGAGCTGCTGTTCGATCGCGACCACTACGAGCGTGTCATGGAAGCCGTGCTCGACGCCAAGCACAGCATCTGGATCGCCACGGCCAACCTGAAAGACGTGATGGTGGAAGGACCTCGGGTGCTCGGGACGCGGCGTTCCCGATACAGATCGGTGCTTCGCGTCTTCGCCGAGCTCGCGCGCCAAGGGCTGGAGATCCGCGTGCTCCATGCATCGATGCCTTCGCGTGCTTTCCGTCGAAGCTTCGATGCGCATCCCGAGCTGGTCGGTGGCGGCATCGAGCTCCGAAGGTGTCCTAGGGTGCACTTGAAAACGGTCGTGGTCGACGCGAGGTTGCTGTATCTCGGAAGCGCCAACTGGACGGGAGCGGGCCTCGGGGCCAAGGGCGAAGGACGTCGGAACTTCGAGATCGGCATCGTGACGGCCGACGAGCAGATGATCGATGCCGTTCAGGAGCGCTTCGACCGGATCTGGCAGGGCAGCGAGTGCAGCGGGTGCCGGCTCCGCGACGAGTGTGAGCTTCCACTCGACCAGCTCTGAGCGCCCCGGTGAAATGGCTCAGAGCCAAACGAGCAAGATCGGGATCGTGACGACCGACAGCAGCGTGCTGACCAGGACCAGGCTGGCCACCTGCTCCGGGCTTCGCGCGTATCGGTGGGCGAACAGGTAATTCAAGACTCCCACCGGCATCGAAGCCTGCAGCACGAGAACTTTGCGCGTCAAACCCTGCACACCGAGCGCAGAGGTCAACAGCAGCCCGCTTGCGACGCCGAGCCCGAGTCGCACGAACGACAGCACCACCGTTCTGCCCAACGCCTCCGGATGCATCCGGGACAACGACACACCGAGGGTCAGCAGCATCAGAGGAATCGCGATGTCGCCCAAGAGCGTCGTGGTTCGCGCGATCCAGGTGGGAACATCGAGCCCCAGCGCCACCACCATGACGGTGATGACGACCGCCCAGGTCAACGGTGAGCGGAACAGCGGTTGCAGACTGAACGTTCCGGAAAACAAGGGTCCCCCGAGCACGACATGGCAGGTCGACGACACGGCGAAGTACGCCATCCCGAGGGCGAGCCCAGGCTCGCCGAACGCGAACAGGCAGATCGGGAGACCCAGATTGCCCGAGTTCGTGAACATCAGTGGACCGAGAAAGGTGTGTGCGGGGAGTCGCATCGTACGGAGAACGATCCAACCGAAGAATGCGAACATGCTCATGGCTGCGGCGGCCAGACCGGCCATCCGCGCGAGGGCGGCCGGGGGCACGTCGATCGTCGTGAGGCTGCGGAACAAGAGGCAGGGGATGCCCACGTTCAGCACCAAGCGAGAGATCGATACCTCGTCGAAGTGTGCGCCTAGACGAGCCCACAACAGGCCTACCATCGCGATGAGGAATACCGGCGCGACGACGCTCAGGAGCTCGACAATCACGACGGCACCGTCGTCACCCGAGTCCCTACGCCGGCTCGAACTGTCCGCGCTTTTCGAGGGCGTCGAGAATGATTTGGACGGCTTTGTCGATTCGGATCTCGTCGAGAGCCACGACGATGTCGGGATTGTCCGGCGGCTCGAAGCTCGAAAAGTCCGCGTCGGGCCGGCGCTCTCGACAAAGCGATTCATCCGTATTTACGTATACTTGCACGACGTTGTCCTTGCCGATGCGGTCGACGAGCAGCTCCCGATCGTTGTGGGTCGGGCTCGGAAAGGCGCAGATGTTGATCAAGCCCGCGTCGGTGACTGCTTTCGCGGCCGAGATCATCGAGCGAAGATCTTCGCCGACCGGGCTCACGACCGTGGCGGTCCGGCCCAAGTCGAACAGCTTGCGCTCGAGGGCGTAGGCCAGGGTCCAACGTCCGGAGCCGGGCAATCCCGTGAGCCACACCGTGGCACCGCGCTGCCCGAACCGCTCCATGCGCTCGCTCGGGCTGACGAAGGTCTTGGGCTCCATCGCCGACTCGGCATGAAGCTCTCGCATCACGTCTGCGAGATTCTGATCGCCCGATGCGAGCGCGATCATGCCAGCACCGACCGTGTTGTTGGTGAGTGAGTCGATGACGATGAACGCACCCGTCTCGCGGTTGCGCTGATAATCATCGACGTACAGCGCCCGGTGACAGCTCAGTCTCACCTTCGCAATGTCGTTGAGCCGCAAGCCATCGCAGGGCTTCTCGGCCAGCGTGTCCATGTCGATTTCGTGGTAGATCTTGTCGATTTGGGCCCGCACCGTCTGCGTGGTGTGTTTCACCAGATACGCCTTCTCGGTGTCGAGCGGCTTCTCGTGCATCCAGACGATGTGCGCATCGAATCGACGCGTCACGCGAGGCAGGTCGTTCGGTTTGACGATCATGTCGCCACGGCTGATGTCGATCTCGTCGGCGAGCCGAATCGTCACGGATTGACCGGCAAAAGCTTGGTCCAATTCGCCGTCGTACGTGTCGATCGCCTTGATGGTCGAGCTCCTTCCGGAGGGAAGCGCCACGATCTCGTCGCCCTTGGAGATCACACCCGAAGCGACCTCTCCGGCAAAACCCCGATAGTCGAGATTGGGACGGATCACGTACTGGACCGGGTATCGAAAGTTTTCGAAGTTCCGGTCCTCCAAGATTGGAACCGTCTCGAGGTATTCGAGAACGTTGGGCCCTTCGTACCAGGGCGTGTTCTCGCTGTCGCTCACCACGTTGTCTCCGACCAGAGCGCTCACCGGGAAGAACTGAATGTCTTTGAAGCGCAACGTCTTGCCGAACTCCATGAAGTCCGCGCAGATCTCGTCGTACACGCGTTGCGAGTAATCGCGGAGGTCCATCTTGTTCACGCACACCGCGAGATGGGGAATGCCCAGCAGCGACGCGATGTACGCGTGGCGCCTCGACTGCTGGAGGACCCCGTGACGGGCATCGATGAGGATCAGCGCGACGTCCGCGGTCGAAGCACCGGTGACCATGTTGCGGGTGTACTGGATGTGTCCCGGCGTATCCGCGATGATGAACTTGCGCTTGGCCGTCGTGAAGTAGCGGTAGGCGACGTCGATGGTGATTCCCTGCTCGCGCTCGGCCTTCAACCCGTCGGTCAACAGCGCCAAGTCTGGCTTGTCGGACTTCGACGCCGCACGGACGGCAGCCATTTGATCCTCGAAGACCATGCCGGTGTCGTAGAGAATGCGGCCTATCAGGGTCGACTTGCCGTCGTCCACCGAGCCCACCGACACGAACCGAAGCAGCTCTTTTTCCTGATAGCTCGCGAGATAAGCTTCGATGTCGTCGCGAATCAGATCTTCTTCACTCGTCATGCATTTCCCCGAAGCCCTCGACGCGGGCTCAGAAATATCCCTCGCGCTTTTTGACCTCCATCGATCCCTCTTCGTCGAAATCGATGAGGCGCCCCTGCCGTTCGGAGAATCGATTCAGGAGCATCTCCTGGATGACTTTGGGAACCGTGTCCGCGTCCGATTCGACGGCTCCGCTCAGCGGATAGCAACCAAGCGTTCGAAACCGCACTCTCTTCATCTGTGGTTTCTCGCCGGGCTCCAGGCGCATTCGCTCGTCGTCCATCAGAATCCAGGTGCCTGAACGCTCCACGACGGGTCGCTCCGCGGCGAAGTACAGAGGAACGACGGGGATGTCCTCCAGCCAGACGTAAAGCCACACGTCGAGCTCGGTCCAATTGCTCAATGGAAAGACCCGAACGTTCTCACCCTTCTTGATCTGGGCGTTGAAGACGTTCCAGAGCTCGGGGCGTTGATTCTTCGGATCCCAGACGTGATGGCTGTCGCGGAAGGAGAAGATGCGCTCCTTGGCGCGCGACTTCTCCTCGTCGCGTCTCGCTCCACCGAAGGCGCAATCGAACTCGTATTTCGTCAACGCTTGCTTCAGCGCCTCGGTCTTCATGATGTCGGTGTACTTCTTGCTCCCGAAGTCGAAGGGGTTCATCCCCATCGCGACACCTTCCTGGTTCGTGTACTTGATCAGCTTGCCCTTGAGGTTGGCCTCGATCCGATCGCGGTACCGGTACATGTCCTGGAACTTCCAGGTCGTGTCGACGTGCAACAGCGGAAACGGGAGCGGACCTGGCGAGAACGCCTTCTCGGCGAGCCGGAGCATGACCGACGAGTCCTTGCCCACGGAGTACATCATCACGGGGTTACCGAATTCAGCCGCCGCCTCGCGGATGATGTGGATGCTCTCCGCCTCGAGCTGGCGGAGCTGACTCAGCTTTCGGTCGCTTGGTTGCACGTGCGCTCTCTAAGACAGTCTTGGTCGGCTGGCCAGTCTATACGCCAGTTCACGGTGAGTTCAATGCCGAACCAGGCGCCGAAGGCGGATCCGCGCGGCCCATGCTAAGCCTCCCCGAGCCATGACAGCGATCGCGTGGATGGACATGGAAATGTCGGGCCTCGATCCCGACAGGGAACGGATCCTGGAGGTGGCGGTGCTCGTGACGGATGGCGATCTGAAGCTGATCGCCGAGGGGCCCAACCTCGTGATCAAACAACCGGACGACCTCCTCGGCGCCATGGACGAGTGGAATACGAAGCACCACGGGGAGTCGGGGCTCACCGAGCGAGTTCGGCAATCGACCATCGACGAAGCCGAGGCCTCGGCAGCCATCCTGCAGTTCCTCGCCGAGCACACCGAGAAGAGAAAGGTTCCACTCGCCGGCAACTCGATCCACCAGGATCGCCGCTTCCTCGCGCGCTACATGCCCGAGCTGGAGGCTTGGTTTCACTACCGCAACATCGACGTCTCGACGATCAAGGAGCTCGCGCTCCGTTGGTTCCCCAAGAAGTACGCGGGGCGACCGACGAAAAAGGGAAGCCATCGCGCCATGGACGACCTCTTGGAATCGATCGAGGAGCTGCGATACTACCGAGAGGCGCTTTTCCTTCCCCCCGAAACATGAGGTTGCTCGCCTTCACGTTGATGGTCTGCATGGGGTGCGCGGCGTCCACCGGCAGGGAGCCCCGCACGGCGGACTCGATCGTTCGAGAAGAGCCTGGGTCGCTCTCGCTCGTCGATGCGAAGACGGGCCGAAAGGTGAGCGCAGAAGAATTTCTGGCAGCGCTTCGCGCCAAACGGGTCGTCTACGTCGGTGAACGCCACGACGAGCCGAGCGACCACGCGGTCCAGTACTCGATCCTGAAGGAGCTGCACCGCTACGAGCCGTCGCTCGCCATCGGAATGGAGATGTTTCAGGTTCCCTTTCAGCAGCCGCTCGACGAATGGAGCGCCGGTTTGATCGACGAGAGCGTTCTTCGACGGGACACCGAGTACGACCAACGATGGGGCTTCGATTTCAGCCTCTACCGTCCCATCTTGGAATATGCGCGCAACCGCGGGATCGAAGTGGTGGCGCTCAATGCACCGCGGGAGCTGAGCTATGCGATCGCCAAGGACGGGCTGGGCTCCTTGCCTCCCGAGCAGGCAGAGCGCCTTCCCGAGCTCGATCTCGACCATCCCGAGCACAGGGCCCTGTTCGACGCCGAGTTCGACGTGGGTGAGCACGCCGCCGAGGAAACCGTGGAGCAGTACTACGCCGCGCAGGTGGTTTGGGACGAAACGATGGGTGCTCGCGTGGCCGAAACGCTGGCGAGACCGGCCGGTCCGGCGAAGATGATCGTTTTCGCGGGCCGCGTGCACGTGAAATACGGCCTCGGCATCCCGGACCGGGCCGCCAAACGAGGCGCAGAGCCCTACGCGGTCGTGTTGCCCGTGACCGAAGAGGAGCTGGAGGCCGAGCTCGACCGGCCCGCCGAGGAGCGCGCCGCCGACTTCTATTGGGCGGTGGACGGCTAGCGCGGCCGGCGTTTGCGCGGTCGTCGCGCGCAAACTAGAACATGTTTCAGTCACGGCGGCTGCAGCCGCTGGCGGGTCCGAAGCCGCGCGCTCGGAACCCCCGAAAGGAAGATTCGATGACCGAGTGCTTCATTTACGACGCAGTACGCACACCCCGCGGCAAGGGGCGAAAAAAGGACGGCGCGCTCGCGGACGCCACGCCCTTGCAGCTCGCCAAGGCCGTTCTGCGGGTGCTTCCCGAGCGAGGTGGCTTCGACAGCAAGGAGATCGAGGACGTGATCTTCGGCTGCGTGGAGCCGGTGGGAGAGCAGGGCGCCAACGTGGGTCGAATGGCCGCGCTGATGGCCGGCTACGACGAAGGCGTGCCGGGGTTCCAGTTGAATCGTTTCTGCTCGTCGGGGCTCGAGGCCGTGAACATCGCCGCCGCAAAGGTCAAAGCGGGTGACGTCGACCTGATCGTCGCGGGCGGTGTCGAAAGCATGAGCCGAATTCCAATGGGTGCGTCGGGCGGCGCGTGGTCCGCCGATCCAGAGCTCGCCTGGAGCACGTCGTTCGTCCCGCAGGGCATCAGCGCGGATTTGATCGCCACCAAGCACGGCCACAGCCGCCACGACGTCGACTCGTTTGCCGTCGAGAGCCAGAGCCGCGCAGCGGCGGCTTGGGAGAACCGATACTTCGATCGTTCCGTCATCCCGGTGAAGGACGCCGTCGGCGTCACCATGCTCGAACGGGACGAGCACATGCGTCCCGGAACCACGCTGGCCGATCTCGCCCAGCTCCCGCCGAGCTTCGAGATGATGGGCCGCAACTTCGGATTCGATGCGGTGGCGATTCAGAAGCACCCCGACGTCGAGCACATCGAGCACGTGCACCATGCCGGCAACTCGTCGGGTATCGTCGATGGCGCTGCCGCCGTCTTGCTCGGCAGCAAGGAAGCGGGCGACCGGCTCGGCCTCGAGCCGAGAGCGCGGATCGTGCGCTCCGCCACGGTGGGCACGGAGCCCTGCATCATGCTCACCGGGCCCGCGCCGGCGTCCAAGAAGGCGCTTTCGAGGGCGGGCATGCGCGCTTCGGACGTGGATCTGTGGGAGATCAACGAGGCTTTCGCCTCGGTTTGCCTCCTGTTCATGGACGAGATGGGTATCGATCACTCGATCACGAACGTCAACGGAGGCGCGATTGCATTTGGACATCCGCTGGGTGCGACCGGCGCGATGCTGCTCGGCACCATTCTCGACGAGCTCGAGCGCCGGGATCGAAGCACGGGTTTGGTGAGCCTGTGCGTCGGCGCCGGCATGGGGACTTCCACGATCATCGAACGGGTTTGAGGAAAATGGCGATCATCGATTATCGAGTGGACGACGGCATTGCCGTCCTGACGTGGAACGACCCCAACCGGCCCATGAACGTCCTGAGCGGCGATGCGCTGGCCGAGCTCGGTGCGGCGGTCGAGCGGGCCGTCGCCGACGAGAACGTCAAAGGCATCGTGTTGACGTCCGGCAAGCCAGGGGTTTTCGTCGCGGGAGGCGATTTGCAGCAGATCGAGCAGCTCGGCTCGGGTCCGATCGACGCGGCGGATTTCTTGGCGCGAACGGGTGCCGTGCTCGACCAGCTACGCCGCATGGAAACCTGTGGCAAACCAGTGGTGGCGGCGCTCAATGGCGTGACTCTGGGAGGTGGATACGAGGTCGCGCTTGCGTGCCATCGCCGCATCCTGGTCGACGAGCGTCACGCCCAGGTCGGATTACCGGAAGCCGGCCTCGGCTTGATGCCCGGCGCGGGCGGCACCCAACGCTTGCCACGCCTCATCGGCATCCAGGGGGCGCTCGCCCTCATCATGCGAGGAACCCAGCTCGACCCCGAGCAGGCGCTCGCCAAGGGGTTGGTCGACGAGCTCGTCGAGCCCGACGATCTGGTGCCGGCAGCCAAGCGCTGGATCGAAAAGGTGGGCAAAGCCACCCAGCCGTGGGACGAAAAGGGCTACGAGGTTCCCGGCGGTGGCGCGGGCTCCGTCACGTTCGCGCAAACGATGATGGGCTCCAATGCGATGACCCATGCGAACACGTACGGGAACATGCTTTCCCAGCAAGCGATTCTGCAGTCGGTGTACGAGGGTCTCGGCCTCCCGATGGACCGAGCAGGCCGAGTCGAGACGCGGCAGTTCATCCGCGTACTGCAAGATCCCACGGCTCGAAGCATGTTGCGGACCTTGTTTTTCGGCCTTCAGGCGTGCCAGAAGGGTGCACGCCGACCCAAAGACGTCCCGCGACACGAAACCAAGAAGGTGGGTGTCCTCGGTGCGGGCCTGATGGGACAGGGCATCGCGCACGTGTCGGCCAAGGCCGGGATCGATGTGGTGCTGGTGGATCGCGACTTGGCGAGCGCTCAGCGCGGCAAAGAGATGGTCGCAAAGGCACTCGAGAGGCGTCTGAAGAAAGGCCGCACGACGCCGGAGCGAGTCGAGGCGATCTTGCGGCGCATTCACCCGACCGAGAGCTACGACGATCTGCGGGGGTGCGACGTCGTCGTCGAGGCGGTCTTCGAAGACCGAAACCTCAAGGCGAACGTGACCCGTGATGCCGACATGCGCCTCGATGACGAGGCGATTTTCGCCTCGAACACGTCGGGGCTTCCCATCACGGAGCTCGCGGAAGCCTCCAGCCGTCCCGAGCGTTTCATCGGACTACACTTCTTCTCGCCGGTCGAGCGCATGCAGATGGTCGAGATCGTCGTCGGCAAGAAGACGTCGGAGGAGACCTTGGCCCGAGCGTGGGACTACGTTCTGCAGATCAAAAAAGCGGGGATCGTCGTGAACGACAGCCCCGGCTTCTACACGAGCAGGGTATTCGGCACGTTCATCTCGGAGGGCAACCATCTGTTGGTCGAGGGGGTCAATCCGGCGCTGATCGAGAATGCGGCGAAGGCTGCCGGCATGCCGATGCCCCCCCTCGGCATTTCGGATCAAGTCGGGCTAGGCACGATGTACAAGGTTGCCAAGCAGGCCGAGCAGGACGCCGAAGCGGCCGGAAAGAAGTGGCAGCCGTCGCCGGCGCAGTCGATCGTCGCGTCACTCATCGAGGACCACGATCGGTGGGGTGCAAATCCTCCTCCGCGGGACGATGGAACACCGCGATCTCCGGGCGGCTTTTACGATTATGCAGACCAGGGAAAGCGGCTTTGGCCCGAGCTGACCCATGCGATGAGCCGTTGGATTCGAGAGGCCGACGAGCAACCGAGCCCGGACGTCGTCAAGCGGCGGTACTTGTTCGTCCAATGCCTCGAAGCGGTCCGGTGTCTCGAGCAGGGCGTCATCACCGACGTTCGCGATGGCGATGTCGGCGTCATCATGGCGGTCGGATTCCCCGCGTTCACGGGCGGGCCCTTCACGTACATCGACAACTACGGAGTGGCGGCCTTCGTCCAGGATGCCGAGGAGCTCCATTCTCGATATGGCGAGCGCTTCGAGCCGCCGCAGCTCTTGCGTGACATGGCCTCCGAAGGGCGGAAGTTCTACCCATCCTGAGGCGGCTTCCGGCTCGATTCGGCGTCACCGATAGCCCGCGGCTTGAAGCGTGAACAACCTCGCGTACTGACCGTCTCGGTGCATCAGCGATTCGTGGGTGCCTCGTTCGGTCACGCGACCGCGTTCGAGCACGACGATCTCGTCGGCCATTCGTACCGTCGAGAACCGATGAGAGATCAGGATCACCATCTTGTCGGACGCCAGTCGTCCGAAACGCTCGAAGACCGTCGCTTCCGCTTCGGCATCCATCGAGGCCGTGGGCTCGTCGAGGACCAGAATGTCGGCTTCTTCCCGCATGAAGGCTCTCGAGAGTGCGACCTTCTGCCACTGACCGAGCGACAGCTCTTGGCCCTTGTCGAACCAACGCCCGAGTTGGGTCTGATAGCCCTCCGGGAGTCGCGCGAGGAAGTCGTGGGCCATGCCCTTTTCGGCAGCTTCTTCCCAGCGTGCAGGATCGGAAAAGGCGCGTACGTCGCCGACTCCCACGTTCTCGCCGGCGGCGAGCTGGTAGCGCACGAAGTCCTGGAAGATCACGCCGATGCGCCTCCGAAGCACCGCGATGTCCCACGCGTCGAGCTCGAGACCATCGAGCAGGATGCGCCCCCCGGTCGGTCGGTAGAGCCGCGTCAGCAGCTTGATCAACGTCGTCTTGCCCGCGCCGTTTTCTCCGACCAGCGCGAGCTTTCGGCCCGGACGCAGATGCAAGCTGACCTCTTGCAATGCGGGTGCATGCGCGTCCGGATAGGTGAAGCTCACCTCCTCGAAGCGAATCCCGTCGCCCGGGAGGGGACCCTGAATCGCCGCGCCACCCTCGTCCGGCGCCTCGTACTCCAGGTACTCGGAGAGATTCGACAAGTACAGCGTGTCTTCGTACATGCCGCCGAGCGAGGTCAAGATCGATGCCAACGCCGACTGACCTTGCTTGAACACCAGCAAGTACATGGTCATGTCGCCCAGCGTGATCCGCCTCGCGATCGTTTCGAGCGCGATCCATGCATACGCACCATAGAAGGCCACGGTGCTCAGGAGCCCCAAGGCGAAACCCCACGAGCCTCGACGAAGGGCGAGGCTTCGATCTTCTGCGTACAGGTCGTGGAAGATGTCTCGGTACCGACCGAGGAAGACCGGTCCGAGGTCGAAAAGCTTCACTTCCTTCGCGAAGTCCTCTCGGGCGAGCAGGACTTCCAGATAGTTTTGCTTTCTCGTCTCGGGAGCGCGCCAGGTGAAGAGTCGAAATGCGTCGGCCGAAAAACGCGTCTCGACCAGAAACGATGGAATGGCGGCGACGACCAAGATCACCAACGCCCAGACCGAGAGTTGCAAGAGAAGAGCTCCGTACGCGACCAGCGAAAAAGAATGCTGGGCGAGCTGGAAGGTTCGCATCACCAGGCTCAGCGGACGTTGCGATGCTTCACGGCGGGCCCGGGTCATGCGGTCGTAGATCTCGGAGCTTTCGAAGGCTGCCAGATCCAGCGTGAGCGCCTTTTGCAGGATCATCTCGTTCACGCGTTGTCCCAGCTGGGCGCGCAGCAATTGCTGGCACGTGTTGAGCGTCCTCTGTGAAGCCGAGAGAAGCACGATGATTCCGAGCTCGACGCCAACCCACACCAACGCGGTCTGCTGGTCTTCGGAAGCGCCGGTTTCGGCCGCCCGAACCACGGAGTCCACGATGAGCTTTCCGACCCAGGCCGCCGCCGCGGGCAGCAGCCCCGCGGTCATGCTGGCGAGCGCGAGAACCAAGCTCAGCGATCGGCTGGTCGTCCAGACCAGACCGAGCCCGTGCCTGAGCTGTCGAAACACGCCGAGGAGCTGGGGTCTGCCGAGACGGGGTCTCGAGGCCATCCGCGGAGTCTAAGGCGCGCTCGGTATCCTGCCATAGATCACCCGCTTGCAGCGTGGTAGCACTGGTTGCGCATGGCGGAGCGAGACAGAGGCCCGAGGCTGCGGACGGTTCCGTCCGGCGACAACCGCGAACGTCTGATCTGTCCGGATTGCGACTACGTGGTCTACGAGAACCCGAAGGTCGTGGTCGGGGTGGTCGCCACCTGGAACGACAAGCTTCTGATGTGCAGGCGGGCCATCGACCCCCGACGCGGCTACTGGACGTTGCCGGCTGGCTTTCTCGAGATGGGGGAGACCCCCGAAGAAGGTGCCGTTCGAGAGGCCTGGGAGGAGGCGCGGGCGGAGCTCGAAATCATCGACCTCTTGGCCCTGTACAGCCTGCGTCACATCAGTCAGCTTCAGCTCTTCTTTCGTGCGCGTTTGCTGTCGCCCGACGTGTCCGCCGGTCCCGAGAGCGAAGAGGTCGGTTTGTTCGATTTCGACGATCTGCCTTCGGCGGATCTCGCGTTTCCTTCGGTTCGCTGGGCGATCGACCACTTTCAGCAAGTGCGCGACACGGGGAGCTTTGCGGCCTTTCGAAATCCTCCCGGGCACACCGGGGACATGCGGCGTGGCCGCTGACCCACGGTTGCGTCTGCATGGACACGCTCGAAGCTCCCAAGCGCCGAAAAAGAAGGCGGATTCGGGTTGGCACGCCCCGTGCTCCGAGGGTGGGGAGGAGGTTTCATGCACCACGACCCGAAACGAAATGCACCGCTCTTGCTGATTCCGGTCCTGCTGGTGACGGCCGCGGGCTGTGAGCAGGCGGAGACTGGCCCGCCGTCCGCTCTCGTCGAACGGATGGCCGAGGAGCCACCGATCTTGACCTCGACGCTGGGGACCGAGGCGCCCCAAGCCGTCGATGCGGATCCCGAGGATCGCGGACGAGGCGAGGACACCGAGGAAGCTTCGGAAGCGGACCGTCGATTCATGCCTCGGATCGAGCCGATCGAAGGACTGACCCTCGAGCGTCTGGTGACGGCTTCGGCCGTCGAGGATCGCGAGCCCGCGGCGACCGCTTCCATCTTCGGCGATGGAAATGACAGGATCTACGCCTTCCTCGAGGCTGCCAACGCGAGTGACTCGGAGCAGACCCTCGTGGTCCACTTCATCGGCCCGAACGGGGAGGTCAGCGGCGGCGTCGAGCTCCGGATTCCGGCGTCGGTTCCCCGTTGGCGGACCTGGGCCTACACGCGGAACGCCAAGGCGCCGGGCCTTTGGCGGGTCGAGATTCGAAGCCCGCAGGGGGAGTTGCTCGGGGCGCTTCCTTTCGAGATCCAGCCCGACTGTTGAGACGGAAATGGCGCCGTAGGATCGCGATCCGGTATGCTGACGGGGTGGATGAGATCTCCGTGGTGTCCCGGATCGCGCACGAATCGTACCTTCGTGCGCCACCGCTTCTCGCCCAGGGCCTGTGGTGGGAAGAGCTCGATCGTGACTTCGCACGCAACCCCGAGGGGTTCGAGCTTGCTTTTGCAGACCGGCTTCGTGTCGGTGCAGCCGCAAGCTTCGACACGGTGCTGAGGACGGTCGGGGCGTCGATGATCTCGAGCATGGCGCTGCCGCTCGGGTACAATCCGATCCAACTCCGCAGAGCCGTGCGTGACACGGAGCTCTATGCCGAGATCGCCAAGTCGGGCGATCCAAAGCGATTTTTCCACGAGCCGCCGTCGGGCGTGCGCATGCGGGTCAGCAAGGGGCGATGGCTTCCGCGTTTCGAGCCGGAGGACGGCGTTTGCGAGGCCCTCGAGTTCGACAGTCCTTTCCAGCCGGTCAATCCGAGTCAGCACAAATCTTACCTGCGTCACGCGGCCAACCGGGTCGCGCATGCCCGCATTTTGCGACATCGAGACGGGCCCCGTCCGACCATCGTCGCGATTCACGGGTTCACCGCCGATTGGTATCTGATCAACGAGTGGGTGTTCGCGTTGCCCTGGTTTTACCGCATGGGCTGCGACATCGTGTTGTTCACGCTCCCATTCCATGGCCCGCGACAGACGAAACATTCGCCTTTCTCCGGTCACGGGTACTTCGCCGGGGGCACGTCGCGTCTGAATGAAGCGGTCGCGCAATCGGTTTACGACTTTCGGATTCTCTTCGATTGGCTGCAACGCGAGCGCGGAGCCGAGCAGATCGGGGTCACCGGGATGAGCCTCGGTGGGTTCACGACCTCGATGCTCGCGAGCGTCGAAAATCGACTCGCGTTCGCGATCCCGAACGTGCCTGTCGTCAGCCTGGCGGACTTGGTTCTCGAGTGGCAGCCGATCGGCTTGCTGCTCCGTGGCGCCCTCGCGACCATGGGGCTCGACCTCGCCGACGCTCGGCGACTGGTGGCAGTCAGCTCTCCGCTGAGCTACCCGCCCGTTCTGCCGCGGAAACGCTTGATGGTCGTCGGCGGCGTCGGGGATCGCCTCGCCCCTCCCAAGCACTCCAGGCTGCTCTGGGATCACTGGGGCCGGTGCCGAATCCACTGGTTTCCAGGCAGTCACGTCATCCACATGGATCGCGGTGCCTATCTCACCGAAATGGCTCGCTTCATGGTCGGGCTCGGCTTTTTGCCGCAAAGCGAGCTCTCGCCCGGCACTTCGCCATAGATTTTTGCCATCCGCTGAGTACCCTCCCCGGAAACTTTAGCGAACGAGGTTCTCATGGAGCGCGTGATTCCGCTGTCTGGCCGCAAGGGCGACATCGTGGTGTTGGTCTTCTTCTGGATCAACATCCTCTTCATCACCTACATCGTCGACGTCGAGCAGATCGTGCTTCCGGACATCAGTGGTGACTGGGAGTACCCGTTGTGGCCGCCCGCTTTCGCGGTCGACATCATTCACTGGTATGGACGCAACTTCGATCCGGTGTTGATGGCCCGGCCTGCATGGTGGAGGATGACGATTTGGATCGATTCTCTCTTCTTCGGTCCTTTTTACGTGTTCGCCATCTACGCGTGGACCAAGGGGAAGAACTGGATTCGCATTCCGAGCATCATTTGGGCATCCGTCATGATGACCAACGTCACGATCATCCTCGGGGAGGAGTTCATGGGTCCGCATGCGACTCCCGCTCCGGGCCTCGTTTTGGCGCTCAACGCGCCCTGGTTTTTGGTTCCCGTCTACGTGATCAAGCGCATGTATGCCACGGAGACGCCGTTCACCGAGACGACTTGAGCATGCAGGATTTCGTCGACCGTTACGGACCCTGGGCCGTCGTTGCGGGAGCGTCGGAAGGGATCGGGGCCTCTTTTTCGACGAAGCTCGCAGCGCGGGGCTTGAACCTCGTCTTGGTCGCTCGCCGCATCGAGCCCTTGGAAAGCCTGGCCTCGGAAATCCGCGCAAAGACCTCCGTGCAGGTCCGTGTTCATCCCCTCGACCTCGGAGCGGCCGACGCGGTGAGCGGGATGAAAGCGGCGACCGACGACCTCGACGTGGGTTTGCTGATCTACAACGCGGCATACTCCGCGATCGGGAGGTTTCTGGATCTCGAGATCGAGGATCACGTGAAGGCCGTGGACGTCAACGTGACTGGCCCGCTGCGCATGGCACATCATTTCGGACGAAGGCTGGCTCGACGCGGGAAAGGCGGAATCATCTTGATGTCCTCGATGAGCAGCCTTCAGGGAACCGCCATGGTGGCCAACTATGCCGCGACCAAGGCGTACGATGCCATCCTCGCCGAAGGCTTGTGGTACGAGCTTCGCGAGCACGGGGTGGACGTTCTCGGCTGTCTTGCCGGAGCCACGCTGACCCCGAACTACGAGTCGTCGACCGATCGAATTCCATCGCGAGGCCTGGCGAAGCCCATGGACCCCGATGAAGTCACCGAGCAGGCCTTGCATGATTTGGGTAGACGTCCGACCGGCGTTTCGGGACGTCGCAACGCGGCGGCGTCGATGCTGCTCAGTCGATTGCTGCCGCGTCGAGCGGCGATCGGCATGGTCAGCAAGGAAACCGAACGCATGTACCGCTGAGGATCGAGGTCTTCAGATCTTCCAGAAGCCACTTACGTCGCCGGCGCGGTCCGGCAGGGTCTGCATCTCGTTCGGCAAGCTGGCGACGATGTATCCCACGCCCCGGTTCCGGCCGAGTCGGTTCGCGATCTCGTGGAGCCGTAGAGCCGAGATCTCACCCGATCGCACCAACACGATGACGCGGTCGGCCAAGCGCGCCGCGCGCCTCAGCGCTTGGCCTTCGTGAGGACCTTCCCAGGATTCGAGCCGAAGCTCGTTCGGTCGATGCACCAGACGCACCGGCTCGAACGGAGGCGCCGACGGCCGCCGAGCCAATGCCGTCGACGTGCTCCCCACGCGTCGAATCGGATACGGGCCGGGCGGAGGGGTTTGCAGCGGACCGACACGATTCACGTCGTGGGTCGGCGGCGCGGAGTGCGTCGGAAACCAGTCGTGATTCATCCGATCGACCAGCTCCGAGGCGAGCGGCGCCGTGGCGGGTGTGGCGCCGACCACGAGCAGGCTCCCGTTGGCCTCCGGGGCGAAGTCGTCGAGCCCGGCCACGAGCTCGTCGAGGCCGTGTGGATCCTCCGGCCACGAGGTTGCTCCGAGAACCGGGCCGTTGCCCCAAAACGCAACCTCCGAGGGCGTCTCGACACGAAGGCCCCGGAGCTCTTTTCGCAGGGCGAGTAGTAGAGCGAGACCGAAGCTGAGCATCGGAATGGCGCCGAAGACCACGATCTTCATCTTGTTTCGCACCGGATGCTCGGGCACCGCGCCCGGGTCGAGGACGACGAAGCCGCTCGGAGGATCCCGCAAGCCGTCTTCGAGGGCCGCCTCGGTACGGCGGAGATTGCCGATGAGGTTCTCGTTCACCGTCACGCTGGCGAGCAGCCCGGCGGCTTGTCCCTCGATCTCCGAGAATGCGTCGACGCGGTCTTTCGCTTTGTCGGCCATCTGCGAGAGTCCCTTCTGACGCTCGCGAAGAGCCGTCAGCCTGGCCTTGGCGGCTCGAAGCTGGTCGTCGATGGCTTCGTAGGTCGCGTTCCGGGCGACCATGCCGTCTCCCGGAGCGGCGCCCGGGTTCCGGAGCTGGGATTGCAGCTGACTCACTTGCTGTTGAAGAGACTGAACCCGAGGATGATCGTCCGAGAGCGTGGCTCTCGCGGCCACCAGCTCTTCGCGCAATCGGTTGTATGCCGCGCGCTCCGGCGAGCTGCCCGAGATGACGTTGGTCTTGGGCGTGCTCGCGAGCTGAGTTTCCAGGCTCTGCACCTGCGCCTCCAGCGCGCGGACCTCCGATACGGCGAGCGCGCTGTCGGCCTCCAGCTTGGCCGCGGACTCCACCATGGATCTTTGCTCCGTGGAGAGATCGGCGATGCCGTGTTCCTCACGGAAGTCGTTGTATCGTCGCCGCGCATCCTCCGCTTCCCGCTCCGCTGCCTCGATGCGATTGCGCACGCGCGCGATTTCATCCTCGATCCGACGCGCCTGGCGCTCCTTGTGGTAGCGCATGAAGACGTCGGTCACGATGCCCGCGCGCTCTGCAGCCGCTTCGCCCGTGGGCCCGGTGACGAAGATCCGCATCGTACTCGCCATGAAGTCGGTCTGATATCCAATCGTGGCCGACAACGCGGTCAAGCTGCCTTGGAAGCCGGTCTGTTCCCGAATCTCCCTGAGGACCGACTGGCTCGTCAGCGCATCCGCGGCGGGACCGATCGTGTCGCGGGTGGGGGGCAGGCCGGGGAGGTCGAGCTCGCCTTCGTACTTCAACACGGCGCTGGTCTCGTAGCCGCTCGTCATCACGACCTTGGCCACGAAATAGCCGACCAGCAGACCGACCACGCCGGCGCTGATCAGCGACACCCTCGCGTTCCAAAGCGCGCGCTTGAGGCGGTACGGATCGAGAGGCCATCCCGGACGCTTCGGAGGCCGGGTGCTGGCAGGTGCTTCTTGCTCGAGATCACTCACGATCGTGCTTTCCCATCAATAGGCATTTCGTCGCGCCGCCGAACCAAAGACCGTCATGAAGATGATCTGCAAGTCCCAAAGCAAGCTCCAATTCCGAATGTAGTCCAGATCGTGCTCGACGCGTTTTTCCATCTTCTCGAGGGTGTCGGTCTCTCCGCGCCATCCATTGACCTGCGCCCATCCCGTGATTCCAGGCTTCACCTTGTGACGAAGCATGTAGCCCTGAATCTTCTTTCGGTAGAGCTCGTTGTGCGCAACCGCGTGCGGCCGCGGGCCGACGATGCTCATGCTGCCCTCGAGGACGTTGAGGAATTGCGGCAATTCGTCGAGATTCCACCTTCGCAGGATCGCGCCTACCTTGGTGATGCGGCTGTCGTTTTTGGTGGCCTGCTTGATTTCCGGGCCATCCTCCGTGACGGTCATCGATCGAAACTTCAAGACGTCGATGACCTCGCCGTTCAGACCGTAGCGACGTTGCCGAAACAGGGCGGGACCGGGAGACGTCAGCCTCACGCAGAGCCCAATCACCAACATGGGGACGGCGATGAGGACGAGAATCAAGCTGCTCAGCACGACGTCTTCCATTCGCTTCAGCCACCCGTCGACTCCGTAAAACGGGGTCTCGTGAAGGCTGATCGTCGGCATTCCGCCGACGGTGCCCCACCGGGCGTGCAGCAAATCGAAAGCATAGAAGTCGGCCGCCATGTACACCGAGGCGGTCGTGTCGGAGAGCTCGCGGAGCAGTTGGTTGATGCGGGGCTCGGCCCGTAAGGGAAGCGCGATGTAGATGAGGCTGATCTCTCCGGTGCGCGCTGCGTCGACCACGTCCTTGAGCACGCCTCTGCGTTTTCCGACCGACTCCGGGATTGGGTGGCATCGATCGTCCGATCGATCGTCGTAGAAGCCGTACACGCGCAGGCCGAGCGACGGGAGCGCTTGCATCCGCAGAGCGAGCTCTTCGCCCAGAGCCGTCATGCCCACGATCGCGACCGCCCTCGTGTTGTAGCCGCGGCTTCTCAGCTCGCGGAGGATCAAGGTCACCAGGGTTCGCCACAACGAGATCATCAGAGGCGCGAGGAAGAACCACGCCGTGACGATCACACGGGAGTAGTCCTCCGAGCGCTTCGAGATGAACAAGAGAAACAGGAGCGTCGGCACGACGCCCGCGAACCAGCCGCCCCAAGCGCGGACGAGCTCGCGCTTCAGACGCATGCCGCGGTCGCTGCCGTAGAGTTGCAGCGACTGCCCGATCAACATGAACAGCACACCCGCCACGGTCGCCGCGGTCCACGCCCGCTGATCCCAAGCTTCGCCCCGCGCGTACGTCGGAAGCCAAAGGGCAACGTAAATCAACACGAAGTCGACCAACCGCATGAGCGGTGCCAGCTCCGCATCGGGTCCGCCCCCCCATCCGGTGGGTTTCTTGCTCGTCATCGGGCCTTGGTGGACAGTATAGGCATAGCCGAGGCGTTCCTCACTTCAACCTTGCAGACGGCAAGTGGGCAGACTAATCAGGAATATGCGCCGGTGCACGGCCCTCTTACTTTCGGTCACGCTCGTGATGGGGTGTATGCGGAATCGCCTCACCTCGGCGCCGACGATGCCCACCGACGATCCTTCGTTCTCGGCGCCCGAGCCCGTCGTCTTGCGCGGTCTCGAATCCGATCCCGCCGATGCCCTTCGATTGCTCCCGGGAGATGTGGTCGAGCTTACAACCGTATCGGCGAGCAGGCAGGTTTACGAGGGATTGATCGTCGATGCCCTCGGTCAGCTGCACGTCCCTCTGGCGGGCGACATTCCGGTTGGGGGAAAGACCCTGACGGACGCGGAGGAAGCCGTAGAGCGAGGCCTGCGCCGCTACGACAAGTTCGTACGCGCCAATCTGATCATCACCGAGCCCCAGGGCCACACGGCGGTCGTCGTGGGGGCCGTGGTCAAGCCCGGGCGCTTCCAGGTGAGCCCCGGGATGCGGCTCGCCGACCTGCTTGCCGAATCGGGCGGTCCCGAGCGCGGCCTGTCGCGCGAGGTGCCGACCTTGCTCGGCAACCTCGAGCTCGCACGCCTGGTCCGCAACGGCGAGACCTTGCCGGTCAGCGTAATTTTAGCCCGAGAGGGTGATCCCAAGCACAACATTCGGATTCAGGCCGGCGATCAGCTCTACGTCCCGCCCGTCACCGACCAGCTCATCATGGTCCTCGGTGATGTGAACGCGCCACAACCCGTGGCCTATCGGACCGGCATCCGGCTGACCGAGGTCTTGTCCCGCGCTGGTGGCCTCATCAGCGAGCGGGGCGATCGCAAAGACATCCGCATCATCCGTGGGCCGCTTCGAGAGCCCCAAGTCTACACGGCGAGCCTCAAAGAGCTGGCCGCGGGCGATGCAACCGACGTGGTGCTCGCCCCGGGGGACATCGTCTACGTGACCAAGGCCTGGTATGCGAGCACGGCGGATGTGCTGAATTCCCTCTCGGCCGTCCTGTCGCTGGCCAACTCGTTCGCCATCTTGGCGGTGGCCGGCGCAATCGGCAATCAAAACTGATCATGCATCGACCGCTCTTCCACCGTCTCCTCGGTGCGCATGTCGAGACCGAGGAAATCGACCCGCATACCGTCGACGGCGGCTTGCTGGCGGGCGAGGAAGAAGCGATCGAAGGGGCAGCCCAAACACGAGTCGAGCAATTCACCGCAGGCCGCGTCTGCAGTCGCGTGGCTCTCTCTCGACTCGGTCTGACGAAGAGCACGCCGATTCCTCGCGGAGAGGATCGGGCTCCGATCTGGCCGCCGGGTTTCGTCGGGAGCATTTCCCACACCGACTCGTGGTGCGCGGCCGCGGTCGCGCGCGCAAGCGACGTACGGTCGATCGGGATCGACCTCGAGGCGGCAAGCCCTCTCAAGCCATCTTTGTGGCGCCGTGTCTGTACCCCCAAAGAGCGCGAGTGGCTCAGCGAGCTCGCAGATCCGGGGCTGAGTGGCAAGATCCTGTTCAGCGCCAAGGAGTCGGTTTACAAGTGCCAGTATCCGATCACCTCGACCTTCCTCGGCTTTCATGCGGTGGAGCTCGAGATCGAGGAGGGATCGTTTCGCGCCGTGTTTCGGCAGGACGTCGGCGAGTTTCGCGTCGGTGACGTCATCCGCGGACGCTACCTCGTCGAAGAAGGTCTCGTGGCCTCTGCGTGCGAGCTCGCGCCGTGAGCCCGCAGGAGCTCAGCGTGGTCATCGACGTGCCCCGTGGCAGCTTCCTCAAGCGTGACGACCGGGGCGCCATCGACTTCGTATCGCCCCTTCCGTGCCCCTTCAACTACGGTCACGTGCCGGGCACCCTGGCGGCCGACGGCGAAGCGCTCGACGTGGTCGTCCTCGGGCCTCGACTTCCGCTGGGCTCTCGCTCCACGGTACCGGTTCGCGGACGCGTCGACTTCGTCGATTCCGGTCGCCCGGATCCCAAATGGATCTGCGCGCCTGCGCCCATGACCAGCTGGCAGCGCATCGAGGTGGACGCGTTCTTTCGCTTCTATGCGCTCGCAAAACGAGCGATCAACCGGGCCCGAGGCAAGCGAGGGCCGACCCGATACCTCGGCTGGCTCTGACCGCCGAGGTCGTTCAAGCTTGCGGTCTCGCTTGCGTGATTCGGTCGACATACGGGTTCTTTCGTCTCTGAGCTCCGTGGACCCGAACGCCTGGGACCAGCTGGTCGGCTGTGACGACCCGTTCGTCGAGCATGCGTTTCTCTCGCTGCTCGAAGAGAGCGGCTCGGTGGGTCGCGGCTCGGGATGGGAGCCCGTCCACGTCACGGCTTGGCGTCGGAAGCGCCTCGTCGGAGCGCTTCCTCTCTATCTCAAAACGCACAGCTACGGCGAGTACATCTTCGACTGGGGATGGGCCGATGCGGCCATGCGGCTCGGGGCCAGCTACTACCCCAAGCTCGTGTCCATGGTTCCGGTGACACCGGTCACGGGTCGAAGATTCCTTTTTGCACCCGAGGAAGATCCCGAGCAGCTCGCCAGCCGGTTGATCGACGGGTGCCTCGACGTGGCCGATTCGACGAAAGCCTCTTCCATTCATTTGCTGTTCCTGAACGAGCAGGAGCGCCTGTGGGTCGCCCGGGATCGACGCCTGATGGAGCGTCTCTCTTTTCAGTTCCATTGGGAGAACGAAGGATACGAAAGCTTCGAAGACTTCGTCGGCGCTTTTCGCTCCTCGATGCGCAAGAAGCTCAAGAAGGAGCGGCGTGTGGCCGCCGAGACCAACCTGGAGATCGTGAAGCTCCGTGGGAGCGAGCTCGACGTGAACGGTTGGCGGACGCTCGAGCGTCTCTATCGTGCGACGTGCCGCCGAAAGGGCTCCTATCCTTATCTGACGCCTGCTTTCTTCGAGCTGGCCCCGTCGACGTTGGATGGGACCCCGCTGATTTTCGCCGCGAGAGATTCGGGGCGAATCGTCGCCGCATCGCTCAATTTCGAAAAAGGCGGCCATCTCTACGGGCGATATTGGGGAGCTGCGCAAAGGCACGACATGCTTCACTTCGAGCTCTGCTACTATCGGCTCATCGAGCATGCCATCGAGCGGCGGATGCGCCGTTTCGAGGCGGGCGCGCAAGGCGCCCACAAGCTCAGGCGAGGATTGATGCCCGCACCGATCTACAGCGCGCATTGGATACGGCACCCGGTGCTCCGAGAAGCCGTCGCGGACTTCCTGCCTCGGGAGGCGGACTCGGTGCGTCAGCAAATGCGCGAGCTCCGCCAACATGGTCCTTTCCGGCGTGAAGACGGTGGCCCTTCCGATGCTCCGCGAGCTCCGCAATGACCGCCTTTTTCGCCTTTTTCGCGACCGCGCTCTCCGCCTCCTTTTTGTGCTCGATCTTGGAGGCCGCGTTGTTGAGCGTGACCCCGTCGCATCTGGCCAAGTTGGAGCAGGACCGCCCGAAAGTCGGCGCACGCCTCCGCGCTCTGAAATCACAAATCGATCGGCCGCTCGCCGCGATCCTCAGCCTCAACACGATCGCCAATACGGCCGGAGCCGCCGGAGTCGGGGCGGAAGCGCAACGCATCTGGGGTTCGCAGGCGTTGGCCGTGGCTTCCATCGCGCTGACCCTGTCGATTCTGTTCATCTCGGAGATCTTGCCCAAGACGCTCGGGGCGATGCATTGGCGGCGCTTGACCGGCTTCATCGCTGCGGTTCTTCCTCCGCTCATCCTGCTCACGTTGCCTTTGGTCTGGATGTCGGAGGCAGTGACCCGTTCGTTGAAGCGTCGTCGCGTTGCGGACAAGCTCTCGCGTGAGGAATTCGCGGCGTTGGCGCGAATCGGCGAGGAGCAGGGCGTGTTCGACGAGTCGGAGATGCGCATCTTGCGCAACCTCTTTCTGTTCGGCTCTCTTCGCACCCGCGACATCATGACCCCTCGCACCGTCGTCTTTTCCCTCGAAGAAAACACGACCGTGCGAAACGCCATCGCGAGGCGCGGCTCGATGATTTTTTCCCGGATCCCCATCTGGCGCGACAACCCCGATCACGTCACCGGCTACATCCTCAAGGATCAGCTCTTGCTACGTGCGGCCCGCAACGAGCTCGACGTGCCCGTCCATTCGTTTGCGCGCGAAGCTTTGATGGTGCCGGACACGATTCCGGTGCCCGCGCTTTTCGAAAAGCTCTTGGACAACCGTGAGCACATCGCGGTGGTCGTCGACGAGTACGGAGGCGTGGACGGGGTGGTGACCATGGAGGACGTCATCGAGACCCTGATCGGCCTCGAGATCGTCGACGAAATGGACTCGGTCCAGGACATGCGAGCCATGGCCCGGTCGAAGTGGGAAGCACGCGCCAAGCACATCGAGAGCAACCCCCCCGAGGTGCCGGAGACGGCCGATTCCAACCGGGGCACGTGAACGGATGACGGCATCGGTCGCGAGCGGGAGGATTCCGAGATCCAATCTTCAGCGTTGGCTCCATGCCCTGAAGCCCGCTAGCTGGCCGAAGCTGCTCGTTCCGGCGCTCTTCGGTCAGGTGCTGGGGGCCGGCGCCTCGGAATGGAGCGCCGCGGCGTTCGCGTGGGGCTCGTCCTTCACGATTTTCGGGCTCGCCTTCATCGTGTTGCTCAACGATTGGGGCGATCGCCGCGTGGATGCGCTCAAGCGAAGGATGTTCCCAAGCGGCTGTTCGCCGAAGACCATCCCAGACCGCATCTTGAGCGCCAGGGCGGTCGGGGTTGCCGGATGGACCTTCGGCTGCGCATCGCTCGCCACGGCCGCGGGTGCGCAAGTGAGCTTGAACCGTCCGCTCGCCTTCGCTGCCGGGCTCGGATGCATGCTGATTTTCGTGGCGTATACGTTGCCGCCGCTCAAGCTCAACTATCGAGGTGGGGGCGAGCTCCTCGAGATGCTCGGCGTGGGGGTCGCGCTGCCTTCGTACAATGCCTACCTGCAGGCGGGGATGCTGCCTCCTCGGGCCTGGCCCTGGATTGTCGGATTCGCGTTGCTCAGCCTGGGCAGCGCGCTCGCAAGCGGGCTATCGGACGAGCAAAGCGATCGACTCGGCGGAAAACGCACGGTTGCTTCGATTTTCGGAAACGCAGCAGCCCGGCGCTGGACCGAGGCTTGCGTTTTCCTGGGCGCCGTCGTCTGGCTGGCGGCATCGTGGCTCCGGCCTGCGTGGGTTCCCCCGTGGGCGAGCGGCCCCGCCGTCGTGATCATCGCGTGGAATCTCTACCGCATGCGCAAGGTGAGCGATGCGGCGGTGACCAATGCATTTCGAGCGCAGTCGGCATACAAGCGCTACCTTCACCGGGCCATTTGGCATGGCACGACCGCGGCCGTCGTCCTCCTGTGGCTTCGACACAGTCTCCGATGAGCGTCATTTCCTTTCCATGCCATCTCTGAGCGAGATCGATACGCGCATCGCGCAAGCTCCTTCGGGTCGCCTGACCCTGGACCCGCGACGTCTGACCGCCCGTCCTCTGAGTGAGGTGGTGCCCATGCTGGCGCAGGGAGCCAGGCTGCAGCATCTCGCGGAAGCAGCATCGGCGGTTGCCGAGGCGCAATTGCGAAGCTTTCCCGACAACCTGTTTTGGGACTTCGACTTCTATCTCGCTTCCATTCACGGGCATGCATCGAACGCCGAGGACTACGCGGGCTACCTTCGGCGGGTGGCCGCGCTCACGGTTCGCCTGATGGAGCTCTACGGGCAACAGTCGGCGATCCGCTTTCGTTACGTGCACGACTTCATGTATGGCTTCGATTGGGCCCGATGGGTGCGCCGCAAGCCAGAAGAACGGACCGGGGTGCAGCCGTTCGGCACCGACTTCCTGCACCAGACGGAGAGCCGAGGGCGCGATCTCCTCGCCCTGATCGCTGCCGACGATCGATGGTACCCCCAACTCGAGAACGGCGCTTCGCGAAACCCCTTTCCCTTCCCGCGGGAGCCCGCGGACGAGCTCCGGCTCTATCGAGCGCTCGCGGAACGAGGTTACGTCCCCGTCGAAGCCTGGCGATGCGACGCCGAGCCCGACGCGAGCAGGGATTTCGACGAGCTTCGGGAAAAGACGGCCGAATCGCTCGGCTTGAACGCTTAGAGCGCAAAAGCCATCGCCGCGATCCAGAGCGCCAACAAGAGATTGAGCGCGATGCTCGACCACCACGCCGCGCGATACGGATCCGTGGCACGAGCACCTGCCAAAAGCGGGACCAGCGGGGCGACCGAGACGAAGGCACGAGCCGGCACCGAAACCGAGGGCGTCCAGAGAAAGACTGCAAACGAGGCAAATGCGATGCCCGCCGACGCAAACCTCCGCGCCGAGGCCAGACCATGTCGGACAGGCCACGTCTTCTTGCCGGCGCGCGTGTCGTCCTGCACGTCGGGCAGCGCGGTGAGCACGTTGCTGCATGTCCCCAGCAAGGTCGCAGGCCCCACGATCCAGATCGGAGCGAGCAAGGCTTCGGTCTGCAGATAGTAGCCGAGGGACGGCAGGCCCACGCCGATGCCAATCCCCTGCACGAGCTCTCCGCCACCGCGGTAGCCGAGCCGAGCCGGCCCGAAGCTGTAGATCCACAGGAGCAACAGGGCGGCGATCGCGTAGAGAGGAGCCCAGGGTCGGCCCGCGAGGGCGAGCAGGCACGAGTAGATCACCAAAGCGACCGCCGCAGCGCTGGCGGCGCGGGCCAACTGGGGCGCGGTCAGCTTCCCATCCGCAAGAACGCCCGAGCCCCCGGAAAGAAGCGTTCGTCGTCCGGTGTCGGCCTCTCGGTCCGCAAAGTCGTTTGCGAAGATGATGACCAGATGATTCACGACGCCCCAGCCGAGCGCGGCGGCGAACCAAGGCCAGCGGAACCGGTCACCGACGTGGAGCGCAGCGACTTGTCCTAGAACGAGCGGGACCACGATGTTGACGTGAGCGAGAGGTCGCGCGGCTTGGATCCAATGCTTCATGACCCTGAGTTCCCTCGATATGACTTTCGGATCCTGCTAGGAGCTCCGAGTGAAGGCGCCTCCTCTCAGTCGGCCCGTTCAGTTCTTCACAGGGAAGGGTGGCGTCGGCAAGTCGACGGTCTTGGGAGCGCTGGCGACCGCGGCGGCTCGGGCGGGGAAGCGGCCGCTCATCGTCGAGCTCGCCAGACACACCTCCTCGTCGCATTTGTTCGGTGCGCCGAACGTCGGCTACCAGCCCTCGGAGGTTGCACCTGGAGTTTTCGCCACGCGGGTCTTGTTCGAGCCTGCCCTCATCGACTACGTGACCTCGCGCTTGAAGCTCCGAGCGATCGCGCTCCTCGTCGCCAGAAACAAGTCGTTGCGACGATTGTTCATGGCGGCACCCGGGGTCGACGAAATCGTCACGCTACACCGTGTGGCGCAGCTCGCCGCCGACGAACGTTGGGATCCGATCTTGGTCGACCTCGAATCGACGGGACATGCTCTGATGTTCTTCGATCTGCCGAGCGTGCTCGAGGTGTTCTTGAAAGATGGGCCGCTCCGGCAGGTGCTAGACGGTGCGACGGCCTTGGTTCGAGACGAAGCGCGGTGTGCCGTTCACATCGTGACCGTTCCGGAAGCATTGGCGGTGACCGAAACCGTCGAGCTCTACCGAGGTCTTCGATCCAAGAGCGGTCTGCATCTCGGTTGTCTCTTCATCAATCGAGTGCCCCACCGGTGGCTCGACGAGCGGGAGCGGCGATTGTTGACGGAAGCGCTCTCTGGCCCGCTCGACGACCAGCCGTGGAAGACGGACCTCCTGCTCGCCGATCATCTGAGCCGGCGCCGCGACACGGCCGAGAAGTGTCTCCGCGGCTTGCAACGAGACATCGCGCTTCCCATCGTCACCCTCGAGGAGCAAACGCACGACGGTCCTCGGGTGATCGAGTCTCTTTGCGCCGAGCTCGAAGGCATGCAGGCGTGGTGATGGACATCCCGCGCGATTGCCGGCTCGTGTTCTGCGTCGGAGTGGGCGGAGTCGGGAAGACGACCTTCTCGGCGGCACTCGGGCTTCGCGAGGCCCTGCGGGGCCGCTCGGTCTTGGTGCTCACCGCTGATCCGGCTCGCCGATTGGCCGACGCGCTCGGCGTTCATCGTCTCGACGACGTTCCTTCTCACGTGACTTTGCCGAAGGGCGCGGGCGGCGGGGACCTTCACGCTGCGATGCTGGAGACGAAGAGCAGCGCCGATGCGATCATTCGGCGGGCGGCCGAGGACCCTGCGCGTGCCCAACGCGTGCTGGACAATCGAATCTATCAGGCGTTTTCGAACACTTTGGCGCGATCGCATGCGTACGCTGCGATGGAGCGAATTCACGAAACGATTCACGATCCCGGCTACGACCTGGTGATCGTCGATACGCCACCATCGCAGAGCTCGGTCGAGATTCTCGACGCTCCGCTGCGATTGGTTCGTTTTCTCGACCAGCGCGTGGTGAGATGGTTTCTGAGGACGTCCGGCGGCTCGGGAGGGCCGACGGGCAGCTCCATGGCGCAGCGTCTGTTGCGATCGGTCGCCGGCGAATCGCTCGTTGCCGCGCTCACCGAGTTCTTGTCCGAAATGGCGTTCCTTCGCGAGGGCTTTGCTCGGCGCGCGAGGGAGGTTCGAGAGATCATGCAGTCCGCGCAGACCCGTTTCCTGCTGGTCTCGTCGCCCGACCCCGTGGGCGTCGAAGCTGCTCGATCGGTCGCCTCGGAGCTGTCAGGAAGAGACTTTCGGCTCGAGGGTATCGTGTTCAATCGGGCCTTCATCCAAGGCCTCGAAGCTGCGCCCGAGGCCCCGGCCGTCTACCCACCGGCCTTGTCGTCGTTGGGTCCGACGCTTCGGCGCATGCGAGAATGGGCGGAGCGAGACCAAGCCCGAAAGGCTCGGAGCATGGCGTCCCTTTGCGACGAGATCGGCGTGGCGGCTTTGGCTTTGCCCGAGGCGACGCGCCCCCTCGGGAGCACTTCTGCCTTGGCGGAATGGGTTGCCGGGGCGAGGGTCCTCCAGGCGCCAGGATAGTCATCATGACCGTTTCGTGTCATCCTCTTCGCCGATGGAGCACGTGATCAAGCATGATCTGAGTCCGGAGCGCGCGAAGAAGGCCGCCGAGAAGGCCGCGGAGCACTACACCAAGAAATGGGAGAAGTACGACGCAGAGACGGTTTGGAAGAGCGATACCGAAGCCGAGATCACGTTCCACGTCAAAGGTGTGAACGTGGCGGCCACGGTAGAGCTTCAACCAGGGCAAGTCGTCGTCGACATGAAGAAGGTCCCCTTGCTCCTTCGACCCTTCAAGAACATGGCTCTCGACGTCGTCCACAAGACGATGGACAAGTGGATCGCCAAGGCGAAGCGCGGCGAGCTCGACGAGTGAGCTTTGGACGTTAGGCGCTCACGAACTGCCGCAGCGCTGCGTCTCCGTGGACACTGCGAAGCTTGCGCAACGCCAGTGCCTGAAGCTGACGAATTCGCTCGCGGCTGAGGCCGAACTCCCGGCCGATCTCGGCGAGTGTGTGCGACTCTTTTTCCCCGATTCCGAACCGCATCCGGATGATCTTCTGCTCGCGGGGATTCAGCGATTCCAGTGCCCTGAGCACCGACTTGGAGAGATCTTCGCCGTTGATGGTGTCCATCGGCGTCGCACCTTCCTCGTCCGCAATCAAGTCGCGCAGCTCGCTGGTGCCGTCGTTTCCGACCGGCATCTCCAAGGACACCGTATCGCGCGAAATCATCAGTAGATTGGCGACCTGATCGGTGGGAAGCTTCATGCGCTTTGCGATCTCCGCCGGCGTCGGCTCGCGTCCGAATTCACCGGTCAGCTTGCGCGTCATGCTGGTCACCTTGGTCAACAGCTCGCAAGCGTGGACGGGGATTCGAATCGTTCGAGCCTGGTCCGTGGTCGCTCTGGCCATCGATTGCCGGATCCACCACGAGGCATAGGTCGAGAGCTTGTACCCACGACGGTAGTCGAATTTGTCGATGGCGCGCATGAGGCCCATGTTTCCTTCCTGGATCAAATCCATGAACGGAAGGCCGCGCTTCAGATACTTCTTCGCGATCGCCACCACCAACCTCAAGTTCGCCTCGACCATTTCGCACTTGGCGCGGTCCACTTCGGCCAAAGACGCAGAAACGACCTCTCGTAGCTTTTGAAGCTTGGCGGCGGAAAGCCCCGAATCGGCTTCCGCCTTCTTTCGTTCGGCCGGTCCTTCCTCGCATGCCTGCACGTAGGACTCGAGCGCCTCCAAGACCGACTCGAAGGCCGGCTCGATGACCGCCTCACGCACGGCGAGCTCTCCAGCCGAAACCCTCTCGCAGACTTCCGCGATCTCTTCGGCATGAAGGCCGTGGTCGACGATGGCGTCGTAGACGATCTGGCGACCCTTCTCGATCTGGCGCGCCAGCTCCACCTCTCCCTCGCGGGTCAACAAGCTGACCGCGCCCATCCAGTCGAGGTAGTTCTGCACTGGCTCCGCGCTGAGCACGTTGGTGCGTTCGGCCGTGGCAGAGCTCCGGCGCCGGTCCCCCTTGCGATTGCGGCCCGGCTTCACGGTGACCTCCACCCCGGCGGCCTCGAGACGGCGCAAGAAACGCCTCACGTTGCCCGGGGTGGCCCCGATGCGGGCCACCACCTCGGACGCCTCGCCGTAGGTGATCCAACCGCGCGGCTTTACGGCATCCAGGGCTTCGTTCATGATTTCGATTTCACGGGACTTTTTTGCTGGCATTGCTGATTCTCCGGGCTTTCTATGCGTGTGGTACCACCAAGCTGGAAAATTAGCAACCATGTGATCAAAAAAATTTAGTTTTACTGTGAACGGAACATCACCTCAGGGGCGCCTGGCTCGAAAAAGTCGATTGCTTTTGGGGCTTTGACTGGGGTAATGGCTTCGCCGTGGCCGGCTTTGCGGACTACGACGCATACGACGCCTTGGGCCTCGCGGACCTCGTTCGCCGTGGAGAGGTGCAGAGCCGCGAGCTGGTCGAGGAGTGCATTGCGCGGATCGAGCGGCTCAATCCCCGGATTCAGGCCGTCGTGCTCGACCTCTTCGAGCGTGCCCGCCAAGAGTCGGAGCGCGCGGCAGGGGAGGGCCCTTTCGCGGGCGTACCGTTCCTCGTGAAGGACCTGATTCAGCGAATCCCCGGCGTGCCCACCAAAGAGGGCTCGCGCTTCTACGAACGCTGGACACCGACGGACGAGACTTACTTGTACCGCCGCTGGGTCGACGCGGGCGTGATCACGGTCGCGAAGACCGCGACGTCCGAGATGGGCTTGCTTCCGGTGGTCGAAACCGAGCTCCACGGCATCACGCGCAACCCGTGGAAGTTGAGCCGGACCGCCGGCGGCTCCAGCGGTGGCTCCGGTGCGGCCGTGGCCGCCGGTCTGGCGCCCATGGCCTCGGGCGGCGACGGAGGAGGCTCCATTCGGATCCCGGCTGCCTGCTGCGGATTGTTCGGTCACAAGCCTTCGCGCGCGCGGAACCCTGCCGGTCCGACGGCGAGTGAGCATTGGTCGGGATTCGTCTCCGAGCACGTGTTGACTCGCTCGGTCCGTGACAGCGCCGCGATGCTGGATGCCACGCACGGACCCGATGAAACGTCGCCCTACTATGCTGCGCCGATCGAGGGAACGTTTCTCGGAGCCACCGAACGCGATCCACGCAGGTTGCGAATCGCGTTCCACAGCGAGCCTGCATTGCCCGCCGAGGTCCACCCCGACTGCATCGCCGCCGTGCAAGATGCAGCGCAGCTTTGCGCCGAGCTCGGTCATCACGTCGAGGAGGTGGCGCCCCGACACGACACGTTGGAGCTCGCGCGTGCGTTTCTGATCGTCATCGGTGCGAACGTGGCTGCCGAGATCCGCGAGGGAGAGCAGATGCTGGGGCGGCGCGCGACGGCCAAAGACTTCGAGCTCACCACTTGGATCACCAAGCTCTTCGGAGAGGCCGCGAGCGCGCGAGACTGTTTGGTGGCGCTTCGTGTGCTTCAAGCAGAAGCTCGCCGACTGGCTCACGTCTACCGCGACTACGACCTCGTCTTGACGCCGACTCTCGGAGCGCCTCCTCTACCCGTCGGTGCGCTCGCCCCGCAGGGCATCGATCTGATGGCGCAAAAGCTCGTCTCGACGTTGAGCTGGAAAGGTCTGCTCACGAACCAGAAGATCATCGACCAAGCGGCTGAGAGCACGTTTTCGTTCATCCCCTTCACACCGGTCGCCAACTTCACCGGCCAGCCTTCGATGTCGGTGCCGTTGTTCTGGAACGACGAAGGGCTTCCCATCGGGGTGATGTTCACGGGACGGCCTGCGGAGGAGCCGGTCATGTTCTCGTTGGCCGCGCAGCTCGAGCGCGCGCGCCCTTGGGCGTCGCGCCGCCCGCCCGTCCATGCCGGAACTTCGATTGCCCCATAATTCCGGACCTCTTGGGGTGATTGAATACTCATTCATTTTTTGGTTGCCCGGGGTTGGCCTCAACCTCTAGGATTCCCCCCGCATGCCCCAGGAACAGCGTTACCCGGTTCTGCGTTCGAAGGTCGACACCCGCAGCGAGACGTACGAAGCCAACCGCCAAGGCAATCTCGGCGTGCTCGAAGAGGTCGATCGTGCGTTGGCAAAGGCCAACCAGGGCGGCGGTGAAAAGTACACGAGCCGTCACGTCGCGCGGGGCCGGATCCTGCCGCGGGAGCGAATCGAGATGCTCCTCGATCGAGACAGCTTCTTTCTCGAGGTCGCACCGCTCGCGGGCCACGCCATGAAGGGGGAGACGACGGGCTCGTCCGTCGTCGGAGGCGTCGGTCTGGTCAGCGGAGTCGAGTGCTGCGTCGTCGCGAGCGAGGCGACGGTCAAGGGCGGAGCGGTCACCCCGATCAGCATGCTCAAGTCGGGACGGCTCGCCGAGATCTGCGAGCAGAACCGGCTCCCCGGCATCAGCTTGATCGAATCGGCAGGGGCGGATCTTCCGAACCAAGACAAGATCTTCGTACCCGGCGGAGCGGGCTTTCGGCATCTGACTCGGCGTTCGGAGCAGAAGATCCCCACGATTTGTCTCGTGTTCGGAAGCTCGACCGCGGGAGGCGCATACCTGCCGGGAATGAGCGATTACGTGGTCATGGTGAAGGAGCAGGCCCAGGTTTATCTGGCTGGGCCTCCACTCGTCAAAATGGCCACGGGAGAGGAAACCGATCACGAGGAGCTCGGCGGCGCCGAAATGCATTCCACGATGAGCGGCGTCTCCGACTATCTGGCCGAAGACGAAATGGATGCGATTCGACTCGGCCGCGAGATCGTCGCGCACTTGGAATGGGAAAAGCGGGGCAAGCTGCGACCGCGTCCCATCGAGCCGCCGCTCTACGATGCGGAAGAGCTCCTCGGGATCGCCTCGGCAGACGTACGCGTGCCGTTCGACCAGCGCGAGGTAATCACGCGAATCGTCGACGGCTCTCGGTTCAGCGAGTTCAAGCCGCTTTATGGAAAGACGATGATCTGCGGCTGGGCCCACATCCACGGCTTTCCGGTCGGCATTCTCGCGAACAACGGCACGATCTTCAGCGAAAGCGCCAACAAGGGTGCCCAGTTCATCCAGCTCTGCAACAGCAGCAACGTGCCGCTCGTTTTCCTACAAAACACGACCGGATTCATGGTCGGGAAACAATACGAGCAGGATGGAATCATCAAGAACGGCGCCAAGATGATCAATGCCGTATCGAACAGCACCGTCCCCGCGATCACCATCATGACCGGCTCGAGCTACGGCGCAGGCAACTACGCGATGAGCGGCCGATCGTATTGTCCTCGATTCTTGTTCACTTGGCCCAATCACAAAATCGCGGTGATGGGCGGGAAACAGCTCGCGGGCGTGTTGGACATCATCCAACGCGACGCCGCAGCGAAGAAAGGTGTCGAGGTCGACGAGCAGAAGCTTCAGATCGCCAAGATGATGACCGAGAAGCAAATCGAGGATCAATCGACTGCGCTCTACGCGACCGCTCGTCTGTGGGACGATGGGATCATCGATCCACGGGACACGCGCAGCGTGATCGCGATTTGTTTGTCCGTCGCCTACAACGCCCCCGTCGAGGGTACGACCTCCTGGGGCGTCTTTCGTCACTAGGGAGCAGGTAGGTCTTGACCAAGACGATTCAGAAAATCCTCATCGCAAACCGCGGCGAAATCGCACGTCGAATCATGCGCTCTTGCCGAAAGATGGGAATCGCGACCGTCGCCGTGTATTCCGATGCGGACCGCGACATGCCGTTCGTCTCGGAAGCCGACGAAGCAGTGCGGTTGGGTCCCGCGCCGAGCGTCGACAGCTATCTTCGCATCCACAAGATCCTCGAGGCGGCGGCCTCGACCGGCAGCGACGCGATCCATCCCGGCTATGGGTTCCTCGCGGAGAACGCTTCCTTTGCGGAAGCTTGCCGCGACGCGAACGTGATCTTCATCGGTCCTACGCCCGAGGCGATCTTGGCGATGGGGTCCAAGCGAGAAGCAAAGGCCTTGGTACAAAAAGCGGGCGTGCCCGTGATTCCTGGCTACGACGGCGCGAGCCAGGACCCAGCCGATCTCGCACGCGAGGCGCTTCGCATCGGCTTTCCGGTCTTGCTCAAGGCGAGCGCCGGAGGCGGTGGCAAGGGCATGAAGCTCGTCCGAAAGGAGTCGGAGCTGGCGGACGCGATCGCATCGGCCGCACGCGAGGGACAGAGCGCCTTCGGTGACGGCACGCTGTTGGTCGAAAAGTACATCGACAATCCTCGCCACGTGGAGATCCAGATCCTCGGCGACAGCCATGGAAACCTCATCCACCTGAACGAGCGGGAGTGCTCGATTCAGCGCCGGCACCAAAAGATCATCGAGGAGACGCCGTCACCGGCGCTCGATACGGCCCTGCGGAACCAGATGGGGGAGGCCGCCGTGCAGTGTGGCAAGGCGATCGGCTACCAGAACGCCGGCACGGTCGAGTTCATTCTCGGCCCGGATCGAAGCTTTTACTTCCTCGAGGTCAATACCCGTCTTCAAGTCGAGCATCCGATCACCGAGTGCGTGACCGGTCTCGACCTGGTCGAAGAGCAGATCCGCATCGCACAAGGTGAGCCGCTGCGGCTTTCTCAGGAAGAGGTGCAGATGAATGGAGCTGCTCTCGAGGTCCGTCTGTACGCGGAGGATCCGGGTGCCGGGTTTCTTCCACAGAGCGGCTCCGTGGTCGATTGGCACTTACCACCGGCCGAAGGCTTGCGAGTCGACAGCGGTGTCGAGAGCGGCAACGAGGTGAGCATCTACTACGATCCGATGCTCGCGAAGATCATCACTCGAGGGGAAAATCGGGATCTCGCGCTTCAGCGCATGAGGCGCGCCTTGCGCTCGCTGAGCGTCCAGGGCGTGACGACGAACCGGGACTTTCTCTTGCGTGTGCTCGATCATCCAGCCTACGTCTCCGGCGAGATCGACACACACTTCATCGACCGGCATGTCGGCGACTTGATGGCATCCGACTCCGCCGACGAGGGCGTGGCGTACCGAGGCGCGACGATTGCTGCGCTGGCCGCTCAGCAACAGCGCGAGCGCGAGCGCGAGATTTTGCCCGAGGTCCCTTCGGGCTGGCGGAACAACTACCACACGCCGCAGTGGGTCGAGTACTCGCTCGACGATCGGGACGTCCGCGTCGAGTATCGCCACCGAGGCGGCAACCGCTTCACCGTGTGGACCGGCGGTGTCGAGCGATCGGTCGACGTCCTGAAGTGGGACCAGCCCCAGTTGGTTTGGGAAGAGAGCGGGCACCGGCAGACGGCGCGCGTGATTTTCGACGGCGACCGCTGCTACGTGCATGCCTTGGACTTCGACGTTGCGCTGGTCCAAAAGCCACGCTTCCCGGATTCATCGCTCTCCGTTCCGGCCGGAGGCTGCATTGCGCCCATGCCGGGCAAGATCATCGAGCTCCGCGTCGCCGAGGGCGACGCCGTCGAGGCGGGTCAAGTCCTGCTCATCATGGAGGCGATGAAGATGGAGCACTCGGTGACCGCTCCGCAGGACGGAACGGTCGCCCAGGTATCGGTCGCCGTCGGCGACCAAGTGGACGCCGACGCGTTGCTCGTCGTGGTCGCCGAAAGCTGAGGCCGGCGCTCAAGCCGCGTCGAGCTCGGCGATCATCTGATCGCCGCTCAGCTCGCTCGCAGACTGACCGTCGTAGTATTTCATCAGGCCCGCGCGCTCGTAGTGAGGCTTGATGCGTTCGCTCAGCAGACCGATCTCGCGGAGGTTGGGCACCAACCGTCGAAACATGACCTGGCGGAACACCGCGAAGCCCGGCGAGTTGGTCACGAACTCCGCCCACTCCTTGCGACTGAGCTTGTGCTCGAACCACTCTTCGTAGACCTCGAAGGACAAGAAGCGGTTCCTCATCAAAAGAGCGACCTCGAAGGCCCAGTCCTCGCGTTCCCGCCGCTCGGATTCGCTGAGCTCCTGGCGGATATGATCGCGCAATGCCAGCACTCCGTAGTGCACGTGTCGGGCCTCGTCCTGAATCACCATTTTGAGCAGTGCCTTGAGGAGCGGCTCCTGCGTCATCTGATACAGGGTGCCGAACGCGCCGAGAGCCAACCCTTCCACCATGATCTGCATCCCGAGGAACTTCACGTCCCAACGCGAATCCTGGATCAGCGCGTCGATGATGACGAAGAGGTTGTCGTTGATCTGGTAGAGCTTGTTGAGCTTGGTATCGAGATACCTGTGGAACACCTCCACGTGGCGACCTTCGTCGACGACCTGGGTCGAGCCATAGAGCTTCCCGTCGAAGAACTGCACCGCCTCGGTGACCTGCGCCGCCGCAAAGAGCGCGCCTTGCTCCCCATGGAGGAACTGACTGAGCATCCACGAAGCGACGCTCGAGTTGAGCCTTCGTTCCTCGAGGTCGGTCAAGCGAATTCCCCGATCGCGC
Organism: uncultured Sandaracinaceae bacterium; assembly: GCA_964495565.1. Taxonomy (GTDB): domain Bacteria; phylum Myxococcota_A; class Polyangia; order Polyangiales; family Houyiibacteriaceae; genus SG8-38. The sequence continues at coordinate 6,521 of CAZBWQ010000002.1, read as the reverse complement.
AGGTCGTCGAAGGCCATGAACTGCCTCGGCATGATCGGCTTTTCCGGATTTTCCGGGTCGACGTCGATGTCCCAAGGCAAGTCGTCGCCATTCCACTGCTGCTCCTTGGCGCGCGTGTAGAGATCCCGCATCTCGGGATGGTCGTTCGGATACGTCCAATCGAAGTAGACGCGATGATGGGAAGGCATCGTCGTCGGAACGCCCTGCTTGCCCCGCTGCAGAATGAGCCCCCGCACACCCGAGGGCGCCATGGAACGGAGCACCTTCGCGTTGTTGGTCTGCGTCATCAAGTTGATCGCTTCGACGTACGGCTCGACGCGGCGGCGAACTTCCTGTGGCAGCGTATCGAGGACTTTGTCACTGATCATGGTCGATTCCTTCCTTAGAGCACGTTGGCAAAGAACTCGCGAATCTTCGTCGAGTGTAAGCGCATGATGTAGTGATCGAGAATGGGAACCACTTGCTCGATCATCGTGGCGACCTTTTCCGCTGGCAATGCAGACACGCGAGAAGCCAGCAAGCGGACCTCGTCGTTGAGCAGCTTGGTGATCGCGTCCTGGTAGAGGGCCATGTCCTCGACGCCGAACCCGAGGTCGGGTGTGAAGCCGGCGGCGCGGATGCTCCCGAAGACCTCGAAGACCCAGACGTCGGCGGCGGCGATCCGCAGGGATCCATCGGATCGGGCGCCACCGATCAAGCCCAGCTCGAAGGCACGTTCCACGTCTTCGGGATCGACCCCCGTGCGCTCCGCGATCTCCTCCGGTGTGAGCGTCGGGCTGCGGTCGTCGCTCGTCTTCAGCGACTCGGCCAGCTCCTCTTTGACGCCCGCGAGGAACGCATACTGACGCGGTGAAAAGACGCCATCTTCGCCGTCGAAGAGCGCCTTGATGGCCTTCAAGGGCAGAAACTGCTCGTGCTGGAGCTTCTTGATGAGGCGCAGCCGCTCGATGTGCTCCTCGGCGTACCAGGCCATGTTTCGCCCGGTCTTTCGCCCCGGGGGCAACAAGCCCTGCTGGATGTAGAAGTGAATCGCTTGCCGCGGAAGCCCCGTGGCTTCGCACAGGTCCTTCATGCGGTAGCACCAGTCTTGCTGGTCCGAGGTCACCTTTTGGGCCGTCGCGTTCACGAGCCCTCCACGGCGATGCTGCTCTGCCGGGCTGGACGACCCACACAGGTCAAGACGTAGCCCCGCTCACGCTCGGCGCGACTCAAGCAGTTGGGCTCCTCCATCCGAACTTCGCCTGCAGTGAGACGAACGCGGCACGCGCCGCACCCGCCCATCGCGCACGAAAAAGGCATCTCGAGGCCTGCCGCAAGAGCCGCTTCGAGAATGGTCTGACCGGGCTCGACTTGGATGCCGTGCTCGTGCTCCCCTTTGGAAACGATCACGAGCTCGGTTTGATCGCTGCCTCGAGCTCCGTCGCGCTCTTCGGGTCGCGTGAAGCGCTCCTCGGCGATTCGGGTCGGGGCCACGCCGCGAGCCTCCAACGCTTTCCGCGCCGCCTCCATCATGGGTGTGGGCCCGCACAGGAAGTACCTTTGCAGGCCGTCATCTCGAACCCCGAGCGCATCGAGCCTCGCCTCGAGCACGTCGCGGCTCAAGAGCCCTCGGCCGCCGCTCCAGTCCTCGGGTGCATGCTCCAACACGTGATCGACGATCAGTCGATCCCCGAACTCCCCCCGGAGCGCTTCGAGCCGCTCCCGAAAGATGATGTCTTTCCATCCGCGGTTGCCGTACACGAGCGTCACCCGCGTTCCGCTTTCGACCCGCAGCACCGTCTCCAAAATGCTCATGATCGGCGTGATGCCGCTGCCCCCCGCGATCATGACCAACTGACGCTCGCTCACCGGCTGGGGCTCTACGGTGAAGCTGCCCGAAGGGCCGAGGACCGCGAGCTCGTCACCCTCGCGGATCGTTTCGTTCAGGTGATTGCTCACCCGCCCGTCCGAGATTCGCTTGACCGTGATGTGTCGCGGGGCACCCTCGATGCACGGGCTGGCCAGCGAATAGGCGCGTCGGCAACGTTCCCCGTCGACCGTCACGTCGACGCTGAGAAACTGGCCCGGACGAAACTCGAGGGGAGAGCCATCGGCTTCGCACAAGTAGATCGAGATCGCATCGTCGGTTTCACGAGCCACTCGGGTGACCCGAACCGCGCGTGTCATGTTCGGCGACTTGCGGGGTAGGGATACGACGGCTCCACGGGTGGAGCGCTGGCGATCGATCAGCGGGGACGGGTTCTTTCCGAGCAGCAAGCGATCGGAAAGCATTCGAACGTCGCGCCCCGCGGCACGCAGCTTCTCGGCCATCGTGCGTGGCAAGACGCTCAGGGGATCGATCTCCCGCAACGGGATGGGGGCGGGGGCGTCCTTGACGAGTGGCGCGGGCCCTCGACCACTCGTCCGCTCGAGGATCATGCGGGCGTCCAACCTCGCCTGCTCGATGAAAGGGGTGAGGGCGCCCGGCAGCGCACGTGCCGCCAGCGCGGCAGCCACGTCGAATCGACTCGGTCGGCGAAGCCGCTTACCCTCCATCCTTCGCAAGATGCCGAACCACGTTCAAAGTGTCAAGTGTGACTAAACACTTTACTCACATTGTAGGGTATCGTAGGGGATCGGTGTCATGAGAGGCCCGTTCATCTCGGCAGAGGAAGCGATCGCACGGCTCGGGCAGGCGGTCTTCGTCGATGCGCGGGCCGAGCCGGGCGCCGATGAGGCCTTCGCCCAGGCGCACGTGGCGGGTGCGCGCCGGGCGCACCTCGAGCGCGACCTGTCGGCGGTGGGTGACCCGGCTGAAGGCGGCCGCCATCCCTTGCCGTCGATGGCGGATTGGGGCGCCCAAGTGGGCCGCTGGGGCATCGAGCCGTCCACCTGCGTGATCCTCTACGACGCCAGCGGCGGGGGCATGGCGGCGGCTCGCGCCTGGTGGATGCTTCGCGCGCTGGGCCACGAGCAGGCGTACGTCGTCGACGGCGGCTGGCAGGCGCTCCGTGCTGCGGGCGTTCCGACCGAGAGTCGAGAAGGCGACGACGCGGTCGATTGCGGTCCGTATCCGAGCCTGGTCGACCAGTGGCCGTCCGTCGATGCCGAGATGGTCGAGCGCGTTCGCCACGATCCCTCTTGGTGCCTCGTCGATGCGCGCGCGCCGGAGCGCTACCGCGGTGAGACCGAGCCGCTCGATCCAGTCGCAGGTCACATCCCAGGTGCGCGAAACCTGTACTGGCGATCTCAGCTTCGCGAAGACGACTGCTTGGACGCGGGCCCCGCGGTGACGAGTCGCTTCGAGCAGGCGCTAAGTGGCGCGTCACCGGAGCGGGTCGTTTGCTACTGCGGTTCCGGGGTGACGGCCTGCCACCTCTTGCTGACCATGGAAGCCGCGGGCCTGGTCGGCGCGAAGCTGTACGTGGGGTCTTGGAGTGAATGGTGCCGCCAGGGCCGTGCGCGCGCCGAAGGCTGAGCCGAGCGGTCGCGTGAGCGTCGTGAAATGCTATGGCAACGCGGTGACGAAAGCGGTTTGCGAGTTTTCGCTCAGCTTGCCCCGCAACGCGTTCAGCGCTCGCGAGGTACCGCGGGCCGGCGACATCTGGCGCCTGTGTCAAGACGCTGCGACCCTCGCATCGATCGAGTCCGGGTGGCCTCCCTCCCGGTTTCGGGCCGAGAAGGTCGCTTTCATCGTCTACAAGATGACGCTGGTCCACGGTGCACACACCCATTACGGCGCGGTGCTCGACACCAAGACCTGGGTGTCGCGCCTTCGCCGGAGAACTCTGTCGACCCGCGAGGTACGCGTTCGACATCGAGGCGAGCTGGTGGCCGCAGCCACCCAGGAGTGGGTCCACGTGGACCTCGAGACGCTCAAGCCCAAGCAGAGCACCGAAGAAGCGGCGGCCGCCTTTCCACCGGTCGATTTGGAGCCCTCGGTGGGCTTTCCCGAGGTCGAAGATCACCCGGGAGCGGTCGCCGAGATGTCGTTCGAGATGTGGCAGACTTGGGCGGATCCGCTCGCGCATGCGAACCATCCCGCGTACGTCGACTGGTGTGACGAAGCGACCAGTCGGCAAATGGCTGGCGCCGGGCTCGATCCGGTTCTTCTCGAGCCCGTGGCGGAGCGAGTGACCTTTCGCAACGCCGTCCTGCCGGGCGAGAGGGTCACCGTTCGATCCCGGCGTGTCGGCGTCGTCGGGGATGATTCCGTCGTCTTGAGCCATCATCTGGAAACCGAGCGTGGAACGGCCGCCGAAGCCACCACGATTCGCACCCTCGCCGATCGGCGCGGCCGCCTGCTCGTCTCGGCCTGGGACTGATCATGCGCAAGGGATTGCCGAGCGGAACGTCTTTTTTGGTCTCGTTTGCACGAGGGCTCGGCGTCGACGACGAGCAGGTCGATGCCTTGGCCCCGCATTTCCTGCCGCCTTGGCTCGGGAAGCTCGCCGCTGCGCCAGCGCGTCTGGGCGGCGCCGCCCCTCTTTACCGGAGCATGGTCCGAGCCACGACCTTGGGCCTCATCGACCACGCCGTCCTTCGAACCGCTGCGATCGACCTCCATCTCGACCGAGCCCTTCGGACTGGGATCGACCAGCTCGTGATTTTAGGCGCAGGGCTCGACGCTCGCGGTTGGAGGGTCGAATCGCTTCGAAAAGCCGTGGTGTTCGAGGTCGATCACGAGGCGACGCAGCGATACAAGCGACGGCGGATTGCGACTCGAGTGCCGCCGACCGACATCCGCTACGTGAGGGTCGACTTCGAGCACGAGGGTTTCGCGGAGCGACTCCGCGCCTCCGGATTTCGGCACGACGCTCCGAGCGCTTGGATTTGGGAAGGCGTCACAATGTACCTTCCCGTCGCGGCGGTTCGACATACGGTCGAGCAGATCACCAGCCTTTCCACCGAGGGCAGCTTCCTCGCGCTGACGTACCGAGCTCCGGGGATGCTTCCTTGGGGGAGCCTCGGCGAAAAAGGCATTCCTTTGGTTTTTGCGGCGGCAGGCGAGCCGCTCAAGGCCGCGTTCGAGCCCGAAGAGCTGGCCCGGCTCGTCGAGCCGGCATGGCGCGTCGTGTACGACGAGGACGCGCGGGGATGGCAGAAGCTCACAGGATCGGCTGCTCGCCCATCCCCGCTCTTTTCGTCCGAAAGGCTCGCGGTCGTCGAGAGGAGGCGCTGACCGATGTGCACCATCATCGTTCGTCATCGAATCGACGGCGCGTGCTCGACCGTCGTGGCCTCGAATCGCGACGAGTTTTACGACCGGCCGGCCACCGGCCCGACGGTCTTGAAAGAGCAGCCTCGTATCGTCGGCGGGCTCGACGAGCGGGCAGGGGGCACGTGGTTCGGTGTGACCGGCGATGGGTTGTTCGTGGGCCTGACCAATCAGCGAAATTTCGGCATCCGGGACGACGCGCTGCGCTCGCGCGGGCTGCTCGCGCTCGAAGCGCTCGAGGCCAATTCGTTCGAGGGCGTCGAGCGCTACCTCCGACGAATCGACGCGCGTGACTACAACGAGTTCAACTTGATTTTCGGCGACGGTCGGGACCTCGGAGTCGCGTACGGCCGCCGTGATGATCGGCAAATCGACGTTCGGAGGCTCGCATCAGGCGTCCACGTGCTGTGCAACGACCGGCTCGGCTCTCCGGAGTTCCCCAAGGCCGAGCGCGTGAAAGAACGGGTGCTCGCCATTCCCTCGAGCCCGTGGCCGCACATGAAGCGGCGCCTCGCGGAGGTTCTATCCGATACCTCGTTGCCCGATCCCGCGGAGGTGCCGCCGTTGCCTGCGGGTGCACCCTTCGATCGGGAGGTCGCACGACGTCTCCAAGCCGTCTGCGTCGAGACCCCGGTCTACGGGACGGTGTCGGCGACCATTGCTGCGGTCAAATCAGGCTGCGTCGAGCACTACCTCTTCGCATCCGGCCCCCCGTGCGACGATGGGTTCGAAGACGCGCTGCATCTCATCGCCGACGAATGAAGTCCCATACGACCCGCGCGGCTTCGTCGAGATTGTGCTCGGTCGTCGTTCCGCTTCGTTTGCGTGGCTCGAACGAGTGGTTTCCGTCGTTCAACCATGCGAGCTCGATCGAGGGAGAAAGCGGATAGCTTCGAACCTCCTCCCTCGTGCCAAACGGATCGCGCTCGCCCTGCACGATGAGGGTGGGGGTCCGAAGATCGCGCAGGTGCTCGATTCGCAATCGTTCGGGCTTCCCGGGCGGGTGGAAGGGGTAGCCTAGGCAGATGCAACCGGCGACCCCGGCCTCGTCGGCGATCATCGAGGCAATCCGGCCGCCCATGGACTTCCCGCCCACGAACACGTCGGCCTCGGGTCCAAGCGCACCGAGCGCTTCCCGAAACCGGGCGACGAGCTTTTGTGGGCGATCGGGGCCACGCCGCTTGCCGTCCTCGCGTCGCCTCGCCATGTACTCGAACTCGAATCGCACCACGCGGACGCCGGCTGCCCCGAGCCTTTCGGCGATCGCATCCATGAACGGCGAGTCCATCGGCGCCCCCGCGCCGTGCGCCAAAAGCAACCGAGG
>CAZBWQ010000001.1:24932-145804 GCA_964495565.1 uncultured Sandaracinaceae bacterium | reverse complement strand
TCGCCGGCAATCGGGCGGCGAGGTCACGCACCATCATCCACGAGCTGCCCCCCGCGCGAACGATCAAGCTGCATCGGAGCTCGGTGGTGGACACGGTGCCGGCCCGCAAGATCTCGCCGGTCCGAAGCCGGCTCGCCAAGTGCCGCGAAGGTTTTTCCGCCGGTGCCACGCCACCGAGATAGACGATCCGCTGCACCCCGCAGTCCTCCGCCGCATCTCGAAAAGCTCGGGACGCGCGGGCTTCGCGCTCGGGATAGTCTTTCGAGTCGTCGATCGAATGGATGAAGTAGGTCGCGGCATCGCAGCCTTGCAGCGCCGGCCGAATGGATTCGGTGTTCTCGACGTCGAGATAGGTCCAGCCCGGCTCATTCGCTCTTGCGCGATCGCGGGTCGCGCGAATCACCTCCCACGTCGAGGCTTTCAACGCGGCATCGACGTGACGGCCCACGAACCCGGTCGCGCCGGTCAACAACAGTCTTCTCGGTGAAACCTCGGAATTCACCCGCTCGGTCCTGCGAATGCGTGATTGAACCGCAAGCTGAACGAAACCGCGAGCCCGAATCGCGTAGTTTTTCGAATTTTCGCCATCCAACCCATAGCGATGGCTCGCAGGTCACGCTAGGACCCATGAGTACCGCTCAATAGGAGGTAGAGAACATGAGGCGCATGTCAACGACGATCGTAGCCGCCCTGATCTTGTCCGCAGCCACGGGATGCACGGTCATCGAGGACGGCGAAGTTGGAGTGCTTATGAGCTTCGGCGAAATCCAGGACGAACCGCTGATGCCGGGTTTCACCCTGCGAGTGCCCGTAGCGCGAAGCATCGAAACCTGGAACGTGAAGCTTCAAGAAATCAAAGAAACCGCCTCCGTTCCCTCGTCCGAGGGCATGGTCGTAGGGCTGGATACGTCCCTTCTCTATCGCGTCAAGCCAGACATGGCGCCCCACATTCGAAAGAACGTGGGCTTTGCGTACCGGGAAACCTTGATCGTGCCCTTGTTTCGCTCCGAGATTCGCAAAGTCGCTGCAGGGCAACCCGTTCGCGACATGTACAGCGAGGAGGGGCGTGAGCAGATGAGCGCGAGCGTAATGAGCAATCTGAGCCAGGTTCTCGCTCCGCAAGGCGTGGAAGTGGTCAACATCCTGCTTCGTGACGTACAACTGCCAGAACGCTTCAAGGATGCCATCGAAGCCAAGCTGACCGCGGAACAGAAAGTCCAGCAGAAGCAGTTCGAGCTTCAACAAGCCGAAAAGGATGCCGAGATCGAGATTGCGCGTGCACGAGGAGCTGCGCAATCTCAGGAGATCGTGCGTTCTACGTTGTCGGACTCGTATCTGCAATACCTCTGGATCAAGACCCTCAACGAAAATCCCAACGTCATCTACGTGGCGACCGAGGCCAACTTACCGATCTTCAAGCAGGCCAAATAGGTCGAAGGCGCTCTCGAGCTCTCTCCGGCTCGTCTGAACGCTTGGCGTAGAGCCGAGGACGCGGCATTCTTAGCGGAGCTTGGCTGCCTTGGACCGACAGTCATGAACCGCATTCTCGCCGAGGGAAAGAACTGCTGGCGCATCGTCCGTGCCGAGCGAGCGTCATTCATCGTGGACGGACACGACTACTTCCTCGCCGTCCATGAAGCCATTTGTCGGGCACGAAGATCGATCTACATCCTGGGTTGGGACGTCCACAACGAGCTCCGCCTCGTCCGCTCGGGTGAAGAAGTCGACTTCCCGACCGAGTTGGGCCCGTTGCTCGACGCAGTAGCGGAGGCACGTCCCGATCTTCAGGTCTACATCCTGGAGTGGGACTTCTCGATGATATACGTCATGGAGAGAGATTTTTTCCCTCGATACAAGCTGCGGTGGAAATCTCACGACAGGGTTCATTTCTGTTTGGACGGCGAGCATCCAGTCGGAGCGTCTCAGCACCAGAAGATCATCGTGATCGACGAGGCGCTGGCATTCTCGGGCGGGTTCGATCTGAGCAAATGGCGGTGGGACACCTCCGAGCATCGGCCCGACGACGAAAGGCGAAGGGATCCAGACGGCAAGCCGTACGATCCGTTTCACGACGTGCAGATGGCGGTCACCGGAGAGGCGGCGCGGGCTCTCGCGGAGCTCGCGAGGGAACGGTGGCAAGTGGCCACGGGCGAAGCCCTTCCGGTCGTGCAGGCAGACAGCGCGGTCGATCCGTGGCCGCCGAGCGTGCAACCGGCTTGCCATGACGTCGAAGTCGCCATCGCCCGAACCCTTCCGAGGTACGGAGACAGAGAAGAGGTCCGCGAGGTCGAGCGACTCTACTTGGATAGCATCGCGGCGGCGAAGAAGTTCATTTACCTCGAGAATCAGTTTCTCAGCTCGCACAGGATCGGCGAAGCTCTTGCGGAGAGGCTCGAGGAGCCGGACGGCCCGGAGGTCATCATCGTGATGCCGACGAAGACCGGCGCCTGGCTCGAGCAACACACCATGGACGTCCTGCGCGCACGTATCCTGAGGAGGCTTCGCGACGCGGATACGAAGGACCGACTTCGCGTGTATTCGGTGCGTCTCTCGAAAGACCCGGAGCTTTCGCTCATGATTCACGCGAAGGTGATGGTGGTCGACGATGTCTTTGCGCGCGTAGCATCGTCGAACACGAGCAATCGGTCCATGGGGCTCGATTCGGAATGTGACCTCGCCATCGAGTCGACCGAATCGAACGACTGCCGTCGAGCGATCCGCGATTTCCGGCGCCGTTTGCTAGCCGAGCATCTGGGGGTCTCGATCGAAGACCTGGAAGGCGCGGAGAGGTCGTGCGAGTCCTTGATCGGTGCAATCGAGTCTTTGCGCGGTGGGGAGCGCACGTTCGAAGATCTTTGGGGCGAGATTCCACCGGAAGTGGACGAGTGGGTTCCCGACTCCGAGCTGCTCGATCCGGAAAAACCAGTAGAACCGGACGAGCTTCTCGAGTACTTCGTCGGACCGGATCAAAAAGGGCCGCTGTCGACGCAGCTGAGGAAGCTGGGCGCGATCTTGCTGGCCTTGTTGGGATTGGCGGCTGCCTGGCGATGGACACCTCTGGCCGATTGGCTCGACATCGACACCGCCACGGCCGCGGCGAAATGGATCGACACGCAGCCTTTCACGCCTCTCATCGTGATGGCGGTGTACGTCGTCGCTGGGCTTCTCGTCGTGCCCGTCACTCTCCTGATCGTGGCTACCGTCCTCGCGTTTGGACCGTGGTGGGGCATGGCGTACGCGCTCACCGGGTCCGAGCTGTCTGCCCTCGTCTCCTTCGGGCTGGGGAGCGTCTTGGGCCGAGGCCGAGTGAGTCGATTTGCCGGAAGCCGCGTCAATCGCATCAGTCGCGCGTTGTCCAACCGGGGGATTCTCACCATCATCACGCTGCGAATCGTCCCGGTGGCGCCCTTCAGCGTGATCAACGTCATTGCAGGCGTTTCCGACATACGCCTTCGCGATTTCGCCATTGGCAGCTTGATCGGCATGCTGCCGGGCGTGCTCGCGATGAGCTTGTTGACCGACCGTGTCGTGGCTTCGATCCGGGAGCCTAGCGCGGCGAGCATCGTCGCGGTGATCGGGGTGGGCATCCTCGCAGTATTGGCGTTGTTCGGAATTCGTCACTGGCTTCGCAATCGAACCGAAGGAGAATGAAGCCGGTTTGAATCTGAGGATTGCCACCTACAACATTCATCGCGCCGTCGGATCCGACGGTCTGCAAAGTGCGGATCGCATCGCTCGTGTGCTGCGCGAGATCGACGCCGACCTGGTCGCGCTTCAAGAGGTGGCGTATCACGCGGACCGTTCAGGACACTTGCTCGAATACCTCGGATCCGAGACCGGCTCTCGCGTCATCGAAGGAGTCACGATGCACGATGACCGTGGTCACTACGGGAACGCCGTTCTGACGCGGCTCCCGGTTTCCTCGGTCAGGTGCCTCGACATCAGCGTCGGACGCCGGGAGCCGCGGGGCGCCATCGAGCTCGTGTCCGACATCGGTGGGGTACGAATGCAGGTCATCGCCACGCACCTCGGCCTGCGACCCGGAGAACGCCGATATCAGATCAAGAGGTTGCTGACTCGGTTCGAGCGACAGCAGGCAGACGTCCGGGTGTTGCTCGGTGATCTCAACGAATGGTTCCTGTGGGGCCGCCCGGTTCGTTGGTTGCACCGCGTCTTCGGGGATGTGCCCGCTCCGCGGACTTTTCCTGCACGCCGGCCTTGGTTCGCGCTCGATCGTTTGTGGGTCGATCCGAGGGCAGCCGTGAGCAGCGTTCGCACCCACGTGAGCGCCACCTCACGCGTCGCATCGGATCACCTGCCCGTGGTCGCCGCGCTCGATTTGGAGCGTGCGGACGGGCGAGCGCAAGAGTACGAATCACTTTCCGTATGAGCCACCGAGGTGATCGTACGGATCCTGGCCCTCTTCGAGCTTTTCTCGGTACCGTGCGCGGTCGATGAATCGCTCGAGTCCCTCGACGACATACGCGAAGAAGTCGCGGCTCGACAGGATGCCAGCGGCCTTTCCTTCTTTGGTCACCGGCAAGTGACGAATGCCCTGATCACGAAGCAGCTTCGCACACTCCCGCACGTGCACGTGAACGTCCACCGCAAAGACTTCAGTGGTCGCGACGTCAGACACCTTGGTCGCTGCCGGATCCCTTCCCTCTGCGACGACGCGCGATAGCACGTCGCGCTCCGACAGGATTCCGCGGATTTCTCCGTTTTCGACGAGCAGGATCGCGCCGACTCCGTTTTCCGCCATCGAGCGGGCGGCGTTCGCGACGGTCACGTCCGGAGCTGCGGTGACCATGTGCGTCTTCATCAACGAGCCAATGATTGCCATTCTCTTCTCCTAAAACGCGAGCTTACGTGGCGAGCCGCGCCATCGCGACCGCACAATCCGATTTGCCCTGCCGATCGGCCACCGCCCGAAAGATAGCACTACCAAAGGCCTCCAGCGGCGTGGCGCGATCGATTTGAGCAGCGCGAAGCACCTTTTCGATGATCTCGTCGGGAACGACCTCGGTCACGCCCGACGTGCAGAGGAACACGATGTCTCCGGGCTCGAGATCGAGAGCCGAGATCTCGGTGTCGAGATCGTCCGAGAAGCCTCCGATGACGCTGGTGGGCTTGCGGCTCAGCATCGGGTCGCTCACCAACGGGCGATCTGGAGGCGGCGGCGCAAGGGTCTGGTCCGTGGTGATGCGATGAAGTGTGTCCCCTCGGTAGAGGTAACATCGATCATTTCCCACGTGCCCCACGTACAGGCGCGATCCATCGACGTATGCGAGGGTGAGGGTCAACGCAGGCGTTCCTCCCGACTCGTCCTTCGCGTCGGTCTGAAGGTCACGCTGCGTGCCTTCCGCGAGCTCGAGAAAGCCTCGCCTGAAATGCTCAAGGCGCTCCGCGGGACCCTCTCCCAACAAAGGCAAGAAGGAACGATCTGCACGTGCCAGCACACCGACCGAGGCCGGCGGCTCGTCCAGGGCTCGCTCGTCCCAGTGATCACGGAACTCCCGCCCGATCACCAGGGCACAACGTCCCGGATCGCGTTCGGCGACGAAAACGAAATCACGCCCCGGGTCCGAGGACTCTCCGGCTCTTTTGCCGCCGTACGCCTCGACCGAATCAAATGCGTGCTGACCAGGCGTGCTATTCATCGTGGCGGTTTCGCGGTCGGCTCGCAAAACCCACTTGCCTCGGCTCCGCTCCGACCGCTCCTCGTGTGGAATGGAAATGACACATGGATCTCTTACCCGCAAGGATCATGCCATGACCACGCGCTTGGACGGAACGACGCGCGCGCCCGAGATCAGACTATAGTCTGTCCGCATGGACATCCTCTACGTCTTGCTCGTGCTTCTCGTCGCCACACGCGCCATGGGCGAGGCCGCGGTTCGGCTCGGACAGCCGGCGCTGGCCGGAGAGCTGCTCGCCGGCGTGTTGATCGGCATCGTGGTGACTCATCAAAGCGAAGCCTTTCCGATATTATCCGAGCTCGGCGAGAACCGTGTTTTCAGAGCGATCACGGACCTCGGAATTTTCTTTCTCATGTTGATGGCCGGGCTCGAGCTGCGCCCCGAGAAGCTCGCCAAGACGTCTCTGAAATCGGCGGTGGTCGCCATAGGCGGCCTGATTCTCCCCCTCGCGCTCGGGTGGGGGTTGGGCATGTGGTACTTGCCACAAAGCGAGCTTCGGAGCGCACAGGCGCTTTTCATCGGGGTGGCGCTCGCGATCACGGCCGTCCCCGTGTCGGTGGGCGTGCTCCTGTCCATGAACAAGCTCAATACCCCGGTCGGGCGGGTCATCGTCTCTGCGGCGGTGCTGGATGACATATTGAGCTTGCTCCTCCTCGCGGTGCTGACCGCGATCTTGCAGCAGGGCGGGATTCCCGAACCCGCGGCGCTCGCCTTGCTGTCAGGGAAGATCGTCCTGTTTTTCGCGATCGCGGTCCCGCTGGGGATCTTTTTGTTCCCGTGGCTCGGCAAGCAGATCAACCGCCTGCACAGCTCCGAGCTCGACTTCAGCTTTTTGCTAATCGCGGGGCTCGCCTTCTCGGTGCTCGCCGAGGTGCTGTCGATGCACTTCCTCATCGGTGCTTTCATCGCCGGCTTGTTCTTCAAGCGAAGCACCATCGACGAGGATGCCTACGAAGACATCTCGAAGAAGGTGAGCGCCGTGACGTACGGGTTCCTCGCTCCCGTGTTTTTCGCATCGATCGGCATGCACCTGGACGGGTCTGCGCTGATCCAGGAGCCGGTATTCGTCATCGTGCTCTTGGCGGCCGCAACGGCGGGCAAGCTCTTGGGCTCGGGGCTTCCTGCTCGTCTCTTCGGTTTGTCGACTCGTGATTCGTTGGCAGTAGGCGTCGGCATGAACGCCCGCGGTGCCGTCGAGCTCGTGATTGCGGATGTGGCGTTCCGTGCGGGGCTCTTTCAGATCCCCGACCCGCCACCGCCCGTGGTTGCCTCTCTCTACTCGGCGATCGTGATCACGGCCATCGTCACCACGCTCGCCACGCCCGTCGGGCTCAAATGGATCTACCGCAACGGCGAATGAGAGCTCAGTGCCTGATGCGGATCGGCGTCGTGGCGCTCATGCTCCCAGTTCATGCCGCCGCGGGTCCACCCCTGATAAGCGACGATCCCAACACCATCGGTCCCGGCGCGGTGCAGCCGATTTTTTCCACCGTCGTGATCGCGGAAGGCGGAGCGACGGTGTTGGACGCGCCCCTCGCAGACCTGACCGTGGGCATCGTGGACACTCTGGATTTCACGCTCATCACCACCTTGCGAAACGTACACGACACCGGCGTAGACCCGCCTTGGGCTGCAAATGCGGTGTTCACGCCCGGGTTGAAGTGGGAGCTCTTCGAAAGGGAACGTGGCTCGCTGGCATTTTCGCCAGCCTTCGTGGTGAACGCCAGAGTGCCGAAACGCTCGGCTGTGCTCTTGCCTCTTCAGGGGGAGCTCGCAGTCGGCAGCCGGGGTCGAGGAATCGTCGGGTTCGACGTGGGATACGAGCCGCAGCTCGCGAACGTACATCGTTGGTTCGTCATTCCCTATGCGCGATACTCCGCGACTCCCAAGCTCGATCTGTTGTACGAGCTGTGGTGCATCGGCGCTGCGTCGAGCGTCAATCTCGGCGGCTCCATGGGAATCGACTACGGCATCCTCGGAAACGATGTTCGTCTGCTGGCAGCGATCAGCACGGCGTTCGTTTCGTTCGACGCTCCTCGAATCAACGCGCGGGCATACGTCGGGGTTCAATACAACTTCACCGTTCGGTGAGCAGCGCGATCAACTCGGTGGCGACTCGAGCCGCTGTCGGAGCCAGGGTATCAGCCCGCCTTCGAGAAGAACGTCGCGCTGGCGCTCGGAGAGCGTGTGACGCAACGTGATGGGCTCTCCGTCGAGCTTCGCTTCGATGCCCTCTCGGCGCTCGATCGCGGCGCGCACGTCCTCCAAACGCAATACCGAGCCTCGTTCGATCCGGTCGTAGTCTCGATCCTCGGTGAGCTGGAGAGGCAGCACTCCGAAGTTGACCAAATTCTGCCAATGAATGCGCGCAAAGCTCTTTGCGATGACCACCGCCAAACCCAGGTGACGTGGCGCCAGAGCCGCATGCTCGCGGCTCGAGCCCTGTCCGTAGTTGGCCCCCGCCACGATCGCATGCTTTCCACCGTTCTCCTGCTCCCGAGCGCGGCTCGGGTAGGTTGAATCGACGACGTCGAAGCAGAAGTCCGAAATCTTGTCGATGTTGCTTCGATAGGGGAGCACCCGCGTCCCCGCGGGGAGGATCTCGTCGGTCGACACGTCGTCCCCCACTTTCAGAAGCACCGGAACCTCCAGGTCGTTCGAGAGCGGCTGAAGCTCCGGCATCGAGCCGATGTTCGGTCCCTTGACGAGCTCGACGTCGCGCGCCTCTTCCAAGGGCGGCGGGGCCGTGATGTGAGAGCGCATCGGGGTGGGTTCTTCGATGGAGATCGGACCTGGATACTCCATGTCGAGCTTGCGCGGATCGGTAATCTTGCTGGTCAGAGCCGCGGCCGTGGCCGTCTCGGGGCTGCAAAGCCAAACGCTGTCTTCCTTGGTGCCCGAGCGGCCGGGGAAGTTGCGCGGCACGGTGCGCAGGCTGTTGCGACCCGTCGCTGGAGCTTGGCCCATTCCGATGCAGCCATTGCAACCGGCTTGATGCAAACGCGCGCCCGCCGCGATGAGGTTTTCGAGCATTCCGGTTTTCATCAGATCGCTCAAGATTCCGCGTGTAGCTGGATTGATGTCGAAGGACACGGACGGATCGACTTGGCGTCCTTCGACCATTTTCGCGGGGACGGCGAAGTCTCGATAACCCGGATTCGCCGAAGATCCGACATAGCTCTGGTACACGTCGGTCCCTTCGACCTCGCGGACGGGTACGACGTTTCCAGGGCTGGAGGGTTTTGCGATGAGGGGCTCCAGCTCATCGAGAACGATGTGGTCTTCGTGCGCGTAGTCGGCATCCGAGTCTGCCGACAATGCGCGCCAGTCATTTTCGCGGCCGTGAGCTCGGAAGAACGCGCGAGCTCGATCATCGGAGGGGAACACAGTCGCCGTAGCACCGAGCTCCGCCCCCATGTTGGCGATGACGTGGCGATCCCAAACGTCGAGCTCCGCCACACCGGGCCCGTGGTATTCCACGACTCGTCCCATGCCGCCGGAAACGCCGTGTCGCCGTAGCATTTCGAGGATCACGTCCTTCGCGCTCACCCAATCCGGGAGCTTGCCTTCGAGCCGAATGCCCCAAATTTCGGGCATTTTCAGGAAAAACGGCTCGCCCGCCATGGCAAGCGCGACCTCCAAACCGCCCGCGCCAATCGCGAGCATTCCGACCGCGCCACCAGCGCAGGTGTGGCTGTCCGAGCCCAAGAGCGTTTTCCCGGGTGCCCCAAAGCACTGCATGTGCACCGGGTGGCTGACTCCGTTCCCTGGCCGGCTGAACCAAAGACCGAACCTTCGGCAGGCGCTTTGTAAGAAGAGATGATCGTCGGGATTGCGGTAGTCGCTTTGAATCAGATTGTGGTCGACGTATTGAACCGACACGTCGGTCTTCACGCGATCGAGCCCCAGCGCTTCGAGCTCGAGCATCACCAGTGTCCCGGTCGCATCTTGCGTGAGCGTCTGGTCGATTCGGATTCCGATCTCGGAACCCGGTCGCATCTCGCCTTCCACCAGGTGCGACTCGATCAATTTTTCTGCAACGGTCGCTCCCATGGAGATCAGGGTGTCACATTTTCTTCGCATTGCGAACGACGAGCATTGCGAGCTTCCATCGGCCACGCGCGACGCGGGGCAATCTGCCACGGACGGGGCATAACGCCTCGACCTTCCAACTCACCATGCTCGACCATGGCTCGATTTCGGACGTGGCGTCGTGTCATGCTGGCACGAATCATGCTCGATTCGGCAGTGGAAAGTTCATGTGGGTTTGGTACGCCATGATCGCTCTTTTCGTAGCGAGCACGACACGAGCGGAAGACCGGATCGAAAGCTCGATTCGAGTGCCCGCCTGCGTGGCGGTGCGGGGGGAGGCGCGTGCTCACGAGCACGGATTCGACCACATCGTCTACGTGAACAACGGTTGTCCGGTGGCAGTGGAATGCGTCGTGTCGACGACACGCGACCCCAGTCCGACACACCGACTGACGGTTCCGGCAGGCAAAGAGAAGGGCATCATCACGAGAACGAAGGCGCGTCAGCCCGACTTCGATCCAAACGTGTCGTGCGAGCGTCGTGCGAGAGCCCAGGCGAGCTCTGTGCATGCGTCCTGAACGCACACGCGCCAAGTTGGTGTTGACGCGCGATGCCAAGGATCGAAAGCCGTCGAGGGCAAGCAAACGACGGACCGGCAGGCGCCGACGTCTACCTCCTTCGAAAGGCGCCAAACCTCGACGCCGGCCTCACGTCGTGTTGACTGGCAATCCGAAGATCGTGCTCGCTCTGCGCATCGAGCTCGAACGACTCGGAATTCCCAGCATCCTGGAGGAATCGCCGGCTGCGCTCCTACGCGTGATCGGAGAGGCGACCAAGGCAGTCGTCATCGCGCCCCCGGTTCCGGACGAAGCAGTGACGGAGATATGCACGAGCATCACGGCTGAGTATCCTGGCATTCCAATCTTCACGGTCATGCGTTCCGCACTACCCTGGAAATCCGAGAAGCTCTTGTACGACGCTGGCTCCCTCGCGGTCTTCGCTTGGCCGAAGGAAAAGGAGTCGCTGTTACAGACCCTGATCGGCTTGGTACGCGTGCCCTCACGAGTGACCAACAAGACACCCAGCGACGCCGCCATCGGAAGGCTGGTTCGTTCGCGGTTGAGGACGGCGGCCGAGCTCGCGGAAACCCGTCTCGTGGTACGGGTAATTCGAGGCGTCGTGCTGCTCTCTGGAACCGTGCAAGGACTCTGGCAAACGGAGGTAGCGACACGCATTGCGAACGCCGTTCCTGGCGTGCAGAAGGTCGTTCTGGACTCGATCGAGGTGAAGACGGAGCGAGCGCCCGACCGAGCGATCGAAAAGACCGTTCGACGACTGATCGATGCCTCTTCGCATCTCGATGCGAGTACGTTGGCGCTCGAGGTCACCGATGGCTCCGTGGTTCTCGCTGGGACCGTGAGCTCCGCGTTGGAGCTCGAGCGCACATGCAACCTCATACGTCAGCTGAAAGGCGTCACCGAGCTCAAGACCTTCGTCACGGTGTCGGCCGACGCCCACGTGCGTGACCGTCGCCTGGCGAAGAGGGTCGAAAAAGCACTGGCGATTCGGCATCCGAAAGCGAAGCTCCACGTATCGGCCTTCGGCGGCATCGTCGTGCTACGAGGCGGGGTACCGCTCGCGGAAACACGCGAGGACGTCGCCAAGCTCGCCTCGCTGCAAGCTGGCGTCGAGCGTATCGTCAACAAGCTCGTCGTCGAGGACGCCGGGAAAGGGAAGAAGAAGCGATGAATCTGATCAATCCTGCCACTGGGGAAGATCGAGGAGCCACCCCGTACGTCGAGTTGAACGAAGCAAAAGAGGTGCTCGGCCGCGCGGACAGGGCGTTTCGAGCATGGTCCGAGGAGACGCTCGGCAAGCGCGCTGCGCTCCTTCGCAAGCTCGCTTCTCTTCTGCGGGAACGAGCCTCGGACCTCGCGCTCTTGGCCGCCGAAGAGATGGGCAAGCCCATCACCGAAGGAAGAGCCGAAGCCGACAAATGCGCTTGGGCTTGTGAGTACTACGCGGAGCACGGAGCCGAGTTTTTGGCCCCGAAAGAAGTCGACACCGATGCCGCGCGTAGCTACGTGCATCTCGCCCCGTTGGGGGTCGTTCTCGCCGTGATGCCCTGGAACTTTCCTTTTTGGCAGTTCTTTCGGTTTGCGGCGCCCGCGCTGATGGCCGGCAATGCCGTGATCCTCAAGCACGCTTCGAACGTTCCGGGTTGCTCCGATGCCATCGTGTCGCTGATTCGCGACGCAGGTCCGCCGGAGGGGTTGGTCGGGGGCACACTGGTGCGGGCACGAGACGTGAGTGAGCTGATTCAGGATCCTCGCATCGTGGCCGTGACCTTCACCGGCAGCACCCAAACTGGCCGAAAGATTGCAACGGCGGCGGGCGAGGCCCTCAAGAAGACCGTTCTCGAGCTGGGAGGGTCCGATCCCTACGTGATCTTGGGCGATGCGGACCTCGAGCGCGCCGCAGACGTCGTGGTCAAGGCGCGGATGATCAACACTGGCCAGAGTTGCATCGCTGCAAAGCGTTTCATCATCGTCGCCGGCATGAAGAAGCGGCTCGAAGAGCTCGTCGTCGAACGAATGCAGGGGCTCGAGCCCGCCGATCCCACCCTCGAGGAGACCAAGGTGGGCCCCATGGCGACGATCAGCTTGCGGGACGACCTTCACGAGCAGGTCGAACGAAGCATTGCGGGTGGCGCGAAGCTTCTGCTCGGGGGCGAGATTCCGGACCGACCGGGTGCTTGGTACCCGCCAACCGTCCTCACAGACGTGCAGCCCGGGACCCCTGCATACGAGGAAGAGCTCTTTGGTCCCGTCGCTTCGATCATCGCTGCACAGGACGACGACGATGCCATTCGGATTGCGAACGACAGCCGGTTCGGGCTCGGCGCGGCGGTCTTCACCGGTGACCCCGCGCGCGGCGAGCGCATCGCGAGAAACCGGTTGCAGGCCGGATCTTGCTTCGTCAACGATTTCGTCCGCTCCGATCCGAGGTTGCCCTTCGGTGGCATCCGTGACTCCGGGTACGGTCGTGAGCTGAGCTGGTTGGGCATCCAAGAGTTCGTGAATGCGAAGACGGTGTACATCGCTGGTTCAGGTGACGATTGATTGTCTTTGTGGGAGTATCGACCGAGGCACGCATGCGTTTATCCATCAAGCTGGCCCTCGTGGTCACGCTCGGCATCGCGCTCGTACTGGCGGCGCAGGCAGCTCTGCACGTCGATCGCATCGCTGCGCTGCAGCAGCGTGAGATTCGGGACGACGTGCTCGTGTTGGTGAACGCGATGGCAAGCGGAGCGAGCGTGGCTTGGGCCATCGGAGGCCGAGACGAGGCCCTCGCGTTCGTGACCCGAGCGAGCGCGACTCGTGACGAAGTGACGACGAATCTAGTCACCGAGGAGCCCGGGCTGGCCGAGCTCGGCGGCGTTCCGCTCGCGGCTCGCGTCGACCACGCATCCAAGGAAAATGGCTGGCACATCGAGGCCGTCGCGCCGGTCCGAGTGGAAGGCCGAGAGGTCGGCGCCATTCACCTGATGCGGCGGCTTCCGAGCGAGAAGGAATACTTCAGCTCGATCGTCGAGCTCCAAGCGGGCACCGCCGTGTTGGCTGCCCTTCTCTCCGGTGTGATCACGCTCGTCTTGAGCCTTTTGCTCGTTGGGCGCCCCATCGAGAAGCTGTCGAACCTCGCCAGACGCGTG
Source organism: uncultured Sandaracinaceae bacterium (assembly GCA_964495565.1). GTDB lineage: Bacteria > Myxococcota_A > Polyangia > Polyangiales > Houyiibacteriaceae > SG8-38. Next base: position 132,361 of record CAZBWQ010000001.1, on the reverse strand, counting down.
GCCGAGGGCGACTTTTCGCTGCGAAGCGATGTCGAGCAATTCGACGAAATCGGCACGCTCGCGAGCGAGCTCAATGCGATGACGGATCGCCTGGCGGAAAGCCATCAAAACGTGAGAACGGAGCGACACGCGCGCACCGAAACTCTGGAAAAGCTGCGTCATGCAGATCGCTTGAGCACGGTGGGGAGGCTCGCTTCGAGCATGGCGCACGAGCTGGGAACACCTCTGAACATCGTGTCTGGCCGGGCGATGATGATCTCCACGGACGAAAGCGTACCGACGGCGGTACGCGAAGATGCAGCCAGCATCGTGGAGCAAGCCGATCGCATGACCCAGATCATTCGTGAAGTGCTGGACTTCGCCCGGCACAAAGAGCCACAGCAGACCGATATTCGCGTGGGCGAGGTACTCGAGCACGCCGTCGCGCTCATGGACCCCATCTTCGAAGACAAGGATATTCACGTGGAGCTTCGCGGCGCTCTCGATACGGTAGCCCGGATCGATTCCGGCAAGGTGCTACAAGCCCTGACCAACCTGATGATCAACTCCGTTCACGCGATGCCAAGCGGCGGCCAGATCACCTTGCGCGTCGACCGGGAGCACGTTTCCGATCCGAAAGATCGACACGCGTCCGGCGGAGATTTCGTGAAGATCTCGGTGGAGGACGAAGGTGTCGGAATCGAGCCGGAGAGACTGGACGACATTTTCACCGCATTCTTCACGACGAAAAAGCAGGGGCAAGGCACCGGTCTGGGCCTCAGTGTCTGTCACGGAATCGTGCGGGAGCACGGCGGCTGGATCGAAGTAGAGAGCGAGGTCGGTCGAGGCAGTTGCTTCACCATCTACTTGCCGGAGAAGGGTAGAACATGAGCAGGTCGGTATTGGTCGTCGATGACGACCAGAGCATGTGCGAGTTGATCGAGTCGGCGCTCGCCAAGCAGGGGTACGACGTCGAGTGGCGGACGCGAGGCTCCGAGGCCCTGACTCTTTTCTCGGAGCGAGATTTCGACGCCGTGATCGCCGACCTCAACCTCGGCGAGATGAGTGGCCTCGACATTTGCAAATACGCTTCGGAGAACCGACCTGACGTTCCCGTCATCATGATCACCGCGTTTGGCGACATGCGCTCGGCGATCGACGCCATTCGGGCCGGCGCGTACGACTTCATCAACAAGCCGGTCGACATGGAAGCGCTCCGTCACTCGCTCGATCGGGCCATTCAGCACCGCGCGCTCCGAGAGGAGGTCAAGCGGCTGAAGCAAGAAGTCAGTCTCACCAAGGGCGTAGGCAAGCTCATCGGCGAAAGCCGAGCGATGATGAAAGTCTATGATCTCGTGCATCGCGTCAGCCGTACGGATTCCTCGGTTCTGTTGACCGGCGAGAGCGGCACCGGCAAGGAGCTGGTCGCCCGAGCCCTTCACAGCGAGAGCGCCCGAGCGGACATGCCGTTCATCGCCATCAACTGCGCCGCCGTGCCCGCGAACCTGCTGGAAAGCGAGCTGTTCGGTCACGTGAGGGGCGCCTTCACCGACGCGAAAACCTCTCGAAAAGGCCTGTTCGAGCGCGCCAACAAGGGCACGGTTCTTCTCGACGAGATCGGCGAGATGCCGATGGAAATGCAACCGAAGCTTCTTCGAGTGCTGCAGGAGAGGCGGGTCCGCCCCGTGGGTGGAAGCGTCGAAATTCCTTTCGACACGCGCATCCTCGCGGCCACCAACCGGGATCTCGAGACGGACGTCGAAGAAGGGCGATTTCGCGAAGACCTCTACTATCGTCTCAACGTCGTGGAGATCCACGTGCCACCTCTTCGGGCTCGGGGGCACGACATTTTGCTGCTCGCCCAGCATTTTTTGGGCGAGATCAGCGAGCGCATGGGCAAGCCCGTGCAAGGGATTTCGAGCGACGCGGCCAAGAAGCTTCTCGACTATGACTGGCCGGGCAACGTTCGTGAGCTCGAGAATGCAATCGAACGCGCGGTCACCCTGACCCAGTTCGATCAACTCACGGTCAACGACTTGCCCGAGCGCGTCAGCAAGCACGAAGGCACTCGAATCAGCCCCGTCGACGTCGACGCCGGTCAGGTGCTCACCCTGCAGGAGCTGGAGAAGCGCTACATCGAGCGAGTCTTGAAAGCCGTCGGCGACAACAAGACCCGTGCTGCGAAGCTCCTCGGGTTGGACCGCCGTACGCTGTACCGCAAGCTCGAACGCTACGAGAAGCGGGAAAAGACGTGACAGTCTCGGTCGAGGCCGTTCGTCGTGCTCACGAGCGCATCGCACCGAGCATCGTGCGTACACCGTTCGAGCTTTCGGAGACACTGTCGGTGGTCGCCGGATCGCAGCTCTACTTGAAGCACGAAAACCAACAGTTCACGGCATCGTTCAAGGAACGCGGTGCGCTCAACCGCCTGCTCGAGTTGTCGGCGGAACAGCGCTCCCGCGGCGTCATCGCCATGTCAGCGGGCAACCATGCACAGGCCTTGGCCTATCACGGGAAGCGACTTGGCATCCCCGTTACCATCGTGATGCCCCGCACGACTCCCAACGCCAAGGTGGAGCAGACCCGAAGCCATGGTGCGGAGGTGATCCTTCACGGAAGCCAGTTCGACGAGACCCGCGCCTTCACGAAGGAGCTGGCCGCGGATCGCAGCCTCACGCTCGTTCATCCTTACGACGACGCCGCCGTGATTGCGGGTCAGGGGACCCTGGCGTTGGAGATGCTCGAAACGGGTTGCCGAGTGGATACGTTGTTGGTCCCCATGGGCGGCGGCGGATTGATCGCGGGTGTCGCCGTCGCAGCCAAGGCCCTGTTGCCGACGATCGAGGTTGTTGGTGTCCAAAGTGAACGGTACCCGTCGGCACACCATCTTTTTCACGGCCTCGACCCGAGCGATGTCCCCGACCACGACACGGTCGCCGACGGCATCGCGGTCAAGTCGCCTGGGGTGCTCACGATGGAGATCGTTCGCGACCACGTCGATGACATCGTGTTGGTGCGCGAAAAAGACATCGAGCATGCGATCTTCATGCTTGCCGAGATTGAAAAGACGGTCGTCGAAGGCGCCGGCGCTGCGGGCGTGGCCGCCGCCATTCGGTACCGAGAGCGCTTCGAGGGAAAGCACGTCGCCACGATCCTTTGTGGTGGCAACATCGACATGATGACTTTGTCGTCCGTGTTGCAGCGCGGCATGGTCCGCAGTCATCGCCTGGTGCGTCTACGCGTCGAGGTGCCCGACATTCCCGGAGCGCTCGGGCAGGTGACTCAGCTCATCGGGGAGCTGGACAGCAACATCGTGGAGATCAGCCACCAGCGTGCCTTCGGAGCGTCCTCGGCACGCGCCGCCGTCGTGGAGATGGTCCTCCAGCTCAGGGGCGAAGAACAGGCCGACCAAGTCTTGCGTGCGCTCGAAGAGCGTGCCTTCGATGCTCGACTCATCCGGTAGGGGCTCGCGAGTCGACGCTCGGAGCCCCGTCTTCACAGGCTTGCCGTGTCACGCGGTGCCGGTACTCGAAGAGCCGCTCGAGATTGCGTCGAGCAAACCATCCTCCGAAGATGCGTCCCAAGACGCCGAGAGGGAGCTCGTACTCGATGTCGTCGGTGAGCACGCAGGAATCTGGGCCTCGCGGCGTCACCACGTGTTTGTGGAGCCATTTGCGAAAGGGACCTTCCACCATCCGGTCGGCGAACATCCTGCCCGGCTCGTACGCGACGTGCTCGGCGACGATGGTTTGCCACATGGGACCGAGCTTGGCTTTGAGGATCACCCGGGTGCCCACCTCGAGTGAGGTGGGCGGCTGAATGATCTCGGTCTCCTGCCACGGAGGCTGCAGCCGCGCGAACGCGTCCGGGGCCTCGTGAAAGCCGAACACCCTGGAGGCGGGTGCTTGGATGACGGTCTCTTTGACGTATCGCATTGACGGATTCTACCTGGTCGTCGTGAAGCGGTGTGCCACGGCCTCAGGCAGCATCGAGCGTAGGCTCACCCTTGGTCCAACCACAGGCCGTCAGCTCACCGGTCTGCAACGCGTCGAGGACACGAAGGACCTCTCCGACGTTGCGGCCCACGGACAGATCGTTGACGCTGACGAACCGAATCACACCTTCGGGATCCACGATGAAGGTGGCACGCAGACAAACGCCCGCGTCCTCGTGGAGAATGCCCAGCGCCGACGACAGCTCACGCTTGGTATCTGCCAGCATGGGAAAGGGCAGCTCCTTCAGGTCGGGGTGGCTCTCTCGCCACGCGAGATGCACGTAGTGCGTGTCGGTGCTCGCCCCGAGGACCTGCGCGTTGCGTTCCTCGAACTCGGCGTTCTTCCGTCCGAATTCGGCGATTTCAGTCGGACAGACGAACGTGAAGTCCATCGGCCAAAAGAAGATGACCTTCCACTTGTCCGCATGGGTTTGGTTGGTGATTTCCTCGAACTGTTTCCCGGGCTCGGTGCTGACCACCGCCTGGAGCGAGAACTCGGGAAACTTCTGACCAACTGTATGCATGGATTCCTCCTTTATTGAAATTGTCTAGAGTTAGATTTTGTCTAATCACATCGCAAAAAAGAGCGGCTCAGACCCCTTGCTTCTTGCCGTGAAGCACGACCTGGTAGGCGCGCACGTCGAAGCCTTCCATCTCATCGACGCGGGACACGTCGAGCGCGTCCCAAGCCACGTCGTAGATCCGGCCCGTCTCCTCATCGATGAAGTGATGGTGCCGCTCGACGTTGGGATCGAAGACGACCCGCCCGCCCGCGATCGAAAGCTGCCGAACCAGGCCCTTTTCTACGAATAAATTCAGCGTGTTATACACCGTGGCCCGCGAGACCATCGGAAATCGTTCCCGCACCCGATTCCAGACCTCGTCGGCCGAGGGGTGCTGATCGGTGTGGAGCACGAAACTGGCCACCGCCACCCGCTGCGCGGACGGCTTGATGCCATGCTTCTCCAAGATCGATACCTCGTCGGGCCGCATATGTTTAGACTAAGTCTAAATATAGAGAGTGTCAAGGCAATGGAGCTCATCGTCCATGGCCAGATCGGTACGGGCTCGGAGTCGGCCGTGCCCTAGACTTCGCCAACCCGCGCTCGCGGAGCCCCGATGACCCCGATCACCCTCGCCATCCTCGGCTTCGTGCTCGTGCAGCTCGCGATCGGATACGTCGCCTCGCGACGCGTCGCGGGAGAGGACGACTACCTCGTCGCGGGCCGGAGACTGAGCGCGCCGCTTGCCGGATTCTCGTTGTTCATCACCTGGTTTGGCGCCGAGTCGATCTTGGGCTCGTCAGCGGCGATCTACGCCGATGGCCTGTCTGGCGGACGTGCCGATCCGTTCGGGTACGCTTTGTCGCTGCTGCTCTTCGGGGCGTTCTTTGCCGCGCGGTTCTGGCGGACTGGCTCCATGACCTTGGCCGACGTCTACCGCGAACGCTTCGGTCGGGTGACCGAGCGCGTGGCAGCGTTCGTTCTCATTCCACCTTCGATCCTCTGGTCGGCTGCACAGATCCGAGCGCTCGGCCAGATCCTCTCGTTCCAAACTCCGCTTGGTCTCGAGCTCGCAATCGTGCTCGCTGCACTGATCGCGATTCTCTACACGTACCTCGGCGGGCTGCTCGGCGACGTTTGGACCGACCTCCTCCAAGGAGCTTTGGTGATCATCGGCCTCTGCGCGACGCTCTTCGCCTTGGTTCACCACTACGGTGGCTGGAGCGAGTCGTTCGCGCGCATCGAGCCCGGACAGTTGCGTCTGGTCGCCGAGGGAGAATCGGTCTTGGCTCGAGTGAACATTTGGTTCGTTCCGGTGATCGGTTCGCTCATCGCACAAGAGTCCGTGTCGCGCGCGCTTGGTTGTCGAAGCGCGATGGACGCGCGCCGGGCTGCGTTGCTCGCTGGCGGCATCTACTTGGGTCTCGGCGCAGTGCCTGTGTTGTTGGGTTTGTTCGGCGCCCACTATCCACTGTCACTCGCCAACACCGAGGACTTCTTGCCGGAGCTCGCGAAGCACACCCTCGCCCCGGTCGTCTACGTGCTCTTCATCGGCGCCATCGTCTCGGTCATCCTTTCGACCATCGACTCGTCCCTGCTCGCCATCGGTGCCCTCGCCGCGCACAACCTGTTTGCGAGCCCCGCCGGCAACGCGGACAGACGCCAACGCCTGCGAAGCGCTCGGTTCTTCGTCATCGTGGCGGGTGTCGTGGGATGTTTGGTCGCGCTTTCCTCGGATAGCATCTACGGCTTGGTCCTCGAGGCGGATTCGTTGGGCACCGCGGGGATCGCCGTCATCACCATTGCCGCCCTCTTCACTCGTCTCGGCGGCCCCGTGTCGGCGAGCACGACGTTGATCGTGGCCTTGGTGTCCTCGGCGGGCGCAAAGTACGGATTCGGTTACGACGCGCCGTTTCTGCTGTCGTTGGTGCTGAGCGTCGCGGTGTTCCTGATTCTCACGCCCGTCGAACGGCGGATCCGCCGCACGCGCGAGCTCGGCTCCTAATCACTTGTTCGGCTGTGGAGTCATTCGAAGATAGGGCCGGAGCTCGCGGTGTCCCTTGGGAAACTTCTCGGCCACTTCTTTCGGATCGGTCAACGACGGCACGATGACCACGTCGTCTCCGTCCTCCCAGTTTGCCGGCGTCGCGACCTGGTACTCGTCGGTGAGCTGCAAGCCATCCAACACCCGAAGAACCTCTTCGAAGTTTCTGCCGGTCGCCGGGGGATAGGTGATCGTCGCTCTGACTTTCTTGTTGGGATCGATGAAGAACACCGAGCGAACGGTCAGCTTCGCATCGGCCTCCGGGTGAATCATCTCGTACAGCTTGGCTACTTTCTGATCGGGATCCGCCACGATGGGAAAGTTCATCTTCACGCCTTGGGTGTCTTCGATGTCCTTGATCCATCCGTGATGGGAATCGAGCGGGTCCACACTGATGGCGAGGACCTTGGCATTGCGCGCGTCGAACCGATCCTTGAGCTTGGCGACCAGGCCGAGCTCGGTGGTGCATACCGGGGTGAAGTCCGCCGGATGTGAAAAGAAAATGACCCAACTGTCCCCGCCCCACTCGTGAAAGCGGATGGGCCCTTCCGTGGTTTCCGCCTGGAAATCAGGCGCCTTCGTTCCAATTTTCAAACTCATGTCCTCCTCCTTTGTCAGATCGCAGACGATAAGGCATTGCGCATTCGTCGAAAGCCCCTCGGTCTGGAATTTCGAGCCCCAGCGCATGACAGCGGTGTGCTCCGGTGCATCCTATTCGTTCCATAGGCTCACGTTTTCCCCCGTATGGGCGTCGAAAATTCGGAGGCTGTTCGCCGCGAGACGCAGATGAAATGCGTCTCCCTCGCGGACTTCGGCGCTGGGGTCGATACGTGCCACCAACGACCGACGACCGGTGTCGCCGTCTTCCAGCTCCAGATCCTCCGGCAAGGCGACCTCGTCGAAATCGCGAAGCGAGACACTGAAGTATACGTACACGTCCGCCCCCAACCACTCGATGACTTCCGCCTGCGCCTCGAAGCGCAACCCCTCGGCACCCGAGGCAGATTCTTGCGAGCACCACTCGAGTTGCTCCGGGCGAAAACCAACCAGAAGCGGTCCGTCGACCCCTCGGAGTCGATCGCGTTGGCTCTCTTCGAGATCGATCGCGCCGATCGGTAGCTCGAGCCGACCCTCGTTTTGCCGGGCGGGGAGGAAATTCATCGCTGGTGACCCGATGAACCCAGCCACGAAGAGATTTGCAGGCCGTTCGTAGAGCTCCCGAGGTGTCCCGATCTGGAGGATCTTGCCCTTTCGCAACACTGCCACTCGATGGCCGAGCGTCATGGCCTCGGTCTGATCGTGCGTGACGTAAACCATCGTGGCTCCGAGACGGCGTTGCAAACGGAGGATCTCGGTTCGCATTTGCACCCGAAGCTTGGCGTCGAGATTGGAAAGCGGCTCGTCGAGGAGAAACGCCTGCGGCTCGCGCACGATGGCTCGACCCATGGCCACGCGCTGGCGTTGGCCTCCAGAGAGCGCACGTGGCTTCCGATCCAAGATTTCCGTCAGCTCCAGGATCTCCGCTGCGCGATTGACGCGCTCTTCGATCTCGGCTTTGGCGACCTTTGCCAACTTCAGCGGGAAGGCCATGTTGTCGCGGACGGTCATGTGGGGATAGATGGCGTAACTCTGGAATACCATCGCCATGTTTCGATCTTTCGGGTCGAGATCGTTGACGACCTCTCCATCGACGCGCACCTCGCCCTCCGTCACTTCTTCCAATCCCACGATCATGTTGAGCAGAGTGGACTTTCCACAGCCCGACGGCCCGACGAGGATGAAGAGCTCTCCGTCACGAATGGTGAAGCTCGCTTCCTCGAGGGCAGTCACACCCGGAAACCTCTTCGTGACGTTTCGAAGCTCGATCTCAGCCATCGGATCAACCTTTCACTGCACCAGCGGTCAGGCCTGCGACGATTCGGCGCTGAAACACGAGAACCAAGAGGATGATGGGAAGGGTCACCACCACCGACGCCGCCGCGATCGAGCCCGTGGGCTGTTCGAACCGAGAGCTGCCCGTGAAGAAAGCGATGGCGGCAGGAACGGTTCGTGCGTCATTGGTGGAGGTCAGCGAGATTGCGAAAAGGAAGTCGTTCCAGGCGAAGATGAACACCAAAATTGCCGCCGTGAAGACGCCCGGCGCGGCGAGAGGCGCGATGACGCGCAGGAATGCCTGCAACGGCGTAGCACCATCGACGCGCGCGGCTTTGTCGAGCTCCCAAGGGATCTCCCGAAAGAAAGCCGACAACGTCCAGATGGCCAAAGGAAGGGTGAACGTCATGTACGGAAGAATGAGCCCCGGCCAGGTATCGTAGAGCCCGAGCGACCTCCACATGTTGAATAGCGGCCCGATGATCGAGACGGGCGGGAACATGGCGATGGAGAGGGCTGCCGCCAAGATCAGCCGTCTTCCGGGAAAATCGAGCCTGGCAATGGCGTAGGCCGCGAACATGCCGAGTACGACGGCAGCAATCGAAGAAATCGCACCGATGCCGATCGAGTTTCGGAGCGCAGCCAGAAACTGGGGATCGCGAAACACCGCTTCGTAATGCTCGAAGCTCACCACTTTCGGAATGAATCGATTGTCGCCCAGGTCTCCACTGGGCTTGAGCGAAAGCGAAATCATCCAAACGATGGGAATCAGTGCGTAGGTCACCACCAAAGCGCCGGCAGCGCCCCACATCACGCGTTCGAGCTCGCCGCGGCGACTGAGGCTCATGGTCCCTCCCGGTCGGACAGGTCGATGCCGAAACCTCTCACGTAGATGGCGGCGATGGCCAGAACGCACAGAAACATCAGCACGGAGACGGCAGAGCCGAGACCCAAGTTGAGACGCGTGATGAGCGCGTCGTAGCCGACGATGGAGACCGTCTCGGTGCCTTGGGACCCTCGGGTCTGTACGAAAACCGTGTCGAAAATCCGGAAAGCATCCAGCGTCCGAAACAGCAGGGCAACCAGCATGACGGAGCGCATCTGCGGCAAGGTGATCCTGAAGAATCGCTGCAGGGCATTCGCTCCATCGACTCGCGCCGCCCTGAGCAAGTCATCGCGAACCAAGGTCAGACCGGCCAAGAGAAGCAGGGCCATGAACGGCGTAGTCTTCCAGATCTCGGTCTGGATGATGACGAAGAACGACGACCACCGGTCGGACAACCACGCGCCTTCCAGCCCCAAAAGCGCATTGACGAACCCGGTTGTCGGATCGAATGCGTATCGCCAGCTCATCGCAGCGACCACGGTGATGATTCCATAGGGTACCAACAACGAGGTGCGGACCAAGCGAAGCCCCACCAAGGTGCGGTGCATGATCAACGCGAAGGCGAATCCCAACAGGAGCTCGAACGAAACCGAGCCAACGGTGATGAGGATCGTGTTGAACAACGCCTTCCACCACGCTTCGGAGGTCAGCACACTCACGTAGTTGTCCGCGTACACGAGCTCGCGTTGTTCGGGAAACCGAAGGTCGTAGCGAAACAGGGACAGCCAAAACGCATACAGCATCGGATAGGCGGTCACGACGAGCATCGCCAGGACCGCGGGCGCGCAGAGAAGCCAGCCGAGTCGCCGCTCCGCCGTGCCACGACGACTCAAAGCAATCCCTCCGAGCGCAGCGCCCGGCTCACGGCTTCGCGAAGGCGGTTTACGTCCCGTTCCGGATCGATCTCCCGCATCGGGTGGAGCGTATGGCTGATGGCCAAAGAGACATCGACGTAAAGTGGCGTCTTCGGTCGCTGCACGGCATCGCGCAAGGTTTCCCGTAGCAGATCGGCAAACGGAAAAGTCTCACGCACCGCTGCATCGTCGTAAAGGGTCGACATGCTCGGCGGAAGGCCACCCATGGTGGCAGCCAGCCGCTGATTGCGCTCCGATGCGAGACAAAGGGCCGCTTCGCGCGCGAGGTCCGGGTAGAGCGTGTGGGCTCCGATTCCGAGATTGATTCCGCCGACGGTGACGCGGCTGGCTCGACCCTCGATCACGGCAGGCCACCGTGCCCAATCCATCTTGGACGCGATCTCCGGGGCATTGTTCTTCGCGCTGGGCCAGACGAACGTGTAGTTGATCATGAACGTGGATCCCCCCGTTTCGAAGGCCAAGCGCGCTTGATCCTCGCGAGCCGTGGGCAGCGAGGGATCTGCCGCTGGCGAGGTGGCCAGGCGTCGCATGATCGAGAGCGCTCGCCGGGTGGGCTCCGCTGCCAACGAAACCGTTCGGCCGTCGGCTTCCAAGACCGATCCCCCCGCGGAGGCAAGAAGCGAGATGAAGAAGACGGTGAGGCCCTCGTAGCGCTCGCCTTGGGCTTGAATCGTGCCATCTCTTCCGAGATTCTCCGCCGTCCGAATCATCTGCTCCCAGGTCCGAGGCGGATGCTCGACCCGATCACCCCGGTACCACAGCAACTGCGCATTCGTCGTGAAGGGCACCGCCCAGAGCCGTTGCTCGTAAGTTGCGCCATCGATCAAGGCATCGAGACGACCCCGGCGTGCACGACGTGCCATGTCCGCCGGCCATGGGTGAATCCAGCCTGCTTCGGCGAACTCCGCCGTCCAGATGACGTCCATCCCGATGATGTCGATGTCCGAATCTCTTGCCGCGAGTCGTCGAACTAGTTGCTCGCGCTGTTGATCCGCATCCGCGGGCAGGGGCGCAACCTCGATCTGATAGCGGCCCTTCGATGACTCGGCGCAGTGCCGCGCAGCCTGCTCGAAGGCGCCCGATGGCTCGTCGAAGACGTACCATCGGAGCTTCGGGGTTTTCGTCGTGTCCTCTCGTTTGCATCCGAGCATGAACACGGCGAGCGAAATCAGTAGCGCTTTGCGACGAATGCTCCTCATCGATCTTCGGGGTCGCGACTAGATGCAGAGTGCTACACCGAACCTTTTCAGGGAACACCTTTCCGTTCAAGGGCGTGCAAGCTGTGGCCGATTGCCACGCGCGTGGCATTTCGTCGCTCGGAGGCGAGGTCGTCGTCTTTGAGGCTGCGGCGCACCGCGCTCGAGATGGGTATGGCTCTTGCACTGATTTCGCCCGATCTGCCATGAAGATCGTATTTCTCGGGACACGAGGAAACATCGGGCCGCGAAAGCGGCGCCACCGAATGCACACGTCCGCCCTGATCATCCATGAAGACCGCCGCGTCATGATCGACTGTGGTGAAACGTGGCGTGACCGTGTTCGCGATCTTCGGGTCGACGCCATCGTGCTCACGCACGCACATCCCGACCACGCCTTTGGCCTCGACAGTGGCTCTCCTTGCCCGGTATGGGCGACCGAGGAGACTTGGGAACGCATCGATCATTTTCCGATCGAGCAAAAGAAGCGTCATGTCATCGGCCCGCGTCGGCCTCGCCAGATCGAAGGGATTCGATTCGAGGCGTTTTCGGTCGTCCACTCGGTCAAGGCACCGGCGGTGGGCTACCGCATTCACGCCAACCGTGTGGGGATCTTCTACGTGCCCGACGTCGTCTGGATCCCCGAACGCGAAGAGGCGTTTTACCGGATCTCCGCTTACATCGGCGACGGCGCGACCATCACCCGCAACATGATCCGTCGTCATCAGGAGACCGGGGAGCTCTTCGGACATGCCACGATCCGCCAGCAGCTCGGGTGGTGCGCAGAGGAAGGCGTTCCACGCATGGTGGTGACGCACTGTGGCTCGGACATCGTCGGCGGAGACGAGCGCACCGCCGGAGCCGAGATTCGCGCTCTCGCCCAGGAACGCGGGGTCGAGGTCGAGATCGCCCACGATGGAATGGAGCGCGAATATGCCTGAGCTGCCCGACGTGGAGGGCTTCAAGCGGTACCTCGATGCAACCTCACTTCACAAGAGGATCGAGGGGGTCAAAGTGAACACCTCCAAAATCCTGAGTGGAACGTCGGGAAGGAAGCTGACGAAAGCATTGGCGGGTCGCTCGCTGGAGCATTCGAAGCGGCGTGGGAAACATCTGTTCGTGGCCTTGGATGACGGCAGATGGCTCACATGGCACTTCGGCATGACCGGCCGCCTCGCCTACTTCAAGAGCCTCGAAGACGACCCCGAGCACGACAGGCTTCGCCTCGACTTCGAGAACGGCTACCACCTGGCGTTCGACGACCGACGGCTCTTCGGCAGGGTGGGACTAGTCGAGGACCTCGATGCATTCATCGCCAGTAAAAAGCTCGGGCCGGATGCGATGGACGACGCACTGGATCGAAAGACGTTCGTGAAGCTGCTGCGTGGAAAGAGGGGCGGCATCAAGGCCGCATTGATGGACCAGTCTCTCATCGCGGGAATTGGAAACGTCTATGCCGACGAAATCCTCTTTCAAGCCCACTTGCATCCCGAGAGCGAAGTCCAAAGTCTAGACACCGGAGCGCTGCAAACGCTTTACGGAACGATGAGAAGAGTGCTCCGCGTGGCCATCGATCGCGGCGCCGGCTCCGAGGAGCTCGCCGACAAACTGCCGCGCGGCTACCTTCTTCCGAAGCGTGAGGAAGGTGAGAAATGTCCTCGATGTCGAGGCACGGTCGAGAAGATCCAAGTGGCCGGACGCAGCACGTACTACTGCCCACGATGCCAAAAGAAGCCATGAATACAGACACCGCCCCGCGAGCCCATCACTGCGTGGGAAACCAACGAACGATACGGGAGAAGCCACCGTAAACGTCCGCAAAATGAGCTCGACCACCCGGCACTGCCTTCGCCTCGGCGTGCCAACATCGTGAGAGAACCCGATGCACGTCGGCGCGTGGGTAGAGATCCGTCGCTCTGCGTCGAAGCTCGCTCGGAAGCTCCCAGGCACGAATCCCGACGAGATCGGCCATCGCTCCTGCCTGCAAGTAGTACCCCAAGGGGCTGTCGCCATGGGCGAGCCCCGGGGTGATGTGCATGACGATCCCCGTCATCATCTCGAGGGTCCGATCCGCGCTCAAGCCGCCGCGATGCGCCACGGACTCGGCGGACTCGGCACTCTTCTTGGTGAAGCACTGGTTCTCACGGATGTGCTCGAGACCCACATCGTGCAGTAGGGAGCCAACGTGAAAGAGCTCGGGATCCAGCGAGGCCCGATCGATCCGGGCAAGCGCCTCTCCGAAGATCCAGGTTCGGTAGCCGTGATGCAGCATGGCGGTCGACTGAAGCTCGCGCGCCTCTTCCTCGCCGTGGCGGGTGAGCAACGAGTCCGGTGCCGCGGGCCAGAGGTCTTCGACGCTCATGCCGTGACGCGGGCGACGACTCGCAGCGAGACGAATGCGATCGCGCACGAAGGAGCGGAACGTGCCCAGCAATGCAGGAACCATGCGGATGCGTTCTGCTGCCGTGAGCCGTCCTCCGGTCTCCGAAATCCATTCCCAGGTACCGATGCATGCACGGTCCACGACGATCATGGCGGTAGCTCCCATCGACCCGAGAGTGCACCGTACTCGCCTTCCGGAAGCGCGACCAGCACCGCCGTCGGCTCGAGCCAGCGGCTCAAGCGCTCGAGCGCGGGCTTCGCCATGGCCGTGCAGCCTCGCACCGGAACGTCGGGACCACCCCAGACGTGCAGAAAAATGCAGCTTCCTGCACCGGGCTTCGGTTGGCCCTGGTTGTGCGAAACGAGGATCGCCAGCTCGTAGAGGTCGTCGGAGCGCAACATCCGCTCCGCGCTGCCCCAATCCGGTGTCACGCTCGAAGTCGAGACGATGCGGTTGTAATGCGTCGATTGGGGATCGTCGACGCAGCGAAGGGCTGGTGTGGCCGCGACATAGGTCAACGCGACCCGACCGACGTCCGGATCGTACCCGTACATCGGCCCTAGCTCGAATGCTCCAGCGGGTGATCGTCCGTCGCCTTCTCGCTTGACGGGGCCGCCACGACCGGGCGGCGCGCCAGTGCCATGAAGACCATGACCCCACCCGTATCCTGCGTGACCGAGCACGACGTCGATCGCGTCGCCGACTTGAACCCACGACCCGTCGTCGGTGCGCCGAAAACGTCGCAGGTCTGCGCGGAAATCCGTCCAGGACTTCGACACGACCGTCACCAGTTGGCTCGTGTCGGAATCAATCGGCCCTTGGGGCCCACCGGCCTCGGAATCCGCCGCCGACGAGCCCACGCTCTGCGCAGATGTGCAGCCCGTCAAGACGAGCAGACACGAGAAAACCCGGACGTGGCCTCTCATCACCTCTCGTAGGTTGGCCGCTAATCGAGTCGATGCGCAAGGCGTCGAGCGAGGCTCCGCGCGCGCGAAGGTCCTTGGTCCTGAAATTTGATAACCGGCGCAGCATCTCTAAGCTCGGGCTCCAGCAAGAGAGGGTCTATGACGACAAGAGGGAACCTAGGTCGACAGGTGAAATGGCTGCCCCTGTTCGTGTGCACGATGCTCGTTGGTTGGAGCTCGGGCGTAGCGGCGCAAGAAGAGGAAATTCCCGACAGCATCGCCGCCGACGTCGAGGGCAGCAAGACGAAGGCGGCCGGCGAGGCCGCCTTCGCGGATGCGCCGGATGCCGCGAGCATTACGAAGCAAGAGGAAGAGAAAGCCAAGGTGGACTGGAACATCAGTGCGGGTGGTGCGGTGAACACCGGCAACACGCAGTCCTGGAACATCAAGGCAGGCACCGACTTCACGCTCCTCAAGAAGGATCATCGGCTGACCATCGACTCCATGTTCAACTTCGGTCGAGCAAGGCCGGATGTCCTCGATCCCAACACCGCCTACGCGACGGTGGCCAAACAGTGGTTCTTCAACGCGCGCTACGAGTATTACTTCACGGAGATGGATGCCATCTGGTCCTCTTTGGGTCTCCGTTGGGATCCACTCGCAGGCTTCGATCTGCAGCTCCTCGCGAATGCTGGTTACCTGAGAGCTTTCATCAAGGAAGAAAATCACATCTTCGCCGGCCGTATTGGCTACAGCTACACGTATGAAAACTACACCGACGCCGCACTGACGGCGCCGGATACCACCCTCATTTCCGAGACGTCCAACATCCACGGTCTTCTCCTCGCGCTCGACTACGAGAATCGGCTCAACGAGCACGTCGCGTTGCTCTCGAGCATTTCCTACATTGGTAACTTCAACGAAATTCCAGCGCAGAACGCGAAGTCGTTCGAAGACAATCGCGTCTACTTCACGATTGCGCTCTTGTCGCAGCTCACGGACAAGCTCGCGGTCGAGGCGCGTTTCTTGCTGCTTTACGACAGCAAGCCGGCGGCCGTGTACAAGACCGACACCACGACGCTCTTCAGTCTGGTCTACTCGCCGTTCAAATCCGATGGTGGATGACGCCTCCGACCGGAGGGGATGAGCAAAGCGCGCACCGGATCGTCACGGCTGTGTCAATTTGCCTCGCCGCATGCAGGGGTGCGTGAGGGTCGCGCACGCATCTCGTCATTGCCTCTTGGCGGGCGGCGGGGTACACATTTTGCACTCGCCCCACAAATGCAACCCGGCCCACTCCAACGTTTGCGTCGATTCGTCTTGGCGGTTTCCATCATCGCCACGGGGTGCTTGGTGTCTTGGGTGGCGCTCGACGTGGGAAGGCTTCTGTGGGCGGGCAGTTGGTCGGCGCTCATTCTCGGGATCACGCTCGGCGTGATCGCCATCGACTTCGTGACGGGCCTCGTCCATTGGGCCTGCGACCGCCTGGGAAGCCCGAGCACGCCTTTGCTCGGACCGTTCGTCATTCGTGCATTTCGCGAGCATCACGACGACCCAAACGCGATCGTCGAGCACGACTGGATCGAAACCAATGGAGAGTCTTCGATTCTTCCCCTCGTTGCTCTGCTCGGGCTCGTTTGGTTTCAGCCCCGCGCGGGATCGTGGCTTTCCGCGATGGGAATCGCATGCCTCTGGACGATGGCCCTGTTTGGAGCAATGGCCAATCAAGCTCACAAATGGGCGCATTCCGCCGTGGCACCGCGCTCGGTTCGATTGCTTCAGCGGACGGGACTCATCTTGAGTCCCGATCGACATGCACGACACCATCGCGCTTCACACGACCAGGCCTACTGCATCAGCACGGGTTGGATGAACCCGTTGTTGGATCGAATGGGAGTCTGGTCGTGGCTCGAGCGATCTTTGAAGGGAAGCACATGAAACTCACAGATTGGTTGCGTACGCACGTCACGGGAGATCCTCGTGCGATGAGATGGTTCGACGCGCCGGACGCAGAGGACCGAATCGCGCGTTGCTACAAAGAGCTCTTGAGTGGTTATTCGATCGACCCGTCGACGATCCTCAAAACGACACGCTTTCTCCGGGACGACGAGCGTCCGGGACGCGTCGTCGTGGACGACATCGAGTTCTATTCGATTTGCGCGCATCACTTTCTCCCTTTTTTCGGCCACGTCAGCATCTGCTACGTCCCCGGCGACCGAATTCTCGGTCTAGGGAAGCTGCCCCGTTTGGTCGAGGCCTACTCACGTCGCTTCCAAATCCAAGAAGACCTGGTGCGTGACATCGCCCGCGAGATGATGGAGTCCGGACACGCCAAGGGAGTCCTCGTACGAAGCGAGGCTCAACACCTCTGCATGGTGAGCCGGGGTCCGCGTAGCCCAGGCTCGGTCACTCGCACCGAAATCGCGTTGGGATGCCTCGCGGAGGACGGCGCCCTTCCCTCTCGATGAAGCCTGTATTCTTCGGCGTCGCCGCAGTGGCGATCTCGCTGACCGTGACCGCAGCGATCGGCTGCAGCCCCAAGCGTAGCGACGATGACCCCGAGCTCGTCTTTCGAGACGGGTCGCAGCTCGTGGCGTCGCATGGCTTGGCACAGGTCCAGCAGCTCGGCGTACGGGACGTCGAAGTCTTCGAGCCCCATCAGCGCACCATGATGACCTTCCGTGCCGTCCCTCTTCCACGCGTCCTCGACGCTACATACGGGCGTTCTTGGCGAGATCGCGAAGCGATCATGTTCAGTTGTCTCGACGGCTACGAGCCGACCATCCCCGTGCGTCGCGTATTGGAGCATTCGGCGTTTCTCGCGGTCGAGAGAGCCGACCATGGCGACTTCACGATCACGGAGATTCTCAATGGAGCGAAACGGACCGTCGAGCTCGGTCCCTTTTACGTCATCTGGGACAACCTGAACGATCCCCAGATTCGAGCGGAGGACGATTATGGATGGCCGTACCAAGTCACACGCATCGATCTCGTCACCTTTCGCTCTCGTTTCGGTGAGATGGTGCCGAGCCCGGATGCCTCGCAAGAGACCTGGGATGGCTTCGAAGCGTTCGTGATTCATTGCTCGCAGTGCCATGCCGTCAACGGCCATGGGGGCCGGGTCGGACCGGAGCTCAACTACCCGGCAAATCCAACCGAATACCTGAAGCCGGGCTGGCTCCGAAAGTGGATTGACGATCCGACGAGCATGCGGCTGAGGCCTCAGATGCCTCCGCTGAACCCGACGCTTCCCAACCGCGAAGACGTGATCGACGCGATCATGGCTTATCTGGAAACGATCGCGTCCCACAAAGTGGACCCCGGAGCACAGTGAGCTTCGCCGATCTCTACGCATCTCCCCTTCAGCATCCAGGCCTTTTGTGGGCCAGCGCCGTCCTGGGCCTTCTGCTCGCCCTCGCGCGTCGGGGGTTGTCGCCTCACGTGCGGTGGTTCTGCGTCGCGCTCACCGTCGTCTCCCTCTTCGACGCGTGGCTCACTGCGAATCAAATCCTCGGGCTCGAATCGACGAAATCCGCTCCGCCTTGGGTGCCCCTCATATTCGTTCTGCTGGGAGACTTCCGCTACTTCTTCTTCGTCGAAAGCGCCCGTCCCAACGGCAGCTTGTCGATCACGGTACGAGGTTTGGGACGAGCGCTGGCTTGGACATTGGTGGTGCCCATCGGCTCGCAAGCACTGATGCTCATGCTCGGAACGGACGAGTCGCGCGTGCTTTTTCTGGTCTATGAACTGTCGTTCGTCGTGCTTCTGTGCACGTTGCTCTTCGTGTATCTGCCTCGGCGCGTTCAGGCCGCTCGCTGGGTTCGATTGGTGACGCTGTTCGGGGTCTTCTACTACGCACTTTGGGCGTCGGCCGATGCCGTCATCCTGTTCACTCGAGCCGACGAAGGCTTCCTCCTCCGCATCGTGCCAAACGTGCTCTACTACGGGGGTTTCGTACCCATCGTCGCCTGGACCGCGCCCCTGGGGAGAAGACGCTCGAATCCCGGTGGCACGGCTCGTGCATGAGTACACAGCCGGAGGACTTCTCATGTTACGTTGGGCTTTAATCTTCTTCATCCTCGCCATCATTGCGGGTGTATTCGGCTTTGGAGGCATTGCCGCAGGCGCCGCGACGATCGCGCAGATCTTGTTCGTGGCGTTCCTGGTCGTCTTCGTCGTCAGCCTGGTGATGGGACTGGTCAGCGGTCGAACCCCGAAATAGCCGGGGACCGCTGGGCAGCATCGAAAAACTCGGCGACGAAGGCCGTGGCCGGACGCGCACGCAGCTCGGCCGCAGACCCGCGCTGAACGATTCGACCTTCTTCGAGCACGAACAGCTCGGCGCCGAGCGCCTCGGCGTCTCGGGCGTCGTGAGTCACGAGGATGGCCGGCACCGACCGCTGCTTCAGGTGATGGCCGAGAAACGCACGGACTTTTCGGCGTGAACCGGGATCCAACGTGGCCAGAGGCTCGTCCAGCAGCAGGAGCCGCGGCTCGACGATGAGCGCTCGTGCGAGTGCGACACGCTGTTTTTCGCCGCCCGAGAGATCGGACGGGAGGCGGTCCGCTAGGTCGGCGCAATCGAGCTCCGCGAGAAGCCGCACCGCGGCCGCGTGTCGTGTCCTGCGAGGCTCTCGTCTCGGGCCTACCGAAAGACCGAAGGCCACGTTGTCCACCACGCGTAAGTGAGGAAAGAGACCAAACCCCTGCGGTACGTAGCCGATCTCCCGCGCCTCCGGCGGGAGATCGATTCCGCGCTCCGAATCGTAGACGATCTTGGAGTCGATCCGAATTTGCCCGTCGGACGGGTGATGAGAGCCTGCGATCATGCGCAGGAGCGTCGTCTTTCCCGCCCCGTTGGGACCGATGATTACGATGGGCTGCGCGGTCCCGTCGATGCCCGCATCGAGTCGAAAACCGCCTACGCCTCCACGCAGCCGAACGTTCCAACTCATGGTCGATCTCCTTTCGGAGCGGACTCGCGTCGTTGATGGGTCCAGGAGGAAAGCGCTTGGGGTCCTACCCGCAAGATGAACAAGAGCACGACGGCAATGCCGACGAGCACGATCGACAGAGCAAGTGCCGCGCGGACGTCCGACTCGAGCGAAGTGTAGATGGCGAGCGGCATGGTTTGTGTCGTCGAAGGAAGATTCCCGGCAAAGAGCAGCGTCGCCCCGAACTCTCCGATGGCGCGAGCGTAGGAGAGAGCGGCACCGGCCAACAGGCCCGATGCGGCGACCGGGATGGCGACCTTGAAAAACGCGGCTGCCGGGGTCGCACCGAGCGTCCGTGCCACGAGCATCAAGTCCACGTCGACGCGGCGAAACGCGATCGCCGCCGATTCGACGTAAAACGGCGCGGCCACCACTACCTGCGCCAGAACGACGGCGGAGGTCGTGAATGGAATCTGGACGCCGAGCGCGTCGAGCGACGGACCCAAGAGACCACTGCGCCCGAAGGTCTGGAGCATGGCCACGCCCAAGACGGCAGGCGGGACGACGATGGGCAAGACCACCAGGAGCTCGACGATCCGCGTGTAGCGCGAGGGACCCGTCGCTAGCCACCATGCCAACGGAGTTCCGCTGATCACCACGATGCCGAGACTGGCGATCGTGGTCCTCGCACTCAACGAAAGCGCCGGCAGAAACAACGGATGGAGCGCGCCCGCGGCAAGCGACGAAGCCGAGCTACTCAACGCCAACGCCGCGATCGGCAGGACGATGAGCATGAGAAGAGCCAGCGCGGAGCTCCACGCAAGCACGGAAACGAGCGCGTTCGTGCCGGGTCGGCGCAGCATCAATCCACCATGAACCCGTGCTCGGTCAAGATTTCGCGGGCTCGCTCGGATCGTAGGTACGAGATCCAGCGCAGCGCCAGCTCTCGCCGATCGGATTCCGCGATGATGCCGATGTGGTATTCCACGCGCACGTTCAGCACCGCGGGAATGGGAATGATCCGAATCTGGCTTCGAGGGGTCACGTCCGGGCGGTATACGATCGCCGCATCGGCTTCGCCGAGCTCGACCTTGGCCCGGACCAACCGCACGTTGCTCTCCTCGGAAACCACGTGTTCACGCACCTCGTTGCGGAACTCGGGTCCGTAAGATTGTGCAGCGCGCCGAAGCAGCTCCGCCGAGTAGCGCCCCACCGGCACTTCCGGCGCTCCGAGCACCACTCGATTCGCACGTGGGAGGTCCGCGAAAGACTCGATGCGGGCAGGGTTGCCAGTCGGTACGATCAGCGCGAGCTCACTGTGGGCGAAAACTTCGCTCTCGCGGACGAGGCCGGCTCCGACCAAGGCAGCGATGTGACGTTGGTCGGCCGATGCAAAGACGTCAGCCGGCGCACCTTGCTCGATCTGCAACCGAAGGACTTGGCTGCCACCGAATGCAAGCGACACCTCGTCATCCGGGTGCTGGGACTCGAAGTCGCGTTCGAGCGCTTGGAACGCATCGGCGAGTGAGGAGGCCGCAAAGACCGTGAGCTCCGACGAAGATCCCATCGCTCCGCATCGGCAACCGACCAACGAGGCAAACGCAAACGAAAGGCTCAGAAACCGCACGAAAGCGCATGGCGGATGGGTGAACGTCTTCTTTCGCATCGAGCTTCGATTCGACCGCTCATAGCACACCACTCTCAGCGCGACAGCAAGTCTCCGAGCGTTTGAATTCCACGGCGTTGTGCCTTCTTGATCAATTTCTGGAAGAGCAAGGCGGTCGCCAAGGCATCACCTGCGGCGGTGTGTCTTTCCGGGGCTTCGATGCCGTAGAGCTCGACGAGGACATCCAGCTGGTAGCTCTCACGAGACTCGGATCCTTGCGCTCGTCCCGAAGACATGGCGGCATCTTCGACCCGTCGCGCCAGCTGCGAGGTGTCGATGCTCGGGCTCCAAACGTGGGCGCCACGATGTGGCTCGATGGCCTTCTTCAGCATGCGAATGTCGAAGGCTGCGTGATGAGCGACCAGCACCGAGTCCCCGACGAAGGCCAAGAACTCCGCAGCAGCTTGGTCTTGCGGCACGCCGGAGCCGAGGTCACTCGATACCAGGCCGTGAATGACGGCAGCCTCGGCGCCTCCCACGTCGCTCTGAAGGACCATGGCCTCGAAAGCATCGTCGAGCTCGATTTCGAGACCCACGATGGCAACTCCCGCGATCGACAAGAGCCTATTCGCCGAAAGGTCGAGTCCGGTGGTCTCCGTGTCGAAGACCACGAACCGCGCGTCCTCGAGCTTCGTCTCCTTGGACAACCGCTTCTGCTGCAACATGTACTCTCGCAGCGGCTCGGGCCACGTTTGCGCGTGCTTGGGCAACCGACCGGGAAGCAACCAGCGCCTGACGAGCTCGCGGATCAAAGGCACCTCAACGCAAGAAATCGATTCGGTATCTGGAGGTCAGCATGAGCTGAACGTCTTTGACCACCGAGAAGGTGTTCCGAAGCGTCTGCCGTTCGAGCTTGTTCAGCTCTTTGATGTGCACATACCGGCCCGAGCTCCCTCTGGCGAGACCCTCCATGGCCCGAATTCGCATCAATATTTCATACGCCATGGCAGCTTCTCCGGACAAACGCGTCAACGTCTCGTCGACTTCTCCGATTCGCTGCCAACGCTCGGCCGTGCTGCCGTAGATGTTGATGCCCAGGTCGTAAATCAATACGCGTGCTGCATCGGCGAGCGGGGTCATGGCGCGCGCCTTGATGTCGAACGCGTCTCGATGCTCGCCGCTGCTTTCGACGATCATGTTTCGAAAGAAGCTGAGCGGAGGCGGATTCTGCGTCGCATTTTGTGCGAAGAAGGTGAGGAAAGCCCGGTCCGTCTTGATGCGCTCGAAGATGTGTGACTTCAGCTCGTTCGCGAGTGAGTCGTCTCCGTCGACGGGACGCAGATCGAAGAAGATGTTGGTATGCATGACCGCGATCTTCTCGGGCTCGCGAATCCAGTCGGAAAAGTATCGCTTCCACGCGCTCATGGGCTGGTTCCATTTGGGATTGCTCGCCATCACTTCCCCTGGGCAGCGCGAAAAACCCGCATCCACGAGCGTGTCGACGATGCGCTTTCCGAAATCGAGAAAGATCTCCCGTGTCGACTCCTCGTCTCCATCCGGGTCTGCGTACACGATGGCGTTGTCTTGATCGGTGCGAAGCAGTTGCTCCTCGCGGCCTTCGCTTCCCAATGCGAGCCAACAGAAAGGAACAGGTGGAGAGTGGCCCTCCTCTTTCAGATCCCGAAGTGCCAACTGAATCGCGCGTCGAATCAGCGTGTCGTTGATCTCGGTGATCATGTTGGACAAAAAGCCCATGCCTACCTCTTCCTCGAGGTAGCGCCCTAGGAGATCTTCTGCCTGATCTCGCAACGCGCGCAGCCGCTCTTTCGTCTTGGCGCGGTTGATCTCGGACAAGATCACGGTCGGATGGCTGCCTTGGGTCTTCAGAATGTCGTGCTCCGAAACGATGCCGACGATCGGAGTCGCGGGCGTCCCATCTTCGGTGACGGCGAAGTGGTGCACGTGCTTCTTCATCACGGTGGCGATGAGTGAAGAGACGGTGGTTTGGTCGTCGATCGTCAGCACGGGAGAGCTCATGATTTCGGAGATGACGTCCGATACGTCGCGTGCCTGTCCGACGACCTTCGATCGAAGGTCGGAATCCGTCACGATTCCGACCGGGCGGCGTTGGTCGTCCACGATCAGAATGGACCCCACGTTTCGCTCGCTCATGAGCGAGGCAGCCTCTCGAATGCTGGTTTCCGCACTGCAGGTCAGCACGTCGCGCACGGGGTCCACGCGCCGAACGTCGTCGCCCGCATCGCTGGCACGGTCGTGGAGCCTCGCGGCCCGGACCGCCTCGAGGCGGTTCTTGTCCAAGCGCATGGGCAGGTCTGCTGCGAAGCCGGCGGCGAAGAACATCGTGACCCGGGGCTCGTCGCGTATCAGCTCGTCCAGAGTTTCCTTCGGAAGGACGTACAGGAGGGTGTCGTCTTTGGCCTGGGTCCGCGCGGCGTACCGCCGTTCGGCGAGCAGAGCCCGGACCCCGAAGATGTCACCGTCATCACACACGTCGACCAGCACGGTCTCGCCGTCGACCTGCTGGCTGACGGCGACCTCCCCCTTGACCACGACATAGAACTCGGGCTTGGCAGGCTGTCCCTGCTCGAACACGACCTCGTCTCGCTCCAAGTACCGAATCCGAACCCGCCGCGCGACCTGCTGCAGAAGCTCCGGCTCGAGCCGGTCGAAAGGAGGGTGACGCCCCAGACGGCTCGCCACGGTCAAAATCATGGAGTCGGACGACATGGTCAGGGCCGATCCTTGGAGATCCGGGGCCAGGATGCAACGGGCTCGATCGTGCTCGCAATCGGCGAGATGGGACTGTATTCTCGCGCGCCGGAGGCGAATCACATGTCGGGAATTCTCGAAATGAGGCGCCGTTCCCTGGAAGACCCCGAGGGCTTCTGGGGCGAGGCAGCCGAAGGAATCGACTGGATAACCCCGTGGGATCGAGTGCTCGACGACTCGAATGCACCTTTTTACCGGTGGTTCCCCGGAGCCCAGTTGAACACTTGTTACAATGCGGTGGATCGTCACGTCGAGACGAGAGGCAATCAGGCAGCCCTCATCTACGACAGCGCCGTGACCCGCACGCGGCGGACCTACACCTATCGGCAGCTCCGGCAGGAGGTGGCGTTGTTTGCCGGCGCTCTGGCCGCGCAAGGTGTGTCCAAGGGCGATCGCGTGCTGATCTACATGCCGATGATTCCGGAAGCGGTGATCGCCATGCTGGCGTGCGCCCGGTTGGGCGCCGTGCACTCGGTCGTCTTCGGCGGATTCGCGCCCCAAGAGCTGGCCACCCGCATCGACGACGCGCAACCGAAAATCATCGTGTCGGCTTCGTGTGGAATCGAGGGTACGCGCGTCATCGAATACAAACCGCTGCTCGATCAGGCGATCAAGCTTTCGAAGAACAAGCCAAGTCGGTGCATCATTCGCCAACGTGAGAGCTGCGAATGCGAGCTCACCGAAGGTCGCGACGTCTCGTGGCAGGACGCGGTGGCAGCGGCAAAGCCCCACGACTGCGTTCCGGTCATGGCGACCGATCCTCTGTACATTCTCTACACCTCGGGCACGACCGGCATTCCCAAGGGGGTGGTGCGCGACAATGGCGGACATGCCGTCGCACTCCGATGGACGATGAAGAACGTGTACGGCGTCGAGCCGGGTGACGTCTATTGGGCGGCCTCCGACGTAGGGTGGGTCGTCGGGCATTCCTACATCGTCTACGGCCCCCTACTGAACGGGAACACCACGATTCTCTACGAGGGAAAGCCGGTCGGCACTCCCGATGCAGGCGCTTTCTGGCGAGTCATCGCAGACCACGGCGTCAACTGCCTGTTCACCGCTCCCACGGCGTTTCGTGCCATCAAGAAAGAAGACCCTCATGGGGCCCTGATCGGCAAGTACGACATCAGCTCGCTACGCGCGCTCTTTCTAGCCGGCGAGCGTTCCGATCCCGACACGTTGAAATGGGCGGAAGAAAAGCTCCAAGTGCCCGTGATCGATCACTGGTGGCAGACGGAGACCGGCTGGGCGATCTGCGCCAACTGCCTCGGAATCGAGCAGCTTCCGGTCAAGCATGGATCGCCAACCGTCGCCGCCCCAGGATGGGACGTACGAGTCGTCGACGAGGCCTGTCATGAGCTCGAGCGCGGCAAGATCGGGGCGCTCGTGATCAAGCTCCCCCTGCCGCCCGGAAGCCTGCCGACTCTCTGGAACGACGACGAACGCTTCGTGAGCTCCTATCTGCGAGAGTTTCCGGGCTATTACAAGACCGCCGACGCCGGATACATCGACGAGGATGGCTACGTGTACGTCATGTCGCGCACCGACGACATCATCAACGTGGCCGGACACCGGTTGTCGACCGGCGGGATGGAGGAAGTGGTCGCTTCGCATCCCGACGTTGCGGAGTGTGCCGTCATCGGTGTCGCAGACGACCTCAAGGGCGAAGTCCCACTCGGGTTCTTGGTTCTCAACTCCGGTGTCGATCGTCCTCATCACGACATCGTCTCCGAAGTCATCCAACTGGTCCGAAACGAGATCGGGGCGGTCGCGTCGTTCAAGACGGCCATCGTCGTACAACGCCTTCCCAAGACTCGCTCCGGCAAGATCTTGCGGGGGACGATGAAGAAGATTGCAGACCGGACCGCGTGGCGAATGCCAGCGACGATCGACGATCCCGCAATCCTGGATGAAATCACGCAGCGACTGCAGGTAATCGGGTACGCCTGATGAATCCGGACAAGGAGCGCGCGCTCGTGCTCTTCGTGGTCGCCGTAGTGCTGATCGCGACGCCGGTGCGCGCTCTTTGGCTCCAGACCTGGTGGTCTCCCTTCGTCTTTTGGCTTGCGCTGATCGCCCTCGTGGCGCTGCTACGCCGCTCCGACCATGCCGCTTGATCAGGTCGTACTCTTTCTTCTGTCGGCCGCGCTCCTGGGGCTCTACATCATCGGTGCCGAGATCGTGGAGCGATCCCCTCGTTGGGGGCGATTGGGCCGGAACACGGTCAGCTACACGCTGGCCCTCGGCGTCTACGCGACCACCTGGACCTTGTTCGGAAGTGTCGGCTTCGCCGCCACCGAAGGATATGACTTCCTCGCCATCTACTTCGGGGTGACTCTTTCCTGCATCGCGATCCCGTTCTTGTGGGCGCCCGTCGGCGAGCTCGTCGACAGATATCGTTTGGGTAGCATCGCCGACGTATTCGCTTTTCGGTTTCAGAGCAGAACGGTGGGTGCCGTCGTGTCGATCTTCATGGTCGCGGGCTTGCTTCCGTACATTGCTCTCCAGCTTCGCGCGGTCGTGGACGGATCTGCGATTCTCGTCGGTCAAGAGCCGAGCGAGGAAGTCGGCTCGGTCTACGCCATTCTCTTGAGCGCTTTCGCGGTTGCTCTGGGGGTTCGTTACGCCGATGGACGCGCTCACCGCCCTGGTCTGATCGCGACGTTGGCGTGGGAAAGCATCTTCAAGCTGGTCGCGCTGTTGGTCGTCGGAGTCGCCGCCCTATTCATGACCTTCGGAGGGTTCGGCGGGCTCAACGAGTACCTTCGCGAACGGCCGGAGCTGGTGCAAAGCATGACCCAACCGGTGATGAGGGACGTGGGAGATTCCTGGTTGGCGCTGGTCTTCATCACTTTTTGCGCTGCGTTTCTTCTGCCTCGTCAGTTCTTCGTCGCGTTCGGACAGCGGCCCGGCCCGAACAGCCTCCGGACCGCGAGATGGGCCCTTCCTCTCTACCTCTTCGCGATCAATCTTCCCGTGCCGGTTCTCTATTGGGCTGGACGCGAGCTCGCCACACCCGGCACGCGCCCGGACGTGTACGTGCTGATCGCCGTACAGAGCTCACCCGCGCTGCAAACGCTGGTCTTTCTGGGTGCCGTTTCTGCCGCGAGCGCGATGATCCTGGTGTCGTCCATCGCTCTCAGCGGCATGGTAGGCAATTACCTCCTGCCGCGCTTCGGTCCGACCCCCGAGTCGCTCTTGACACGGTGGGCGGTCTTTCGTCGCATGATGATCGTGGGCGTCATCGTGGCGGGATTGCTCCTGCACTTCACGCTCCCTCGACGCCATTCGTTGGTGGACCTCGGACTCGCCTCTTTCGTGGCCGTCTCACACCTGCTTCCCGGTCTGCTCGCCACCCTGTTTTGGCGTCGTGCCACCCGAGCCGGTGTGCTTTCGGGCTTGGTGGTGGGAGCAACCGCGTGGGCGCTCCTCACGGCAATGCCACTACTCGGCTACGAAGTCGGTGTTTCACGAATCTACTCGCTGTTCGGTTTCGATGACCCGAGCGCGCGAGGGCCGGTCATCTGGTTGAGCCTGACCGCCCATGCGCTCGTGTTCATGGGTGTGTCCCTCTTCACCACCCGCTCCGAGGAAGAGCGGATCGCGGCGGAAGCTTGCCGGGAGCCTCGTGTCACCCGGCTCTTGCAGGTCCCCGAGTCGGCCGAGGCGCTCAAGGAACGTTTGACCTCGTACGTGGGAAAGAAGACGGCAGTCCGGGAGATCTACGAGGCGGCGGGCGCGGCGGACGTGCATTGGCCGCCTCGGGATCGGCCCGAGATGCTGAAGCTGGTCAACGAGCTGCAGGGCCGTCTCAGCGAAAGAATTGGGCCTCTGGCGGCACGAACCTACATTCACGGAGGTCGTCCGGTGCGTGCCGACGCCCTCGCAGAACGCCTTCGTGCATTTCGAGAGCTCGATTCGCTGGACCACGATGGAGCATCACTACCAACCTCCCCTGCCCATGCCGCACGGCGTTACTTGTCCAAGCTCATGTCGGAGCTGCCGGTCGGAGTATGCACGGTCGATGACCATGGCGAGGTGGTCGTCTGGAACCCTCGGCTCGAGCGCATCTCGGGGTTGCCCGAGGACGACACCTGCGGCCACACGCTGAGCGACTTGCCTGGGCCTTGGCGAGCGCTGTTCGAAGACCTGGCGAGTCAACCGAGCGGAACGGCGATCGAGAGGGAATTCAGCTCGGGCGATCGGTCGATGGAGCTTCGGGCACAGACGGCGACGATCGCTTCCGAAGCCGAGGAAGGCCGTGTCTTCGTCGTCGAAGACATCACTGCGCTGCGGCAACTGGAGAGGCACGTCGCACACAAGGATCGGTTGTCGTCCATCGGCACCTTGGCTTCGGGCGTCGCGCACGAAGTCGGCAATCCGCTGACGGGAATCCTGATGGTCGCCAAGAATCTGGTGGCCGATCCCTCGGCCGACGATGCCACCGAGCGTCTCGAGATCATCGTCGAAGAGGCCCAACGCATTCATGGCATCGTTCAGAGCTTGCTCACCTTCAGCCGTCGCGACGAGACGCCGGTGGAGCTGCAACCCGTCTCGGTGGCGCGAGCGGTCCACAGGGCCGTCGAGCTGGCCAAGTTGGAGACCGAAGGCTGTTGCATCGATCTGAATCTCCGCGGCGATGCGCCCGTGAGGGCGACTCCGGAAGGGTTAACGCAGGTGCTGGTCAACTTGCTCAACAATGCGCGCCAAGCGTCGTCCCCGGAAGCGACTGTATATGTGAGCACCTGGACGGATGGGCGGATGGTTCGGATCCACGTGGACGACGAAGGCCCCGGAATTCCCGAGGCTCTTTCCGAACGAGTTTTCGAGCCATTTTTCACGACCAAAGGCGACATGCAGGGAACGGGCCTCGGACTCTCGGTGTCTCGGCAAATCGTCGAACGCTGCGGTGGCTCGCTCACCTACCGTCCTCGTCCTTCGGGCGGCAGCCGCTTCACGGTCACCCTCCAAGCCCACGAAAACATAGGCATTGAAGGATCTGCCGCTCCTTTGGTACTAATCGGCGGTGGCGAAGATCCTGTTGGTGGAGGATGAGCGCGTCATCCGCGCGGAGATCAAACGCATCCTGTCCAGGCAGGACCATGCGGTCACCGACGTACCGAGCGTCAAAGAAGCGGAGGCTGCGGGTCCCGAGTCGTTCGATCTCATCATCACGGACGTGCGGCTGACGGGCGAGAGAGGCGACGTCCTCATCGAGCGCGTAGGCCAAGTTCCGGTCATCGTGATGACGGCGTACGGCTCGGTCAGCGAAGCGGTCGATGCCATGAAGAGAGGCGCCGTGGATTATCTCTCCAAGCCGTTCGAGCCCGAAGAGCTCAGCCGGGCCGTGGAGCGAGTGCTTCGAAACCGCGAGTCGCGGGACTCCTACCCGCCCACCTCCGAAGATGAGCTCTACCAGATCGTCGCCTCGGACTCGAGCCCGATGCAGGAAGCACTGCGCCGAGCGCGCAAGGTCGCACCCACGGCGGCAACCGTGCTCGTTTTGGGCGAGTCGGGAACGGGCAAGGAGCTGATTGCACGGGCCGTGCACAAACAGAGCCGACGGCCGGGCGACTTCGTTCCGGTCAACTGCGCTTCGATTCCGGAGACCTTGTTGGAATCGGAGCTCTTCGGGCACGAAAAGGGTGCGTTTACTGGCGCGGCGACCCGCAAAGACGGCCTGGTGCACGCGGCCGACGAAGGCACGTTGTTCCTAGACGAAATTGGCGAGCTCACACAAGCCGCGCAGGCTCGCCTACTCCGCATGCTTCAGCAACGAGAGGTTCGTCGGGTCGGCGCACGGCAAGCCGAGGCGGTCGACATCCGGCTCGTCGCCGCCACGCACAGAGACCTTCCGTTACTCGTCGAACGCGGCGAATTCCGGGCAGATCTGTACTTTCGGCTGAACGTCGTCGAGATCGAGCTGCCGCCATTGTGCGAGCGCGGGGACGACATCCTGGCGCTCGCCGAGGTCTTCGTGCGACGGGCCACCGCGAAGCTGGGCCGCCCCATGCTCGAGCTCGACGAACGAGCCAAGAAGGCGCTCATGCGACACAAGTGGCCGGGCAACGTGCGCGAGCTGCAGCATGCCGTCGAGCGAGCCGTGATTTTACACGAATCGGGTCCGATCACGGAAGAGCTCTTGGCCCTCGATCGCACGAACGGCTCCAACGGCTCGAATGGCGTCGACGCCGAGGCTGGCGAAGACCCCTCTCTCGAAGGCTACCTTCGGCGCTTCGTATTGTCGCACCAGCACGAGCTGAGCGAGACCGAGCTGGCCAAGCGCCTCGGGATCAGTCGCAAGACACTCTGGGAACGTAGGCAGCGCATGGGCATCCCGCGTCGCGACTCTCAGCCTCCCGAATGACCCAATCGGTTTCGAAGGCGTTTCGAACCGTAGCGCGGTGATACGAATCGTAACGTTTGCTGCGCCGCGTTAGATGAACTTTCTGTGTCGTTCTGAGGGCACGGTGTTTGGTACAACTCTTGCGTCAAACCACTTCCAACAAGGTGTAAGGTGTACCGATGACACTCAAACAACCTTCCCTCGAGACACGACGACGCATCAGCAACCTCGACGAGTACCGTCGGCTCTACCAGCGAAGCCTCTCCGAACGCGATGCCTTCTGGCGCGAGGAGGCAAACGAGCTTCATTGGTTCTACGAGCCGTACAGCACCTTCGAGCAAGACGGCCCGGGCGAATTCGTATGGTTCGGCGGCGGCCGTTTGAATGCCGCGACGAACTGCGTCGATCGGCATGCAGCCAAGAACCCCGATAAAACGGCGATCATCTACGTCAAAGACGAGCCTGGGGAGTACGAGCGCATCTCCTTCAGCCAGCTCAAGACCGCCGTCGGCCGCGTGGCCAATACGTTGCGATCGTATGGAGTCGGCAAGGGCGATCGCGTCTGCATCTATCTGCCGATGGTACCCGAGCTCGCCTACACGATGCTCGCGTGTGCGCGGATCGGCGCGGTGCATTCGATCGTATTCGGCGGCTTCAGCGCAGATGCGCTACGCGATCGAATCATCGATGCCGAGGCGAAGATCTTGGTCACCGCAAACGAGGGTCTTCGCGGCGGCAAGCGCATTCCTCTGAAGAGAATTGCCGACGATGCGGTGGAGGGCCTCGCCGTGGTCGAAAAGGTGCTGGTCGTGAAACGAACCGACACCGA
The DNA here is from genome assembly GCA_964495565.1 of uncultured Sandaracinaceae bacterium. Taxonomy (GTDB): domain Bacteria; phylum Myxococcota_A; class Polyangia; order Polyangiales; family Houyiibacteriaceae; genus SG8-38. Next base: position 101,219 of record CAZBWQ010000001.1, on the reverse strand, counting down.
GGTCGAGATGCATCAAGGGCGGGACGTGTGGATGCACGAAGCGATGGCCGAGCACCGCGTGACGTGCCCATCGGAATGGATGGCATCCGAAGATCCGCTCTTCATCCTGTACACGTCGGGCTCGACGGGAAAGCCCAAAGGGCTCGTACACACGACGGGCGGGTACCTGACCTACGCGGCGTCGACGTTCAAGTACGTGTTCGACATCGGCCCGGACGACGTGCACTTCTGCGCAGCGGACATTGGATGGATTACGGGCCACACGTACATCATCTACGGTCCGCTCGCGAATGGCGTCACCACGGTCATGTTCGAGTCGACGCCTACCTACCCCGACCCAAGTAGATACTGGAAGGTCGTCGACGACATCGGCGCGACGACTCTCTATACCTCGCCCACCGCGCTCCGGGCCCTCATGCGAGAGGGCTCGGAGCCGGTCAAGGGCTCGAGCCGCAAGAGCCTACGGGTTCTCGGAACCGTGGGCGAGCCGATCAACCCGGAGGTATGGCGTTGGTACAGCGACGTGGTCGGCGACGGCAAGATTCCGATCGTCGACACGTGGTGGCAGACGGAGACGGGAGGCATCCTGATTAGCCCGCTGCCGAAAGCGACCCCCACGAAACCGGGTTCGGCCACCCTGCCGCTGTTCGGCATCGAGCCGGCCATCGTCGATCAAGAGGGGAAAATCATCGAGGGTAACGACGTCAGCGGCTACTTGTGCATCACACATCCCTGGCCCGGCCAAGCCCGCACGATCCACGGCAACCACAAGCGGTTTCTCGAGACGTATTTCTCCCAGTATCCGCCGTTCTACTTCACGGGTGACGGCTGCCGGCGAGACGAAGATGGCTACTACTGGATCACGGGCCGCGTGGACGACGTGATCAACGTGTCGGGGCACCGGCTGGGCACCGCCGAGGTCGAGAGCGCGCTCGTGGCACACCAGGCGGTGGCAGAAGCCGCCGTGGTGCCTTGTCCGCACGAGATCAAAGGCCAGGGAATCTTCGCCTTCGTAGTCCCGATCGCAGACGCGGAGTGGAACCCGCAGGAGCTACAGGGCGCGCTCAAAGAGCAGGTACGACAAGTGATCGGCCCGATTGCCACGCCGGATGAGGTTCGCGTCGTCCACGGGCTGCCCAAGACACGCTCGGGCAAGATCATGCGACGCATCTTGCGGAAGATCGCCGCAGGAGAAGCCGATCAACTCGGAGACATTTCGACGCTCGCCGACCCAACGGTGGTCGAGGCGCTTTTGAAGAAGGGCTGAGGTGCCGCCAAAGGCGGAGAAACGGAATCAACGATGAGCGAATCGAAGAAGCAGCAGGCACAGGACTACTGGAAGAAGAACATTCGTCTTTTGGCCACCCTGCTCGTGATTTGGTGGCTCGTTTCCTACGGGGCGGGCATCTTCTGGGCGGACGCGCTCAACAGCATCACCATTCCGGGCACCGGCTTTCCGCTCGGATTCTGGTTTTCGCAGCAGGGTTCCATCTACGTATTCGTGGTCCTGATCTTCGTCTACGCGTGGCGAATGAACAAGCTGGACCGAGAGTACGGCGTGCACGAGGACTAATCGTTCGAGTCAGAGAAGGAGAGGGTCATGGACGTACAGACTTGGACATTCATCATCGTGGGCGGCACCTTCGCGCTCTACATCGGCATCGCGATTTGGTCGAAGGCCAGCACGACGGGCGATTTCTACATCGCCGGTCGAGGCGTTCACCCCGTAGTCAACGGAATGGCCACGGGCGCGGATTGGATGAGCGCGGCTTCTTTCATCAGCATGGCCGGCTTGATCTCGTTCATGGGATACGACGGCGCCGTTTATCTGATGGGATGGACGGGCGGCTACGTGCTCTTGGCACTGCTGTTGGCACCGTACTTGCGCAAATTCGGCAAATTCACCGTGCCTGACTTCATCGGCGACCGCTATTACTCGAACGGGGCACGCATCGTCGCAGTTCTGTGCGCGGTGTTCGTTTCGTTCACGTACGTCGCCGGCCAGATGCGCGGCGTCGGTGTGGTGTTCAGTCGGTTCCTCGAGGTCCCCATCAATACCGGCGTGCTCATCGGGATGGCCATCGTCTTCTTTTACGCCGTTTTGGGCGGCATGAAAGGCATCACCTATACCCAGGCGGCGCAGTACTGCGTCTTGATCTTCGCGTATCTGGTTCCGGCGTTCTTCATCAGCATCTTGCTCACGAATCACCTGATCCCGCAGATCGGGTTCGGGGCGGCTCTCGGTGGCGAAGTTGGCTCACAGATTGCCAATGGCGAGAACGTCAAGCTTCTCGACAAGCTCAACCAGCTGAACACCGAGCTCGGCTTCGCCGAATACACGAGCGGCAAGAAGTCGATGCTGGACGTGTTGTGCATCACGGGCGCGCTCATGGCCGGCACGGCCGGGTTGCCCCACGTCATCGTGCGTTTCTACACGGTGCCCAAAGTGCGTGACGCGCGGACCAGCGTCGGTTGGGCGCTCTTCTTCATCGCCCTGCTCTACACGACCGCGCCTGCCGTGGCGGCATTCGCACGCACGAACCTCATTCAGACCGTCGAAGGCGCGAGCTACGCCCAAGTCGAAGGCCAAAAGTCGATTCCCCAGTGGTTCAAGACCTGGGAGAACACCGGTCTCTTGGCTTGGACGGACAAGAACGGTGACGGCAAGGTCCAGTACGTGGCCGGCGATGCCGTAGCCGGTGGGAAACCCGACTTCGCCACGGCGCCCGACGGCTCGCCAGCGCGGGGTGAGTACGGCCAGCGGGTGGTGAAAAACCCCAACCCGGACAGCGCCAACGAGCTCTACGTCGACCGCGACATCATCGTGCTCGCAAATCCGGAGATCGCAAAGCTCCCAGCATGGGTGATCGCCCTGGTTGCCGCCGGTGGGTTGGCGGCCGCGCTCTCGACCGCAGCCGGCTTGCTCTTGGTGGTCAGCACCTCGATCAGCCACGATCTGCTGAAGCGTGTGTTCGCCCCGCAAATCACGGAGAAGCAGGAGCTCTTCGCAGCGCGCGTCGCCGCGGGCTTCGCGGTGGTCATCGCGGGGTACTTCGGCATCAATCCGCCAGGGTTCGTGGCACAAGTCGTCGCGTTTGCGTTCGGCCTCGCCTGCTCGTCGTTCTTCCCGGCGATCATCCTCGGAGTCTTCGCCAAGAAGGCCAACCGCGAAGGCGTGGTGACAGGGATGCTCGTGGGCATCGTCTTCACCGCTGCTTACATCATCTACTTCAAGTTCATGGGCGGTACGCCGGATCAGTACTGGTTCGGGATTTCACCGGAAGGCATCGGCGCGGTCGGGATGTTGATCAACTTCATCGTGGTCTTCGTGGTCGGCCGATTCACGCCACCTCCTCCCGAGGAGGTACAAGAGTTGGTCGAGCACATCCGCGTACCGGCGGGCTCGACGGCACCGACCGGACATCACTGATCGGTCGGTCACACAGGATAGGAGAGTTGTGATGAGGCGAAAATGGGAAAGCGGCCTTGAGCCGCAACAGGTGAGGTGCGCCTGGATCGGGGCCCTGGCGTGCATCGCAATCATCGGGTGGGCTCCTTCCGTGGCCTGGGCCGAAGAGCCCGAACCGGCTGGGGAAACCGCTGGCGAACAACCGGCCGCGGCGATGGAATCGGAAGGCAACGACGTCACGAAACAAGAGATAGACGACGCACAGGCGGCAATCGACGAAGCCCAGCGGCAGCTCGATGCCATGAAACGGCGCATCGGCGAGATTCCCGTGAAGGTTCCGTCGAAGATGCCTGGCGGCACGGGTCTCGTGACGGGAGCCGACGGCGTCGCGAAGAAGCTGCAGGTCAGCCTGAACGAAGACGGAAGCCTCTACTTTCGGTTCGCGACCTGGTTGCAGGTCTGGGCGCGCGCGATGCAGCTCAACCCGGGAACGGAGGTCGTGGGCGACGACAGCGACTGGTATGGCGATGTCGGCATCCGCCGCGCTCGATTCCTGATGTTCGGGCAGATCTTCCCGCGCACCTTCGTCTTGATGCACATCGGCATCAACAACCAGACGTTCCGGAACGCGCGGAAGCCACAAGTGTTTTTTCACGACGCGTGGGCGGAGTTCCAGCTCAGCAGGAACGATACCGTCTACTTCGGCGGCGGTCTCCTCTACTGGAACGGCATCTCGCGCATGACCAACGCGAGCACGATCACGGCGATGAGCCTCGATTTGCCCATCGTCAACTGGCCATTGATCGAGCGCACCGACCAATTCGCACGCCAAATGGGCTTCTACTTGAAGGGAAAGTTCGGCTTGTTCGATTATCGCGTCTCAGTGACGCGGCCGTTCACCCCCTACGAAGTGTCTCTCAACCCGGGCACGCCACCCGACCTCACGGCCAACCCGGGCGTCGCGAACTTCCGCGATACCAACACCTGGGCCTACGCGGGCTACTTCATGCTTCAGTTCCTGGATGAAGAGTCGAACGTCCTGCCGTACACGGTGGGAACCTACATCGGCGGAAAGAAGGTCTTCAACCTCGGCTTCGGCGGCTATGCCCAGCCTTGGGCCATGGCCTACGTCGACTCGGTCTCCGGTGAGCTCAAGTCCTCCACCAACGTGATCGCCTCGGGCGACCTGTTTCTCGACCATCCGTTCGGGGGCGACAAAGGCGGAGCGGCCACTTGGTACGCCGTGTACTACTACATGAACTTCGGTCCCAACTTCCTCCGGAACATCGGCATCATGAATCCGGCCGATGCGGGCACCGGCGTTCAAGGTGGCGGCAACGCCTATCCGATGATCGGAACCGGCCATACCTTGTACAGCGAGCTCGGCATCTTGCTTCCATTCACCGTTGGCAAGGAAATGCAGTTCCAGCCCTACGTGAACTGGCAAGGCTCGGATCTCGAGGCACTCGACGAGTGGATGCACCACGTCGGGATTGGCCTCAACATGTTCGTGCACAAGCACAACGCGAAGGTGTCGATCGAGTACCGCAACCGTCCGATCTTCGCGAACGGCGAGGTCGACAACCGCAAAGGCAACTCGTTCGTTCTTCAGATGCACTTGTTCATCTGATCGGGAGCCCGCCGATCCCAGCGCGGCACGCTCTTCGGAGCGTGTCGCGCGCCTCATCATCCCCTCACGCGCTGACCCCGAATAGGGCTCCAACGCCCGCGGTCGCGGCCATGGCCAAGGCTCCCCAAAACGTCACTCGCAACGCGGCGCTTCCCATGGAGGCGCCGCCCGCGCGTGCGCCGAGCGCACCCAGAGCCGCCAAGAACAAAAGCGTGCTCCCGGAGACACTCCAGAGGATCGTCGCAAACGGCGTGATGGCTGCAACCAGCCATGGCAGGGCTGCGCCGGCCGCAAAGGAGGCCGCCGAAGCCAGCGCCGCCTGGACCGGGCGTGCCTTCTGCGCGTCGACGATGCCGAGCTCGTCACGGGCGTGCGCCTCGAGAGCGTCGTGCTGCATGAGCTGCGTCGCGACCTCCGAGGCGAGATCGGGATCGAGCCCGCGCTCGACGTAGATGCGCTTCATCTCTTCGTGCTCGCGCTCCGGATAGGTTGCGAGCTCTCTTCGCTCTTTCTCGAGATCCGCTCGTTCGGTATCCGCTTGCGAGCTCACCGAGACGTACTCTCCGGCCGCCATCGACATCGCGCCGGCCACCAGGCCGGCAAGGCCTGCCAAGAGAACGTCGTCGATCCCCGACCCTGCGGACGCGACACCGAGGATCAGGCTCGCGGTGGATACGATGCCGTCGTTGGCACCCAAGACCGCGGCACGAAGCCAGCCGATTCGATGAACGAAATGCGTTTCGGGGTGCGTCATGGCGTGATCCCTTTCGATGTGCGCCCTCGCGGCCCGTTGGGCGAGGGGGGTGCGCAAAAGCCGCAAAGGATAGTAGGGTGCTCGTGCGACGAGAGGCGAGCGGTCATATGAGCAAGAGCGGACGAAAGAGCAACCCCTTCGACTGGGACAAGGTGAGGCCGCAATTGCCCCTGAATTTCGGAGTCCGCTCCAACGGTGAGTTCTTTCACGAGCCCGACGAGAAAGACCGGCTCATCGAGAAGACGGCACTGGACATGGCCGGTCGCAACGCCAAGCGCCTGGGCATGGATCGGCGGTCGTTCTTGGCGACCTCGGCCGGGCTCGCCACCACGCTGTCGGCCGTCAATTTGGTGACGGGCTGCGAGAACGGAAACGTGAGTGAGGTCGCGTGTGACTTGGAGGGCGCTCGCGAGCTGCTCGACCCGAGCGGCATGTTTCTCATGGACGTGCAGACGCACCACGTAGACGCCGACAGCGAGTACGATGCGATGTGGCAACAGACGAACGTCGCCTATGCCACCGCTTTCAACAACTTCTTTTCCGGATCATGCCCGGGCGATCCGGGTCCTCACATTCCTTGTCTCGGTCGAGACGACTTCGTCGATCTCATCTTTCGGCAAAGCGACCTTCACGTCGCAGTGCTCTCCACTTTTCCTGCATTGACGTGCGAGCAGGCCGAACGGATCGGCTACCCGATGGATTCCGGAATATGCGGCGACTTCTTGCCCAAGCAGGCGATCGCCGACACCCGAGACTTGATCAACGAAGCCGCGGGCTCCCAGCGGATGCTCGGTCATGCTGCGGTCATGCCGAACCCTTCTTCACACCTGAGCGCTGCAGACAAAGATCGCTGGATTCAAGAGACGTTGCGCGGGATGGAGACCGCCGTGAACGACTTCGGGATTCGCGCGTGGAAGTGTTACACCCCGTTTGGTCCTCTACCGAGCTCGATCATCGCCGACCTGGAACGCTCACAGATCCTCGCTGGCCTGCTCTCCGGCTCGCTCGTCGCAGAAGGCTGGTGGCTCGACGGAGAGTACGGTCAGGCCATGATCGAGCAAGCCCGATCGCTCGGTGCACCGCTAATCAACGTGCACAAGGGTGTGCCGCTTCTGTCGTTCAATCCCGAGTACGGGAGCGCGCGCGACGTGGGGGTGGTCGCGACGCGTTATCCGGACGTGACGTTCTTGGTCTATCATTCGGCCCTGAACTTCAACAGGACCTCGACCGCTCAGGTCGCAGAGGGGCCCTACGAGCCCGAACGATGGGGACCCGACGACGACCCGGTCGGAATCAACAGCTTGATTCATTCGGTCGTGGTCAACGGGCTGTCCGCAGAGGGTGAGGGCCCCGACTACGTGAGCAACGTCGTGGCGGAGCTCGGCGGTCCGGGCGCCCGCGCGATCAGCAGGCCGGACGAAGGAACGCACATCTTCGGCAAGCTCCTCAAATACGTCGGCGAGAACAACATCGTGTGGGGAACCGATGCGATCTGGGGTGGGAGCCCCCAGGCGCTCATGGAGGGCTTCATGGCCTTCCAGATGGACGAAGCCATCGCCGAGGCGCATGGCTACCCGACGCTGACCTCCGAGATCAAAGCCAAGATTCTCGGGCTCAACGCAGCGCGGATTTACGGAGTCGACCCCGACGCAAAGCGCTGCGAGATCGCCGACGACGCATTCGCGAAGACCCGAAGAGAGTACAAAGACGGGCTCGCGACGAGCCCAGCTCCTCTTCGGCCAACGCAGGTTTACAAGGGACCGAGGTCACGGCGCGACTTTCTTCGGCTTTGGCAAAAAAATCCGAACTATCCGGCGTGAAGGGATCGAGCACGGCGCCAAGCCGCAGCCGGTCTCACCACGGGTCGATGCAGGGACGCTTCTTGTGGCGACGGCGACCGGGCTTCGGCGCCGCCCGAAGCGCATTCATGATCCAAGCCCTCGAGTCCGCTGGGTCGATCACGGCATCGATCTCGAACTGGGCGGCCATGTTCGTCGCTTTGCCCATCTCGTAAGCCATCGCCACCATGTTCCGGAAAGCGATTTCGCGTTGCGCAGGGTCCTCGATGGCGGCGAGCTCCTTGCGATAGCCGAGCTTGACGGCGCCCTCGAGGCCCATCCCGCCAAACTCTCCAGTCGGCCAGGCCACGGTGAAGCTCGTCGCCTTGAAGCTGCCTCCGGCCATCGACTGAGCGCCCAACCCGTAGCCTTTGCGCAGCACGATGGTGAAGAAGGGCGTCTGAAGGCTCGCAGCGACGACGAACATGCGGGCCGCTCGACGAACCAAGGCGGTGGCCTCGACATCCGGGCCCACCATGAATCCCGGGGTGTCACAAAGAAATAGAATCGGGAGGTCGAACGCGTCGCAAAGCTGCATGAAACGGCTTGCCTTGTCCGCGGCGTCGCCGTCGATGGCGCCCCCCAAGTGGCTGGGGTCGTTTGCGAGGATCCCGATGGGCCGACCTTCGACCCGGGCCAACGCCGTGATCATCCCACGGCCGAAGCCCCCGCGAAGCTCGAGCACCGAGTCGGTGTCGGCCATCGTGTGCAGGACGGAACGCACGTCGTAGATACGGAGTCGGTTTTCGGGAACCGCGTGACGCAAGGCACGTTGATCGGCGCAGGTCCACTCCTCGAGCCGACCCTGAAAGTACGAGAGGTACTTCTGCGCAGCGCGTACCGCTTCGGCATCGTCTTCGACCAAAACGTCGATGACCCCGTTCTCCCACTGCACGTCGGAAGGGCCGATCTGTTCGGGTTCGAAAACGCCCAGACCACCGCCTTCGATCATGGCAGGGCCTCCCATTCCGATGTTGGAGCTCTTGGTCGCAATCACGACGTCGCAGCAGCCAAGCAGGGCAGCGTTTCCTGCAAAGCACTTCCCGGAGTTGATGCCGACCAGCGGAACCAACCCCGACAGCTCTGCGAAATACTGAAATGCGCGGCAATCGAGCCCGGCCACTTGTGTGCTGTCGGTGTCGCCTGGCCGCCCACCTCCCCCCTCCGAAAAGAGCACCACCGGCAGCGCGAGCTCCTCGGCCAGCTCGAACATGCGGTCCTTCTTGTAGTGATTCATGACTCCCTGGGTGCCAGCCAGAACGGTGTAGTCGTAGGACATGACGACACAGCGAGTCTCGTCGGTACCGAACGATGCCCCGTTGACGTTGCCGATGCCTGCAACGAGCCCGTCGGCCGGCGTCCTTTCGATGAGCTCCTGGACGGAGCGCCTCTGGCGTTGCGCCGCAATGACGAGTGCGCCGTACTCGACGAACGTGCCGGAATCGACCAGGTCTTCGACGTTCTCCCTCGCCGTCCTCTGGCCACTCAGCCGGCGCCGCTTCACGGCTTCCGGACGATTCGCATCGAGCCCTTTGGCGAGCCGCTCCTGAAGCTCCCTGAGGTCAGACCGGATTTCCGCGAGGTCCCGAGCGGCGTCGCCTGCGACGATTTGCTCGGACGCTCCTGTCTCTTCCAACCGAAGGAGGATTTGCGCTTTCGTCATGGTCTGGCCCGTAGACACCATCACCTTTCGCACGACCCCACTTCGATCGGCCGTGACGACGTGCTCCATCTTCATCGCTTCGAGGATGACGAGGGGCTGACCAGGCTCGACACGGTCGCCTTCCTTCACCGAGACCTCGACGACGACACCTTGCATGGGCGCATGAATCCTGTGCATCGAGACCCAGTATAGGAGCGCCCGCACGGGGCGCCTATCCCTCGTTCGGCGCCCTCGGAGTGGAGGAAGCGCCGTCGTTGGCGCGTTCCTGATGCTTCACCGCACTGGCTTCGAGACGGTTGAGGTCACGCTTCAACAATGCCGTGTAAATCGGGGTGGTTCCCAATCCGTGCGCCGTGATGGTCGCGGCCATGCAGGTCAGCATGAGGGGCAGGATCATCGTGAAGTTTCCGGTCATCTCGGCGGTCAGAATGATCCCGGTGAGGGGAGCCTGAACCACCGCAGAAAAAAATGCCCCCATACCAGCGACCGCAAAATGTGCAGGACTCAGCGAACCTCCAAGTCCGAGTGAAACTACGATCTCTCCGTAGGCGACTCCCGCAATCGTTCCCAACGCAAGCATGGGAGCAAAGAGGCCTCCAGGAGCGCCGGTGATGTAGCTGGCCACGGTAGCCACGAAACGCACGGCGAACACCGTGAGCAGCACGGACATCGGCGTCGACATCGTCAAAAACCCCTCGAGGACGTTCTCGCCACCCCCGAGAAAGCGCAAATCGAATCCGCCAGCCCAGCCAATGGATACCCCGATCGCGACGAGCGCCAAGATGAAGCGCGGTCTCGAAAGTCGTGACATCCAGTCACTCGATTGCAGCAGCAGATCCTCGAAGACGTAAGCGAGGAAACCAAACAGAACTCCGAAGAGGACGAAAAGCCAAAGCATGTCGAGATCGGGCATGTCGAGCAATGGCATCGTGATCGCCGCCACATCGCCGATCAGAAACCGGGTCACTACGTCGGAAAGCGCACAAGCGACGACGACGGCTTGAACGGACAAAACACTGTATTGGAACTGAGGCCGCATCTCCTCCACGACGAATAGGATTCCAGCGAAAGGAGCATTGAACGCCGCAGTCAGACCTGCTCCTGCTCCGGCAGCGAGCAAGGCATGCACCATCGACTTGGGAAGCCGGAATATGTCGACGAAGGCTTGGCCCACGGCTGCACCCATTTGAATGGACGGCCCCTCGCGCCCCATGAGAAGCCCCGAGCCCAGCGCCAGGCCTCCACCGATGAACTTCAACGGAATGACTCGGGCCCAGCGCATCGGCAGCACGCCGTCGAGGGCGCCTTCAACGATCTGCACGCCGCTGCCTCCTGCCTCCGGTGCGATCCTTCTGACGAGGAACACGGAGCAGACCAGAATCAGTGCGACACCGCCCGGGAACAGCACCCAAGTCCCCCACAGACTGCTCGCGGGCCAGTTCTCGACTCGAACGTGCTGAGCCCAATCCAAGAGCAGGTGGAAAAGGCTCGCGACCCCTCCCGAGAGAATTCCGACGACTGCGGCAGCCACGAGGAGGGGCCCATTTCTCCGCTGCGCCTCGATGAAACGTCTGGCGAGCCGCGTCGAGAAGGCGGCGCGTGAAGCGATGGCCGAAATCGGAGACGGGAGCTTCATGTCTCGAGGGCGGTCCGCAGGGTCGAATCGCGAAGCGAAACGCGCGACGGCCCACGGCGCTGCGCGGCGATTGTGATCGACAGCAGCGCGGCAATCAAGACGAGCAATGTGCCGCTCCAGAACAGGTACTGACCGTAGCGACCTGGGATCAGCCAACCGAACCACTGGATGGCGCAGCATGCGAGGACCGATGCGGCGATGAGGGCCCAGTGCGAGTCGTGCCTCGGTCCATCCCTCGTGGCCGCATGGAGGAGAGGCCAAACGAACAGGATGTGCAGATAGTAGTTTGCTGGATAGAAATAGACGGGAATCATCATGGTTCCGATGACGGCCGCGTCGGAGAGTCGCGCTTCGCGACAGGCCCAGACACCCAGGACGGTGAAGAAGAGCATCGAAAGCGCGATGATCCAGCGCCTGTCTCGCACCGTTTGCGCCGTCCGCGGTCCCCACTGCTGAGGGTCTTCGCCGCGGGCTCGCAGCTCGTGCCAGAGATTCTCGGTCTTGTAACCGACGAGCGCGGTGACTCCGAGATGATTGACGTTGGGCTTGTTCGCGTGGAGCGCAATCTTTTCGGACCAAGAGCCCCACGATTTTTCGAATCCGAAGGTGCTGGTGGAAAGCGCTCCGAGCACGAGCGCGATCGACAACGCACCGGCTGCGGCTTTGAAGAGCGGCAGCACGGGTGCGAAGAGGCTGGCACGCGAGCCGTCACGGCGCGCCATCCATATGGTGAGCACCTTCCAGGCCAACGGTGCTGCCAAAAACAGAAGCGCCAACAAAGGAAATGCCCGAATCATGGCGCTCCATCCGAGCAAGAGACCAGCGAGGAACGGCCGCCTCGCGGCGAGCGCACACACGCCGAGCCCCAGCAAGACCATCCAATCGTTCCGCAAGGTCGACCCGCCCCAATTGCTCCCGAACTGGTAGATCGTGGTCGCGCCATAGGCCACGATGCAGACCAGCGCCGGGCGAAGACCAAACGTCCGCCACGCGACCAGGAAGAAGAGCAACAGCAAGGCCGGGTCGAGAAGAGCGCCGAGGAGGAACGTCCGATCGCTCGCATCGGCCGAGCCGTAGATCCAGTGTGCGACCAAGAGCCATGCCGGGGTCGCGTTGGCCCCGTGGTCGCGAAGGCTGCCGAGGTACGCCTGCGGACCCATGGTCGTCCAGAAGTAGGACATGTCCTTCGTGAGCTCGCGCCAACGCTCGGTCGAAAAGCGCTCTTTGACCTCATGGATCTCCGAGGCGACGTCGGCGATCGGCCGCATCTCGTAGGTTCGAAGGTCCCGCATCCTGATGTGCCCGATCGGTTCGAGCGAGCCACCGAGCTCTTCATCGGCGTAGGCTTTGACGCTCGCGAGGTACACCCCGTCGTACCCGAGCTCCTCGAAGTATTTCGCCGCAGGGAAGTACACACGGAGGTCCCACGTGTGCACGTAGGATGGCTCTCGATCTGCGGTGTCGTGGAATTGCGGGTAGCCGAAATCGTAGAACGTGACGATCGACAACACGGCCATCGCGGCGAGCAACCCCGTCAACATCGGCTGGCTTGCAGCTCTGGGGCGGAGCCCCGCCCGCAAAACCGCTGCGCATGCCACCGTTGCTGCCACCGCCCGTGACAGGTCGATGATCTTCTCGTCGGGCGGCCACATGGCGGCGATCGCGTAAATCGAGGCAAGGGCGCCGATTGCCGTCGACGTCCACAAGGCCCGCGAAAGCGCGCGTCGTGAGCCACGTTGGTGGAGCGCCGCAGCGAGCACGGCAAACAAACCGAACAATCCCAACGAAAGCTGCGCCCAAAACGAGCGACTGAGCTCGAAGCGGGGCGGAATCTCCGGCGGCCAAACAGAAGGCTTGGCTTCGAACACCTGGATCTCGGTCGCGGTGACCAACGCGTCTCCCCCCAAGCCCCGCAACCGAATGAACCGCCCGCGGCCCCGGAGCCCGCTTTCCCAGCGCGCGCGGTGCCCTTGACCGGCCACCGCGGGTGCCGTCCAGAGCGGAACGAAGCGCGCTCCGTCCTCGGAGGACTCCAAGACGAATCGATCGTTGTTGTCACCCTGAATGTAGGCCGCATCGATGGGTCGGAGCGCGCCGAGATCGAACGTGACGAAGGCTCGTTTGGTGACGAAATGAGCGGCGCCATCCGAATCCCAGCGAGCCCCTTCGAAGGCGCGCTCCCCATCATTGAGCAGCTCCGGGCTTCGAACGCCCGATGACTCGACGATGGTGAGCGGCAGGGCGTCTTCGTTTCCGTCGCTGGAGCACCCCGTGACGGCGAGCACCGAAAGCGCGAAAAACAGCCGGACATGGCTCACCAAGAAGACCCCCCGCGCTCGTCTGGCTTCCGGAGCCGTTCCCTCTTGCGCCGCTGAAGGCGCTCGATCATGGAGCGCAGCCTAGGGTCGTCGGCGCGCTTGTGATCGTGCCGAATTCCTTTTTCCGCATTGCAGCGCGCACATGCAAGAGCGAGGTTTTCGATCGCATCCGTCCCGCCATGGGTCTTTGGAACGATGTGCTCGAGGGTGGCCCCGCCGAGCGGCGCACCGTCGGCCCGAATGACCAGCTTCGCATTGCAGTGGATGCATTTGCCCTCGAGAACCTCCTGTCCTCTCCACTCCTTGGGCACGAAGGTGCGGTCGGCCAGCGCCGCCTGTCGAAGCAAACGGTGCTTTCTGCGCGATGCCATTTGCTACGGTCGCAATCTCAGTCGCCAGCGACGACTTTTTCGACCGCCTGAAGCAAGCTCTTGCTGTAGACGCGTCCCACCAGGTCTTCTCTGGCGCGCTTGTAAGCACGATTCCATTCGTCCTCGAACTCGGACAAGTCCACTTCGACGATCCCGCGCTCGAGGAGCGCCGCATACGCTCGTGCGTCGTCACGCCTGACGAGTTGATCGTTGGCTTTCGCCGCTCTTGCGCTGGTTTCGAGTAAGACCTTCTGATCGTGCTCGGTCAGCTCGTCGAACTTCTCTTTCTTGAGGATGGCGCCCCCGATCATGATGCTGAGGTTTTGCTTCGCCATGTACTCGAGCCGTGTGTACCACTGAAGGGCAACTGCAGCGAGGGCGGAAATAGGCACCGTATCCACCATCCGGGTTTGCAAGCCCCCGTAGACCTCTGGGAGTCCCATCCGCACCGGGTTCGCGCCGATGACGTCGATCAGCTCCGCGAACACGGGATCGTCTTTCCACACCCAGGGCCGGCCCGACTTCAAGTCTTCGGGTCGGGCAAACGACTCGGCCGAAAACAGTCGATTCTTGCCGGCCTCCCCCCAATTCAACAAGACGAAACCAGCCTCCTCGAAGAGCTTGCTGAACCGATCGTGCAACGTGGTCCGCGCTTTGACGAGCTCGTCGTATTCGGTGATCAAGCCCGGGGCGGTCAACACGAGCACGGGTCTGGCGACCATGCCGAGACCCGTCGTGGAAATACCCGCTGCGTCCATCTGTCCCGCGCGAATCTTGCGAACGAAGTCGCGCTCGTCCCCCTGGCTACCTCCCGAGTAGATACGAAGCGCGACCCGCCCTTCCGTTTCTTTCTTGATGCTCCGATTCCAAGCCTTCGTGATCTTGTCGAATCCAGAGCCTGCCGGCGCAAGCGAGGCAAATCGAATGACGATGGGGCCTTCGGCATCGGCGGATGAAACGAAGCTACGCCCCGGCAGGGCGAAGGCCGCGATGGCAACGAGTAGGATGAATGCGTTCACTCTTCCTTGCATGGCGTTCACGCTCCCATGCGAACCAGCCGCCCCGGCCGTGCGCCGGTGAGCATGCCCTTTTCCGCGATCACTTCTCCGCTCACCAACGTGGCGAGGTAGCCTTCCGCTCGCTGCATCAGCCTTCGGCCTCCCGCGGGCAGGTCGTTGATCATGGTCGGAGCATGGAGCTCGAGGTTTTCGAAGTCGATGACGTTGATGTCGGCTTTCTGCCCAGGTGCGAGCAGCCCGCGGTCCGTCAAGCCGATGAATCGCGCGGTGTCGTGGGTTTGCATCTGAACAATTCGCTCGAGCGGGATCCGGCCGCTTTGGCGCGACCGCGCCCAGTGGGTCAACAAGAAGGTGGTGAAGCTGGCGTCGCAGATCGTCCCCACGTGCGCGCCGCCGTCGCTCAAACCCGGAAGTGCCAGGGGATGTGTGAGCATTTCGTGCACGGCGTCGAGACTCATCCCCGAGTAGTTGTAAACCGGGAAATAAAGGAGCGCCCGTCCCTCCTGCTCGAGCATCGCGTCGTATATCAAGCCAAGCACCGGCTCCCCGGTCGCCATCGCAGCAGCCCCGAAGCTCTCGGTCGGTGATGGCTCGTAGTTTGGCCTTTCGCCCAAACGGAAAAGCCGCATCGCGACCATGTCGAGATTGGAAAGAAAAAAGTCCGCCAACGGAGGAAGCATGCTGCCGTCTCCGGCGACGGGCTCACTCTTTTCCGAGATCATCTTCGCCTTGAGCGCGGGATCGCGCATGGCCCTGACGCGTTCGGCGAGGGGAAGGTGGCTGATCGACTTGTAGCTCGGGAACCCCATGAACGGGTGAAACGTGGCTTGAAGGCCGAGCATCACGCCGATGCCGCGTGCGCCGACCTGACAGCGGACGTCGAAGCCTTCGTCGGTGGCCTTCTGCGCACGTTCGAAAATCCATCTCCATTGCTCGGGGCTGTGATCGCGCTGCATCGTGGAAACGCTCATCGGGCGGCCTCCTGCGGCTCGGAGCATCTGCTCGAGGACGTTCCACTCCGCATCGAAGTGCTCATCCCCATGCAAGATGTTGAAGTCGCTGACTGCCTGGAGCACGCCGTGCCTCAAGCCCTGGAAGGCGGCCGAAATGCCGGCCAACTCGTCTGCAGATGCTTCGGACGCCGGCGTCCAGTCGCCAACCGCGCTCCGGTGATTGTCGCTTCGGCCCGTGCTGAACCCTGCAGCTCCCGCTTCGAGGGCTTCGCGAAGCAACGCCCGCATCCGCGCGACGTCTTCAGTAGTCGCGACCTCGTCATGAACCGCACGGTCGCCCATCACGTAGACGCGTAGCGCGTCGTGAGGCACTTGGGCGAGGAAGTCGATCGAATGAGGCATCCGATCGAGGGCGTCCATGTACTCGGGGAAGCTTTCCCAGGCCCAGGTGATGCCTTCGGAAAGCGCCGTGCCGGGGATGTCTTCGACACCCTCCATCAACTCGATGAGCTTGTCGTGATCGGAGGGGCGTACCGGTGCAAAGCCGACACCGCAGCTACCCATCACGCAGGTCGTCACACCGTGAATCGACGAGGGTGCAAGCTCTTCATCCCAGCTGATCTGCCCATCGTAGTGCGTGTGGATGTCCACGAAGCCGGGAGTGACGATGGCTCCACTCGCATCGATCGTTCGGACGGCGCCTTCATCACACTTTCCTACCGCGACGATCCTGCCAGCCTTGATGCCGACGTCGCCGGTCCGCCGCTCTGCACCGGTTCCATCGACCAAGGTTCCTCCTGCGATCTTGAGGTCGTACATTCGTTTTCTCCGAGGATGGTCGGGTGACTATAGCGCACGGAGACGACCGTGCCGGTGACGGTTCTTCAGCAGCGAATGACGATCGTGCCGCGGGAGCTTCGATTGAATAGAGACGAAAATGCCTCGCCCGCCCGATCCATCGGGTAGACCGCGGCCGGCGCCGAATGGAGCTTCCCTTGCTCGGCCCAATCCAAGATCTGACCGATGACCGGAGGAACGATCTCGGGGTTCGCGAACACTTCGCCGCCCCAGTTCACTCCGATCACGGAGCACCGTTTGATCAGAGGCAAGTTGAGCGGAAGCTTGGGAATCCCCGCCACGAAACCGACGACCAAGTAGCGGCCGTGCGGCCCCATCGATCGGAGCGCCGGCTCGGCGAAATCGCCGCCGATCGGATCGAAAACCACGTCGACGCCGCGCCCGCCGGTCGCAACTTTGACCTCCTTGCGCCAGTCCGATTGGGTGTAGTCGACGACCGCGTCGGCGCCTAGCTCGAGGCAGTGGTCTCGCTTCGCTTCCGAGGAAGCGCATGCGATGACCTTGGCACCGATTGCCTTGGCGACGTCGATGGCAGTCGATCCGGTCGTACCCGAAGCTCCGAGGATCAGAACGGTCTCGCCGGGCTTCGTGTCGGCGAGCTGGCTCAAGCCGAAGACCGCCGTGGAGTACGCGATGAAAAAGTTCGCCGCGTCATCGAGTGGGATGGTCTCCGAAACTTTGAAAACGAAATTGGCTGGGAGACACGTGTGCTCGGCAAGACCTCCGAGCAACGAAAACCCTGCGACGTGGTCGCCGCGCCGGAGCCCTTCGACTTGGGTGCCCACCTCTTCCACGATCCCGGAAAGCGAGCTACCGGGCACGAACGGCAGGGGTGGCTTGATCTGGTACTCTCCCTTGATGAGAAGGCCGTCGAAGTAACCCACGCCCACCCCGTGCACACGGACCTTGACCTCGTGAGCGTTTGGCGCGCGCTCCTCCACCTCTGCCACGGAAACCGACGAGGGATCCCCGAACTTCGTGACTCGAATTGCCTTCATTGCGAACACGCTAACCCGTTCTCCCGCCCTCGACCATCCCGAATCGCTTGCGAAAAGATGCGGTTTCTGCCATAGATTCGGCTCTCACCGGGGAGTTGCAGAGGGTCGTTGGCGGATTCCAACAAAGGGCTGTTTTCGAGCTACGATCGCGGAAAATTCTTCTGCGAGATGTTTGGCAGCGACAGCCAACCCGCAACCCACACCGAGCTGATTCGAGACCGGATGGGCCAGATGAAGATTTCCAGTCTTCGGCGGCGTGCCCAGTCGAGCGATCGAGAGCTCTACAATCTCGGCATCACCTTCACCGTCTACGACGATCGAAATGCGATCGATCGAGTGCTTCCATTCGACGTGATTCCGCGGGTTCTTTCTCGCTCCGATTGGGATCACATCGAGCGTGGATGTGTGCAGCGGGTCGCGGCGCTGAATCGGTTCCTCTACGACATCTATCACGAGCAACACATCTTGAACGACGGCACGGTGCCGGCGGAGCTCGTCGTCCAGAATGGCAACTTTCGCCCCGAAATGAAGGGGATCGACCTTCCCCACGACACGTACGTGAGCATTTGCGGCATCGACTTGGTGCGGGGTGGTGACGGCGTCTTTCGCGTCTTGGAAGACAACGCGCGAACGCCGTCGGGTGTCTCTTACGTCGTGGAGAACCGGCACCTGATGATGCGTGCCTTTCCAGACCTCACCGACAAGGTCGGTCTTCGCCAGGTTTCGGATTACGGCATGCATCTGCGCGCAGCGCTCGCGGAGATCGCACCGCCCGGGGTCACCGATCCAAACGTCGTGCTCATGTCCCCTGGCGTCTACAACTCGGCCTATTTCGAGCACGTGTTTCTAGCCCGCGAGATGGGCGTGCCGCTGGTCGAAGGACGCGACCTCGTCGTCGAGGGGGGACGCGTACACATGAAGACGACCGGAGGCCTTCGGCCGGTCGACGTGATTTATCGGCGCGTCGACGACGCATTCCTCGACCCGGAGCAGTTCAACCCCGAAAGCCTTCTCGGAGTGCGAGGTCTTTTCCGGGTCTACCGCGAAGGGCGCGTTTCGCTTGCCAACGCGGTCGGGACCGGCGTGGCGGACGACAAAGCGATGTATGCCTACATGCCCCGAATCATCCGCTACTACCTGGACCAAGACCCGATCCTGCAGAACGTCCAGACGAATCTATGTCGCGAGCCCGAGGGTCTTGCGTACACGCTCGAACACCTAGAAGAGCTCGTGGTCAAGCCCGTGGGCGAGTCCGGCGGCTACGGGGTGGTGGTCGGGCCCAAGGCCACGCGAGCGCAGATCGAAGAGTGCCGCGCCCGGATCGAAGCGAACCCAGCCAACTACATCAGTCAGCCGGTCGTCGATCTTTCGGTTTGCCCGACGCTCGTCGATGGTGGCATCGAGCCGCGGCACGTCGATCTTCGCCCCTACATCGTCACCGGCAAAGAGAGCTGGGTCCTGCCCGGAGGGTTGACGCGAGTCGCCCTACGGAAGGGCTCTTTGGTCGTCAACTCGTCGCAGGGCGGCGGCACGAAGGATACGTGGGTCCTTGAGTAGTCTCCTCGCAAGATTCGCCGAGAACAGCTATTGGATGGCGCGATACGTCGAACGCGCCGAGAATCTCGCACGCATCCTCGAAGTCAACGAGACCTTCGCGCGCGACGTGCACGGCGCCAACGACTGGCTCCCGATCCTTCGGCTCCACTGCGACGAGGAGCGTTTCTTCGAACATTACGACGTCGCGACGTCCGAGAACGTCGTCCGTTTCTACATCGTCGATGGAGAGAATCCGAATTCGATCGTCTGTGCCATTCGCGCGGCCCGGGAGAACGCCCGAAGCATCCGCCACTTGATCAGTCTGGAAACGTGGGTGCAGCTCAACGTCTTCTACAACTGGGTTGCGTCTTTGACGACACGAAGCCTGCGGCTGTCCGAGCTCTCGCGTCTTTGCGGGCGCATCAAAGAAGGCTGCCAGCTCCATTCGGGAATCGTGACGGGCACGCTCTATCGAGACCAAGTCTGGTCGTTCTATCGGCTCGGGACGTTCACCGAGCTCGCCGATCAAATCACGCGCCTGGTGGACATCAAGTACCACGCCCTGCTGCCATCTTGGAAAGACGTCGGCTCGCCCGTCGACATCGCCCAGTGGAACGCGCTCTTGCGGTCTGCTTCGGCCTACCACGGTTATCGCCGCGTGTACCCAGCCGAGATGACCCCGACCACGGTCGCGGGCTTCATTCTGTTGAGCCCGCGATTCCCTCGATCGTTGCCGCACTGCATGAGCAACATCGAGTCGACCTTGAATGGCCTGCTCGCCGATGAGGATTTGCAGAGCGTGTCTTTCCCTCGTGATTCGCTCGAAGCCCTCAAGGAGCTGAGCTCACGTCCGGCAGACTCGATCGTCGCCTCGGGCCTGCACGAGTACCTCGACGAGGTACAGCAAGCTCTGCTCCGATTCGGGTCGCAGATCGCCGACACGTTCTTTCACGTCGGCAAGAGCGCTGACTGAGAAACGTCGCTCCCTGCGCCGAAACGCGAACCTCACTGAAGTGCGTAGCGGATTGGCAGCGAGATCTCCCGTTCGCGCCACCCGAGCGCTTCGGGCGGAGCGGGAATGTGCAAGCTCATCACCGAGGCAGTTGCGGAATCGTCGAGCACGGCATGTCCCGACGAAGACAGGACCCGGACCGAGATGATCTCCCCGTCGTTCCCGATCGTGATGCCCAGACGAAGGCGACCCTCGAGCCGCATGCGAATCGCTGCGCTCGGGTAGTTGCGCGTGGCAATCTTGTTCACCTCGCGCTGAATCTCGCGGAGCCACGCACGAAGCGCCGACCGCCGATCGATTCCCTCTTGACCACTCCCCGTCCCAGAAGAGGTCGCATTTGGATCGCGGCCAGCCGAGCCATGGATCATCGAGTGAGCGCTTGCCTCACCGCTGCCGGCGCCACTGGTGACCTCCGATGACGAGTCCCCATCGTCTCGAGCCGGGCTCGGGGTGGGTTTGGCTTCCTCGGATGCTTTGGCGACCGGCGCGTGGCGCTTGGGCTTCGGCTTGGGCTCGACCTTTCGGAAAATGCGCTCGGGTGGCTCCGTCGGCTCCGCCGCATCGCCGATTTGCTCGTCGTCGCCGATGCGTCCGCCACCGAGATCCGTGATCACGGTGAATTCGACCGGCCGGGTCATCGCCACGCGCTCGAGCGGCGGCGGTGAGCTCGCCAACGCAGCGAAGAATGCACCGTGCACGAGCAAAGACGGAATCAGGTAGCTGCCAGTCCGGGCCAGCATGAGGGGATAACCTTGACATTGAAAATCATCTTCAACAAGTCTTTCCGCCAAGCTTTTGCCAAGGGAGCAGAGCTGAAGGATTCCAAGTGCTTAGAAGGTGACTTGAGCCCCGATCTGGAACGAAAATGGGGCGTTCGGCCGGGCGCCAAACGGGCGCCGCGCGACGATCGCCTGTGTGTTGGTGACGTTCTGCAGACGTACGTACGCCTCGACCGGCTCGAAGCGGACGCGTCCCACGATGTCGAGGACGAAATAACCATCGGTGTCCGGAAGCGGCTGCACACCCACGACGCCTTCGGGCATCCTGCCGAAGTAATTGCCGACGAGATAGGTGCCCCAGTGGGTCTGCTCCAATCCGAGCTGCGCGTTCAGAACGTGTGCGGGCACGTAAGGAATCGGATCCCCTTTGGTGACGTCCCCAATCGTGGGGTCTGGAGAATCGAACGTCGTCCTGTACGTGGCCTTGGTGTACGTGTACGAGACGCGCAGAGGCATGTTGAGCTCGCGCGGAAGGGGGACGCTGTACCCACCCAGCACCTCGATGCCCCCGATGAAGGCCCGCCCGTTGTTGAACTGTTCGTTGACCAAGTCGGGGTTGCATCCGCTAGACAGCGTGCATTCGCTCGTGATGTTGCTGTAGTCGTTGAAGAAGCCGATGGCCTCGGCAAACCCGAGGGAATCCTTGGTCACGTAGCGAAAACCCCCTTCGTAGTTGATGGAAAGCTCGGGATCCGCGGTGTCGCGGTTGCCTGGCGTCACTGCACTGAAGCCCCGATGCACACCAGCAAGCGCAGCGAAGCCTTCGAAGATGGTGTACTGAAGCCCGATGCCGGGCAAAAACACGAGCTGGGGATCTTCTTGGACGCGGCCGAGCTCGGGCGCATCTTTCTCGTCCTCGAAGAAGGTGCGGATGTACTCGACGCGAACGCCGGGCTTGATCACGAAGTCGGCTACTTCGATGCCGTACATCAGATAGCCGGCGAGCGCCTGAGCCTCCCCTTTGTTGTCGTCGCGCAGCAGATCCGGGTTTTGTTGGTAGGTCAGACCGTCCCAGACGAGCTGCATGTTCTCCATGCGGTACCCTTCCTCGGGCTGAAAGCGATCGACGGAGTCGTAGTGAAAACGAAGCCCTGACTCGATCTCGTGGTGCACCTTGCCAGTGTCGAAGTCGGCCCGGAGCCGAGTTTGAACCCCCATCGCCACGAACCGGCGCTTGTTGCTGATGATCATCAGGTCCTGATTGCCGGTCCCCCCATCGACCGATGGAGAGTTTTGTTGGCCCGAGAGCACCAAATAGTAGCTGTCGAGCGGCGGAGTGTTCGGCCGAGTGAGCACGTCGAGAAACTGGGTTCCATCGCGGAACTGATTCAGCCGCTCCCAAGTTCGGTCGAAGTCGTGTCGATACGCGGTCGTCTCGAGGCGAATGCGCTCGCCGACGGCGAGGTTGTGAGTCAACGACACGGCCGTGCGCCACCACTGCATGTTGTCGAGCTGGCTTGCCGCATAGCGACGATACGGGTCGTTCCCGAAATCTTCGTCGGTGAGACCGAGGTAGGTCTCGTTCGAGCTCTCGCGCGAGCCCACGAACTTCACGGTGAGCCGGTTGAAGGCATGGGATGAGAGGTCGTTGTTGACGTGCCCTTTGAAGAGAAGCTCGCTTCGTTGAAACCCGGTATTGCCGCGCCCGAATCCGCCGTCGATTTCCTTGAACCCTTGCGTCCCGAGGTGGATTCCCTCGATGACGAATCCGCCCCAATCGTTCTGTCGTCCGTAGTGCAAATGACCACGGAACGTTTGAAAGCGTCCGTACGAAAGGTCGATTTGGCCGCGTGGCTCCTCGGGAACGGGTCGGCTCAGGTAGTTGATCGCGCCCGCCACGGTCTGCGGTCCATACAGAATTGCCGCCGGCCCCTTGAACACCTCGACGCCGGTGATGCGCCCCATCATCGGAAAGTAGTAAGCAGCCGGAGCCGAATACGGCGCAGGCCCGAAAAGCACGCCGTCCTCCATCAAAGTGACCTTCGAGCTTCGGTTCGGGTTCGTGCCGCGAAGACCGATGTTGGGGCGCAAGCCGAAACCATCTTCCTGGCGGATGTACACACCCGGCACTTGCAGCAACACGGCATTGGGGTCGTCGTATTGCAGCGTCTCCAACTGCCTCTGATCGAGAGTCTGGACCGACCCGCCCATCCGAAAGATGTCCTCGGGCGTGTAGCGGACCGTCACCTCGCGAAGCTCCGGCATCGGCTCATCGCCGGGGATTCGCGCTCGAGGCTCCGCAGCTTCGCGAGCGTCGGCTTCGGAAGGGGCCACCGTTTCGGCCCCTTCGTCTTCCTCGAAGACCTGCTCCTCGAGAAGATCGAGCTCCTCTTCCAGCATCGCATCGTCGACGCTGTCCTCGGGCGCCGCTTCCTGGTCCGGCGGTTCGGCCGGAGCTGGTGGCTGCGACCCCACGGGAGGGTCGGGAGGCACTTCCGCCTCTTGCGCGCGAGCGCGACTCCATCCAACGAGCAACGCAATCGCCAGACAGCATCGAAGCCATCCTTGCGACGGCGAGCGACCTCTCGAACCGACTCGGCTCACTTCGATCCTCGGGCAAACGTGGCAACCAGGTCGAGCGAGGAGCCGCCGCGAGGATAAGCACGCAGAGGATCATCTGGCGGCGACTGGGAGATCCAAGGCATCACGGCGATCGTGTCGGGCTGGTCTACCAGATTCGCATGGGGATCGATCATCGGAACCGCCCGCCGGCCGTTGAGCGAAACCAGCGCATCGACCCGGACTTCGATGTCCTGATGGCCGCGGCTCTCGAAGTCCTCGGCAATCCGGTGGGCCAACTGCAAGATCAGATCGGGCTGACCCGACATCTCTCGCTCCTGGTGCATCGTGAGGTATTGGCTCGGGGAGACGAGCACCTCGCGATCGGCATCGCGCCAACGGACTCGATAGCGAATGCTGCCGTTCTTTTCGCGCACCATCACCCGCCACGAGTACCGCATGCCCTGCTCGTGCCAAAGCACGTCGCCCGGATACGCGAAGGTACGAAGAGGCATCAGAACCTGGAAGATGCAGTACCCAGCGACTAGCGTCGCAGCCATAGGCGACCATCGGCCCGCCGGAGCCGTCTGCTGCCGCGCGCTCGCTTCCAAAGAATCAGCCACACCGCGCTGCCCGATCGCCGAACCGCGAAGACGCTGCACGAGCTTGCGCGGCCAATCCGCGTCGAAGAACAGCGTCGCGCCGCTCACCATCAAGAAGGGGAAGACCCCGATCACGAACAAGAGGTGCGTGCACAGGTGAAACACGAAGACCGTCGCGAACGCGTATGGCCGCGTCTTTCGCCACAGGAGAAACGGCACGACCAGCGTATCGTTCAAAAAGCCGGCCCAGCTCATGATGTGCGGCATGGCGGGCCACGTGAGCAGCGCGCCGATGATGGGCGTTTCGGTGCGCGCCGCGAGCCAGATCCCCAAGGGCTGTGCATGAACGAGCCAGTCGGGTTGGAGCTTCGCGATCCCTGCGTAGAAGTACACGACGCCGATCTGGAAGCGCATCAAGTACAGCATCCACGCCGGAACGGTGCCCCGCCTGGCATCGGGCCAAAGCCGCGCATCGACCGAATAGGTCCGACCGAGCGGCATGAAGCACATCAAGAAGGCGAGCAGGCTGACCAGGTAGTAGTGGTTCAGGTAGTTGGTGACGTCGATGAGCTCGACGTAGGTGAACAGAACGAAGAGCGCGATGATGGAGACGCGATAGAGGAAGCCGACGGCGACGAACGCGCCGAGCACGGCCAAAGCCACGTACGCCGCGGTCATCCAAGGCTCGGGCAGCACCTCGACCCACTCGAAACCCCAGTACTTGAAAAAGAACGTGGGCCGGACGTAGAAGCGCTCGACCCAGCCATTCCAAAGAAACCGGATGCTGCTGAGGCACAGGATCGCGCCAAAGAGGAACCGGAATGCCGCCAAGGAGGCGGCATCCCTCGGTTCGAGCAACCTCTCGCGAAGCTCGGTCAGCATGGCGTCAATCGTTGTCGCCGGCGGCCCGATCGGGCTCCTCGAGGTCCAATACCGTCACGAAGTCGGTCTTCAGAATGTCCGTCACCCGCAAAAGGGCGGCATGTGCGTCCTCCATGCTGGTGCGGTCCGCGGTCAGCGCGTCACGAAATGTGCCTGGAACCGCCTCGGTCGCCGCGATGGCATCGGCGATGGCTTGCTCCATGTCCGTCGCAACGGATGAAGCGCCCATGTCGACGAGCAAATCGTCGAACCCCAGCGCCGTATCTCCAGGGCTGGGGGTGGTCGTGCCGAGGAAGAGGGCCTGAAAGCCCTCCAGATTCGAGATCACGTGCTGTTTCGACCAAGCCGCCCATTGCGATTCCAGAGCCTCAGGGCACGTTTCGGCGAGGCAATTGATGAGGCCGAGAGGCTCGCCGACCTTCATGTCCGTCGTCTCTTTGTAGAGATAGAACATCGCGTCGGAAACGGCGTTGAGCCCTTCCTGCGCGGTCCCATACACGGAGCCGCTGCGTCCTGGATCCGTGAGCTCCTCGATGAAGTTCCCGCCAGTCGGCGCCCAGGCCGCCACGAGCTCGTCCGCACGGAGGCGCACCAAGGTCGAAAGCGCGTGTGCGTAGGTGAGCCGACGCTCGGGGATCATGTCGAGCATGGCCTCCCAGGTGCCGTCTTGATTGATGGTGTTGAGCGGTGAGCAGTTGTTGGCGAGGTCCTCGTTGAACAAGAGATACTCGATGGCCCAAAGGCCGAGCGGAGCACCTACCGTGCTCTCGATCACGTCGGGATCGTCGTAACCCTCCTCGACGGTCTGCTGGTCGACGAGGCACAAGTTCAAATTGGGCCAGCTGTAAATTCGGGCGCGGAGATCCTGCCCGCCCATCACCGTCAGGCTCGACCCGGCCGGGCCGAGCTGCATGATCTCGAGCTGCTGCCAGGTGGCCATGGCTTGCACCCAGGCCTCTTGGGCCTCGACTCGTCCTCCAGACTCGGGCGTGGCCTGCGAGAGCGCCTCTTCCAACGCCGAGGCATCCGCCGCAAACCGCTCCTGCAGAGGCACCACCACGTTCTGGCCGAGCGCGGCCAAGACCTCGGCCCGAAGACCGCCGTCTCCTCCGCTCCCGCCTGCGCCTCCGCTGTCGCTGCTGCAACTGAGAGTCGCGGCGCAAAGAGCCAGCGTCGCCCCGAGCCTACCAACCCGTGACATTCGCTTCGTCGAAATCATAAGCATCTCCAATCAGGTTTCGTGCATTGAGCAAGCGCATCCGATAGTCATCATCGTCGGTCGGCGAGGTCTGCGACGCGCCGATCGGAGCATCGCCGATCGCCTCGTGCAACGAGACGAAATCCTCCTGGCTCATGGGCGAGCGAGGGTTGAACTGAAAGCTCAAGGCGAAGCCTTTGAGCTCGGACCAGTGCTTCGCATGGTCGGCAAAGCTGTATTCGGGCGTTCCGATCGCATCCATGTCGGTCAAGACTCGATTGATGTAGTGGATGGCGGTTGCCGCGTACGCCTTTTCCCAAGCCAAGACCGCGATGTCCCGCTGCGCCCCGAGCGCGACGAGGTCGACCTCGGTGCCCGTCTCGTATGCATCCGTGATGATGGCGCGGCCCGTGCGCCAAGCCAGGTCCGCTTCGGCGGTGAAGTCGGTCTTGGCGGAGTCCGCGCTTCCAAGATCGCGTTTGGCGGCATTGGTCGAAGCGCCGAAGTTGAATTCGCTCCTCAGGTCGATGGCGCCGTCGCCGTCGGTGTCGTGATAGCCGTTCGCATATTCCGGTCGACCGCCGGAAGCGGCAATTTCTTCGTCGGTGTAAGCGCCATAATCTCTGGCTGCCCCCCAATACCCGTAGCCCTCGTCCCAAAAGTGCTCGAGGACGGTGTACGGATCGTCTCCGTCGATCTCGTTGGCGGCGAGCAGCCCTTTGTCGGCCACGTCGTCATCCAGATAATCGTCGGCGACCTGGCTGAAGTTGACGGCTGACAGAAGGAACTTCTCGACGAGCTGTGTGAGATCGTGCCCATCTGGCGTCAGGTAGAGCGATGTCGCGGCATCGATGGGGAAGCTTCCGGCTGCTCCGCTCGCGGCCTGATCGGCAAACGTCCAAAACAGCGCGAGCAACAGCGCCTCGGGGCTCGCAGGCGCCCCGAGCATTCCTTCGCCGTCGATGACGAGATTCGAGGTTTCCCACCCGACGAAGTCACCGCCGGTCCAATCCGCGTGATCGGTCACCGCGTCGTTGCCGGCGATCTTGCCCTTCAGGTTCGCATCGTTGAAATCGGCGTAGGTCTGCTGAAGGGTGGCTTCGCCCTCGGCGACCAGATCGGGAATCGGCCGGCTGGGATCGGCGATCCCCCCCTCCTCGTAGAGCGGCGTCAGCAAGGCATAGACCTCCTCCGCCGTGTCGTACCGGTCGAGGTTCTCGCCTGCGAGGACCTCTTCGCTGATCGTCTTCATCAGGCCTACGAGATCCTCGATCAATACTTGTCGGGTGATTTGGCCGGTGTACGCGACGGTCGAAGCGCCGTCGCGCTCGAATCGATAGGTCGCCGGGACGACCAGATCGTTGGCTGTGTCTTCGTCGTCGCCACAGGCCACCAAAGACGAGGCCAAGGTCGCAAGAACTAGGAACCGAGTCGCTATTTTCATTGTTGGTCTCGCATTATTGATATTGAAAATGAAAATCAATTGCGCGAGAACTACCATCCCTCGACGCAGCGCGCAAGGAAAAACCGTCCGGTCGTGGCCGGCCCGAAGCTGTCGCGCTTGGCTCGCGCCGCTATGCTCGCGCCGAAGCACATGAGCTCTTCCCGGACGTTGAACCTCGGCATCATGGGAGCGGGATCGATCGGCTGCTACGTCGGGGGACGGCTCGCATGCAGCGGAGCGAAGGTCACGTTCGTCGGCCGCGCTGGTTTGAAGAAGACGCTGCACCAGCACGGCCTGACGGTGCGGGGATTCGACGACGAGGACCACGTGGATGCATCGAAGATACGGTTCGAAACGGATGCCAAAGCGCTTGGTTCGTGTGACGTGGTCTTGTGCTGCGTGAAGAGCGGAGCGACCGCCGACGTGGCTGCAGCCCTTCGCGAGGTGCTCGCGCCTCACACCGTCGTCGTCAGCCTTCAAAACGGGGTGCGGAACCCCGAGATCCTGCGCGAGCATCTTCCGGAAAACCGCGTCGTCGCCAGCGTGGTCGGATTCAACGTCGTGATGCAGGACGGCGGCATCATGCGTCAAACGACCACCGGACCGCTGGTCTTGGAGACGAAGAGCACGCCAGATGATCACCGTTGGGTGCACGCACTGCGGGCCTCCGGGATCGAAGTGGAGGAGGTCGACGACATCGCCCCCGAGCAATGGACCAAGCTCGTGGTCAATTTGAACAATGCAGTCAGCGCGTTGTCGGATGCGTCCACGCGCGAGATGATCCTGTCGCGCGGATACCGACGGGTCATGACCATGCTCCTCGACGAGGCCCTGCACGTTTTGGGCGCGGCTGGCATCCCGACGGCGAGCTTCCGTGGAGTCCCGCTGCGCATGATGTCGTTGGTGTTCAAGCTGCCCACTTTTTTGGTGCGACTCGTCGTGCGGGCCCAGCTTCGCGTCGATCCGGAGTCCCGTGCTTCGATGTGGCAAGATCTGCAGCGCCGCCGCCGGACGGAGGTCGAGTTTCTCAACGGGGAGATCGTTCGGCTGGCCGAAGGCCAGGGTCTCGAAGCACCCTACAATCAGCGCGTCGTGGAGCTGATTCACGAAGCCGAGCGCGCCGCCGAGGGCTCTCCACGGATGAGCGCCGACCGGCTCGTCCACGATCTCGAGCGGCGCGGTGCCCCGAGCGCTTAGTCAACCGCTTCGGGCGCAGCGAACAAGCTCTCGGGAATCCCCACGCGCCGAAGCGGCTCGCAGAGATCGTCTGGGACGGCGCTGTCGAAAGTCACGCGTTGGCGGGTCACCGGGTGCAGAAACGAAAGCGCTCGAGCGTGCAGCGCGAGACGATAAAGGCCGAGCTCCGCGCGATAGCGCCGGTTGTCGCGACCGTTCCCATACCGAACGTCCCCGGCCAGCGGATGATCGATCCGACGCAGATGGCGTCGAATCTGATGGCGCCGACCGGTGTGCGGCCAGACCCGCACCCACGAAAGACGATGGTCGGACACGAACAGCGTTTCGTATTCCGTCTTTGCATCGACATCGGGACCGCCTTCGCGCTTTTCCATGGGGCTTTCGATCACACCGCGCTGCGGCGGCGTGCCTCGAACGAGCGCGAGATACGTTTTTCGCACCGCTCGGCTGTCGAACGACTCGTGAAGCGTCCTTGCGTGCTCGGGGGAAAGCGCGAACACCAGCACCCCGCTGGTCGCGCGATCGAGCCGATGAACCGGATAGACCCACTGCCCGATGGCATTTCGAGTGAGGTTGAGGGCGAAGGTGCAGCCTTGATCGTCTCCGCGATGGACAGACAGGCCCGAAGGTTTGTCGACGACCACGATGGCGTCATCGCGGTAGATCACGTGGATCGAGGTGGGTACGGGCGCGGGACGAGGTGCGGAGGGGTCTGGGTGCATGCGCGTCGAGGCGCTCGGGGCCTCGGGGACGAGACGGCGCCAGTGCGTCTAGGTAGCACGTCCGGCGAGAACGGCCTTGCGAGCGCTCAGAGCGCTTGATGCAGCCGGCGTGCCGCGACGACCTGCAGCTCGAGACCCAGACGCGCTGCCACCAGGTCATGGGAGACCGAACGACGCCGTATCAGGCACCACAGAACCGCCGCGAGCTCGTGGCCGGTCAGCGATTCGCGCCCGTCGACGAACAGCTCGGCGAGCTCGACCGCCGGGCGATCGACGAACGAGGGGAGCGCGTCGGCAAGCGCCAGATCGAGGGCGGTCGCGCATCGACGCCACACCGCGCTCGATTCGAGAGCGGCCCGGGCCAAGAGCCGATAGAGCGTCGAGGGCCAACGATGGACCGACCCCGCGCTCGAGCGCCCCGCACACCATGCGGCGGTCTCCGGGTCGAGGGCGATTGCCAAGATCGTGCAAAGCGCCTCCTCCCGGCCGGCTTCGGAGTTCCAATCGAAGTGTCCAGGATCATTTGGTTTTGCTTGCTTCAGAGAGTGCATGGGAACCTTCCTGATAGTGAAAGTCACTTTCATTAAGGCCCAACTCCTCGACCCTGTCAAGCCGCTGGGCTCCGACCCCGCGGGGACACACCTCGCCACCCTGAGGGTGACCCCGTGATTTGCGCCGCATCGCGGCTCGAACACTCTACGACCCGGCGAGGACGATGAACCGTGACGAAGCATCTTTGGCGGCGCGAGGTTCGAGAGCTGTTGTCCATCGGGGTGCCGATGGGGCTGACGCAGCTCGTCCAGTTCTCGATCAGCACGGTCGACGTGCTGATGATCGGACAGCTCGGCGCCGACCCACTCGCCGGCGCCTCGCTCGGCCTGGTGATTCTGTACGCGGTCTTTCTGTTCGGGTTCGGCCCGGCGATGGCCGTGTCGCCCATGGTGAGCCAGGCCCTCGGGGCCAACCCCGACGACGTCGAAGACGTGCGGGTATCGGTGCGCATGGCGCTCTGGACCATCGGGCTGGGTGTTGCCGCGCTTTCGATGGTGTTTTTCTTCAGCCAGGAAATCGCTCTGGCCCTCGGCCAACCCGCCATCGCCGCGGCACTGGCGGAGCCTTACGTGCTCGCCCTCGCGCCGGGGCTTCCCTTCATGGTGGCGATCATGGCGCTTCGGAATTTTCTGGCGGCCATCGGACGCACGCGCGCGCCTCTGTTGTTCATCGTCCTGACGACGGCACTCAATGCCTTTCTCAACTGGCTCTTGATCTACGGGAACTGGGGCTTTCCGCGATTGGAGCTCGTGGGCGCGGGAGTCGCCTCCTCGCTCTCGAACGTAATCGGCTTCTTCGTTCTCGTGCTCTACATCCAGCTCGAGCCCGAGAGCCGGCGTTTTCATCTATTCGAGGGCTTCTTCGAAGCATCCCCTTCCCGATTGCGCGAGATCGTCCACCTGAGCTGGCCGATGAGCTTGACCTCGGCCTTCGAAGCCATGCTGTTCAATGCCGCCGTCTTTCTGATGGGCCGCATCGGTGTCGATGAGATGGCAGCCTACCAGGTGGCGCTGAACGTCGCGGCCATCGCATTCATGATGCCTTTCGGCTTGTCGATGGCCGGTGCGGTGCGCGTGGGCCTGATGGCGGGCAAGGGAGACCGCGAAGGCGTTCGAAGGGCCTCGGTGGTCTCGATTCTCGCCTGCATCGGAGCGATCATGCTCGTGGCCGTGCCCGTGATGATCGCGCCACGAGGCATCGCCGACCTCTACCTCGAGGTCCGGGACCCGTCCGCCAGCCGGGTGCTCGGGCTCGTCGCGTCGTTTCTGCCCATCGCCGCCGCGTTCGCGCTTTTCGACGCCACCCAGGTTGCCGCCAACCAGGCGCTTCGCGGCTTGAAGGACGTCCGTGTGCCCATGCTGATCACGGCCGTGAGCTATTGGGCGATCGGGTTCCCAGTCTCGGCGTGGCTCGGGCTCGAAAGCACGCTCGGAGCGGTGGGTGTTTGGTGGGGCCTCTTGGCGGGCCTAGCCTCCGCCGCCGTGCTGCTCGGCGCGCGGCTCTGGTGGCTCACACGCGCCTAGGACGGGCCTCGTTCGAGCTTGCAGGAGCGTTCAGACCGGAGCGGCGAGGAATCGCTCGGCGTAAAACGAAAGCGCCTTCCGCCGTTCGTCGGGATCGATCCCCAAGTCTTCGAGCCTGTAATCGACCAGGCCGTGCTTTCCCTTCGGATTGTCGGCGAGAAACCGATCGATCGCCTCGTCGGTTTCGCGCGTGTAGGGCTGATTGGCGTGCTCGAAGACCCGTTTCACGGTGCCTTTCATGTCGGTCATGAAGTCGTCGAAACCAACGTCGACCACTTGAGAAGGCGGCAGCGCATCACGGTCTTCGACGCTGGCGCGCAGGAAGTCCTCGGTTCGGGCAGACCAGTAGCGAGCGATCTCTCGCACGTCGGCACCACGCTGCTGCATGCGCGAGCCATACGCGATCATGACGGTCAGCGAAGCGGTGATCCGGACTGGGTCGCGGTGGGTCTGCACGAACGTGGCATCTGGAAACTCTCGCGCGAGCACGGGTAGATTCATCAAATGCTCCGGCGTCTTGAGGAGCCAGCGTTCTTTCGGACTCGAGAACTGAAGAGCCTTGAGGGACCGTTTGAGGAAACGATACGCGGGAGCCCTGTCGGCCCCGCGATACCAAGCTCCATAGCTCGGAATGTGCCAACTGCTCTCGAAGAGCACGCTCGTGAAGTCCATCGCGAGGAGCTGAATCTCTTCGTGCGGCCCCTCGACGGTGAACTCGTGCATGGCGTTGAAGAGCGGCATGATCCACTCCAAAAACCTCAGCGTCTTGGCACCGCGGGCAATGCGCGGGTCCTGCCCGCTTTTTCCGGTCCGCTCCGCGGGGTCCGGGAAGGGCTCGAGGCTTTCCCAGTAGGGAATCCACCGAAGGTTGGCATCGCGCGACAGAAGATTGAACAGGTGGGTGGTCCCGGTCCTCGGAAGCCCCGCCACGATGATGGGACGCTCGATTTGCTCGTCCTCGATCTCGGGATGCTGCCGGTAGAGTGCTTCGAGCCGAAGCCGACCGACGAGCATCTGGACGAGGAAATGCCGAGAAACGAGCCGCCCGAAAGCAGACAGCGGGGCTTCGGTGCGCAGCGCGTCGACCAGCACGCCGAGCGGCTCCAAGAAGGAGTCATCCCCGAAGTCGTGCAGTCCCGTGCGCTTGCTCGCCTCGTCCAACAATGCGTCCACCTCGAGACCGACCCATCTGCGGGTCGGCCATTCCGCCAGCGCATTGAAGACCGAAAGGGGCAGCGGGACCCGTGGATCGTCCCAGTCGGCAATCCGGGTCGGTTGGAGGTCCAATGCATTCATGATCGTCGGAACATCTTTTCGAAGAGAGCTTCCTGCGCGCGTTTCGACGCCCACCGATTCAAAGTTGGCAAGATCCAGGCATTGGGGCCGATGACATAGCGCGGCTTCATCTTCTTGGCGCCAATCACCTTGTGGAAGACCTCGTCGGCGAACCTCTCTGGGGACCAAAACGAAAAGGAGGCGCTGAGCACGTCACCGGGGTATTTGAAGTGCTTTTGGTAGTCGCCAAGCAGGCCTGCAGGGAAGGTAGCCCAGAGCGTCGCCCTTTCCTCTTCGGTGAACTCGGTCATCGGGGTCTTGACCCCGTTTGGCTCGAGGGACGTGACCTGGATGCCGAACGGCTTGAGCTCGATCCGAAGCGCTTCGGTCATCTTCGCCAGCGCGACCTTGCTGATCGGATACTGGGCCCCGAGCGGAATCGTGAGGTATTGCGAAGGCGATCCGACGATGATGATGCGCGGGTCCTCGCTCTTTCGAACGAGCGGAAGCAGCGCCTGCGTCACCCGAAGCGCTCCCCAAAAGTTCACTTCGAATAGATGATGAAAGTCGTCGAGGTCGACGTTTTCCATGGCGCCCCCGGCTCCGCGCGTGGTGGCCGCGTTGTTGACGAGCAGGTCGAGAGGCTCGCCGCCGAGCTTCTCTCCGATGAGGCCTGTCGCCTCTTCGACGCTTTGCGGATCGCTGATCGTGCAGCGCAACGGCGTCATCTCGGGGCCGCACGCTCCAATCAGGGCGTCCGGCGAGGTTCGATTGTAACCGGCGAAAACACGCCATCCTTCTCGATCGAGCTTTTCGACCAATCCTTTTCCGATCCCGGTCGCCGCGCCGGTGACGAATGCTGTCGGTCGCTTCACGAGCCCATCCTTTGCCAGAAGACTGGGCGGAAACTCTAGCGAGACTGCACGGAAATCGCCAGAGGTGCGAGAGCCAACCAAATGCCGAAACGCTCCCAATCCACGGTGTACAGGCACCTGTCTTTCAGACTACCTTGAGAGCGATGAGCGACTCGAGCAGAGAGCCACGCGCCAGATTGATCAACGCGATGTTGGATCGCGTCGACGTGAACGGGTTGCTCGATCAGGTCGACATCAACGATCTCCTCGACCGGGTCGAGCTCAACGAGCTCCTCGACCGCGTCATCATCGATCGACTCCTCGACCGAGTCGACGTCGACCGCTTGCTCGATCGCGTCGACGTAAACCGGCTTCTGGACGGCGTCGACGTAGACCGCTTGTTGACACGAGTCGACGTCGACGCACTGGTGGCCCGTGTCGACGTCAACGCCGTGGTACAGCGAGTCGACATCGAGGCGATCACCGCGAGGGCCAAGGTCGGCGAGATGGTGGCTCGGGGTACCACCGAGTTCGCGGGGTCGACTCTCGACGTGCTGCGCCGCCAAGCCGTGGGGCTCGACACCCTCATCATCCGGTTCGTCGATCGTCTCTTGGGACGTGATCCGGACACGCAGCCCAAGGGACCGCCTGGGCTCGTGCCGGAACCCGCCGCAGCCGAGCCGGAAGCGCCATCTCGTCCTCTGCGAGCGGTGATCAGCGGCTTCTATGCGGGGCCGATCTCGCGGCTCGTCGCGTATTTGATCGACACGTTCGTCGCGTCGACGGGCTTTGGCCTCCTCGCCGGCGCAATCGTGAGCGCCATCAACGACGTTTTCGGTGTACAGCTCGAGTGGGACTGGCAAGCCGGAATCGTCGGCTTGTCGACGTTTTCCCTCTGGTTGTTTCTCTACTTCTGGCTCGGCGTGGCGATCGCAGGCAAGACGTTGGGCATGGGCATCGTGGGCATCAAAGTCGTCTCGAACGACGGACGGCCCATCAGCCCCGGCCATGCGGCCATTCGCGTGCTGATGATGCCGGTCAGCATCGTCACGGTCGCCGGTCTGCTGGGAATCGTGTTCGACCGCGATCAGCGCACGCTCCATGATCTGGCTGCGAAAACCGCCGTCGTCTACGACTGGGGCGACCGGCCGGCCGAGCTTCCTGCTCCACTCAGCGCTTGGCTCGCCGATCACGGCGTAGACGAGAAAACGCCACCGAGGCCCGTCAAGCGATCGGGCTGACCCATCGAAGCTCTTTTGCCGTGATGGAGCCAGTCGACACCTCGGAGGAGATTCGCGCCGTCGCATCCCTCGCGACCGAAATCTGGCGCGAGCACTTCACGCCGATCATCGGAGCGGCACAGGTCGATTACATGCTGGCGAAGCTGCAGAGTGCCCCGGCCATCGCACACCAGATCGGCGAGCTCGGCTACGAGTACTACCTGCTCGTCGAAGAGGGCGAGCCGATCGGATACTTCGCGCTCGTTCCCCATCGGCGAGAAGGCACCATGCAACTGAGCAAGCTCTACCTGCGGCGCGCGGACCGAGGCCGAGGGCACGGGAAGGCAATGCTCGCGTTCACCGAGGAACGCTGCCATGCGCTCGAGCTAGGCGAGCTCTGGCTGACGGTCAACAAGCACAATCGCAGCGCGATCGACTTCTATCGTCGCGCCGGCTTTTGCATCGAGGAATCGATCGTCACCGACATCGGCAGCGGCTTCGTCATGGACGACTACCGAATGCGGAAGAGCCCGATGTCGGAATAGGCGCGGCCCGATCCTCGTCAGTCGTAGTATTCCCGCCCGAGGTGGGTGATGAGCTCCTCACCTTGCATCCAGCGAAGGGTGTTTTTGAGCTTCCCGAGTTGGACGAAGAGGTTGTTTTCCGGGTAGAGCCCTTCTGGCGTGATCGGGCTCTTGTAATAGAACGAGAGCCACTCCTGAATGCCGCTCAGGCCGGCGCGGTGGGAAAGGTCGGTGAACAGGGCCAGATCGAGCACCAGTGGTGCGGCCAGAATCGAATCACGGCACAGAAAGTCGATCTTGATCTGCATCGGGTAGCCGAGCCAACCGAAGATGTCGATGTTGTCCCAGCCCTCTTTCTGGTCGCCGCGCGGCGGGTAGTAGTTGATTCGCACCTGGTGATACAGGTTTCCGTAGAGCTCGGGCTCGAGCTGCGGCTGCAAGATCGTCTCGAGAACGCCGAGCTTGCTCACCTCTTTCGACTTGAAGCTCTCCGGATCGTCGAGCACCTCGCCGTCCCGGTTCCCCAAGATGTTGGTGGAGAACCAACCTCGGATGCCCAGCACGCGTGCTCGAAGGCCTGGTGCGAGGATCGTCTTCATCAAGGTCTGACCCGTCTTGAAGTCTTTTCCGGAGACCGGAGTCTGGGTCTCGTGCGAAAGCTCGAGAAGCGCGGGAACGCCGCCGACCGTCAAGTGCGGAGCACCGTTGGCGAAGCCGACTTCTTCGCGCAGACACGCGTAGGCATAGACTTGCGAAGGGCTGATCGCGGGATCAGACCGGCGCAAGCCTTCCTCGAACTTCGCGATCGACTCATGGACGTCGGTCCGCTCGCGAAAGACCTCGGTCGAGCCACACCAGACGGCGACGCAACGCTCGAGCCCGTTGTCTGCCTTGAAACGGCGAATGTCTTCGCGCACGGCCTCGGCGAGCTCCATCTTGTCTGCACCCTTCTTGGTGTGCTCGCCCCGTAGCCTCTTCACGAACTCCGGAAAGAAGACGGATTCCATCGGCTTGATGGCGGAGAGCTCGTCTTTGACCGCGTCGAGATGCTCTTTCGAAAGGACGTCCGCCTCGACCGCCGCCTCGTAGGCATTCTGCGGAAACAGATCCCATCCTCCGAACACGATGTCGTCCATGCCCGCCAGCGGCACGAAGTCCCGGATCAAGGGCGAGCGACCCTCGGTTCGCTTCCCGAGTCTCAGTCTCCCCATCTGCGTCAGCGACCCGATGGGATGACCCAGCCCCCTGCGCGCGAGCAG
Organism: uncultured Sandaracinaceae bacterium; assembly: GCA_964495565.1. GTDB lineage: Bacteria > Myxococcota_A > Polyangia > Polyangiales > Houyiibacteriaceae > SG8-38. The sequence continues at coordinate 64,694 of CAZBWQ010000001.1, read as the reverse complement.
GGTGCCGGCGATGAAGGTGGTGCCCACTGCGCCCATTCCGGGCAGCAGGACCCCGAGCTTGCCGCTAGCAGGCTTGATTTGCGGTGGCGCCATGTCGAACTCCTTGGGCCGCTACTATACCGAGCTCCCGTCGGGCGCCATCCAAATCCTCCCCGAGCGCGGCGATGAGGCGCTCGGCTTCCGCGTGCGCTTCCGGGGTATCGACGTCAATCCAGATCGCGTCGTCGACGTCGGCGGCTTTCATGCGCCCCTCGGCGGCCAGGGCGGCCACGCCCTGCGAAAGGGAGCAGCCCTGCGGGCCGTTCGCTGCGTCGAGGGCTTCGACGAGCGCCGGCGTGATCAGGAAAACCCCGGTGTCGAGCGCATTGTAATCGCTGATTTGCTTGCCGATCTGCTCGATCCGGCCGCTGCGCACTTTGACTTTGGTCGCGTCGTCGAGGTCGAAACAGGCGTCGATGTGAGAGTCGACACCGAGCACGGACTCACCCTCGGTCACCGGATACGAGGCCACGGCCTCCAAAAGCCGGGGCGACCACAAGTGATCGCTCATCAAGAGGAGCGTCGGCTCGGTGATGAAATCGCGCGCAGCGAGCACCGAGGTGCCGTTCGGTTTCTCGTATTCCTCGTTGAGGAAGAAGCTGAGCTCGGGCTCGAAATCGTACTCGGCGAGGGCTCTCACGAGCTCGTCGGCGCGGTGACCGACGACGATGCCGATTTCATGGATGTCCTGCTCTGCGAGAGCGTGAATCACCCGAACGATGAGCGGGACCCCGGCGACCTCGCGCAGCGGCTTCGGTGCCTCGTCGCCGTTGCCGAGGCGGCTGCCGAAACCAGCTGCCAGAATGAGCGCGCGCGACGGCTTTCTTCTCGTGAGCATCAGATATCACCCTTTTGGTGGAGGCGTTCGTTGTGTTGCCTACCTCACACCCGTGAACCCTGTTCACGGGGGTGTTGCAAACCTGCCACGCCATAGATCCGGTCGCTCAGCTCCAGGCCGCCGCCTCCGGCCAGCCGTTCGAGCGTCCGCTTGGTCGCATGGCGCTGCCAGATCGCGACGATCAAGAAGATCGCGTTCATGCCAAATACTCGAATGTAAAGGTAAAGATCGAGGCGATCCATCATGGCGCAGATCGCCATCAAGTAGCTGTGCGGCGCCAAGGAAATCATCGCCCAAAGCTGCATGGGCCCGAGGTTCTCCTCGCGGTAGATCGCTGCGGTTCGTTCGTCGCCCTGGAGCTGCTGGCTGAGGCGCCAGGCATCCGGGTTCAGCCGCGTGATCGCTGCTTTTTGCCGCTTCAAGTGCGGAACCAGGACCCAGCGGATCGCGGCTCGAATGACCGGGCCCTTGGTCCGGGCCGACTCCACGGTTTGTTCAATGTGGTCCGCGTCATGGCCCTCGCTTCCCTCCTTGCCCCGGGTCGCGCGGAGATAGGACTCCTTGTAGAAGTCGTAAATGGCCAAGTGCATGACCGTCAGCAGGAGGGCCGGCACCATCAGCAGCAGATGGTAAGGGTTCTGGTGCTTGTCCCAGATGTGGTAAAAGGCCGGAAAAACAGTGAAAATTGCGACAAGCGCATCGGCCGATCCGTCGAGGGCACGACCGAACTCCGAGTGAAGATTCTTAGCCCGCGCCAAAATTCCGTCGGCGCCATCGAGAATCGCAGCGGCCCACAGGCAGAGGCCGCCCACCACCATCGCGTGCGGCGTTCCCCAAATCATCGCCACGCCGGAGATGAGCCCGAGGATGATCGCGGAAAAGGTAATCATGTTCGGGGTGATGGGTGTCTTGAACGTCGACCGCACGAATAGATAGGCGAGCGTGCGATGGACCCATCGATTGACGGGATCCTCGACGTCGTTGGACTTCAGCACGCTCTCGAGCGGAGGAAGAACTGGCATCGGCTGCCGCATGGGGCAGCAGATATGCAAAAGTTACGCCACTTGCCAAAATTATTGATCAATCGTCACAAGTGGATTTCGTTTTCAACTGGCCCACAAAGCGGCGAGCAGGCGGTTGGCAGCTTGGGTCCAGGCCCAATATGCTGCGCCACCCCGCTCGGCGAAGATGACTGAATTTTTCGAGAGTCTTGCGCGATTTCAGGTTCGCCGGCCGTTCCTGATCCTGTTCGCGGCGTTGGTCATTTCCATCGTCTCCATATTTTTCGCGAGGAACCTCGGGCTCGACAGCAGACTCATCGCGCTGCTGCCCGAGACGCGGCCGAGCGTGCAGGACCTCGAGAAGGTCCAGGACCGCGTGCGCGGGCTCTCGGCGCTCACCATCGCGGTGCAGTCTCCGTCAGGCGACGTCGAGGCGATGCGGCGCTTCGTTCGGGATCTCGCCGCGCGCCTCGAAGCACTGCCGGTCGACGAAATCGGCGTGGTGGATTGGAACGTGGGCACGTACGACGATTTCGTTCGCGAGCACAAGCATCTGTATGCCCCGCTCGACCTACTCGAACGACTGAGGGACGCGCTCGAAGAGCGACGGGATCGGGAGATCCTCAAGAACAATCCCTTTTGGATCGACTTCGAAGAAGAAGGCGAAAGGGAAACGCTCGAAGACGTGTTGGACGAGCTCGAAGCGGAGACCGAGCGGGGTGAAGAGAAGTCCGAGCGGTATCCCGATGGTTTCTACCAACACGAACGAGGCGACCTCATCGCGCTCTTTGTGCGCTCTGAAATCGGAAGCGAGGCGAACGCGGCGGGACGCGTCATCGAGCGGACCCAGACCGCCATCGATGCGCTCGACCCGAGCTCCTATGCGTCGGACCTCAGCGTGACGCTCTCTGGAGAGGTGATCATCGCCGAGGAGGAACAGCAAGCGATCGCCCAAGAGTTGGTCGTGGCCACCTCGCTCACCGTCGCCACCGTGCTGTTGCTGATCGTCGTGTTCTTCGGGCGGCCACGTGCGGTGGTTTTGCTCGGCGCAGGCCTGATCCCGCCCGTCCTCGCCAGCTTTGCCGTGGCCGACCTGACGGTCGACTCCCTCAATACCTCGACGGCCTTTTTGGGCAGCATCATCATCGGGAACGGCGTCAATCCCAACATCATCTGGCTTTCGCGCTACTTCGAGGAGCGGCGTGGGGGCGGTGACGTGCAGGAGAGCATCTTCCGATCCCATGCCAACACCTGGCTTGCGACGATGATTGCATCGGGCGCCGCCGCCCTCGCCTATGGCTCGCTCATGATCACGGATTTTCGCGGCTTTCGCGATTTCGGGATCATCGGGGGTGTCGGGATGGTGTTTTGCTGGATCGCCTCGATCACGATCTTGCCCGCGGCCGTCGCAGCCTACGAGCGCTTCCGCCCCTTTCCCGTCCAAAAGAAGAGCAAGCGACGATTGGGCGGCTACGCGGATGGGTTTGCCGCCATCGCCAACCGCATTCCGCGAGGCGTGGCTCTGTCGTCGGTCGTCGTTTCGGCGATCGCCGTGGCGTTCGTCGTCCATGCCGTGATCGAGGACCCGTTCGAGTACGATTTCCGGAATCTTCGATCGGTGCGTGAGGAAGGTCATTCCGAGGCGCGCCAGGTCCAGTGGCGCGTCAACGAGATCCTGCCGTCGCACGAGCAGGGGCGCGGCATCGCCGTGCTGCTCGACTCGGTCGACGACTTGAAGATGGTGGAAGCTCAGCTCGACGAGATGCCTCCGTCGATTCACGGCGGTTACCACTCCCTCGCCGACTTTCTTCCAAAGGACACCGAAGAGAAGCTCCCGTTGCTCGAGGAGATCCGGGAGCTCGCGCTCGACATCCGCGACAAGGTCGAAGACGAGGAAACCGTGCGGAAGATCGACGAGAATATCCCGCCGGAAGTCGTCGAGGTCCCCACCATGGAAGACCTGCCCGACGAAGTCGCCATGCGCTTCTCCGAAAAGGACGGCACGCGGGGTCGCATTCTGGTGGTCCAGGAGTCCGACGAGTTTTCGACCTGGGACGGCCGTTACCTCGTGAGGTGGGCGAACGCCCTTCGCGACTTGCAGACGTCGGAAGGCACGCGGCCCCCGCTGGCAGGACGCGCGCCGGTTTTCGCCGACATGATCAGCGCCGTGTACGAAGACATGCCGAAGGCGATCAGCGCCGCGTTTCTCGCGACGTTGATCTTGGTGCTCGTCTCTTTTCGTCGTTGGAGAGACAGCTTCTTGTGCATCATGGCGCTCTTGATGGGGATCGTGTGGATGGCGGGAACGATGGCGGCCATCGGCATGAAGCTCAATTTCCTCAACTTCGTGGCGTTTCCCATCACGTTCGGCAATGGCGTGGACTACTCGATCAACGTGATGCGGCGGTACCGCTTGGAGCAGGCCGCAGGCAATCCCAACCCCATCCTGTCGGCGGTGCGCCTCTCCGGGGGCGCAGTGGTGCTTTGCTCCCTGACCACCATCGTCGGTTACACCTCGCTCTACGTGAGCGCCAACCAGGCGATGAACTCCTTCGGACTGGCCATGGCCATCAGCGAGGTCACCTGTCTGCTCGCAGCCGTGTTGACGATGCCTGCGGTGATGATTTTGCTCGGTAGGCGGACCACGGCGCGTAGCTAGGCCACTCGGCCTTCGACGTGATAGATCCCCTCCGGTGCCGCGACGGATCCTCATGAGCTACGAGAACCTCCTTCCGACGAGTCAGGCGGATGCGGAGGTCGTGCTCAACACGGCAGGAGCTCTCGCAAGGCGTAAGCACGAGGTGACCCTCGCGGTCCCTGCTCCCCCCGATCTTTCGCCGAGCTTCGAACGGGACGTACTCGACTACTACGGCATCGACGCGCCCTTGCACATCGACGCGACACCCAGCGCCACTCGGAACCTCGCGGTGCAGCATCTGTATCATGCGATGCGCTTGCCGGAGCATCCATCGTTCGCGGAGGCCGATTTCATCTACGCCCGCAATCCGGTGGTCGTGATGCGCTCGCTTCAGGCCGGCCAGCGCGTGATGATGGATCATTACCGCCCCTGGGGAGATCAGTTTCCTCCTCTTCAGCCGATCTTTCGCCGCTTCATGACTCATCCTCGATTCTTGGGTTTGGTCGTGCACTCTCACTATTCTTACCTTTCGTATCGGCGTCTCGGAGTCCCCGCCGCCAAGCTTCGAGTCGTGCACAACGGATTCGACCCAAACCGCATGGAGCCCATCTTGTCGAAATCGGAAGCAAGGCTGAAGCTCGACCTTCCACTCGATCGACGCATCGTCGCCTACGCGGGCCGGATCAACGAGAAGAAGGGCCTCGACATCATTCTCGACCTCGCGAACCGAATGCCCGAGGTGCTGTTCTTGCTAGTGGGCTCGACGGGTCGCGGGCCGATCGAGATGGAAGCCGAAGCACGCGAGAACGTTCGTATCGAGCCGTGGCAGACCGCTTCTTCGATCGCGCCTTACCTCTACGCGTCGGACGTCCTCACGATCCCCCCGAGCTCCGTTCCGCTCGAGCGTGTCGGCAACACGGTGTTGCCGCTGAAGCTCTTTCTCTATCTCGCCGCAGGACGGCCGATCTTCGCGGCGTCCACTCCGGACACCGCGGAGCTACTGGTCCACGACGAAAACGCCTGGCTGGTTCCGCCCGGCGACGCCACGAAAGCGGAGCACCAGCTTCGAGCCCTGCTCGCCGACGATGAGCGACTCGTCCGGCTGGGCCTCGCGTGCCGAGAGCTGGCATCGACGCTCACCTGGGACGGCCGTGCGGCGAAAATCGAGGCGTTCTTCGAGGAATGCCTGGCCCGGTACCCGAGCACCCTTCGGGAAGAGCCGTGGTCCGCGCTCGAATGCGCGCGGGACAGCCTGAAATGGCTCGCCACCGGCATCTCTTCCGGAAAGTGGATCCACGGATGAGCCAGCGCGGATGACCGAAGCCCAAAAGCAACTCAAGCGCGGACTCGTCTGGCTCGGGACCGGCGCCGCGATCGGTCGCATCGTCGACGTGGCCGCGACGATCACGGTCCTCTTCTTTCTGACCAAAGAAGAGGTGGGTACCGCCACGGTCGCGTGGGCGATCGGGATGGGGCTCGAAGCCGTATGCCGCCTCGGCCTCGGCGTCGCGATTCTTCAAGCGGACGAGGTGTCGCGCGATCAACTCGACACGGTGTTCTGGACGATGACGCTGACCACCATCGCGCTCGGCGCCGCGGCGGTCGCGGCCGGTCCGTTGATCGGACCGTTTCTACAACAGCCCGAGCTCGGGCTCTTGTTGATTCCGAGCGCCCTCAAGATGCTGTTCTTGGTCTGGGCGGAAGTACCGATTCAGCTCCTCAATCGAAAGCTTCAGTTCGCGGCCATCGCGGGCGTCAGCACCGGCGCCACGGCCTTGGGAGCGATCGCGCGCGTCGTCCTTGCCGCAACCGGCTTCGGCGCGTGGGCTCTTCTGGTGGCGCAGACCATGTATGCGTTCTTTCTCTGGATCGGCGCCATGCTCGCCGAGCCTTTCTGGCCGCGTCTTCGTTTGCAGCTCCGTGAGATCCGTGGATTTCTGAACTTCGGAAAGTGGATCACGGGCGAGAGGCTCACTCTCGAAGCGTTTCAGAACATGGACTACCTGGTCCTCGGTGCGCTCACGGGCCCTGGTGTCGTGGGCATCTACCGGGTCGCCTACGACATCGCGATGATGCCTGCGATGGCGATCGCAAACGTGTTGAACCGGACCGCCCTGCCGGTGATGTCGCGACTTCGCGGCTCCGAGCTGACCGAGCTCTTCATCACGACCTCGGCCAAGCTGGCGGTTCTGATGGGGGCGGTGGGCGCAGTGATCATCGCGTCGGCCGTCGACATCACCGCGGTGTTCCAGTCCGGAGAGTACGCGGCGGCGGCGGCGCCGACGCAGGCCTTGGCAGCAGCCGCAGCGCTCCGCGTGCTGTTCCAGCTCTTTCCAGACATGTTCAATGCTTCGGGCATGTCGTCGCTGACTTTCCGCTTCGGGGTCACTTCCGTCGCAGTCCTCGCCGTTTGCCTCGCACTGGCTCTGTGGGCAATCGGAGTCGATGAAGGAGCCTTCGCGCTCGCCGTCGGTTGGCTGGGGGTGTACCCCATCCTCATCCCGCTCGCTGCCTGGGCTTCGGCACAGAGGCTCTCTTTGGACCCAAGTCGGTACGGGCGATCCCTGGTCGCTCCCCTGACCGCCACCGCCTCCGCAGCGCTCGTCGGCCTCGCCGTCGAATCGGCCATCTCGACCGCGGTCCCGTACTGGTGGGCCCGCATTGCGATCGTCGCCGTCGTGACTCTGCTGGCATACGCCGCATCCATCACCGTTTTTCGGCGCCTCGGTCGAAGCCCCGTCAGTCCCAGCGTCGACACGCGCTGAGCTCTCGGCACACGGGCTCGGACGCCGACTCCATCACGACGAAGCCCTCGTGATGGCCTCGATCACCCGGCGGACGTTCGTGTGAATGTCGAAATCTCGTTGAATGCGCTCGCGACCGTGGGCTCCGAGCTCGGATGCGAGGGATGGATCCTCGAGCAACAGACGAAGCTTGGCGCCGAGCTCGTCGGCATTTCGTGGCTCGACCAGAAACCCAGTCTCGCCATCGACGACGACCTCGGGGATTCCGGAAACGCGACTTCCGACGATCGGCCGGCCCATGCTCAGCGCCTCGAGAACGACGTTGGGCAAGCCGTCCATGTCGCCTTCGGCGGTCACGACCGAGGGAACGGCGATCACGCGGGCCGCGGCCATCTGCGCGAAGACCTCAGCATTGGGCTGCGCGCCGAGGAATTTCACCTCGTCGCCGATCCCGAGCTGATGCGCTCGCGACTCGAGGCGTGATCGATCGGGTCCGTCCCCAATGAGCCGCACCTCGAGCTGGCAACCTTCGCGGTGCAACAGGCCCGCTGCGTCGATCAGGTATTCGAACCCCTTCTTCGCGACCAGGCGCCCGACCGCCAACACGACGACCGGCTCATCTTCGGAAATCGGTGTAGGCGACGGAATGCGACCGAGATCGAGCCCGTGGTAGGCAAGGTGGATGCGATGCTGCGCATCGGGGCAGAGCGACCGAAGATGCTCGGCGTTGTGCTGGGTGCAAGTGATCACAGTGCGGGCGCCCGCGATCTTGTGCTCCAGAATGTTGCGATCGCGATAAATGCCGTAAGCATGCCAAGTGCACCCGTATGGAATGCCGAGCAGGTGCGAGAGGCTCATCGCGATCTCGGTTTGGAAACCCGCAAACTGGCTGTGGACGTAGCGAATGCCCCGTCGTTCGAGCTCGGGCGCGAAATGGGCTGCGATCAGAACGGCCGCCGCCGCCCTGGCGCGTTTGGCCGGCGTCCGATGGGGAAACGCCATCATCCACCGCATCGTTCGACGGGCACGACCGGAAGCGAGCCCGGCCGCAATCGATGCGATCTCGCGGGGAGAGCGATATTCGAGATGCAGCGCGGCCCTCTGCACGGCGCGCAACGTCTCGCTGAGCTTGGTGTCCTCGGGCTGCCGAGGTCCGGTCGAGAGCACGTGCACGTCCAGACCGAGCTCGTGCATCGCTTCGAGCTCCCTGTAGATGAAGGTCTGCGAAAGCACGGGGAAGGGACCCAACACGAACCACGTGTGGCGAAACCAATCTTTGTCACGATCGGACGGGAAAGCGTCATCGCGAGTTCGGAGCTCATCGGTCATCGAGGGGGCCACACCGAGTGGGCCCTATACTTTGGCGCCGTGCGCTGTCAAACGCGGGCGGCTGATCGAGGCGTCGAGGTGCCCACGCCGTGCGTATCGAGCCACCAGGCAAAAACGAAGATCGACCAGAGCAAAAGGGATCGATCCCGGCCGCGCTGGTGATCGTTCCAAAGCGCCTCGACGGCCCCGCGCTCGACCCATTCGTCGATCGGGCCGCCCGCGAACACGCGGGCCTCGAGCTCCGCTCGAAGCCCATCACGAAACCACTGCCCCACCGGCACCGTGAACCCCTGCTTGCCGCGTTTTGCGATCGACTCTGGGAATCGTCGGCCGACGAGCGTTCGGACCACGCGCTTGGTCGACCGGAGATTGAGCTTCACGTTCGCGGGCCAGGCCGAGACCAGCTCGACCACGCCACGGTCGAGGTACGGCACCCGGGCCTCGAGCGAGGCGAGCATCCCCATCTTGTCGACCTTCATGAGCAGGTCATCGACCAACCAGTTGTGAAGGTCCGTGTGGAGGGCGGCGTTCAACGTGCCACCCGGAAGAAAACGCCGCAGATCGGCGCGGAGCCGTTGCTCGCTCGGAAGTGACTTCGAGGACAGGTAACGCGGTCCGAGAAGGCGGCGGCGCGACCGCTCCATGAAGAGCAGGGGGCCGTAGACGTTTCGGGGCGCCAGGTGGCGGCCGAATGGGGCCGTCAGAAGTTGTGGCAGGTAGCGATTCCGATAGCCTCCGAAGAGCTCGTCGGCGCCCTCCCCGCTCAAGACCACCTTCACGTGCTCCGCTGCGAAGCGGCTCATCACGTAGGTCGGCACGACCGCGTAGTCGGCGAGCGGCTGATCCATCTGCTCGACGATGTGAGGAAGCACCGAGAGGCCCTCTTCGGCCGCCACGCGAAGCTCGTGATGCTTCGCCCCGACCGACTCCGCCACGAAGCGTGCGTATTCGGTCTCGTCGACGCGCGCGTCTCCAAAGCCCACCGAAAACGTGCTCAAAGGCTCCGTCGTGACGTCGGATGCAAGCGCAAGCAGGAGGCTCGAATCGAGGCCCCCGGACAAGAACAAACCGACGGGCACGTCGCTCAGCATGTGGTCTTCGACCGCGCGATGAAGCTCTCGGTCGAGCGTTTCGCTCGCGTGAGAAAGCGAGATCGGCCGGGGCCGCTCCACGGGCATCCGATAAAAAGGCTGCTCGGTCGTCCGCTCGCCCTCGCCGCTCCAACGGAGCCGGCGGTAGGTGCCGGGCTCGATGCTCTGCACGCCTTCGAAGATCGTCGCCGGCCCGCCGATGTACTGCCTCAGAAAAAAGGCGTTCACCGATCGCGGATCGAGCGAAAGCCCGTGCACGACGGCGCGAATCGCCTTGATCTCCGAGGCGAAGAAGACCGTGCCGTCGCGCTCGCACACGTAGAGCGGCTTGATGCCCATCGGATCACGCACGAGGAACACGGCGCGCTCCGCCCGGTCGTAAAGCGCAAAGGCATACATCCCGTGAAGCTCCGCGAAGCCCTGGGCGCCCCAACGCTCGTAGGCGGCGAGAATCACCTCGGTGTCGCTTCGGGTGCGAAACTCGTAACCGAGCCCCTGAAGCCGCTCGCGAAGGGCGGGTGAGTTGTAGACCTCGCCGTTGTAGCAAATCACCGTGCGCCCCGTGGACGATTCCATCGGCTGCGCCCCACCCTCGATGTCGATGATGCTGAGCCGCCGGTGCGCAAATGCGACCGCGCCCTCCTCGAATGCGCCGTGGCCGTCCGGGCCGCGATGCGCAATGGTTTCGCTCATGCGGCCGGCGACCGCCGCCTCGGCGCTCCGACCATCCAGGTGAACCAGGCCCGCAATCCCGCACATGCCAGCTTCCCTCTAGTCTGGGTGGGCGAACTTGCAACGTCGGAGGCAGAAGGTGCGTGGATCAGGGCCGATGAGGCTGCACGGCCTCCATCCAATGCCCGCAGCGTCCCGACGCCTCAGGGGCTCATTTCGTACTCGTCCCTGAGGTCGTGCACCTGCTGCCAGACCCGATCGTAGCGGGCTTCGTCCGAAACGGGCTTCCGGATCATCTCCAGACAACAGGCCATCTGCGTGTCGTTGCTCGAGGGCTTCGAGTAGAGGTTGAGCGCGTGGCGGGAGAAGTCGCGGACCATGAAGTCGAAGATTTGATCCACGAGGTCGTCGGACACGTCGTAGATCTTGGCGTTCTCCAAGATGAGCTGCCCGTACACGACCAATGCGAAGATCTCCCCCCCGGCCAGAAGGAAGTCGATGTCCTTTCGCTGCGCCTCGTCGGGAGGCGACGCCATGAGCATCTTCTTGAACGCCTCGATCTGCTCGCGGAAGACCCGCAGATTCGGCGTGTCCCGACTCTCGTATGCGATGCGATAGTCGTGAAATCGAATCTTGCTGAGGCCCTTCGTCGGGCCCTGGTCGAACAGAAAGTCGTCATTGACGGCTTGGTCTTGCCGCGGGACGTCGGCGTAGTCGGCCGGGGCAAAGAAGTAGCTCGCCATGAACTTCACGATGAGCGCGATGTTCACGTGCACCGTGCCCTCGAGCTTGGGCAGGGCGCGAATGTCCACGGCCGCCTGCTCGAAGTACATGTCCTTTTCGAATCCCTTCGCCGCGATGACGTCCCAGAGCAGATTCATGACGTCCTCGCCCTGCGTGGTCACCTTCATCTTCACCATCGGATTGTAAAGCAGGTAGCGGCGATCTTCGGGTGAAGCGACGCGCATGTAGTCCGCCGCGCGAAGCGCGAACAGCTTCATGGCCAAGAGTCGCGCGTAGGCGTCGACGAACATCTGTTTCACATGAGGGAAATCGGTCACGTACATGCCGTACAAGCGTCGGTTGGCCGCGTGACGGATCGCTTCGTAGAGCGAGTGGGTACACATCCCGATCGAAGCCCAACCCAGGTTGTACTTGCCGATGTTGACCGTATTGAGCGCGCTGTTCCAAGCGTGCTCGCCTCGAGCGATGATGTCGGCTTCGGTGATCGGGTAGTCTTCGAGCTCGTATTGCGAGACGTAGTTCTGGCTGGCGCACACGTTCTTGATCAAGTGATACTTGTCGTGCTGCGAATCCACGGCGAAAAACACATACTCTCCGGAGTCTGCGAGCTTGCCGAAGGTGGAGACGATGGCCGCCTCGTTGCCATTGCCGATGTAGTACTTGCCCCCGCGCGCCGTGTAGTGCCCCTCGCCTCGGGGCGTGAGCGTCATTTCGGACGAATACACGTCGGCTCCGTGCTCTTTTTCCGAGAGGCCAAACGCGAAGATGCCCCCACGCGCGAGCGCGTCGGCAGCGCGCTTCTTGATCGCCTCGTTGTGGCTCATCCAGATCGGCCCGAGCCCGAGCACCGAGACCTGCCAGGTGTACCAGTACTGCAGACCATAAAAGCCGAGGATCTCGGCGAACTCGCAAATCCGCCAGGTGTCCCAACGCGAATCTTCGGCGCCGTAGCCCTGTGGCGTGCACATCGTGGCGAAGATGCTTTCCTCTTTGACGAAATCGAGGAAATCGGCGTACCAAACCTTCGCGTGATAGTCGTCCTTGATGCGAGCCTTGCCTTTCCGCTCGAAGAACTCGATGGTCTTGAGCATCACCTCGCGGGACCGAGGGTCGGAATAGGAACGGTCGTGCTTCTTGGGATTCAGGAGGATCATCGTCCGGCAGGGATACCACGGCCGACGTCGAAACGATACGAGGAGCTTGGGGCCTCGGCCGGACCTTCGGTAGGCTCTGGCTTTCTTGGCGCTCATGCCTTCGCGGAGGTTTGATTTTGACAGTCGACAGGAACCACGAATCACTCGATTTCGGCCCGAGCTACGCCTCGCCTGACGATGTGAGGTTCGTCGCCAAGTATCGCGCACGGTGTCATTGCGGGCGCGTGCGATACGAAGTCCGCGCCGACCCGGTCGACGCCAAGATCTGTCACTGCAGGGCCTGCCAAGTCCTGCACGGGGCACCCATGCAATGGGCTGCGATCTTTCACAAGCGGGACGTTCGCTTCACGGCTGGCATCGAGCATCTGGGGTTCTACAACGCCGAGCTCGGTCGCGAAGAGCGAATCCTCCCCTGCAAGGTGTCCTGCAAGCGCTGCGGGACGCTCGTCGCAGACGAGGGTCGAAGGATGTGGCTCGCCTTTCCGAGCCTCTTCGATTTCGGCACGCCGCGCGAGGTGCCTGAGACCTTCAAACCCAGCTGCCACATCTTCTACGGGGCGCGCGTCTTGGACGTGGACGACGACTTACCGAAGTGGTCCGGTCACGCGGGCGAGTCGGCACGGCTTTGAGCGATTCGAGCCCCTACGACGAAGAGTCTCGACCGGAGTGCTCTCGTTCGATCTTGTCGATCAGGGCGTCGATCTCCTCCCGGCCTGGCTCGGGCTCGGCCGCGGACCGCTTGGCGCGCCTGTAGAGAAAGCGCAAAAAGAGAAACACGGCCGCCAACCAGGCGACGAACAGAAGCAAGACGACGATTTCGACGATTCCGACCTCCATGGCGTCTCGGCAAGGCCTCTAGAGCTTCTCCCGATAAGACTCGAGCGCCTTTTCCATGCGCAGAAACACTTCGTCGATGACCTTCGCCTCGGGCAGGATCGTCACTCGGAAGTGATTTCGGTAATCGACGTTGAAGCTCGACCCTGGAGCCACCAGCACGTGCTGCGTTTCGAGCAACTCCATCGCGAATGCTTCGTCGTCGAAGCCTGGCATCTTTTCGGTGTCGACTCCGATGAACGCGTACATCGAGCCTCGCGGTGCGACGAGGTGCAGGTACTTGCTTGCCTCGACCCCGCGAATCACCGCCTGGCGGGACTCGTACAAGCGTCCGCCCGGGCGAATCAGCTTCTTGAGGCTCTGGTATCCGCCGAGCGCCGTCTGCACACCCCACTGCCCGGGGACGTTGCTGCAAAGTCGCAGCGAAGCGAGCAGGTCGAGGCCATGGAGATAATCCTTGGCGAGCTCGTTGGTCCCGTTGAACACCACCCAACCCACGCGGAACCCGCACGCACGGTACACCTTGGACAAACCACTGAAGGTTCCGCAAAGGGTGTTCTTCACCATCGGCGCGATCGGAAAGAACTCCGCACCGTCGTACACCATGCCGTCGTAGATCTCATCGCTGAAAATGACGAGATCGTGTCGCTCGGCGAGCGCGACCATGGCTTCGAGAGTCTTTCGGCTGTACACGGCCCCCGTCGGGTTGTTGGGATTGATGATGACGATGGCGCGGGTCCGATCGGTGACCAGGCTTTCGAGCACGTCGAGGTCGGGCTCGAAGCGGTTATCCGGAGGACAGGGGTAATGGACCGCCCGGCCGCCGTTGAGCGTCACCGAGGCAGTCCACAGCGGGTAGTCGGGGCTCGGGATGAGCACCTCGTCGCCCCGGTTGAGGAGCGCGCGCAACGTCAGGTCGATCAGCTCGCTCACCCCATTGCCGATGAACACGTGGTCGGCCGTGACGTTGAGGATGTTGCGGTCCTGCTGCTGCATGACCACGGCTTCGCGCGCCGGGAAGATGCCTTTTTGATGGCAATACGCCTCGCTGCTCGGGAGGTTCTCGATCATGGCCATCCGCATCGTCTCGGGCGTGCGAAAGCCGAAGAGCCCCGGGTTCCCGATGTTGAGCGAGATGATCTCGTACCCTTGACGCTCCATCTCGTGAGCCCGCTGGGCGAGCTGCCCGCGGATCTCGTAACGAACGCCATGCAGGCTGTGACTGCTCTTGATTTCGGTGGTCATGGCAAGGCCCGGTCAGGGGCGCACTTGTGACAAATCCGGTCGTCCCTGTCGAGGAGGCAGCCCCAAATCGGACGCAAAACCGCGCGAACCGCGGTAGGGTACCGCCCCATGGATCCCCTCGCGCATACCCTCGTGGGCGCTACCCTGGCGGAGACGGGGCTACGCCGGGCGACGCCCCTTGCCACGTCCACGCTGGTGGTGGGCGCCAATCTGCCGGACATCGATTTCGTTTCGACGGCGTGGGGTTCCGACGCGATGCTCGACGTCCGACGCGGCATCACGCACGGAGTGCTCGGGATCGCAGTCCTGCCCGTTGCGCTCGCCGCGGGTATGGTCCTGGTCGATCGCCTCCGACGACGTCGCAGACCGGAGTTGGAGCCTGCCCGCTTTGGTACCTTGCTCGCGCTTTCGTACCTGGCGGTGTGGACGCACCCCGTGCTCGACTGGCTCAACACATACGGCGTGCGGCTGCTCTCTCCCTTCGACGGCCGGTGGTTCTACGGAGATGCGCTCTTCATCATCGACCCGTGGCTGTGGTTGATGATGGGGGCCGCCGTGGCATTGGCTCATTCACGCGGCCCGTTGAGCGCAAGCAGTTGGATCGTGCTCGGGACCGCGACCACGGCCTTGGTGACCCTTCACCCTGCACCGCCATTGGCCGCTAAGATCGCTTGGTTTTTCGGCGTGGCGATCATCGTCTGGCTGAGGGTCGTCGATCGTGCCACGCGGCCACTGGCGCGAGCCGCGATGGGGCTCTTGGCAACGTATGTCTTGGCCATGCTGGCCGGCGGCCGTCTCGCGACATGGCAAGCCGAGCATTGGCTGGCGGCAAAGGGCGTGGAGCCCAGCGAGATCATGGCTGGCCCCTTGCCCGCCAATCCGTTCGTCCGCGACATCATCGTGGTGACTCCGGAAGGATATCGGTTTTACGAGCTCGATTGGCTACGCGCGGATCGATTCGTCGAAAGCCATCCTCCCTTGCCCGGCGATGAACGGGGGCCGGTCGTCGAAGCGGCACTCGATGCACCGAGCGTCCGAGGCTTTCGCAACTGGATGCGCTTTCCGACCTACCGAGTCGAGGAGCACCCGAACGGCTACGTCGTGACGATTCAAGACGTGCGTTACTCGCGATACGACGCCGGCATCGGTACCGCGGTGGTCGAGCTCGACCGTCGCTTGGAGCCGAGATAGACGGGCGCTCTATGAAGCGCTCGATGGCACCGGCGTGCCGCGCTGCCTCACGAAGCACGAAATCAGCAGCGCCGACGAAACGAGCACGCTGAGCCACAGAAACCAGTCGCCCACCTCGCCATACAAGGTCGACACCCGAAGCGGCTGGACGTCGGCCACGAGCGTTTCCTGGGAGTACAGCGGCGCATGCTGCGTGATCACGCCTCGGGCGTCGATGAATGCCGAAATGCCGGTGGTCGCGGCCCGCACCATCGGAATTCCGAGCTCCGCCGAACGGGCGGCGGCCAACATCAAGTGCTGGGAGGCGCAGCTCGTGTCGCCGAACCACGAATCGTTCGTGATGTTGGCGATGAGGTTCGTCTCCTCGGGCAAGTGACTGCGGACGAACTCACGCAAGATCGCCTCGTAGCAGATCAAGAAGGAAGCTTTGGCGGGTGTCTCCGAGTCGAGAAGCACCACACTGTCACCCGAGGCGAAGTTTCCAATGCCGGGAAGACGCTGCAACACCGGGAGCTGCTCCTCGAAAGGCACGTATTCCCCGAACAAGACCGGCCGCACCTTGTCGTAGCGCGTACCCACCGTGCCGTCGCGATGCAGCAAGTAGGCAGCGTTGAAGTATTTCTCCGTTCCTTCGACATGTTCCAGGGTCCGGGCCCCGGTCCACACCTCGCGCGGAGTCTCCCGAAGGAAGTCGAAGACCGCGTCGTTGGCGGGATCGACCGGAGCGCTTCGCAACGCGGTTTCGGGCCACACGAAGACTTCGATCTCGGGGTCTTGCACGAGGGCCCGCCGGCTCTGGTCGGCATGTCTTTCGGCCATGCCGGTGACACCGAGGGCACGTGCGGCAAAGACGTCGAGGCTCGGCTGCACGATCGCGACCCGCACGGACGGGGCCTTGGCCTCGGCGGCGACGATGCGGCTTTCCTGCCAAGCGGAGATCCCGAGGCTCGAGAGCAGGAGCCACGCCGCGCCCGCTCCGGAAAAAATCCAAGCGCGAGGGCTCAGAGCACCGGTCCCCCGAAGTTGCTCGGCAACCGCGACGAGCAAAAGGCTCCAAAGCACCACTTGAAACGTCACGCCCGGGATTCCGGTCACGGTGGTCACTAGAAACAGCTCCGGCACGCGATACCAAGCAGCCCCTTGGTAGTAGGGAAACAGCTGGGGATTGAGAAACTCGCAGGTGACGAACCACGCCGCGGCCGCAAAAGGCCATGCCGGTCCGCTCATCGAGCGCACACGAGCGAGGCCCCAAGCGAAGACACCCAGGTAGAGCCCGGCGAAGGCGGCGAAAAGAAAGAGCGCGAGCAAACCGAGCACGAACGAAACGCCGGCGAATCGCGTGACGGTTTCGGCAATCCAGTAGAAGAGCGCCAAGTTGGCCAGAGCCCCCATGAACCAACCCGCGACGAACGCGCGTGCACCACGAAGTCGGCTGAGCACGTAGAACCCGGGGGCCAGGGCGAAGGGTTGGAGCCAGTAGAAATTGAGAGGCGGGAAGACGATCCCTTGGACGAGCCCGGAAAAAGCCAGCGCAGCCACGGCCGACATCGTGATTTCACGAGCTCGCAATCGAGTGCCTCCCAGCGGGCGTCAATCCTCTTCGGGGGGGCCTTCCTCGTCGAGCATCTCGCGATACGCATCATAGGAAGGCGGAAACCCACCCGTGTAGTTGAGCCAGTTGGTAACTGGGTACCGGGTGCCTGCTTTGTGCGTTCCCTCGAGGCCTTCGAGGATGTCATCCATGAGCGAGAACGGAAAGCCAAACGCGATCTCGTGATCCTGAACCTGTCCGAAGATCCGATCTCCGCTGCAAGGGACGATCATCTGCGGCTCGCCTTTCAGCACGGGCGCGATTGCGAGATCGGCGCAGTCGATACGGCCGCGGAACTCGCTTTTGAGCGTCCCGCCGCGCTTCCAAAGGTAAGCTTGGCCGAGGCGCATGATCTGCGCACCGTTGCCATAGACGACGATCGAGTCCGGCGTGAAGGAGGCGCGGCTCAGCGGCGCGGTGACCACGCCGACATATCGTCCTTCGGCAAATCGGGGGACGCTTTCCTCGCTGACGCGTCCGGCGCGAAGGTTTTCGGTATAGAGATCGATGCAGAGGTTCCCTTCGACGTAGTGAGGCAGCCGCTTTTCGAGACCGAGCGCCATCGCACCGAGGACACAGCTGCTGTCTTCCCGGCCGAGTGCGAGCACCCAGCCGTAACGGCGCGACATGGCGATTGCTTGGCACGTCGTGAACCGATTGTGGAGATCGCGGCCGGGACGCTTCGCCCGATCGGGGGCTTCATCCCAGTTGCGAAGGAATCGAACGGCTACGGGAAACGTGTCGAGCCGGAGATACCGGTTGAGCTTCTCGTCGTACTCTCGCAGTTGGCTCGGTTCCATGTCTGTCTGACCTCGCCCCTCGACTCCATCTACAACCAGAAGCGAAACCCGAGCGTCGGCTCGATGAAATGCAAGCTTTCGAGAGACACGTCATTCACCGCAAAAGACAGGTTGTAGCGAATGCCGATCTCGATCGCGGCCACGCCGCCGAGCAAGATCGAAGTGCCGGCGCGCACGTTGAGACCCGGCGCAAATCGAAACCCATCGCCGGTCGAGCAGAACAGCACGGTGCAACCGGCGAACGAATCGTACTTCCACCATTGCGAGGCAAAGCCAAAGCCGAGGAATGGGATCCACACCGACTTGTTCGGGATTTGCACCCGGCCTCCGATGCCCAAGTGAACTCGCTGCGCGGTCACGTCCTGTCCTGGGAGACGAGTCGGCGTACCCTGATAGCCGACCTCGAGCTCGAGCGTGCCGAACCCGAAGTCGACGCCACCGAAGCCGAGGAAGCTGCCGCCGGCTTTGACCACGTCGCGGTCGACGTCGGAGCCGACGAAGATCGGCACGCCCCCTTGGAAGCCCAGGATGCCCGAAGGACCTCGGTACGTGCGGTCCTGACGGTGCTTGGTCTGGATCGAAAGGCGCCGTTCGAGCCGGGGGTTTCTTCCTTCCGAGGCCATGGGCATTTTCCCGTACTCGGGTCGCGCGCCGGGCGGCAGCGAGTCGTCGTCGTCAGCCTTCGCGGTGTGCGCGAACGCCATGATGGCCAAAACGAGATAACACCACTTCCACATGATTTGAGGGAGAACCTAGCATAGGAACGCAAGGGAGCCCGGCAAACAATCTCGTCGACGTTGCACGGCCCCACGGCCTGACTAGGCTACGGGTGCACTGTCTGCCGAGGATTGCCCCGCCATGAACCCACGCTCAGTCTCGATTCACATGACGCTCGTTTTGGCTTGCAGCCTGGTGCTGGTCACCGGTTGCGCGGGACCACGGGCCGTTCGCGGCCAGGACACCCCTGGTCTGGACGAGGCGGCGATGAGCACGAGCCTGGATCGCAAGGATCTGGAAAGGGCTCTCGAGATCAGCATGGAAGCGCTTCGGACTTCCAAGCTCATGGCACGCTGGCAGATGGAGCAGGATCCGACCGTCGGCGTGTTGCCGTTCCGGAACGAAACGAGCGAGCACATCGACAGCGCGCTCAATGCATTGATGACCGAAATCGAATCGCAGCTGATCAACTTCGCGCCGGTTCGTGTGATCAGCCTCGAAGATCAACCCGCGTTGATCGAGGAGATCCGCCGTCAGCAGCAGAGCAGCGCCTTCGATTCGGCACGAATTGCGGCCTGGGGTCGCCAAATCGGCGTTCGGTACATCGTCTCCGGAAAAGTGTTCTCGACGGATGAGCGCACCGAAAGCGCACGGCGCGTGCAGTACTACCTGTTCCTCCGGACGGTCGACGTCGAAACGGGCGAAATCCTCTTCCAGAACCAGGCCCCCATCACCAAAGCCATTCTCTAGTTGGTGGCCTCGCATCCGAAGCGCCGGAAGACCGGACGACTTTCGAGCGGTGCGGTGCTCGTTGTCGTGGTGCTGGCGCTTCCGACGACCAGTGGCTGCAAGACGTTCTCCGATCGGACGAGAGAAACCCGCTCGGCGCTCGACGCGGGCAACCTCGATGCCGCCCTTCGCGCGAGCAACAAGGCGCTCGGAGTGCGCGGCGCCGAGACGGTGCCCGAAGAGCTCGAGAAGAACGGTGCGCTCTTGCTGCTCGACCGTGCCATGGTGCTTCAATCGCTGCAGCGGTACGGGCTTTCGAGCCGGGATTTCCAGGTTGCAGACAAGGCCCTGGAGGTACTGGACTTCTCCCGGTCGACGTCGGACGAGATCGTCCGGTACATGTTCAGCGACAGCGCGGGGCCCTACAAGGCGCGTCCATACGAGAAGCTGATGCTGAACACGATGAACATGCTCAACTACCTCGCACCGCAGAATCTCGAGGGCGCGAGAGTCGAGGCGCGCCGCTTCTCCGTCATGCGAGACTACTTGCTCGGCGGCGAAGGTGCCGATCAGGCATCGGTCAAGCGAGCCGCCATTCCGGGGAGTTACTTCGCCGGCTACGTCTTCGAGAAGTCGGGTGCATTCGATTCCGCGCTTCGCTATTACGACGAGGTCCTCGAAGCGACGAAGGCTCCGAGCCTGGCCGAGCCCATCCAAAGGCTCACCCGATTGAGCGGCTACCGGACGCCTCGCCTGCAGTCCGTCATTCAGGGCAGTGACCGCGCCTCGGTGTCCACGACCGAGTCAAGCGAGGTCTTCATCGTCATCTCGTATGGGCGGGTACCGCCGCTGGTGGCCAAGCGTGTTCCGATCGGCCTCGCCTTGACCATCGCGGCCGCCTTCTTGCCACCGAGCGCTTACAAACAAGCAAATCGGCTCGCCGGACAAGGTCTCGTCACCTGGATCAACTATCCCGATCTCGCGCAACAACCCTCGGAGTATGCGCCTCCGCAGGTGCGAATCGACGGGAGCCCTCACTCGGCCGATGTCATTGCCGACGTGGATGCGGTCGCGCGCGCAGCATGGGACGCCAGCAAGGGCCGTGTCATGGCTGCAGCAGTCACGCGAATGATCACCCGCGCAGCGATCGGAGCCGGTACGGGTGTGGCCGTCGGCAAAGCGAGCGGCGAGAGCGGGCTCGGCGTGCTGGCGTCGATGATTGCACAGGCGAGCATGGCCGCGGCCGACAAGCCCGATACGCGTAGTTGGGCAACGCTCCCTGCGCGCATCGCAGTCGTGCGCGCACAGCTCGCTCCCGGTACGCACACGATCGAGGTCTCGGTGGTGGGGCGACAGCATCGGCTGGAAATCACGGTCGAGGCGGACCAGTGGGTCGTCGTCGACATCCTGGAGTTGGCCACTCGGTAGCGTGCAAAAAAAGGCGGGGCGCCCCAGAGAAGGGACGCCCCGTGGAAGAGATCCAATCTTTTGGTTTAGTTGCGCGCCGCCTCGATCTCGCCGGCCCAGATGCCGCGGAGCCTTCCCGTCAACATCGTCACCCCTTCGAACTCGAGCGTCAGCAGGTCCTTGTCGATGAAGCCGGTTGCAGGCAACACGTGGGGCTGACCGTTGAAGACGACGGTCACATCGCCCTCGACGACGCCGGTCTCCACGATGGTGGCATCGAGCTCGTAGTCCATGAAGTTGTTGAAGTTGTCGAGCGAGCAACGGCCGTCGCCGGTGATGGAGCCCTCCGCGATGTCTAGCGTGATCTCGATCGCGCCGGCGCAGCGGTCGCTGAGGGGAGCCTCGTTGGACTCGAGGTCGTCGACGGTGATGTCGATCGCGAGCTGGCCGAGGATGTCGACGACTTCGTTCTCACAAGCGCTCGAGCAGCCATCGCCGTCCTCGGCGTTTCCGTCGTCGCATTGTTCTCCGTCATCGACGAAGCCGTCACCGCAAAGGGGTCCTTCGACGACTTCTTCGTCTCCGTTCTGGTCGTCTTCGCCGTCGAGATTGTCTTCGTCCTCGAGATCGTTCTGGTCCTCGCCGTCGACGAAGTCTCCGTCCTCCACGAAGCCGGGGTCCTCCCCGAGCTGTCCGTCACCTGCATCTCCGCAGGCGATCGCGAAGAGCGCCAACATGCCAAGACAAATCGTTTTAAGAGTGAGTTTCGTCATTTCTGCCTTCTCCTGGTGTTTCATCTTCGTGAGTCCTCTCGCGAAGCCCACGAGAGTTGGCGGCACATCCGCCTTTCATTGACCCCTACGTCCACCAGGAGCGTTTGGATTAACGGAAAAAATGACCCGCAAATTGCGGTGGATCGTGGCCCCGTGGGTCTGGCCGGAGGCTATTGGGCTCTCGTGGCCTCGACGAGCAGCTCACCGTCCGCGCCTCGGCTCACATGCAGCGCCCAGGGATGGCAACACACGTCGCAGTCTCGAATCATTTGCCCTTTGGTTTCGGGGTCGATGTAGACCTCGACCGTTTCGAAGCAGTAGGGGCACGTGACCAGGGCGGTATCCATCGGGGTTTCCGATCGTAGCACGGTGTCATAGGGTCTTCGTCATGACTCTCAACGAACGCCAGAAAGCCTTGTGTGAGGAGAACACCACCGATTTTTCGGATCTGTCCGCGGTGCTGATCAACTGCACGTTGAAACACCCCGATCGCCCCTCGCACACCAGCACACTGATGTCGGTCGCCGAGTCGATCATGAACGAGAGCGGGGTAAAAACCGACTTCGTCCGCCCGGCCGGCATGAAGATCGCGTTTGGGGTGCAACCGGACATGACGGAACACGGTTGGCCGGAGGACGAATGGCCCGCGCTTTGGAAGAGGATCGAAAGCGCGGACATTCTGGTCTTGGGGACGCCGATCTGGTTGGGCGAGGAAAGCTCGGTGTGCCGGCTGATCATCGAGCGGCTGTACGGCATGTCGGGCTTGCTCAACGACAAGGGTCAGAGTCTTTTTTACGGAAAGGTGGGAGGAGCCGTCATTACTGGAAACGAAGACGGCGTGAAGCACTGCGCGATGACGATCCTCTATGCCCTGCAGCACTTGGGGTACCTGATCCCTCCGCAAGCCGATTGCGGATGGATTGGAGAGGCGGGGCCGGGCCCGAGCTACGGCGACGACGTCGGTGCCCAGAGCCCGGCCGGCTTCGACAACGAGTTCACGCAGCGAAACACCACGATCATGACGTGGAACTTGATGCACGTGGCCCGGATGCTGAAGGACGCAGGGGGGTTGCCAAGTCACGGCAACGACCGGGAGGCGTGGAAAGCGGGCTGCCGATTCGATTACGAGAACCCGGACTACCGCAGCTAATCACCCCCGGATCCTGCCCACGTTGCCCGAGATGAGGCAGCTATCCTCGGAATCGCCCATGATGTCGTGGTGAGGCGGCCGTCGGCGGCTGACGCCATATCGCCGGCGTACGGCGATTTGTCCACGTCAATCCCTCGCGAAAAGCGCCTGCTGTCATCGGCACGCTTTTCGCTCTTGAGCCTTGCATGACCCGACGACGAATCATCGAGTCCGGTAGAACCTGGGCCTTGTCGCGCCGCACGACGCGCCGTTACTTCCTCCTGAATCCAGATCAGGCGCGCGTTCTCGAGCAGTGTTACTGGTATTGCCTTGGTCTAGCGGCTCAGCGACACGGCGTGATAGTGCACGCTGGATGCTTGATGAGTACCCATTGCCATGAAGTCGTCACCGACGTGCATGGAGTGCTTCCGCGCTTTCTCCATGAGTTTCACCGATTGCTGGCGCTGACAACGAAAGCCTTTCGCGGGTGGCCTGGTGAAGTCTTCGATAAGCGAAGCACTGCGCAGCACGTGCTCTTGACGCCCGAGGCAACGCTAGAGGCCCTGGCGTATCTCATCAGCAACCCAGTCGAAGCGATGGCGGTGCGCTATGCCAAAGACTGGCCGGGCGCCCATACGCTGCCGCGTGATGTTGGGAGTCGCGTAATCCAGGTGCGCCGCCCCTCGCACTACTTCGACGCCGACAACGCTACTTGGCCCGAATTGATCGAGCTCGAGCTGCAGATGCCAATCGCGCTCGAGCTCGATTACGGCGTCAAACTCGCGCAGAAACGACTCGCCGAACGCGTCCGCGAACGAGAGCATCGCTCCTGGCAAAGGGCCAAGCGCACTGGCGTTGCGTTCTTGGGACCGCGGCGGGTCTTGCGACAATCGCACACCAAACGGGCCCAAAGCCACGAAGCTTTTGGAAGCCTGAATCCACGTTTCGCCGCCGCCGGACACCGGGGAGCCGCTGCGGACGCGGTGCAGCGAATCCGGTCCTTCAACGCTCAATACGATCGAGCGCTTGCGGCTTGGACCGCCGGAAACCGGACCATGCCTTTTCCGGTCGGAACTTGGTGGATGCGAGTGTGTCACGGAGCTCGGTGCGGACCGGCACCGTAGCTTCGTCCACGAACAGACAAAGCTGCTACGCGTGCACCCTCCGCCGGGACGCCGCACCGCCGAGGTGCGTCTCGAAGTCCGCGGGTAGCTCGTGCAGGGCAAAATCAGGCGTGCGAACGAGGGTGGAGGCCCGCGCTGGGCTTGCCACAGGCTGCAACGGGGCTTGAGAATTCCGTCAGGGGCGCCCCCTTATCGGCGCGCCGCTGTCGCCAACCTCGGTTGGATCTCCGGCGAGGGGCGGTGTAGAGCGGGTTGGATGGGAGCGGGCGAGCCAATCTACGACGTCGTGGTCGCGGGCGCGGGACCTGCGGGCTCCACTGCCGCTTACTTCCTCGCCCAGACCGGCAAACGAGTCGCGCTTCTCGAGAAGGCCACCTTCCCGCGCGACAAGCGCTGCGGCGACGCATGGTGTGAGCCGGCGCTCGACCTGCTCGAGGAGATGGGCGTTCTGAACGAGCTCGTCGCCGAAGGCGCCGTCCAATGGGTCCAATCGGGCGGTTTGGTCTCTCCCTCGGGCCTGAGCTTCGTGAGTCCCGACGAAGGAGTGCGCCCGGGCGCCCCGCGCGTTGCTGCGATTCGCCGGATGGTGTGTGACGAGCGCATCGCGAGAGCTGCTCAGCACGCCGGCGCGGAGCTCTTCGAGAACGCATCGGTCGCGGACACGTCGCTTCGCGATGTCTGGACGATTCGCTGCAAGGACGGTCGACGCTTCTTTGGTCGGTCCCTGATCGCAGCCGACGGTGCCAAAAGCAAAATCGCCCGCAAGCTCGGCGTCGTCCGGACCGGCGCCAACAGCGCGGCAAGCCGCCAGTACATCAAAGGCGGAACCCACCATTTCATCAGCGATGGCGTGCTGCTCTACCCCGGCTACGTCATTCCCGGCTACGTCGCCTTCTTCAAACACTCCAATGGGGACATCGACCTCGGCTGCTACGTGCTCCCAGGCGGCCGAACGCCACCGACCCAGCTCAAATCCCTCCTCGAAACCGAGGTCGCGAGCGATCCGTACGTACGAGAAGTGCTCGGCGACCACGCCGAGCCTCTGGAGCGACCGGGCATCGCACCCCTGCGCCTTGGCGGGGAACGCAAGACGTATGGCGACCGACTGCTGGTCGTGGGCGATGCGGCCGGGCAAACCGATCCGCTCACCGGAGAAGGCATTCACACCGCAATGGTCGCTGCGAAGATCGCAGCGCGCGTGCTCGATGACGCCTTTGCGCACGGCGATCTCTCCGCCAAGCGGCTCGCCTCCTATCATACGGCGTGGATGCAGGCGTTCGGGCGCGATTTTCCGATCTCGGCTGCGGCCGGGCGCGCCATTCGCCGATTTCCCACGTTGCTCGACACGGCCGCTCTCGCCGCGCAGAAACATGGCGCTGGCTTCATGGACCACTTCGGCGCGGCGATGACGGGCGTCAGCCCAAAGTCCTCTTTCCTGTCACCTCGAATGGCCCTGCCGCTGGGCGCCGCGCTTTTGAAGCTCAGCCTCAGCCGGCTTCCCGGACGATATGGCGAAGGCCCACTGCGCGAGCCGCCGGGCGGCTTCAGCTTTCGAGAGAATGCGCTCGCCTGAGTGGGACCGGACGACGTGGATGCGGGTCGTCCAACTAGACCGCCGGCCCAGCCCGGTCGTTCCCCGATCGCGAACCTCCGAAGATCGAGCCCAACCCCGCCGAGCGGGTCAGGAAATAGGTCAGGGCCAGGAGCGCGAGCGCCAACATGGCGGCGAGCCAACGCCGATAGGTGGTGGCCCGATAGACTCCACCTTCTCCGACTCGCGGCGGCTCCTTGGGCGGATAGGGTAGCCCGAATCGCGATGCCAACGTCGAGATGTTCCACAAATTGATGACCGGCACCTCCTGATCGATGAAGTGCCCCATGACGGACCTCATCGTGAAAGCCCGCGGGGGCGCGCCTCGCAACAGACCGGGGTCGAAAAAGTGATCGATGCTGGGGGGACCGGTCGTCGCCGTGCCTCCCCCGACGTTGAGAAACGCGCGAATCGGCTGACCTTCCGCATGCTTTGCATAGACGGCAATACGCTCCGCCACCGCCTCCTCGTAGCTACCAGGCTCCAAGAGGTCGATGTCCGCCCTCTCGAGCGCGCGTCTCAAGATGCTCAATCCCTGCTCGGGAATGCCGACTCCACGATCGTCTTCTCCACCCAACGTTGCCGCGACTGCCTTCGATTCGATGATGTCGGCTTTGCGAAGCCGACGGGCCATGTCGACCCACGTGAAGCCCGGAACGTTCGCGCCCCACTGAGACGCCGATGCCGAAAGGATGATGATGGGCCGCGCGCCAATCTGCTCGAGCGCACAATACGATGCCAGATTGAGCGCTGGGAACGAACCGGAGGCTGCGACCGCGACGACGTCTCCTTCCCGTACCCCGGCCTTTCGAAGCAACTGAACGATGACGGCTGCCCAATTCGGGTTGGCCGATGCCTGCTTACTCGGGAGATGCCCAGAAATGCTGGTCACCGGGCTCGCGACGATGCCGATGATACCGGTGCGAAGCGGATCCACCTTGGGATCGATCGGTTCGATGCGACGACGCCATCGGGCGATCAACTCCAAGCCCTCGGCGCAAGTCTTGGAGGCAGCGACCATGTCGTCGTAGTCCGCAGTGCTCTCGCGTTTCTTGAAGACTTGAACGGACAAAAGCGCCGCGATCGAAGCGATGATCAACAGGATCTGCGCTCCTGCCGAGGTCGATTTGCTTTGCCAGTAGACTTTGTCGAAGCGGGCCATGTCAGGGCTCCACCAAGAGGCTGGTCCACTCGATCAGATGGTGTGCTTGAGCGGCGTCGTAGTTCTGAAGCGCCTGGGGCATGATCATCACGAGGCAGAGCCGCACGAGAACGGAGGTGAGCATCAAGCCACTCAGCGTGGCGAGGATCCCCTGACGATCGAACCAAATCGCGATGAGGCCGGGAATGATGTAGCCGATGACGGAAATCTCGAAAAACCAAGGCTGCCCGCCGGTCGCGCCGGCTTGAGCGCTGTCACTCGCCACCGATGCCGCTTCGATCACGATGCCACCACCGACCAACAAGTCCACGAGGGCACCGAGAAGATATCCCGTCACGATCATCAGCGCCGTGCGACGCCGTCCGAAGACGATGATGTAGATGGCCAACGTTCGAACGAGCACGAACGTGCCAAACGCGATCAGGATGGTCAGGGCGAACGACCAAGGCTGAAGCAAAGAGAGCGCCATGTACCCTGGCACAACCAGGCCACCCGCAGCCAAGCCAAACGCCTCGGTGATGACCAAGGTGAGGATGAGGCCAATGCCGATTGCCACCGCCAATAGATTCAGAATGGTCACAGCGTGTCCGTTTGGGTCGAGCGGTTTTGAAAATACCGGGCTAGCTCGTAGCCCGGGCCGTGGATGTTGCACATCCCCACGATCAGCGCTTCGTCGCCACACAAGTCGAGCAGGACTTCGACGATCTCGTCGATGTCCGAGCCCTCGAGCATTCGGATCTTCTCGACCGGCACCCCATGGCGAGCCGCTCCGCGGACGAAAAGAAGCGTGCCGATGCCGATGACGACGTACGCGTCAGCCGGGCTCCATGATGCCATCGCTTCGGCGAACTGACGGGACCGATCAGGCCGATCGATGCGGCAGTTGATGACCGCGATCCTGCGGCGCCCCTTTCCATGCTTTTCGGTCATATCCTCCCAAATCTGCTCGGTCGATGCCGGGTCGTTCGCGGCGAACGCTTGCACGAACAGGATGTCACGTCCGAAATAGTCGACTCGTGACAGCCGAGTCGCACCAGCTTCGGGTCGAAGAGCGACCATCCCTTCGAGCGCGGCCTCGCGAGAAACACCGAGCGCCTCACAGACTCGAAGCGCGAGAGCGACGTTTTCCGGATGCTCGTTATACCGAAACCGCTCGAGCGCGGAATCGTCGACCCGCTTCACGTCGTCTCCGGAGACTTGGTGGAGTGACGTGTCTCGGTCTCGGGCGGCATGCGCTAGAACGTCGAGATGCTCCCGCTCCGCCGTGAAGAGGTCGGCGCGCACGCCAGTCGTGCCTGCCAGCGCCAGTGCCACATCTCGGCTGGTCGGTCCCATGACGTCGAGATGATCGGCGCGCGCGTTGGTAATTACGCTGTGGGTCGCTCGGATCATCTTGAGCTCGGTGAGGGACTGGAAATGTGGCTGCAGCGCCATGCACTCCACGACCACGATTTCGGGGTTGGCCTTCGACAGTCGATCGATGATCCGTAGCTGCTCGATGATGTTGGGTTGAGATACCCGGCGGATCGTGTGCTCCTGGCCGTCGGAATCGATGATGGCGGCAAAGGATCCGCTGGTTTTGGCGCAAACTCGCTTGCCCGCAGCCCGCAATCCGGCTGCGATCAATCGCACGACGCTCGTCTTTCCGCGGGTTCCGTTTACGTGGATACGGACGGGTATCTTGGCGAGCGCGCGTTCATGCAACAAACGCTCGACGATGCCGTACCCGACAAGCGCACACCACACGGCGAAAACGACGAGTAGCTCCGTGGTCGTCTGCGTCATCGTCGGGAGTCTATCCGATCTCGACCGACGCGATCCAACGGTCTAGCGGCTCATTCTCGCTTTTGCGGCGCGCTTGGCGCCGATGACCAACGCGTCTTTGAGGTCCAACGGTAGGCCGATGCGAATGTTCCTCAGCGTCTCCGCGCGCAGGCGCTTCTTCGAGAGCGAGTGTGCATCCGAATCGAGCTCGAGCAGCGCCAAGGCTTTTTCACGCGCGGCAGTGAGCAACTGCTCCGGAGGCACCAACGCATCGACGAAGCCGACCGCCAGCGCCTGCTCCGGGGAGAACGCTTCGGCCAAGGTCACCGCCCGCTCGCGCGCTGCGGGATTCAAACGCAGTCGCATGACCTCGCAGCCCACACGGGGCATCGGAAGACCGATCGCCACTTCGTTGGCGACGTAGGTGTAAGGCCCCGGTACGCCGAAACGGTAGTCTCCGGACAGCAACATGAATGCGCCCATCGCATAGGCATGACCGGGCGAGGCGATCACCACCGGCGTCGGAAACGACAGCAGGCGTGCGGTGAGCGCGTACCCCGCCCGCAACATCTGGACCGTTTTCACACCGCCGGCGCGCATCACCTTGAGGTCGAAGCCCGCCGACAGGACTCCCTCACGCCCGGTGATCACCACGGCCGCACCTGCATCTTCTGCCTGCTCGAGCGCGTCGTAGATCTCACCGAGCATTTTCGGCGAAAACGCGTTGCGTTTGCCGTCGTCCATCGTGAGCATCGCGACGGACTGATCGATGTCGAGGCTGACCAAAGAGCTTGCCATCGGCTGGGCCCCTTACCGGTTTCGGCCCCGGTCGCCCTCGGGGCCGCGGTCGCCGTCACGGTCTCGTTCGCGATCTCGGTCTCGGTCACGCTCGCGGTCTCCATCGGGGCCTCGGTCTCCATCGCGATCCCGGTCCCGATCCCGGTCCCGATCCCGATCGCGATCCTGGTCCCGTTCGCGATCCCGATCTCCCTCACGGCCTCTGTCCTGGAGGCCGTCGCCTTCATCGAGAGTGAAGGCCTGATTCGAATGAGCTACGTCTTGGGCTCGACCTGTCTCCGGCGCAACGGTTGCTAGGCCGAGGATCACGAATGCAGCGAGAAAACGGAAGTACGACGATTTCATGAACGACTCCTTGCACACAAGGATGAGTCTCCGGTCCGAAAAGAACAAGGAGAAGCGGAGATCGGCACGTCGCCTTCGATTTGCTGCCGGCCCCGGACTTCAGGCTTCTGCGCGCACCGCAAAACGGTCGAGGTAGAAGCCGAATCGCACGCGCAAATCCTGCGGTTTGGCTCCGAACTGGCCCTCGAGGTCGTAGCGCACGCGGCCGTCTTTGCCGCGCGGGTGGGCCTCGAGGAACGTGGCTTGCTCGGCCCGGGAGCGATCGGTACGCGGCATGCCGTGAACGCGATAGATCTGGTCGAGCTTGCCTTCGGTGTCGTCCATCAGCTCTTGAAAGAGGGAGTCGTACGCGTGCTCGGCCGGCACGAGCGCACGGTCGGCGACGCCCTTCTGAAGGAGTTGCTCGATGCGATCCGTCCAGTAAGCGAGAAGGCCGGGCATGTCGAGAACGTCGCGTGACATGCGATGCGAGTAGCCGAGCATCGTCACGGTGGACTGGATCACGGCGACCGGATCACGATGCGTGAAAACGACCGTCGCATCGGGGAACGTCGCGAGGAGCGCCGGGAGCTGCTCGAAATGCTGCGGGCACTTCAAGACCCAGGGCTTGGGTGCTCCCTCGTCACGATGCTGCAAAATCTGGAGCACGCGTTTCAAGTACGCGTAGTGCGGCGCCTGATCCGTCGTGAGGTAGTGATCGCGGTAACGGGGGACGTGGCCGGTCCACTCGAACACGTACGAGGAAAAGTCCGGCCCCATCAGCTCGAGCTCTTCGTGTATGTGGTCCGGATTCATCGGATGCATGGCGGCCACGTAGGGCACCATCGTACGCATTGCGGCCCAGCTCGCGGCGCAGCGTAGATACCGCGGGTCGGCCTCGAGGTGGTCGACGCCGAGCCAGTTGCGTGCCTTGCGGGGCAGGTGTCGATCGATCGCGCGAAGGGTCGCCGCCCTCGCCGGCGACGGGGCGCTCTCACGAGGGTTTGGCAGCGGCTCCATCGCCTCCCAAAGAGGAAGAGACCGAAAACGGCTGTCGGCCGCCAACAAGTTCACCAGATGCGTCGTGCCACTTCGCGGCAGCCCCACCACGATCAGCGGCCTTTCGATGCGCTGCTCGAGCGCTTCGGGGTGACGGGTGAGGTAGTCCTGAATGAGCAAACGATTGCTCGCGTAACGAATCAGATCGCCGCGCACCGTTTTCCGGCCGATTTCGCTCATGCCGGAGTCCGCGTCGTAGTCTTCGACCAAAAGGCGGAGCCGAGCCTCGAAATCCGGCGGTCCGAAATCCTCGAGCCCGGTTCGTCGCTCCGCGGCGGCGAGCACTCCGTCGAGCGTGATCTCCGTGTGACGCTTGGATGCGAGCCACTTGATCGACCGCTGCAGGGGCGAGAGCAAAGGCTCATTCAAGTCGTCGACGAAGAGCACCTTGCCTTTCGCCTCGTCTTTGCCGCTTTTCGAAGGGCGTTTCGTCTTCTCGAAGATCTTGTCGAGCGGAATCGCCTTCTTCCTATCGCCCTCGAATTTGATCTTGCCCTGCATGGCCGCCTTGAGCGGATGGATCTCCCCATAGTTGAGAGCGAGGAAGTCGACGTCTTTCATGGCGATCCGGCAATCGGGTGAGGGATGCGATCCTTCCTGCACGCGGCAGGTGCCGTCTTCGACGATCACGGCCCAGGTGCCGCTTTCGGCGCCGCTGAGCTCGTACTGGTAAACGGCGTGGAGCCCCTTGGCGGCGCTCGGCACGAAGCGTTCCGGCATGGCGTTCATCAGCAGGCGAACCTCGCCCGCGTCGACCGGCTCGTCGGGCTTCTGCGAAAGCCGCTCTTCGAGCGCTGCTGCTTGCGAGCGAAGCCAACCTCCGAGCCAGAAGTTTCGCGCGTCCTCCGGATGCGACAAGAGGGCCTCGTGGGCATCCCGTGCCAACCTGAGGGCCTCTCGATCATCGGATGATCCTTCGAGCACGGCCTCTGCGAGACCGAGGGCGAGAACGGGATCCCGGTCGAGCACCTCTCGTCCTTTCGCGACCGTCGCGGACGGCCCCGCGAGCTCGGCCAGGGTCCGAGCCACCGGGCGTCGCGGATAGAGCTCGGTAGTCGACTGGAGCTTGAACCAGCCGAGATAACTCTCCCAGAAGGTCCGTACCGCCCATGCGACGCGACCGTACCCCTCCCCGACGTAGAGCTCGTCCGGCAGCTTGATCCGCGCGGCGAGCTCGTCGATGTCCTTCCCCGCGTTGATGCCTTCGAGGGTCTCGTCGTGCACGTACCGAACCGCCGCCTCCAGACGATCGAAGCATTCACGGATGAGGCCCTTGCCCCGGATTGGCTCGCCGTGGCCGGTGATCAGCATTTCCGGCTCGAGGTCACGGACACGCGCGAGCGAAGTGAGATACGCCTCGGCGAATCGGTACTTGTCGCCGCGGATCGTGTTGAAGTTCGGGAAATGCGGGAAGAGCGGGCCGAAGAGGTTGCCCGTGAACACAATGCCTTCGTCAGCGAGCCATACCACGCAGCTGTCGACCGTCTCGCCGCCGGGGGTCGAAAGCAATACGAAGCTTCGGCCGCCGACTCCGATCTCGAGACGATCCTCGAATGTCACATCCGGGATCGGCGAGTCCTGAACCACGGCATCGGGGTGCTCGTTCGCCACGCGAAGCGCGTCGTCGATGACGTCGGCGAACCAGACGTAGCTCTGCGCTTGACGGCGCCCAGCGACGCGAGCGTCGTCGGCCTGGCACGATGCGTTGGCGGCCTGCGCGATGAACAGGGTCCCCGGCTCCCGAAAAAGACCGACTCCGCCGACGTGGTCGACGTGCCCTTGGGTGACGAGGATGTGGGTCGTCGGTCCGGGGCAAACGGCGTCGAACAGACGCTTGTGCGTGTACGCCTCGAAGCCGAGGCCCGTGTTCACGATGACGCGTCCCGCCTCGGTGAGCACCATGTACGAATTCGAAGTGCCTTGCGACATGTAGATGCCTGGAGCGACCTCGGCTGCTCGGGTTCCGCTTGCCGCCTTCAACACCTCCCCCCAGGGGCGCTCCTCGACGAGCCTTCGCACGCGATCTTCAGTGGTCATGGTCGATGGAGACGTCACGGCACTCACGCCGAGAAGTCAAGGCTATACTGCCGCCCACATGGCCCAGATGCATCCCCGCGTCACACTGATCACCGGCCCGACCAGCGGGCTCGGCCGAGCCGTCGCCCTCGAGCTCGCCCGACACGGGCATCAATTGGTGCTGCTGGGCCGAAATCCGGCAAAGCTCGAATCGGTCGCTGACGAGTGCGGCGCACTCGGCGCCCCAACGCCCGTCACGTTGGTTTGCGACATGGCCTCCCAGGCGGAAGTGCGGCGCGCTGCCGCCGAGTTTCTCGCGACCGGCCTTCCGCTTCACGTGCTGATCCACAACGCGGGCATGGTGAATCAGCACCGCCGTATGACCGTCGACGGCATCGAGGAGACGTTTGCCGTTCACTACGTATCGGCCTTTTTGCTCACGCGTCTGCTCGTCGAGAGGCTGGTCGAATCCAAGCCGGCGATGATCATTCACACCGCCTCGGACATCTATCCCTTCGGCAAGCTTCGCTTCGACGACGTGCGCGGCGACGAGGGGTTCTTCAACCCGCTCGGATGGTACGCCGCGTCGAAAATGGCTCTCGTGAGTCTGACCAGGATGCTGTCCAAGCGTCTTTCACCTCACGGAATCAGCGTCAACGTTTACAACCCTGGGATGAATTACACGAACCTCGGCCTCTCGAACAATACGGGCGCGGTCAAGGCCGTCGCAGACTTCTTCTGGAGCCGCATCGCCGATCCGGTCGAAGCGGGCATCGCCATTCCCGTCGAGCTCGCCACCCTGCCCGATCTCTCGGCGACGACCGGTCAGCTCTTCATGCGGGGAAAGCGCAGGGAGATGACCGACCGCGCCAAGGACTCACGCTTCGGCTCGGCTCTTTGGGCACTCAGCGAAAGCTTGACCGGCACTCGGTGGCCTTCGGAGCTCTCGGGTCCGCGGTCTGCAGCGCCCCGGGCGGCGGGGGTTGGCGGGACCGTTCGCTTCGGTGTCCTCGGCGCAGCCCGGATCGCGCCCTTTTCCCTGTTCAAGCAAGTCTCCGCAGTGAAGGGCGTCGAAGTTTCCGGGGTCGCGGAAGAGTATCAATCGTACGGAGCGACCTTGGCTTACGCGCAGAAGCACGGCATTCCAAAAGTCTACCGTCGTTTCGACGCGCTGATGAGCGACCCCTCCATCGATGCGGTCTACCTCGCCCTCCCGACCAGCCTGCACGCCACACAGGCATTGGCGTGCATCGCCGCGGGCAAGCACCTGCTGTGCGAGAAACCGCTTGCCTGCAATGCGGAGGAAGCCCGACGGATCGACGCCGCAGCCACCGAGAGCGGGCTCGTCGCGGCCGAAGCGATGCATTCTCTGCACCACCCGCTCGTCGCACGGCTTCGTTCGATCCTCGCCGAAGGTGAGATCGGCGAAATCGAGCATGCCGAAGTCGGATTCAGCGCCTTCATTCCCAAGCGCGACTTCCGGTTCGAGTACGAGCTCGGGGGTGGCGTCATGCTCGACATGGGCTGTTACCCCGTCGCTTTCCTCCGGTCGGTCCTCGGAACGGAACCGATCGTCACGAGCGCTCGGGCCGAGCTCGTCGCGCCGAAGGTAGACGGCACGATGGAGGCCACCCTCGAGTTTCCCAACGCACCCGACGTGCGCCTGTTCGTCGCCATGCGC
Source organism: uncultured Sandaracinaceae bacterium (assembly GCA_964495565.1). GTDB lineage: Bacteria > Myxococcota_A > Polyangia > Polyangiales > Houyiibacteriaceae > SG8-38. The sequence continues at coordinate 30,509 of CAZBWQ010000001.1, read as the reverse complement.
TCTCTTCGCCGACCGCTCGAGGTCCGGATGCGCTTCGTTGGCACCCGCGGTCGCGTCGATCTCCTGAATTTCATCAAGCCCGAGGTCTACCACCGCCTCGTCATCCGGACGGAAACGGGCCGTCGCGTCGAACGCGTGCCCGGCGGGTCGACCTACGCCGCCCAGCTTGCCGCCTTCGTCGCCTCGATTCGCCATGGAGCCCCCATACGCACGACGACGGCTGACGCCGTGGGCACGCTGACCGTCATCGATGCAGTCTACGAGAAGGCGGGGCTTCCACCGCGGGGCGCTCGGTGACGGCGGTTGCGCTTGTACGCGCACCTCAAAGCAGCGGCGAGGCCAGGCGCGCGATCCGTGCTTGGATCCGAACGTGGGAGGGTTGGCGACGGAAGTGGTCGCGTCGGATTTCCTCGCAGCCGCGAAGATCCGCTTCGAGCATCTCGGCCACTTCGCCCGCAAATGTCGAGTCGGCCACGAGAGCCGTTTCTTCGAAGTTCAGGTAAAGCGACCGGTAGTCGAGGTTGACCGTACCTACGGCTGCGAGGTCATCGTCGACCAGGACCACCTTGTGGTGCATGAAGCGGCTCTTGTATCGAAAGAGCCGCACGCCACAGTCCATCATTTCCGTGTAATACGTGAGCGACGCGAGCTCCACGAACCGCTGATCCGGCTCGTCTGGAACGAGCACCCGCACGTCCACACCACGTTTGGCCGCGGACTGAAGCGCCCGGGTCATCACGTCGTCGGGCACGAAATACGGGCTCGCAATCCACATTCGCCGCGTCGCGGTCGAAACGAGCTCGGAAAACAGAATGCTGCATTTGGGCACCGGGTCTGCTGGCCCGGTATTGATGATGGAAACCGATTGCCCCGGGTCCGAGTCGATGATCGGCTCCTCGGACACCTCGACGATCCGCCGGGTCGCCCAGTACCAATCTTTGCGAAACGTGAGCTGAATTTGCTGCACGGCGGGCCCATCGATTCGCAGATGGGTGTCCCGGTAGCCGAGGTACTCGTCTCCGAGGTTCAGGCCGCCGATGAAACCGGTTCGGCCGTCCACGATGAGCAGCTTTCGATGATTTCGAAAGTTGATCTGGAAGCGATTGCGAAGGCCTTGTGTCGTTCGGAATCCGGAAACTTCGATCGACTCGCGCCGCATCGCTTCCAGATATTGCTCCGGGAGCTTGATCGACCCGATCTCGTCGTAGAGAAAACAAACCCGTACTCCGGCGCGAGCCCTTTCGATCAACGCATCACGAAGAGCGCGACCGCTCTCGTCGTCCCTCACGATGTAGAACTGAACGAGCACGTACGACTCGGCCGCCGCGATCGCTTCCCGCATCGCGCCGTAGGTCGCCTCCGCATCGACCAGAAGCTTCACGCGATTTCCCCTCGTGAAGGGCACGTCGGTGAGCCGGCGCACCACGACGTCCATGTGACCGAGCTCCGGGTGCGGATCAGCGCCGACGGCTGCCATCGCTCGATACCAACCCGGCATGCGCTCGTCGAGCTGCGCTTCTTTGTCGCGAATGGCTTCGGAGTAGCCTTGGAACCGCGTGCGACCGAACACGAGATAGAACGGGATCGTGATGATTGGGACGCAGACGAGGGCGACGGACCATGCGATCGCGCCCTGGGCCGAACGAGGCCTCATGACGGCATCGACGGCGAGCAACACTCCGAAGAGCTCGGAGAGCAACAACACGGAAGCCAAGGTCACGGACATGAGAGGAGCCTAGGATAGCTTCTTCTCAGGGTGTGACGATGTCGAATTTCCCCGTTGGCTTGTCGATCAACCGGAAGAAGGACAATAGATCGAGCCGGCTTCCGTCGATGCTCAAGTCGTCCGAAAAGAGCGTGTCCCTGAGGCCTGCCGTGCCCGTCAGCATCTTCAAAAAAAGGCCGTGTGTGACGCGCAAAGTCACGTTCGCGTCGGGATGGGGGTCGCGCTCGTAGTGGCGCAGGACCGAGTTCTTCAGGGCCAAGACATAGCTCTCGTCGGTGTCCGTGAGTATGAGGTTCACGATGATGGCCTTGCCTTCCGCCTTCTGTGCATCGAGGCGCGCGGCCATGGCGGTGAGAAAGCTGTCCAAGGGAGCGTGTTTGATCATGTCCATGGAGGCTGCGGGATCGACTCCTTCCGTGGGGCCGCCATGGCGTAGCTCGAACGCGCCAGTCAGATACACGTCACGCCAGGGTCCGGATTCGGCTTGATAGCCGAGTTGGTCGTAGGCCTTGGCGAGCAGCTCGCGCGCGTCCTGGTTGCCGGGGTCTGCAAACACGAGGTGATTGACGACCTCGGCGACCCAGCGGTACTCGCCGTTCTCGTACGCGCCCCGCGCCTTTTCGAGAAGGTTGGCTGGACCGCCCGCGAGCTCCACGTACCTTGCGCCAGCCTCGGCGGGGGGCAGCGGATCGAGATTCGCGGGGTTCCCGTCGTACCAGCCGAAGTAGTATTGATATACGGCCTTCGCGTTGTGCTTCAGCGTGCCGTAATAGCCGCGGTTCGCAAATGACGTGCGAAGCGACGCAGGCAGCTCGAGCTCCTCGGCGATTTCCCGTGGCGTCGCGCCATGCAACGCGAGCCGGAGGGTCTGATCATGGATGTACTTGTAGGTATCGCGCTGCTTTTCGAGGAAGTCGACGATGCGGTCGTGGTCCCAAATGGGCCAATGATGGCTGCCAAAATACACCTCGACATCAGGGAAGAGCTCGATGACCTCATCGATGTAATTGCTCCACTTGATGGCATCGCGGACCTTCGCTCCTCGAAGGGTATAGAGGTTGTGCATGGTGTGAGATACGATTTCGGCGCCGCAGAACGTCTTGGCGTCTGGCAAGTAAAACGTCATCTCCGAAGGAGCCTCTGATTCGGGCGTGTTCTGAAAGATGAATCTCACGCCATCGATGGTGATCTCCGTACCCGTCTCGGTCACGATCCTGCTGGGAGGAATGAGCCCGAACGTGCCGTACGCGACTCCCTTTCCGAGACCCGTATCCACATGACCCCGCTCGCCCTTCGGCAAGCGCGGTCCCATCATGAAAAGCGACCGCCTTCCCATCGCCACACCCGCCACGACGTTCTCACTCGTCGCCTCTTCGACGAAATACTCCGGTGCGATGATGGGCACGTTTCGCTCCTCGACCTCTTCCGGAGAAATGATCCCCAGCACGCCCCCGAAGTGGTCGATGTGGCTATGGGTATAGATCACCGCAGAAACGGGCTTGTCGCCCAAATGTTTGCGCGCGAAGGCCATCGCTTTGGCGGCGGTCTCTTTGGCCGTGAGTGGATCGACGACGATCCAGCCCGTCTTGCCTTCGATGAGGGACATGTTGGCGAGGTCGTACCCACGAAGCTGGTAGACACCCTTGGTCACCTCGAACAACCCGTGAATGTTGTTGAGGCGTGCTTGTCTCCACAGGCTCGGGTTCACGCTTGCCGGTGCATCGCCCTCGATGAACTCGTAGGCCGGCATGCTCCAGATTTCCCTGCCCGCCGAAGTAGAAACACGGAGATCCTCATCGCTTGCGATCAAACCTCGCTTTGCATCCTCGAAGTCCTCCTGGTCGGAGAGCGGCAGGCTCTCGGCCACCGATGCGTTCGACGCAATAGTCGCTGCGGTGGGCGAGGTGTTGCCCGCGACGTCGGGGGGAAGGTTTGTTCCCTCGAATCGAGGCGCCTTTGGTTTCTGAGCACAGGCGCTCAGCGAGACGGCAAGGGCCACTGAAATCGATGTGAGGTATTGCATGCAGTGTCACCCTCCCGGAAGGTCATTCGCCGTGGATGGCCGCTACTCTTTCCAACCGTGAGGATACTCGAGCCTCCCTCGAACCGTACCGAGGGTGCAACGGCGCAAAAGGCCTAGGAACACGGGTTCCGATGCCGATGCTTCGGTCTTGCCTTGCTACCACAGGCCCGTCTGGGACATTGTCTACCAAGCGACAATCACATGCCGACCCGGACCCTCGAACACGGAATCCCCGGGATTCTCGATGGGCTCAGCGACGAGCTCCGAAGCGCCCTAAAGGAAGCCGAAGTGCGGGTTCGATATCGGGACGGCGAGCTGATTCAAGCCCGGGGGGACAGAACGCGGGGGCTCCGGATCGTGCGGTCCGGCGCGGTTCGAGCCGGCAACGTCGGCGCAGATGGTCAATTCCTGGTGTTGGGTGTTTTCGGACCCGGGCAAACCTTCGGCGAGCCGACCCTCTTTTCCGACCTCCCCCGAACGTTCGAAGTTTACGCTTCGGGTCCGACCACCATCGGTCACATCGACAAGGACCGGATGGAGGAGCTCCTCAAAGAGCACCCCGACCTCGCCCAAGTATTCCTCAGGACCTTGTCGAGGCAGCTTCACGCTGCGCTCGAGTTCGTGGACGACCTGCGCAGACTGCCAGTGACCGCTCACGTCGCGAAGTTGCTCTCCACCATGGCTAAGATAGAGAAGAACACAGCGACCCTCGAGGTGACCCAGGAGTCGCTCGGGAGGATCCTGGGGGTGACGCGCATGTCCGTCGTTCGCGCATTGGACCGCCTCGAAGAAGAGGGCTTGCTCCGTCGCGGCTATGGAAGAATCGAAGTCTTGGATGTGTCGGCGCTTCGAGCGTGGGTCGCGGCGCACTCGATGCTGGCGTCGGTAGAATAGAAGTCTGGCGCCGGAGGCCAACCTGCCCTAGCCTTCCGCGCCATGCGCGGAGTAACTCTCGTGGTCGCCTGCATGACTCTCGTCGGGATTGCGGCGTGCAAAGCGTCCACCAAGACGAGCATCTCGCAGAGCTTTCGAAACCCCGGCTTCGAAGATATGGTGTTTCAGAAGCTGTTCGTGATGGGCGTCGCGCCGGATCAAGAGGGGCGCGTTGCATTCGAGGATGCGTTCGTCGGAGCAATCGAGAAGCAGGGAGGCAACGCGCGAGCGAGCTGGACGGTGCTCCCCCAGAGCACGCTGCTGCCCGATGAAGCGATCTACGAGGCGGTGCAGCAAGGAAGCTTCGACGGCGTCCTGGTCACGAGGGTGCTGAGTGTCGATAGGAGCACCACGTTCACCCCCCCCAAGAGGTACAATCGCCCGAGGACGACCTTTTATCGCGCGGGTCCGCAGTGGGGGATGGGTTTCGGCGGGTACATGGGTTTCTACGGAACGACGTTCGCCGAGGTGCATAGGCCGGGCTACATCGAGAGCAGCAAATCGATTCGGCTCGAGACCAATCTGTACTCGGTGGCGACGAACGATCTCGTCTGGACGGGGCAGTCGGTTACGGTCGAGCCCAAGTCTCTATCGAGCTTGGTGAAGTCCACGACAGCCGCCGTGGCAAGGAGGCTCAAGCAAGAGGGGCTGATCCCGTGAAGGCTTCGAATCGAATCGATGCAGCCATCCGAGCTCGGCAAGTACTCATGACTTCTTTGCTCTTGTCGTGTGTCACGGCGAGCTGCACGAACGTCGGTCCGAAGTCGATCCGCAACACCCGATTCAACTACAATTCAGCGGTCATCGATACTCGCAACGAGCAGTTGCTCACGAATCTGGTTCGATTGCGTTATCGGGACACGCCGTATTTCATCGAGGTGTCGAGCATCGCCAC
>CAZBWQ010000001.1:0-24832 GCA_964495565.1 uncultured Sandaracinaceae bacterium | reverse complement strand
GCGGCGGGGCCGACACCCGATCGCACACCAGACTACAAACGCTTCGTCGAAGTCGCCCGCCTGTTCGAGGAGCTGCGCCAAGCCGAAGCCCTGGACCTTCGCTATCGACGCGTGGACAAGGAAGAAACTCTCGAAACGAAGCCCCTGGGCTCACCCGGGGAGTACTTCGTGATGACGCTTCGATTTGGAGATGCGCCCGAAGTCGCCGAGCAATCGAAACGCCTGAAGAAGATCCTGGGTCTGCGAGCGGACATTGACGAATTCTTCCTGACCTCCAATCCCACCCATCACTCGCCTCGCGAGATTGGCATTCTTCCTCGGCCGCTCATCGGTGTGATGAACTATCTATCGCAGGGCGTGGAGCCACCTCAGCACGACGTCGACGCCGGCCGGGTCACGGTGACCCGCAACCAGGACGGCACCGAATTCGAGTGGCGCGTGTTGACCGAGGGGCTTTTTCGCGTCGCATCCAGCAAGAAGGCCCCAAACAACGCGTTCGTCCGCGTCGAGTACCGTGGGACCTGGTTCTACATCGACGATTCCGACCTGACGTCCAAGTCGACCTTCAATCTGCTCGACCAGCTCTTTCAGCTTCAGTCCGGCAACACAGGCAGCGCGGCGCCGATGCTCACGCTCCCGCTCAACTGACCGTGTGGACGATGGAAGATCGAAAGCGCCTCAACGCGCGGTCGTCACGAGCGTAACGAGGTCGCAGTCGTCCGGTTCGTTCCATGAGCTATCTTTCGATGGATTGAGCTCGACCCTACCGGTGGACCGCGTCCGAACCCCGAGGGCGGTTTCTCCGCGCGCCGCAGCCGCCGCCTCCAACGCTTCGAAGGAGACCTCGGCAGAGCTCGTATAGCCGCGAACGGGTCGAAAGGTGATCTCCGTTCCATGGGCCGCGATGAGCTCGTCGAAAACCGACTGAAGCTCCGGCCGAAGAGCGACTTGCGTGATGAGATGGCTGAGCACGAGCGGGCTGATGATCAGCTCCCCCCTCGAACGGGCGACGAGCGTCGCATTCTCGGGGTCGAGGAGCTCCATCACGACGTTTGGCTTCGCATCGAGGTCGCCAAAGAGCTCATCGACGATGAGTGACCCCATGAGCGTTCGGGCGTCCGACTCATCAGCCGACTCGGTCCAATCGCTACCCATGAAGACGATGCTGTCCGCCTTTTCGGGATCGAGGGCACGCATCTGATCCGAATCGGTAAAATCGATCTCGAGGTGTGTGACCGCCACGGAAGAGGATGCACTTTCACCGTGTGCGAGCAGCGCCTCGCGTTTGGAGATCGGAACCTTCGAAGCGATACGAACCTCGTATCGCTCGCCGTCGTACGTCCCGAATTCGGTGATCAGAGCCGGAACGCGATGGTTCCAACCGAGAATGAGGACGCGTTTCGGCGCGTCGGTCCTCGAGGTGACACCTGCCGCGCCCGCTCCCCGGGCAAAGGCGTCTCGAAACGGGGAGTCCGAAGGTTTCGATTCCGCATAGCTCTGGGCCAGGATGACCAACCTGTCGTCCGCGGCCACCTCGGTGCCGGGTGGTGGATTGAGCATGGGCACGAAGCCGCCCTTCGAGGGCCGAGCCAGTCCCATGAAGATGGCAGTGGGAAATCTTCGATGAAGCTCCTCGACCGTCAGACCGGCGAACCCGTCCGCTTCGCGAATGTAGACTTCATTGCCCTCTTGATGCGTGAGGATCTCGTCGTAGACGCGAGAGAGCCCCGGATGCCGAATGTTCTGGGAGAGGAGCCGGCTGACCACACCGTCGCTCGCGATGATCTCGGTGTCAGCCTGGTAGGCGCGACGTGCGAGCGGAACGTTTTTGGCTTCGAAGATCTCCGCAACGACCCGAGGTGGGCGTTCCTCTCCGATGACGAGCGCCTCGAGAGAAAGAAGGGCCTTGATCGTCTGGGTGTCGCTCGGCACCGTCCCCCGGACGAAGTCCGCGCCTGGGATCAAAATCACCGCCGCATGGGCGGCATCGACGCGGGCGAGGTGCTCGGGACGCAAAGGAGTCCCCGAGCGCACGGTGACCCGCCGCTCGTCCCAGGCCGGCCCCACCGCGTCTCGCAAGTTCTGCACGAACGCCGCGGTCACCTTCTCGGCCAGCACCACGATGTGAACACCGTGGCCACCTCGCCGGTCGAGAAACCGTCGAGCGCGACCTTGTGACAACAAGAGCTCACGGATGATCGAATCGGTGCGGCTCGTCCATCCGAGAACCAGAATGTGGCCGTCTCGCACCACCGGCGTGAGGCCAGCTTCGAGCTTTTCCATCCGCGCGTCGAGCGCTTGGGTCATGATGGCAACGAGCGCACCTAAAAAGACGACGTACCCGAGAACGGTGAGCGCCGTGGACACCGTCCGGTTGAAGAGCCCCGCATCGTCTCCGAGATAGCCCGGATCGCTCAAGCGCAGAAACGACCACCAGACTGCATCGGGAAGCTCTCCAAAGCCGCGTCCCCAGAGGTACACCAAGAGCCCGCCGAGTACCGAGATGGAGAGAATCAGCAGTGCCGCCAAGGCGACGCGGTGGAAGGGTCCTCGAACGAGCCAGCGCTCGATCGCGAACTTCGCTCGGTCGATGGGGCGAAACGGCATGAAGCGTAGCCTAGCGCGAAACGCTGGGTCGAGGATGAGTACCGTGGGCTCGCGAGACTATTCGTTTCGACCGGTGGCCGAGCCTTCCGGAGGATAGTCGAGCGTGCCCGAAAGCTCGCCCCAGGCGCCTTCGTCGTGGTCGGGGAAAGGAAGGCGGTTCTCGGCACGCCAGCGTGCGACCTCCTCCTCGGCCCCCTTCGTGAGCCCGGCATCGAGGCCTTCGGACTGCTGCAGGTACACGGTCTGGGAGGGGAACGCGAAATCGGTCCCCGAGCTTTTCACCACGTCTTTGACTCGTAGATTCAGGTCTTCCTGAATCGCCAAGAACTCGTTCCAATCGCGCGTTTCGATGAAGGCGAAGAGCTCGACCTCCAAGGACGATTCGCCGTAACCGACGAATCGCACGCGCGCGGGGTCCGGCGATACCTTCGGGTGCGCCATGAGAAGCTCGCGAAGCCGCGCGAGAACCAAGCGTAGCTGGTCGGGGCTGGTTTCGAAGCGGAGCTGCAGCTTGTGAAGAAAGAGGTTCATGTCCCGACGCGAAAAATTGATCAACTGGAGCTGCGAGAAATCGGCATTTGGAACGGTGATGACCGTGCGGTTGAGCCCGCGTATCCGCACGGAGCGTAGGCCGATGGCCTCGACCGTGCCGAGCTGATCGCCGAACTGGCAAAATTCGCCGACCCGAACCGGCGCGTCTGCAAACAGGACAAACCCTCCGATGATGTTCTCGAGCGTCGGACGGACCGCCAGTGCAACCGCAAGACCCCCGACACCGAGGCCGGCAAGCACCGGGGCCACGGGGATGCCGAGACTCTCGGCCAAGTGGATGAGGATGTAGATCGTGACGAGAACCGCGATCAGCTTGGACACGAGACGAACCAGCTGCGCATCGAGCGCGTAGACGCCCATCTCGCGCACGTGAATGATCGCATTGGCAAACCGAGCCAGCAGAAGAAAAGCAAGCCAGACGAACGCGGCATGCGTGAGAACGGAGAGCAAACCGAGGACCACTTCCCGCTCGGCGCCGGTCAGACGAATCCAGTCCACGGTGACGTGGCGAACGAAGGCAATGATCGCGATCGCAGCGGTCACGAGTAGCGGGCGGACCAATGCAAAGGGACCGGAGACGCGGCTTCCGCCGTCGTCGAGCGGGGACGCAATGCGAAAGACGACAAAGGCGGACAGAAAACCCCCGAGCATCGCGAGCACTATCGCCACCCATTTCCACAAGGGCTCGCCCCCAACGAGCTTGAACCCCGTGGGTGGCAGGCTTTGCACTGCACTTTGGAGCAACCGGGGCGCATCGAAGCCCGGGCGCAAACGGAAACTGTCCGCCGCACCCGCGTACTTCGCGTAGCGCTGCTTCACGGGCAGCTCCGCCGCACGCTCGTAGAACTCGGGCACGCGTGCGATCGTCTCGGCGGAAAAGCGATAACCGAGCGGCTCACCGCTTTCGGAGTCGAAGCGTTCGAGGACGAGCTCGGTGTGCGGGATGGTCCACTGGCGCGGCATCTCCTCGGGCGACAGTCTCGGGCCGGGGATTTGCCGAGCAGGCGGAAGCGGCACACGGCTCAGAATCTCGAAGAGATACAGCGTCGACTCGGCGGCTCTCATGAACGCGGCATCGCCATCGGGGAGCGGCATCTCCATCGTCTGAAAGGTGCGGCTCGCGTGGAGCTCCATTTCCTCGCGGTCGCCTGCGCGGTAGGCCTCGATCGCCTCCGCCGCCTCGGTCAAGAAGGTGTCGAGGGTCGACTCCGGGGACGAGAGGTCGGGAGGGTCGAGCGGATACTCGACCGGCTCGGCCGCGTCCTGAGCCGAGGCGCTCAGCGGTAGGGCAAGCACCGTCAACAAAGCGATCCGTCGGCCCACGCGATTACCCTCGCGTACTCCATCGAGGAGCATGCCCCCTCGCCTCACTGGCAGCCGAAGAAACACTGACACTGGCAGTATCCTTCGATGCACTCGTAGCTCAGGAAGTCCGGATCGCCGCAAACGTCCTCGCACTCGGGCTCGCAGTCCTCTTGGCGAACGCATGCGCCTCCCTCGCAGAGGACGAGCTCGGGGTCTTCGTCACTGCATCCTGTCGAGGACACGCTCGCGAGAATCAGAAGCAACGAGGAAAGCACTCTCTTCATCGTGATCCTCCTTTGCGGCCTATAGCAGACCGATCTCGTGACACAAACGTGAGAAACGGGACACCTCGGTTACCAAAAGTGCTCGTCGCGGATGTGACTCGGCTCGAAACCCGTTCGGTATTTGTAACAAAAGTGGCTTGCCTAAATTTCAGCTACAGGTTATCCGCAAGCGGACGTGGCTTCCGGGTGACCGCTCGGGGATCGAGCAACATGCCCCTCTGAAAGGCTCTCGCAGGAGGATACGGAATGTTTGGTAACGGCCGATGGGCACTCGGCGGCGTTTTTCTCTTCGCGTTGCTTTGCGCTGCACGAGCGGACGCTCAAGGCGCGACGGACACGGAAGACCACTTCCACTACCTCCACTTCGAGTTCGAAGGCGCGGACCCCACGGAGCAGTATCCGGACGGTCCGAGGACCGAGGCGATCGAAGACGAGGCAGAAGTCGAAGCGGATGCAGAGGCCGAGCCAGGGCCGGTGGCGACGTTCGACCTGGCCGGCTGGCTTTGGTTCAACTATTCGATTCAGCCTTGGCGAGATACGACGCTCGCGCGTTACGGAAACTTCGAGTTCAATCAGTTGCAGCTGAACGGCTCCGCGAGCTTCGGAAACTTCTCGATGCGCTTCGAGATTCGTTTCTTCTCCTTCATGTTCATTCTCCGCCAGGGTTGGATTCAGTACGCCTGGAAAGACAACGCGATCCAACTGGGTCACCTCAACGTGCCCTGGGGCCGGCACCTCTTCTCGTCCTCTTCGTGGTGGTTCACCCTGGGCTGGTACTCGACCGTCGAGGATGATTACGATTACGGTGTCCGATACATCAAAGAGACGGACCGATACCGGGTCGACGTCGGGTACTACGCCCGCGATCAGATCGGGTTCGCCGACCCCGCAAACCGGTGGGATTCGGATCTCACCCCGCTCGGAGAGCAGCAAAACCGCGAGGTGTCGAGCCTTGCGGTGCGAGGGATCTACAAGCTTTCACACCGCGATGGGCTTCGAAGCGAGTTCGGGGCGGTCGTGCAGGCCGGATTGCTCCCCAACGTCGCCACGAACGACATGGGGTACCGGTGGCTCGCGCAGCTCATGTACAACGGAAGCTACAAGGGTTGGCGGCCGGTAGTGCAAGCGACACGGCACGAGTTCCGTCCGAACAACCCCGCCGAGATCGACGGCGTGCCCGTCGACAGCCGCGTGGTCCGGATTTCGCAGTTCGGCGGCTATCGCGACATCGCGGCGAAGTACTGGCTGATGAACTTCAACTTGGCCAAAGAGATCCCGTTCACCCGCAAGTACTTCAACGCGCTCGTGCCTTACGTCGAGTACAGCTTGTTCTTGAAGGACGAGGCTGCGTTTCCCGATTCGCATTTGATCACCGTAGGCATGCAGATTCATTTGGGCCCGGTATGGCTTTGGCTCGACCTGCTCACCGGCAAGAACGCGACCTTCTTGAACGATTCTCTCGCCAACAGCGCGCTCGGCGCGGGCGCGAATCGCGCAGACCGATTCGAGCATCAGACCAACCTCCAGATTCAATACTACTTCTGAGGGCGCCACTGCTCTCGTACCCATCGATTTGAGGAGTTCGAAGATGAGACTGCACGACGAACACGCGGCGACAGCCCGCGCTTTGCCACCCATTGCGATTGCGGCCTTGGTGTCGCTCAGCATGGTCGCTTGCAAGAACCAGCCTGCCTCGGAGTCCGCTTCCGCGGCTGCCACCGAAAGTGCGGAGGTCACCACCTCTGCACAGACGCCTGTCATGGAAGAGACGCCTCGCTTCGTATGCGACGACGACATCGACACGACGGAGCTCACCCCTGAGGAACGAGCGCTGGAAGACGAGCTTTGGCAGCAGACTCTCACATACCTGCGTGGCTTCGTGACGGCCCTCGAGACCTCGAGGCTTTGTTTGGATTCGCCGCTGGCCGTCATCCAAACAAACGACGGAAAGACGAACAGGACGCAGACTCGGTGTGTTTCGCGCTATCGAGACGTGGAGCTGATGGTGAAGCACGTCAACTGGGTGCTCGACAACCCCGAGCTCGCGCGCACCTGCTTCGATACACAAAAGAATTACCAGGCGTTCCAGCTCTACACGCCGACCGAAGCGATGAAGCAGGCCTCCGATGTCGCGGCATGGATCGACCGACCGACGCTCGAGGCGTACTACGCCGACAAGGAAGGAACGGTTGGCGAAGCCGGAGGAGACCTCGTCGAGAATTTCGAGGCGATTTTGAAGAACACGAGCTCGGCGGGGTTCGTCGACGTGGACATGACCTATCAGGGTCTGCCCGATCTATGGACGGCCGTTGGCTGGCTTCCGTTCTATGCGGAGAATCCCAAAGCGATCAACGAACGCTTCCGCGGAGGCTACGCCTACGCCGAGGTCATGGGGCCCTGGGGTCTGTTGCGTATCAAAGAGATCGAGGGAGAGCTCGTCGGCGCCGAGGTCGGAATGACGATCCAAGTGGAGTCGTTTTATCCCTATCACTTCCATCACTCGCAAGAGCTCTACATGAACATCGGAAAGTCCTCGTGTGCCAAGCAAAACACCTACATGGTGATGCACTGGGACAATCCGAGCTTCGCGCAGGAGCGGAGCGAGATCGGCTGGGACGTCACCATCGACAAGGGCGACCATCGCAAAGCCACCTGGTTCCGGCCGACCTCCCCTTCCGACCCCAACGAGTGGATCGCCTACTACGAACGCAATGCGATTCATGCGACCAAGGTAGGCGCCAAGTGCGGCAAGACCGGCGCGCCCGCGGGCTTCGCACAAGTCTGGGCGCGCACCTCGTCCCGAGACAACAACCAGACCACGAAGATCTGCGTGCCGGTCGACGAGGCGGGCAAGCCGATCGATGTGGACAGCGTCACACCGTACGATCGGGTCGTCTGCCACCTCGAAGACTGGAAGCCCTGATCGGCTCGATGCTTGCCGCGCCGAGGGCCGGTGGTAGGATTCGATGACGATGCGGAGCTTCTGGGTCGTTTCGTTGCTTGCCATCGCCATGGGCGCTTCGTCGGGCTGCAAGGTCAAAAAGCAGCTCGACATCGTGAACGCCAATGAGAGCGACGCTACGATGGTGCTGCAGTACGAGCACGGTTTCGAGAAGTACGTCGTGCAGTGGTCCCAGGCCGAGCAGGATGCGCTCGAGCGCTGCAAGGCGTGGGGCTTCTCTCAGGTGGAGTTCTCGGAGACCGGCATCATCGAGTGTATCGAAAAGATGCAACGCAACGTCACGGGCGCCCGTCCGTCCGGCCAGTCGTCCGAGCCCGGCATGGGCACCGAGGCCGCGGAGCGGGAGAGGATGCGACGGGGTCTCGGGACGGTCGGGAAGAGCGTCACGCGAACCCCGCCGGCGGGAACGGAGTACGGCTGCATCCGCTGGCGCGTCACCTATGTCGGCCACTGCTTCGATTGAGGCGAGTCCCGCGTTCGGAGACCGCCCCATCCTCGCACCGTGGGTCTGGGCTCTCGTCTTGGCGCTTTGGCTCGTTGCGCTGAGCGTCGTGCCGGACCCGCGGCCGCTCGGCGCACCGGAATGGGCGGTTCGCGCAGTGCGTTCCTTGGCTGGTGTGTCGGAGCCGACCGCCCGAGCGGTCGCAACCAGCGTGCTCCGGGCCGCGGGCCTCGGCTTGATCGGCGTGTTCCTTTCACTGGCGCTCGGCCGTGTCCGGTTGCGCTACGCCGCGCCGATCGTGCTGCTGGCCGCCCCGCTTCTCGCCATCGCCGTCAAGTGGATCAACTTCGGCTACTTTCCGATCGCTTTCCAGCTCGGATTGATCGTGATGTATGCCGTGCTCGGCGCTCTGATCGGCCTCGCCCTCCGCCGGAGCCGCATCGCGCTGCTGATGTTCGGGCTGCTATCCGGTGGTCTGTTCCTGTGGGGCACCTCGACCCGCGTCTCGGCCGATCTCTACGAAGCAGCCAAGCTGACGGGGCGCCACGTGCTTCACCACGCGGACGACGTCCCAGCCGGCGATGAGGGTTTCGCGAAGCTGCTCGAGATTGCGTTCGTTCACGCGGAGGACAACTCCCATGGCGTCGATCCGGTCTTGCCGAACCAGGCGGCGATTCTCGCACTCGGCGTGATCCTCGGCGAAGAGCGGATCGCGGGCGTGGCCAGGCGAGAGGTGGACGCCGGCACCCGAGACGCGCGTCTCGCTCTGCGCCGACGAGCTACCCTGCGCGAGCGCGGAGATTTGTCCCAGCACTTTTGGGTGAGCGCAGCGCTGGCCGTGCTCTCCGATCCCGGTCGATCCCTCACCGTCGGGCTCACCAAAGAGCTCAAGGATTCGACACCTGGGGGGTCCGGCTTCTCCTTCGTCGACATGCTCGCAAACAAGGCCGGCATCCGATTCGCAGTCGTCGCTACGCGCAGCGAAGCCTCCGCGCGAGAGCTTCAGCTTCGGATCGCTCGAGACGCCGACATCGAAGACTTCATGCCGGAAATCGACGGGCTGCCAGAGGGCATCACCCGCGACGACTTCCAGGCCAAGTACGGCGGCCTGGGCGGGACCGAGACCCGACGGCTGCTCGCGGAAATCGACGATCGAATCGGAACGCGGGCGGGGTTGCGGTAGGTGACCAGGAGGGCCAGCGGCCCTAGACTTCCGCCGACGGAGGGAAGGCATGCGTATGACAGTGATTACCGTGGTAGTGGGCCTACTCGTCGGGGCCATGGGCTGCACTTCGAAAGGCACGGAACCGGGCGAGCTGGAAGCGAGCGAGGTTGCGCCTCCTCCCGAGACGGCGGGAGAGCCGGCGGACAGCGAAGATCCGAGCTACGCATTCTCGAAGAAGCTCGATGGCGTCTCGATGGAAGAGGCGCTCCGACGAGTCGAGGAGGCGCTCCAAGCGAATGGTTTCGGTGTGCTCACGAAAATCGACATTCAGAACACCTTCAAGACGAAAATCGACGTCGATTTCAGGCCCTACGTCATTCTTGGCGCCTGCAATCCAAAGCTGGCGCACGAAGCGCTCCAGGCTGACCCGAGCATTGGGCTTCTACTTCCGTGCAACATCGTGATTCAGGAGGTCGAGGGGGGCATGCTGGTCTCGTTCGCCGACCCGAAGGCCATGTTCGAGCTCGCTCCGAACGTGCCGATCGAAGAAGTCGCGACGGAGGCACGCCGTCTGCTCGAGAAGGCGAAAGACCAGCTTTGAGCCGGGCAGCCAGCTCGTTGAGTGCCAAAGCTCGGTCCACACCCATGAATACATACCTATTCGACCTCGACGGCACCCTGCTCGACTCGATCGAGCTGATCTTGGCTTCGTTCCGCCACACGGCGCGTGTGCATCTGGGGCGCGACCATTCGGACGCCTTTTGGCTCGCGGGTGTCGGCACTCCACTTCGGGATCAGCTCC
This sequence comes from uncultured Sandaracinaceae bacterium, assembly GCA_964495565.1. GTDB lineage: Bacteria > Myxococcota_A > Polyangia > Polyangiales > Houyiibacteriaceae > SG8-38. The sequence goes on along the minus strand of CAZBWQ010000001.1, from coordinate 14,713 downwards.
GTAAGATCGCGCGCTCGGACTCGGAGCTCGAGGCGATGCTCGAGACGTATCGAACCTTCAACCTCGCGCGTCACGACGAAATGGCCAAGCCGTATCCAGGCATCGTGGACGTGGTTCGTCAGCTTCACCGCGACGGCGCAAAGCTCGCCCTTGTGACCAGCAAGCTCAGCACGGGAGCAATCCGCGGCCTGCAATTGCTCGAGCTCGAAAACGAGCTGGCCGTCCGAGTTTGTGCCGATGACGTGGTCTACGGAAAACCCCACCCCGAGCCGGTGCTCAAGGCGCTCGCTGCCCTCGATGCACAACCCCAAGATGCCGTCTTCATCGGCGACTCCGCCCATGACATCGAATCGGGTCGCGCCGCCGGCGTGGCCACCGCCGCGGTGAGCTGGGGGCCGTTCCCGCGGGAGCTCCTCGAAGCGGCCGGCCCGAGCCACTGGATCGAGCGCCCCGAGCAGCTCCTCGACTGCTGCCGCATCGGCGCCTGAGGGGCAGAATCGAGCCGAAAGACGGTGTCCCCGGTGTTTCGAGCGGGAAAAAAACACCCATCTTGGGACATCGGCAGGGTCCGCCGCCGGGCATGAGCGCAAGATGTCTCTATGCTCTCCACATGGAGAGAACCCACCCCTCCAGCATTCCAGTCGAGCCCGATCGGGCGCTGCGCGACGACGTGCGGGTGCTCGGCAATCTCCTGGGTGAAATCCTTCGCACGCAAGCAGGCGCGGACGTGTACGAAACGGTCGAGCAGGTGCGCAAGCGAGGCATCGCCTTGCGGGAGCCAGATGGCGGCGACGACGGCCCCGCGCTTCAGTCACTTTACGCTCTCATCGAGTCGATTCCGCTGTCCCGCGTTCGCGACGTCGTTCGCGCCTTCTCGCTGTTTTTGACGCTCGCGAACATCGCCGAGCTGCGGCACAAGGTGCGGCTTCGACGGCTCGAGCAGGTACGGGGCGCTCGTGGGGACGACGAGGAACCGCGCGTCGACTCCTGTGTGGATACCTTCAGCCGGCTGATCGCGGCGGGCATTTCGAAGGAAGCGCTCCATCGGGCGGTCGTCGCACAGGAGGTGGAGTTCGTGCTCACGGCCCACCCGACTCAAGTCGTGCGCCGAACGCTGCTGGCGCGCTACAACCGAATCTCCGACGCACTGAAGGCCGGGGACCGAAAAGACCTGACACCGGACGAGAAGGCCGAAGCGCGCGACCAACTCCGTCGCGAGATCTCGACCGTTTGGCACACCGACGAGCTTCATCGCAGTCGGCCGACTCCGATCGACGAGGTGCGCGGCGGGCTCGCGGTGCTCGAGCAGTCACTTTGGGAGGCCGTGCCGCGGTTTCTCCGCCGACTGGATCATGCGCTCGTAGAGCACACGGGCAAGCCCTTGCCGATCGACGCCGCGCCGATCGTGTTCGGCTCCTGGATCGGGGGTGACCGTGACGGCAACCCCAACGTCACCGCCGAGGTCACCGAGGAGGCGGTTCGCATGTGCCGCTGGACCGCGGCCAAGCTTCTGCACGACGAGGTGGACGAGCTCTGCCAGGAGCTCGCGATGGAAACGGCGTCGCCCGAGCTGAAAAGCGCCGCGGGCAGCGAGCGGGAGCCGTATCGCGTCTTGCTGCGGCGCCACCGAGAGCTCCTCGCAAACACGCTCCGCGCCATCGAAGCCGAGCTCGAAGGAGAGCCTCCGCCGTCGGGAAAGCTCGAAACCGTCGAGGGCCTTCTCGAGGCGCTCATGCTCGCCAAGCGGTCTCTCGATGCGACGGGGCAAGGCATCGTCGCCGAGGGACGTCTTCTCGACGTGATTCGCCGGGTGCATTGCTTCGGGCTGCACATGGTGCGAATCGACATTCGCCAGGAGTCCGATCGGCATACCGAAGCGCTCGACGCGATAACGCGTCATCTCGGGCTCGGGTCGTACGTGGAGTGGTCCGAGGAACGGCGCGCTCGATTCTTGGTGAGCGAGCTTGCCTCGAAACGCCCTCTCATTCCGCGCGACTTGCCTGCGTCTACCGAGGTGCGAGAGGTGCTCGATACGTTTGCCATGTTGGCGACGCTCCCTTCGGACTCGCTCGGCGCTTACGTGATTTCGATGGCGCATGCTCCGAGCGACGTGCTCGCCGTCGAGCTTCTTCAGAAAGAGGCCGGCGTTGCGCAGCCGCTCCGTGTCGTGCCCCTGTTCGAAACCATCGATGACCTTCGTGCCTGCCAAGACATCGTCGCCTCGCTCCTCGATCTCGAGTGGTACCGCGAGCGAATCGACGGCAGCCTCGAAGTGATGATCGGTTATTCTGATTCGTCGAAGGACGGCGGCCGGCTCGCCGCGGCGTGGGAGCTCTATCAAGCCCAGGAACGATTGGTGGCGCTTTGCAAGTCTCGCGACGTCCACCTGACCCTGTTTCACGGCCGAGGTGGAACGATCGGGCGCGGCGGCGGCCCGACCCACATCGCGATCAATGCACAGCCCGCCGGCTCTATCGACGGAAACCTGCGAGTGACCGAGCAGGGCGAGATGATTCAATGGAAGTTCGGCACGCCCGACATCGCGGTGCGGAGCTTCGAGATCTATTCGACGGCGACCCTCGCCGCGACGCTGACGCCACCGGCGGCGCCGAGTAACGCTTTTCGCGCGAGGATGGATGCGCTTGCCGCCCGTTCGATGGAAGCCTACCGAGAGGTGACCCATTCCGAACGATTCGTCGATTACTTTCGCGCGGCCACGCCGGAGCTCGAGCTCGGCTCGCTGCAGATCGGCTCTCGGCCAGCTCGGCGCAAAGCGGGCGGGGGCCTGAGCAGCCTTCGGGCAATCCCGTGGATCTTCGCGTGGACGCAGACACGGCTTCATCTCCCGGCTTGGCTCGGTGTGGAGGCCGCGATTAGCCAAGCGATTGAACAGGGGCACCTGCACGAGCTTCGCGCCATGGCCACGGAGTGGCCCTTTTTTCAATCGACGCTTTCGCTGCTCGAGCTCGCCCTCGCGAAAGCAGACGGTCAAATAGCAGCCCACTACGACGCGCTTCTCACGCCTCCCGAGCTCAGCGACATCGGAGCGGACCTCCGCCGTCGCCTCGAGGAGGTGAAGGAGTGCTTGTGCCGCGTGCTCGATCAGCAGGCGCTGCTGGATCACTCGCCGACGCTGCGCCGATCACTTCAGCTACGACGAGCTTACCTCGATCCCATCAACTTGATCCAAGCCGAGCTCCTTCGGCGCCAGCGCTTGGCGGACGACGACGAGCTCCAAGACGCGTTGCTTGCAACCGTCAACGGCGTTGCGGCAGGGCTCAAGAATACGGGATGATTCGTTCGTGCTTCCAGGGCACGGCCGTCCACGTCATCCGCGAGGCGCGGCGATCTCGGCGCAGATCCCCGCGATGTAATCCGCGAGTCGATCGCTCAGCTCCGGCGACAGATTCTCGCCGAAATCGAGCGACTTCGGCTCGATTCCGAAGATCACCACATCGGCGGGACAGGTGCCCAAGCGCCGGGCGAGCCAGAGCGTGTGAAGCAGATCGCCCTCGTGAAGAGAGACGGCAGAGGCTTCTTTGCGCGTGGCCACGTCGTCGGGGGTGAACCGGCGCATCGTCCCTGGCGGCTCACCCATCTTGGTGCAGTCGACGAAGACGACCTTGTCGCGCCCTTCGAGCTCGTGCAGCACGTTCATGCCGGACGTGCCCAAATCCAGCATGTCGACGGTCTCCGAAAGGGCAGTCTGCTGAAGTTCCGCGACGACTCGGGCCCCGATTCCATCGTCGGACCTCGAGGGATTGCCCATCGCAATGATCGCCACTTTCTTCATGTTGCTCGTTGCCAAGTGGCCCAGCTCAGACGAACTCCACGTGGAGAAAGTGCGTCGAGCAGGAAACGCATGGATCGTAGGCTCGTACCAGCATCTCCATCAAAAGCCGAACCTCGTCTTGCTCGCGATCGATGATCTGCGGAACGAAAGCGGTGAAGTCCGCCTGGATGTTGGCGTGGTTCTGATTGGTGGGGATGCAGAAATTCGCACCGACGCAGAGGCCATCGTCGTCGAGCTCGTACTGGTGAAAGAGGATTCCTCGTGGCGCTTCGACCGCACCGACGCCGATGCCGGCCTTCGGCTGGACTCGCGGCCGCTCGTGGGTGATTCCCGTCGAGAGCAGGACGTCGATCAGCTGAAGTGAGCGCTCGACCACCTGCACGCATTCCACGACCTGCGCCAGGTTGTTCAAAAAGGGGTTGCAGGCTCCCTCGTGGAGGCCAAGCGACTGCGCCGTCGTCTTGGCGCGGGATTGCAGATGATCCGCGTTGAGGTTGAAGCGAGCCAGGGCCCCGACGGCGTACGACTCGCGATGCCATTTGCACCACTTGGCGGTCGATTGCGGATGGACGTACTCGTTCACGACGTTTTCGAAATCTCGCACCGGAACTGGCTCGTCGACGTCGGTGCTGCCGATCGAGCCGTGGTAGAAGGGATATGTCGGCGGATTCACGAGCGCCACGTACTCGGTCGGCCGTTCGAAGCTCGGAAAGCTGTCGGCGTGATCGGCGACGAGCTGAGCGAGGGTGGCGAGCCTGGGCAGGGTCGCTTCGAGTGACTCTTGGAGCTCGAGGAGGTCGGCCTCGGTGGGCAGCATCGAGAACCCGCCCGGAACCAGTCGTACGGGGTGCGTTTTTCGACCGGCCAACTTCTCCATGACCAGGTTGCCCACTCGATGGATGGCGACCACGGTCTTCAGTATCTCGGGATGCGTATCGGCCAGCGGCACCACCGACTTCTGCCGCATCAGATCTGGCGCCACCAAGTACCCGACGTGCAAAGAATGGCTCTCGAGTTGCTCGCCATAGTGAGTGAGCACCCTGAGGATGTTGGTTTGCTCTGACACGCGGATGTCCATCGCATCTTCGATCGCTTTCAGTGCGGCGAGCGAGTGTGTGACCGAGCAAATGCCACAAATGCGGCTCACGACAGTTTGAATGTCTTCGAAGCTACGCCCTCGAACCATCGCCTCGAAGAAGCGAGGGGCTTCGGGCACCTGCCACTCCGCCTTTTCGATCGTGCCGTCCTTGGCGCGGACCACGATGTTCCCGTGCCCTTCGATGCGCGTGACGTGCTTGACGTGAATGTCGATCATCCGGGTATTCGCCGTGCTAGCCATGGAAGGGCTCCTGTTCGGTTCCGAAAAGAGCGAGCCTCCGCTTCAAGTCGGCGGTGGTCTTTCCGTATTGAGCCATCACCTGCATGGCAGCATGTACGTTGGGATCATCGACCGGCCCGCGGCAGCCAAAACACCAAAAACCATTGCTCGGACAACGTGCGTTGCAGCCAGCCCGGGTGATGGGGCCGAGACAGATCTCGTCGTAGGCGTAGCGGCAGACGTTCTCTCGGAGCTTGCATTCGACGCACACGGGGTAGCTCGGCTGCGAAGGCTTGCGACCCATCAGCAACCATTTGATGACCCTGACCAGCTCTTCGGCATCGATGGGGCATCCTTCGACCTTGTGATCGACGTCGACGACCTCGTCGATTGCCCGGACCGCACCGCTTTCTAGGTGCGGGAGGTCGGCCATGTCCTCGTACACCGCTCGTTGAACCTCATCCAAGTCGAAGAGGTTCTTCAGCTTGTTGACCCCTCCAATCGTCGCGCAGGCGCCGAGCGCGATGACGATCTTCGCTTGTTTTCGGATTTCGCGGAGCCGAACCGCGTCCTCTTCACGGGTGATCGAGCCCTCGACGATTGCGATGTCGTAGTCACTGCTTTGGTCTGACATGGCTTCGCGCCATTCGACCGGCTCGACGTGCTCCAACAACGACAACAGCTGGTCCTCCATGTTCACGATCTGCAGCTGGCAGCCCTCGCAGCATGCGAAATCGAAGATGGCTAGGCGTGGCTTCAGCATCAGATGGCCTCCCCCATCTCCAAGACGTCTTGATAGGTGAACACGGGGCCGTCTTGGCATCCGTAGACGTTGTTGATCTGGCAGTGCCCGCACTTGCCGACGCCGCATTTCATGCGCCGCTCGAGCGACATGTACACGTTGCTCTTGTCGATCTCCAAGCTCCCGAGACCGCGCAGGACGTACTTGTACATGATGGGCGGACCACAGATGATGCAGATGGTGTCGGGCGAAAACAAACGCACGCGGGGCAGCAACGTCGTGATGGGACCGACGTTCCCACCCCAACTCGGATCGGCTACGTCCACGGTCTCCATGCAGGTGATGTCCTCGCGCTGCTTCCAGTCGAGAATTTGCTCCACGAACAATCGGTTCTCGGGAGAACGATTGCCGATGAGGATGGTGATGTGGCCGTAGCGGGGACGCTCGTCGATGACGTACTCGATGACCGACTTCAAAGGCACGTGGCCGAGCCCACCGCATATGATGAGGATGTCTTTTTTCCTCATTCTGCCGTTCACCGGAAACGACGTCCCGAACGGCCCGCGCAAACCGACTCGATCTCCGGGCCGCAACTCGTGCAGGGCGCGGGTGACGGTCCCCACGGCGCGAATCACCATTTCGAGCCGGTCGCCCGGATTTCGCGTCGGCGAGGACGTGATGGAAATGGGACACTCGCCGATGCCGGGCATGGAAATCTTCATGAACTGCCCGGGCATGTACTTGAGGTCTTCCTCGCTATCCATCTTGAACTTGAAGTACTTCTCCCACGGCGTCAGTCGTTTGACGTCGGTGACCGTGGCCCCCATCGGCAAGTAGATGTCGCGCTTGGCGCGAACGGCGTCGGGTGCGATTCGAGCCGCTGGGCTGGAAAGGCTCATGGTCGTTCCTCGGCCAAGATGTTGAAGATTTCGACGGGATTCGCGATGTTCGCCGTGCACGCGGTGATGCATCGCCCGCAGCCGACGCAGGAAATCTCTCCGTAGGTATCCCAGGAGTACTTGCCTTTTCGATAGTAGCGGTGGCTGTACCGGGCTGACCTCTTGCCGCGAAAGTTGTGACCCCCCGCAACCGCAGCGAAGTCTTCCAACATGCAGCCGTCCCACTTTCGAACGCGTTGCCCGGTCTCCATGTCCCAATTCATCTCGTCTTCGACGTCGAAGCAGTAACAAGTGGGACACACGAAATTGCACGAGCCGCACGAGTAACAAAGCTCGGCTTTCTCCTCCCACACGGGGTGGGCCCGCGAGCGCTCCAGCAACGCCGGTAACTCTTCCGGCTTGACCTCGAGCTCGTGTTTTCGAAGGCGTCGCTCGTTGTCCGCCCAGACCTCTTCGCGGGAGTCGAGCGCTTCCGCGTCGGCCTCCGGGGCGTCCGCGAGCCCTTCGCAGAGTTTGTCACCCTTTTGACTCCGGGGGTCCACGACGTAGCGTCCGCTCGGCAGCTTCGTGACTAGAACGTCGTGGTCGGTGCGACCCTTCATCGTCGCATTCCCCATGCATGCGGCGAACACCGATGACGACGGTGTTTGAACCGTGCTGACGACGATGGTCGCCGCGGCTCGACGTGCCATGTAGTGCTTGTCGAAGTGGTCCATCGTGAAGACTTTGTCCATCTGCGAGATGGCAACCATGTCGTAGGGATGGACACCGAACAGCACGAACGGCTCTTCTTCGATGACGGACTCGAACGTGACCGTCTTTCGATTGAACCGCATGAGGACTTCGCGCTGGGGCTGGAAGTACTTCTTTGGCGGAAGGATCGTCACGTCGTAGTCCAACCGAAGCGCCGACGCCTTTCGAAGCCGATCGAAGGCGAACTTGTCTTCTTTGGCTTGGACGCCATATACGACCTGCTCCGCGATCAATGCGTCGATCCACGCATCGAGAGTGGGCTGATCGACGAGTTTGATGCTCATGTCGTCTCCTCCACGGTGTCAGTCATGAGGCAGCCCGATCGGTTTCATCGCCACCGGAACGCAATAGGTAGGCAAGCTCTTGCAGACTGACGACGATGCGCTCGTCCACGACCCGCACGCCCTGCGGAACCTTGAGCTGCCGCAAAGCGAGATTCAGCAATGCCGTAATTCCCATTTCGACCAACGCGTCGGCCACCGCCTGCGCCGCCGGTGCGGGGACTGCGATGATCCCGATATCGACCCCTTCCCGCTCGACGACCTCGCGCAGCGCGCCAAGGGGGTCTACACGCAACCCCGCAACCGTCGTCCCGATGATCTCCGGATCGACGTCGACGATGGCACGCACTTCGAACCCGTATCGACTGAGGTCGCCGTGCATCGCGATCGCGCTTCCGAGAAAGCCTGCGCCGACGATCACGACTCCGTGCTTCTTGTCCGCGCCGAGCTCTCGGGTGAGCGCCGAGATCAGCTTGTCGATCTCGTAACCCCGCTTCGATACCCCCTCGAGGTCGAGGTGGGAGAGGTCCTGCCGGACCGTCGAGCTGGTCAGGCCGAGCGCGCTTCCCAACGCAACCGAGGAAACCCACGTCTCCCCGCTCGCACGAAGCTCCTGCGCGTCGATGAGGTAGCGGGGAAGCCTGCGAAGAACGGGCTTGGGGAGCCTCGAGCGTCGCTTCCCGGTGGATTCCTCTAGGCGATCCATGGAGCGAAGCCTAATCGGCACGGCAGATAGCGTCAATCATTTAACGTTAAATATTTGTTGATTTCGCCAACGAAGGTACTAGGCTCTCCAACGACAGCATCGGAGAACTCCATGGAAGCGAGCGATTTTTTCCAAAGGGTGCTCAAGGCGACCCCGATTTTTGCCGAGATGGCGGATGAGCAGATCGCCAACATCGCCGAGTGCGCCAAGGAAATGAGCTTTCCCGCAAAGAAGAGGATCTATGCCGAGGGAGACGCCGCAGACCAGTTCCTCATCATTCGCGAGGGGAACGTCGCGATCGACATGGAGACCGTCCACCGCGGCATCCTGACGGTACACACGGTCGGCCCGGGCGACATCCTGGGTTGGTCCTGGCTGTTCCCGCCATACCGGTGGCATTACAACGCCAGAGCCGTGGAGGACACCCAAGCGATCGCCCTCGACGCACCATGCCTGCGCAAGAAGGCAGATGCAGACCCGGCGCTCGGCTACGAGCTGATGAAACGGTTCTCCGCCGTCATGCTGTCGCGTCTCGAAGCGACACGAATGCAGCTGATGAACATTTACGACGTGCCGCTCGCCACGTGATGATTCGAGGCCGGACAGGCCCGGGAATCGAAGTGCAACCTCGTGAGCTGTTGTCGCGCGGGGACGCGAGCTCAAGCCGGTCCGCACTGCTCCCTGGGCGAAGACAAGATCGCCTCGAGCTCCGCCGGGTCGAGGTACTGAGCCTCGTAGGGATGCCCGGAGCTCTCGAGCTCGCTGGCGAACGCACGCAGATGGTTGCGTGAGCCGCACAAGAGGGACTCGTAGAGCGTGACGAGCGCCGGCTCGTCCGTGCGACCCAGGGCTGCCTGAATGTCGACCATGTCGATCTCCTCGATGGTCGCGCCGACATGAAGGGCGGCGACTGCCGAGGTCATGCCCTCACTCACCATCTCGTCGTAGATCACGGCGAGCTGCGGATCGACGAAAACGCCAATGCTGTCGTCCACGACCGGGTCCTCGACGTCGAGCCGCTCCATCGTGCCAGCCACCGCGTCGGTGTGGGTTTGCTCCGAGCTCGCGATGTTGGAGAAGATTTGGAGTGACCATTCTGCCCCGAGCGTGAGGTACACGTCGCGTGCGAGCTTCTCCTCTTCGCGCATGTACTGAAGATCCGCGATCTCGGCGTCGCTGAGCGAAGGCGAGGCACCACCGTCGTCCGAGCACGCCGCGGTGATGAAAGCAGGTGCGAGCACGAGCACGATGAAACGACCTGACAGCGGCATGGCACACCTCCCTACTGGCTACGTAACCACGATTCGAAGCGCCGCTACGTGGCATTTCGTCGCAGCGGTCGCAGCTTCATTGCGATTTGTGAGGAGCCCTCACGCCCCTCGCATTGACGTTTGCCTTCCGGTGCGGCACTCGATCAGGCATGCGTTCGTTACTGCTTTTCGTGCTTCTGCTTTCCGCGCTGGTTGGCTGCTCGTGCAGTGAGTCTTCGACATCGACCGAGGGAGGGCCCGGCGAGCTCGCTCAGTCGTCCGAGCCTCGAATCACCTCTCCCGACGTCAGCGAGGAAGAGATCTCGACGCTTTCGGCCGACAATGCCGACTTCGCCTGGGCCTTCTATCGTGAGGCCATCAAGCCTGGCGAGAACCTATTCTTCTCGCCTTACAGCCTCTCGGTCGCATTGGCGATGACGTGGGCGGGCGCGCGAGGAAACACCGAGGACGAGATGGCGCAGGCCATGCGTTTCACCTTGGGGCAAGAACGCCTGCACCCCGCCTTCAATGGCCTCGACCTCGAGCTCGAAAGCCGTGCTGAGGCGTCGAGCGGCGACGGGCCTTTGCCCTTCGTATTGAACGTGACCAACGCGCTTTTCGGCCAGGTTGGCTACGAGTTTCTCGATTCATTTCTCGACACGCTCGCGCAGCACTATGGCGCCGGCATGCGGCTCATGGACTTCGTCAATGAGACCGAAGCCTCACGCTTGGCGATCAACGAGTGGGTCAGCGAACGGACCAACGAACGGATCGAAGAGCTGATCACGCCCGGGATCATCACGCCGATGACGCGTCTCGTCTTGGTGAACGCGATTTTCTTCACGGCTTCGTGGCAGAGCCCGTTCGACGAGAGCAACACGGCAGATGCCGTCTTCCAGCGTCTTGATGGTACCGAGGCGCAAGTGCGCATGATGCAGCAGAGCTTGGCCACCCGCTACGTGGACGGCAACGGTTTTGCGGCCGCAGAGCTTCCATACGACGGACAGCAGCTTGCGATGCTGCTCATCGTACCGGACGAAGGCCACTTCGACTCCGTGGAGGCGGAGCTCAGCGCTGCCAAGGTCGCGGAGGTGCGACAAGCGCTTCGCCAACATCAGCTCGACCTGAAAATGCCCAAGTTCTCGTTTCGTTCGATGGTCGGAGCCAAAGCTCCGCTTCAGGCCTTGGGCATGGTCGATGCTTTTGGTGGCGACGCAGACCTCTCGGGGATGAACGGTACGGGCGGGCTCTTCATCCAGGACGTGGTGCACCAGGCTTTCGTGGCGGTCGACGAACGCGGAACGGAAGCGGCCGCCGCCACCGCGGTGATCGTCGGCGAGACGTCGGCGCCGCCCCCGGCCACGCTGGTGATCGACCGCCCCTTCGTGTTCGCGATCATCGACAAACCGACGGGAGCCACGCTCTTCATCGGCCGCGTGCTTGCTCCTTAGGGACACGCACCCCCTTCGCAAACACGCTAATTTCGGCCAGTTACGAGGCACACCGCGAAAACCCGCTCACGGCCGCGGCGAGGAGGCTGAAGCGCGCCGATGTCGTTGCGATCTTCGTCGGAATCAAGGAGTAATTCCGAGGAATTGCCTACGTGGAGAGTGTCCCCTAGTCCACGCGGAGAGCTTCGTCGCCGACTTCGTCGGTCCATACCTCGAACCGGACCAAGCGACTCACGCCGAAAGCGGTCAGCAATGCGACATCGGCAGCGTCGCGCCCGCGAGCCATCAGGATTCGACCGACTCGCGGCATGTTGTTGCGCGGGTCGAAGGTATGCCACTCACCATCCAGATACGCCTCGAACCAAGCGCTGAAGTCCATCGGGTCCTCCGAGGGTGGAACCCCGATGTCACCGAGATAGCCGGTACAGTATCGGGCGGGAATGTTCAGACATCGACACAGCGTCACGGCGAGATGGGTGAAGTCGCGACAGACCCCGACCTGCTCTTGATAGGCCTCGTAGGCCGTGCGCGTGCTGCGCGCTTGCAGGTAGTCGAAGCGGATGTGCTCATGGACGAAGTCGCAAACGGCCTGGACGCGGGCCCAACCCGTGGGACCAGCGCCAAACCGCTTCCAAGCCACGTCCAGCATTCGGTCGACCTCGCAGTAGCGGCTCGGAAGCAAGAAGCGGAGCACCTCGTCGGGCAGCGCGTGAATCTCGTGCTGTTCGGCGCTTCTCTTCTGCCGGTCGGGCTCGCCGCTATCCTCGAGGACGGCATCGTTCCAAAACCGGATCTCTCCTGACGGCACGAACATGCGGCCGCAACGGTTGCCGAAGGTATCGATGTAGCTCTCGATCCGTACTCGCGGCTCGACGACGAGCGACTCGGCGCGGACGATCGATGCCGTGCGCGAAGGATGAACGTAGAGCATCGCCAGGACCGGTGTGGGTACCGGATACTCGAACACGATGTCGTAGCCCGTGCGGATGAGCATGGCAGCCAGGTTGGCTATACGATGCAACGCGTACGTGGGCCATCGAGCGTCCACCCCCGAGTCCGCGCAACTCGGCCTCGATGCAGGCGTGCTGGGATCGCGTTGCGATCTTTCACGGAGGTCGTGATGGATTTCGAATGGTTAGCGGTACGGAGAGTGTCCCCTCATACGGCGATGTGCTAGTCACGGCGGGATGCGCATGAATTTGGTGGTGTGGATTGTCGGGGTGGTCGCGTTGGTTTCGGCATGCAGCGAGTCCGATTCGGGCTCCGAGCTCGAATCCGAGGTCGAGCGGCTCGTCTCGCAGATGACGCTCGACGAAAAAATCGCCCAGATGGCCGGCGATAGCGGGGTTTTCCTGCCGGAAGGCGAGCTGTTGTGGAACGTGCCCGGGGTCGAGCGGCTCGGCGTTCCACCGTTCAAGATGTCGGACGGTCCGCGAGGCGTCACCAACGCACAGGGCGCCACGACGTTCCCGGTGGGAATGGCTCGCGGGGCCACCTGGGAGCCCGATCTCGAGCGCCGCGTGGGCGCCGCCATGGGCCGAGAGCTCGCGGCGATCGGCGGGAACATCCTCTTGGCGCCGACGATCAACATCTTGCGGCATCCGAGCTGGGGACGTTCGCAGGAGACCTACGGCGAAGACGTGCACCATCTCTCTCGCATGGGCGTCGCGTTCGTCGAAGGCGTGCAAGAGCACGTGCTCGCCAACCCCAAGCACTACGCGGTCAACAGCATCGAAGACACGCGCTTCGAAGTCGACGTGACCGTCGACGAGCGCACGTTGCGCGAAATCTATTTGCGGCACTTTCGGGCGGCGGTGCGCGAAGGCCAGGCCGCGTCCGTGATGAGCGCTTACAACTCGGTCAACGGTCAATTCTGCGGCGAGAACGAGGTGTTGCTGCGCGACATCCTGAAGGGCGATTGGGGCTTCGATGGCTTCGTGCTTTCCGACTTCGTGTTCGGAACGCAGTCCACGCTGGGATCGGCCCTCAACGGCCTCGACCTCGAGATGCCGATTGCGCGGGTGTACGGAGACGACCTGCTCGAAGCCGTGCTCGGTGGCGAGGTGCCCGAGGCCGTCATCGACGAGGCCGTGACGCGCATGGTTCGCAAGAAGCTCCAATACGGGCTAGACGAGCCGCCCGCGCCGGACGAGAGCGTGCTGGCAAACGAAGATCATTTGGTGCTCGCCCGGGAGGTGGCCACCCGAGGCTCCGTGCTTCTCCAAAACGAGTCGAACACCTTGCCGCTCGATCTCGGATCGCTCACGCGGATCGCCGTGGTCGGGACCTTGGCCGACACCGCAAACACTGGGGACACCGGAAGCAGCAATACGAGGCCGTCATTCGTCGTGACTCCGCTCCAGGGAATCCAGGAAGCCGTCGGCGAGTCGGTGGAAGTCGATCACATCGGCAAGGACGTCTTGGACCCCTCGGACCTGACGACGCTGCAAGGGGCCGACGCGGTCATCGTGGTCACCGGACTCACGTCGGCCGACGAGGGCGAGGGTTTGATCGGCGCGGGGGATCGCGTCGATTTGAGCCTCGGTGCGACACGCGAGAAATTGATCACCGACGCCGCGGCCGCCAACGATCGCACCATCGTCGTCCTCGAAGGCGGGGGCGCCATCACGATGGGTGCTTGGTTGCCCGAGGTCGAAGCGCTGTTGATGGTATGGTACCCGGGCCAGCTCGGCGGTCATGCGATTGCGGATCTGTTGTTCGGCGAAGCCACGCCCTCTGGCAAGCTTCCGATCACCTTTCCAACCAGCCTCGACCAACTCCCGACGTTCGACAACGTCTCTCTCGCGGTGACCTACGATTACTTTCACGGGTACCGGCTCCTGGATCGAAACGGGGATGATCCGCAGTTCCCGTTCGGCTTCGGGTTGAGCTACACGACGTTTACCGTGGGGAACCTACGGGTCGATCGAAACGAAGCGAAGCCTGGGGAGGTCGCTACGTTTGCCGTCGACGTGACCAACACTGGATCTCGCGCCGGGGCCGAGGTCGTGCAGCTCTACGTCAGCTATCCCGGCTCCGCCGTCGAGCGGGCCGATCGGGATCTGAAAGGGTTCGCGAAGATCGACCTCGAGCCGGGCGAGACCGACACCATCGAGATCGCGCTCCCCATCAACAGCTTGGCCTACTACGACGTGGGCCAGGCGTCGTGGGTGGTCGAGCCGCTCGAGCACGAGATCCACGTGGGCACCTCCTCGCGCGATCTGCCGCTCTCGACGTCACTCACGATCACCTCCGGTGGTCCGGTGAGCCTCGATTAGGCGCACCGCACGCCGTTTGAGACGGCCTGAAGACGGGCTGGCTAGGTGAAGACGGTGACGACCTGGCGGCTGACCAGCACGAGCGCGCCCCCTTGATCGAAATATCGGGTTTCTTGACGGACATAGCCGTCGCTTGCCTGCTCGACCTGGGCGCTTGCCATCCACCAGGCGTCGGCACGCTGCTCGATCGTCGCGCCGGTGAGCTCCAAGCTCCAAGTCAACGTGCTGAATGCCGCGGGGCG